>JAZLJK010000041.1:0-53524 GCA_045617865.1 Bacteroidales bacterium | reverse complement strand
AGACACTACACCTCTTGAAGCCCTCTTTGCAAAACCTAACTACAATATTGTCAATGAACTTGATGGTTACAGTGAACCAACTTTGTTTTAAATGTTAAACTTTATAATAATCGTCCACAACTTTTAGTGGACAGCAATGATTCTCAGAATCAAATTTTGGGATATATTTTTTTATTTTTTGTGTGCAATTTATTAAAAATCATAACATATTATTAACTTAAAAAACTAACAGATGAAAAAAATCAGATTAATGATTGCAGCCCTTCTGCTCGTCTGCTCTGCCAGCGTCGCTTACGCTCAAGGTATGCTTGTGAAGGGAACTGTTACTGATGCCGATACCGGCGAACCGCTGCCTTATGTGACAGTGGCTGTCAAAGGTACTACTCAGGGGGCATCTACAGATGCAAACGGTGCATTCGCTATCAATGCACCTTCAGACGGTACACTCGTCTTCTCATTCGTCGGTTATACTACTGCTGAGGTTCCTGTTGGCGGTCGTGCGAGCATCGCTGTAAAGATGGAAACCGATTCAATGTTCCTCAATGAGGCAGTTGTCACTGCGACAGGTATGACAAGAGACCAGAAGACTCTTGGTTATGCAGCTGCCAAAGTCAATGCAGACCAGCTCACTCTCGGTAAGTCCTCAAGCATCGTTTCAGGCTTGCAGGGTAAAGTTGCCGGTGTTCAGATTACACAGGCCGGTGGTACAGGTACATCTCAGAAAGTCATCGTCCGCGGTTATTCCTCACTTGGATCAAACAACCCTCTTTATGTCATTGATGGTGTGCCTGTGCAGAACTCATTCTCAGGAATTGACGAAATGAACAATGCTGTTGACTTCGGTAACCAGGCAGGTGATATCAACCCTGATGAAATCGAGTCTGTCACTGTCCTCAAAGGTGCTTCTGCAACCGCTCTCTATGGTAGCCGTGCTGCAAATGGTGTGATTATCATGACAACTAAGAAAGGCCGTTTGAACGAGGCTGTGAAGGTGTCATACGAGGGTACCTTCATGGCAAGCGACGTGCTTCGTACAGCACAGTTCCAGAATATGTTCGGACAAGGCTGGTACTATGCCTTCTATGGTGATGGCGGATACGGTGGAGCATATGGTGTTCCTTATTCAGGTGCAGCTCTCGGCGGATGGGCATCGAACGAGAACGGTTCATGGGGCAACCGCCTTGACGGGCGTATGCACGAGTGGGATGTACAGGCATATTATGCTGGCCTCACAGAAGAACCGCGCATGAAGAAATATGAATTCGCAAAGAACTCAGTCCGTGAATTCTTCGACATGGGCTTCGAGATGAACAACAGTATTACTGTTCAGGGTGGCCGCGAGAACAGCAGCTTCATGTTCAATTATGGCAACACATACTCAAATGGAGTTCTTCCCTCAACTGCTGATACATATAAGAGAAATAACTTCTCTTTCCGTGGACACACTCTTCTCTTCAAAGGAAAGGGTTATTTCGACTACAGCATCAGCTATGTCCGCAAAAATGCGCGTAATGTGATGTCAGGACAAGGTGGCGACGGATCAACAATTTACAATGATATCTATCAGTATCCTAATGATATCCATTATGCTGACTTGAAAGATTATTCAGGAGTTTATAACAATGCCAACACATTCTACACTCCTTATGCAAAGAATCCCTGGTGGATTGTAGACCATTCATATGCAAAACAGGAGGATGAGCGTACATACGGCAAGTTGGAAATTGGTTATGAATTCCTGCCCAACACCAAGATCATAGGTAGAGTCGGAGGTGACTTCTCAAACGCACGTTATATGTCATACAATGAGTTGTGGACTACCACACTGGCAGGTACAATCAACTATGACGAAGCAAGTCCTGAAATCGGTAAGTTCACACAGAATTCATCAGCATGGAACCAGATAGACGCATCTATTCTTGCAACAGGTGACTATCATCTGAATGACAATTTCGGTTTGAATCTTACTGCCGGATGGAACATTAACCAGAGGACATCAACAAGTATCGGTGGGTATGTTCAGGGGCTTATGGTGGCAGGATATCCAAGTTTCGACAACACAACGTCAATGATTCCTCCCGTTTCATCAACTATAAGCCAGCGCCGTCTTGTGGGTGCGCTTGCACAGGCTGACTTGAACTATCGCGAGATGGTTTATCTGTCACTCTCTGCTCGTAACGACTGGTCTTCAACCCTGCCTATTGAGAACAACAGCTTCTTCTACTGGGGTGCAAACACTGCAGTCATTCTTTCACAGATGATACCTGCTCTTCAGAATAACAAGACAGTGAACTTCTTGAAAATCCGTGCCGCTTACGGTAAGACCGGTAACGATGCGGGCGTATATCTTACCAACCCTTACTATTATCTCGGTTATAGCGTGACAAGTGGTTTCGGCTCAATCCAGATGCCTCTTGATGGTGTGAATGGCGGTACTTCTTCTACAAGAAAGGCAACCACAGACCTCAAACCTGAAATGTCAACTGAAACTGAGTTCGGTATTGATGCAAGATTCTTCCAGAACAGGGTTAACATCGACCTCTCTTTCTACAACAAGGACACAAGGAACCAGATCATCAGCGCGACACTTGCTCCTGAATCAGGCTATACAAGCAAGGTGGCAAACGTTGGCCTCATCAACAACAAGGGTGTTGAGTTGATGGCAAGCTTCATTCCTGTAAGGACAAGAGACTTTGAATGGGCAATTTCATACAATTTCTCAAAGAACATCAATACTGTCAAGGAACTCTGGGAAGGTCTTGAAGAGTATGCTATCTATTCTCTTTCAGGTGGTGCCGCTCTCAAAGCCAAGGTTGGAGAGTCTCTCACAACTTGGATCTACGACGACATACAGGTTGTTGGTGATGAAGAGAATCCATGCGCTGATGACTGCCCTTACAAAGGCTACGCTGTTGTAAACAGCAACACCGGATATCCTTATATGTCAACAAGCAAGACAAAGGTCGTTGGCAATGCTGACCCTGATTTCATGATGGGATTCGGGAGCATGTTCACATACAAGAATCTCTCGCTCGGATTCAACCTTGACTGGCGTCATGGTGGCCTGATGTACTCTTCAACAAATGATATCCTGTACTTCACCGGTAACCATGAGGATACAATATACAATGAAAGGAATTCATTCATTTTCCCTCACTCTGTAAGAATAGTTGACGGTGAGTACGTAGAGAACAACATTCCTGTTGATATGCGTAACACTTTGAATAACTACTATAACGATTCAAGCAACCCGTACATGGGTGATAAGGGTCTTATCAGCAAGTCATTCCTCAAACTCCGTGATGTCAATCTCACTTATAAGCTCCCAAAAGCATGGTTTGAGTCCCTCCCTGTTTCAGATGCTTCTATCAGCCTCGTGGGGCGTAACCTTCTTATGTGGACACCTGACCAGGGTGTCATCGATCCTGAGGTTACCAACTATGGTAACGACCTTACTTCAGAGTTCGGTGAGTTCTATGCAGCTCCTTCGGTACGTACATTCGGTGGCAGCATCAAATTAACATTCTAACCGTCAATATTATTTCGATATGAAAAAAATACTTACAATAGCACTTGTCGCAATGTCACTGTTTGCGACATCCTGCAAGGAATGGTTGGATATCAACGATAACCCCAACTACCTCCCCACGCTTGAGCCCTATGCAATGCTTTCTGCCGCTCAGGTGGCAATGGCTTCAAAGGTGGGGTACAATATGGAACTGATAGGTACATTGTGGAGCCAGCATGCAGTACAGGGGTCATCCACCAACCAGTACAATGATATCTACCAGTATGACCTTCAGTATACATCATCTTACTTCTCAGATGTATGGACTACTTTCTATTCAATGGTAATCCCTACTTTCAACGAAATTATCGAAGGCAGCAAGGATGACGCCTCTCTTATTGATTTCGAATTCATGGGCAGAACTCTCCGTGCATACTGCTTCTATATCCTCAACAGCCTCTATGGCGACGTGGCATATACTGAAGGGTGCCAGAGAACGACAATAGACCAGCCTCACTTTGATGCCGAGAAAGATGTGTACAACAAGCTTGTTGCTGAAATGGAAAGTATCCTTGCAATGGATAAGGAGGCTGTCCTTACAGCATTCGCAGGTGATGTCTACTATCAGTATGATATGATATTCAATTGCGATGGCGATCTCTGGTATGAGTTTGCAAACTCACTCTACATTGATATGTTGCTCCGCGACTTTGACAACAACAAGTCAAAGATTCAGGCCGCACTTGCCAATCCTATCCTTTCAGACGATGCCAAGCTGGATCATTTCGAGGATACTGCTGACCGCTCGAACCCCTTCTATGAGTCAGACCGCCGTCAGTTGAACACCACAGAAAACCTTCGCTGCTGCAAGGATGTCCTTGATGTAATGAGTGCTGATGACGCCCGTGTTGACATGTTCTATACGACAAAGAGAAATGGTGCATATGTGGGTGGTGCTTATGGTACATCAATCACAACAAACGCTTCTTCAAAGCTCAATCTTGCAGCCACCGACCCCGTATACTTCTTCTCCGCTGCTCAGGCTGAATTCAATGCAGCTGAGATTTACGCGAGACTGAATGATGCAGTTAATGCACAGGCCCACTATGAGGCAGGTGTAGAATATGCATTTGACCGCTTCGGACTTGATGCATCTGATCTTCTCGAAGGTGATTATGCATTCAAGGCAGGTGGCAAAGAGGCTATGGTTAAGCAGATCATCATGCAGAAATGGCTTGCTTCAATTCGTTGCAATGCATGGAGTGCGTGGTTTGACATAAACCGTACCGGTTACCCTGAAAGAGGTAAGGATATCTCAAAATTCGATGGTTCAATCGGTGGATTCCCTCATCGTTACCTTTACCCTCAGCGTTCGTCTCTTTATAATGCGAACACACCTGATGTCGTTCCTATGGACACACCTTTGTGGTGGCAGAAATAACAATAAATGAAATAAGGCAATAACATGAAAAAGATATTAAAGAATTCTCTTTTCCTGGCAGCCACTCTCATGGTGTTCGTGTCATGCGAGACTTACAAGGTGGCAGAGCCGGAAACAACATCTGTTTCCCCTATGGATGGCCGTTATGTATGTCTTGCATATACAAATGCTGCTGATGCAGCAGTAGACAACTGGGAAGCTGCTGACGAGTATTTTGATGTGTTCGTCTCAGGTACTACTGACGACACTCCAGGTGAGCTGTGGATCAATGTCTGCAATTATCTGAATTACTATGCAGCAACAGGAACCCCCTTTACAGAGGTCATCTGTGCAAAGGTGAAATGCGATGTTAAAGCATTGACATTCGCTTCAGAAGGCGAGATCAAGTCTGTACCTCCGTTGAATCAGATCAAGAACTGGGTGTATCCCACTACTTATTATACAACTTATGGTTACGGTCTTGACGAGACAGGAATCCATGATGTTGAAATCGGTAATGGCACCATTGAGCTTGATGGATACCAGACAGCATCTTCAACAGATACTGACAAGTACTATGCTGACAAGATTTCCTTTGACTACACAGTTGATGGTGTGACCTACAAAGTTGTGGGATTCAGATGGACTGGCTGGGAGGAAGATGTTGAGCATATTACCAATTTCACTTGGGAATATATGGGCTGGAACGAATAATCCGTCCTTGATGATGAAATAAGTAAGGCTGCTCAAACGGGCAGCCTTTCTTATTTAAGTCCGTCCAGCACCGTGTAGGCGTCCAGGATCTTCCGGGCGTATGGAAGTATCTCCTCACCCTTTTCGGTGAGCATCACATTGCGTCCGAAGCGGACAAACAGCGCGCAGCCGAACTCGGCCTCCAGCGCGGCTATGTGTTTGGTGACCGCAGGCTGGCTGATGCCGGTAAGTTTTGCTGTCTGGCTGAAACTGAGGCACTCGGCAAGAGTGCAGAATACTTGAAGTCGCTTGTCTGTCATATTGTTAGTCGTATTCATATTCTTCCCGTGAGCATCTTACAGGCAGCGCCATGAGGCGGACTTCCGCAGCGTCTACAGCTTCGTCAAAGAAGCAGCCTGTGACTGCCCTGGTGTCGGGATGGAATGTTGCATATATCTTGGCGGTGGATCCGCCGTCGTTGGTGCTGCTGACTCTGCTGGTGCGGCTGGTCCAGAGCTCGGCCATATAGATGCACCATGCTCTGGTGAAGTCACCGCTGTCTTCCGGATAGAAATACCAGCCGCCGCTCTGGTTGAGGCATCCTGAGAAGGGATAGAAAGTGGGACCTTCATCTGTCTGATACCAGAATCCGCGGGATGTGACTGTGGTGTTGGTGCTGTTGATGCCCGACCATGTGTCGGAAGGCGCCACCTGATAGCCGGGAGGGCAGGGGTCATAGATTGTCTTGCCTATCATCTCTGCGCTCAGGTGCTTGTTGGGGTTGTAGTTGCCCCACAGGCATCTGTTGCTTTCTGTGCCCCAGTCGCCCTGCAGCGAAGCAGATGCAAGAGGCACCAGCGGGTGTATTACCGAAAAGTCCACATCATCTGCGGCGTTGGTTTCATAAAGCCCGTTCCACTCCGGCAGCGGCACGAAAGGATCTTTGCGGCCCCACTGGTACACCAGGCCGTATGTGTCATGTCCATCCTCCTCCCGGCACGATATCGCGCCAAGATTGCGGTCGAGCAGAGTGAATGTGGAGCCTGTGAGATTTGTGTGGCTGTATTCTGCAGGCCGGTCTGTGCACCAGATGTGCCAGCTCCAGAGAATGGTGCCGGAGGCGTCCAAAGCGGCAACAAGGGCATTCCCGCGCAGCCCCGTGGCATGGAATGATATCCTTCCGTCTGCCAGGACAGCATCCTGTATCACATTGTTCTGGCAGAACAGAATCTCTGCGGCCGAGGGGGTGATGGATGCGCTGAGGGTCGGCAGTTCGCCGTCAAACAGCCCTTTCTCTCCGTTGCCTTTGACTGAAGCGTTGAAACTGTAGTCACCCGCTTCGGACACGATATAGCAGTTGGCGGTGTCAAAGGCGCTGAGATCGTGCTGCACGGCATGACCGATAAGCAGGGCTGCCGTGTTCTCAAACCCGTCACGTCCCTTCACGCTCACAAGGATGTCGCATTCCCGGTAGGGAACTGGAGCTGTGACATCAAGCGTTCCTTCCGTGGCGGATACGGGCGTTATATGAACTGTCCAGCCGTTGGCAGACTGCGCGCTTATCTCAACATCTCCTGCATCTTGTGAGATGGTATATCTCACAACTGCACTGCCGCCCGCGCGGAGCACGGTGTCATTACCGCTGAAGGTGATACCGAGGTCCGGCATCGGGATGATTCTTGGATTTGCGGCGGAGTCGGCACGGGCGGCTGTCGCGCGCTTGAGGCTGTCGATGGAGCGCTCCAGCCTGCTGATATCCTCCAGCCGGGCAGCCTTGCTGCATGAGACCGCAAGCAGCACAATGGCAAGTGTATATGTCAGTCTCAGGCTCCGCATTTCTATTTCAATCTGAGAATAAGGATGTCACCTTTGCCAACAACAAATGAATTATGTCCTGCCGGCACACTCTGCGCGCGTCCTTCGGCATCAATCACCTCAGCAGTACCGGTGAGTGTGATATCAAGAGTGCGGGTCGCCTGATATGTGCAGTTGACAAAAGCTATGTATTCGTGACCCTCGTTGGTGAAGAGTGAAGAGGCCATCCTGTCGTTGGCGCTGATGCTGCTTATTCCTGCAGGGTATTCAGAAGAAGAGAGGGCGCTCACTCCCTGAATTGTGCCTCCCACGCTCCGCATCCAGGTGAAATCGGCACCTGAGAATATAAATGCGCGGTTCTGCAGCTCGCGGTTCATCTCCTTCACCATATCGTATGTGGCGGTACGCCTGCCGTCCATCGTGATGGGGGCTTCGTGGAAATTCCAGGTTTCCTGACCGGGACACCAGTAGGTGAAATATTGTATTCCCTGCGCTCCGAAGACAAGGTCGGTATAGGCATACAGCCGCAGCATCTCAGGTGTGCTGACGGGATATGGGTCGTGAGCTGTGCTGAGCACGAAGGCCCACATGTCCACTCCTGCGGCCTCTGCCTCTTCGTAGCAGACGAGCAGGTTGCTCCACCAGCTTGACACTATTTCGTTGAACCGGATGGAATAGAAATCAAAGGAGAGCAGGGGAGGATGCACGGTTTCCATATAGTTGTGCACATACTGTCTGAAGGTGCCGCCCAGAGCTCCCGTTCCTGCATAGTCGGGCAGAAGATTGATATATGACGGGTGTGCGGGGTCGGCCGTCTCAAGGCGGCGGGTGAGTTTGGCAAGACCGTCGAATGCCGCGGGGCCCGGCTCGTCCACAATGTGGTATCCCCAGAGTGCGGGGTGGTCTTTGAGCTCTGCAGCGCACTGCTCGGCATCCTGCTCCAACCCGCTCCAGCAGACTTGCAGCCTGACTCCTGTCCGGGCAGCCATGTCAAGTGATTTCTTTACGGTTTCGTGGTCGGTGAACTGCGAGAATGAGATGTTGAATCCGCAATCCTCAAGCTCTGCGTAGCGCTCCACAGAAATGTATCTGTCCGGTATGCTGTACCAGGCCAGAATTGGAAGCACCTTGTCGTCACGCTCCGGTCTGCGGCCACTCTGGAACACTGCAAGGTCTGTGGTGATGCCGTTTCCCTTCAGTGTGATGGAGGCCTTCCTCGGCGCTGCGGCAGGGTTGGGGTCCACATTGAACGTAAGTGCCTCTTCGCGCACTGCTTTTGTGCCGGCGGCCTTGATCCAGCCTGCACTGCAGGACAGCTCATATTCAACATTTGTTCTGAGGTCCAAGGTCTTTTCGCCACCCTCAGCCGGAACGTAGAGGCAGTTCTCTGAAATTGTTATGAAATCCGCCGCGCTGAAAGAGAGGGTGTATACAGATGTCCTGCGGATTCCGTCGCTCACAAGCACAGTGGCGCTGCCGTCGCAAGGAGTCTGCGGCGCCGTGCATATGAAATATCCGTCGGAGGGGCTTTCCTCCACCAGCTCGGTCTTCCATCCGTCAATGGAGAAGACTCTCACAAGGGGATTCTCACCTCCGTCGGTGATATGGTAATGTATCGTTGATGATGCACCGGCCTCGAGACAGATGTCCATAGTGTCGAATGTGACGGAGATGGCGGGTGCTTTTTCAATGGAGTCCTTCAATACTATCTCTTCGTACTGTCTCTGGAGTTCTGCCTGGCGCAGCTCCAGCTCTGCTATCTTTGACGGATATTTGGAGCATGCGCACGAAACGGTCAGAAGAAGAATTAGAAGTATAAAGTGGATTTTTGCCTTCATGTGACGTGCCTGTAAGCTTTTACGGAGTACGAAAGTAAGAAAAATTTGTGAATTGAGGGAAATATAATATCTTTGCAGCCCTTTTACTAACAAACAATTATAAACTTTTAATCAAATGTTGAAACAGTACGAAACCGTTTTCATTGCAACTCCCGTTTTGTCTGACTCTCAGATGAAGGAAGCGGTTGCCAAGTACGCTGCTCTTATCACCGACAACGGTGGCGAGATCGTGTACCAGGAGGATTGGGGCCTGCGCAAACTTGCATATCCCATCCAGAAAAAGACCACAGGTTTTTATCACCTTTTCGAGTTCAAGGCTGAGCCTGACTTTATCGCCAAATTCGAAACACAGTTCAAACGTGATGAATGCATCATCCGTTTCCAGACTGTATCTATGGACAAGGATGCAGTAGCTTACGCAGAGCGTCGCCGTTCTAAGAAAGCTGCAGCAGAAGCAGAACCTAAAACAACTACGGAGGAATAATCATGGCACAGCAAGACGATATCAGATATCTCAACCCCCCTACAGTGGACGTTAAGAGAAAGAAATACTGCCGCTTCAAAAAAGCAGGTATCAAATATGTAGACTACAAGGACCCCGAGTTCCTCAAGAAATTCTTGAACGAGCAGGGTAAGATCCTTCCCCGCCGCATCACCGGTACTTCTCTCAAATTCCAGAGAAAGGTGGCTCAGGCAGTCAAGAGAGCAAGACATCTTGCACTTCTCCCTTATGTAACTGACTTAATGAAATAGGAGGCTAGGATATGGAAATCATTCTCAAACAGGACGTCAAGAATCTCGGTTACAAAGACGAGATCGTTAAAGTAAAGAACGGTTACGCAGCTAACTATCTTATCCCCCAGGGATTCGCCATCATGGCTACTCCCTCAGCTAAGAAAGTTCTTGCAGAGAACCTCCGTCAGAAAGCTCACAAAGAGGCTAAGCTCCGCGCAGACGCTGAAGCTCTTGCAGCTAACCTCAGCGCAGCAGCTGTAAAGGTTGCAGCCAAAGTAAGCTCAAACGGTAAAGTGTTCGGTTCAGTAAGCAACATTCAGATCGCTGAAGCTCTCGCAGCTCTCGGATTCAATGTTGACCGCAAGGACATCGAGATCGCAGGTGCAGACAACGTAAAGGAAGTCGGCACATACGAGGCAATCGTAAAATGCTACCGCGATATCAAGGCTACCGTCAATTTCGAGGTTGTTCCCGCTGAGGAGCAGGCTGAATAAGACTCATTGAGGCCTTTTTAGCTCAGTTGGTAGAGCAGCTCATTCGTAATGAGCAGGTCGCAGGTTCGAGTCCCGTAAAAGGCTCAGAATATAAAAGAGGTTCCGGATTCCGGAACCTCTTTTATTGTTTGGTAATTTGTTGATTGATATTACTCTGCAAGGTGTTTGTCGATAGCCTCGTGAATGCCTTCGCCGCGGAGTTCGCGCTCGAGGATTGTACCGTCGGGGCCGATGAGGATGATCTGAGGAATACCGCTGATACCATAGTTCTCAGTTGCAGACTTGTCGTCACCTACAGTGAAAGTAGTGTAGTTGATTCCGAGGTCGCCAAGAGCTTTGATATAACCGTCCTGGTTGTCCCATACGTCGATACCTACAACATTAACGTTCTTGTCTGCATATTCTTCGCTGACTTTGATGAGGTAGGGGATTTCACCGCGGCAGGGACCGCACCATGAAGCCCAGAAGTCAACAACTGTGTATTTGCCTTTGCCTGCAAAGTCGCTGAGGCAAACGTCTTTTCCGTCGGGAGTCTTGCCGCCTGTAACGTCAACGAAAGGTTTGCCGGGGCAGGTGTTCTCGATAGCGGTGAGATCTTTTCTTGCTGAAGTCACGAACTTGCTGTTCTTGATGAAGTCAGCTGCGCCTTCGAGCCACTCGTCAAGCTCTGCGTTTGATGTGAAGTCATAGATGCTGTTGCGGAGGACGTATGCGCCGAGACCATTGGTCTTGTTTGCATCGAAAGTTTCCTTCATGAGTTTCTTTGCACCTTCCTCGTCATCATTCTTGTAGAGTTCGCGGGCATTGTCGTAGAACTCGTTGAGAGCTGTGGTGAGTTTGCCGGCTGTGAAGTCGAGTGAATCAAGGTTCAGGACGATGTTGCCTTTCTCGGGGATGAATGCGAACTGGCGTCCAACCTGACGGCCGTTTGCGATGACACCGATTGTCTTGACGGTGGTGTCGGTTGCTTCGCCTTCGAATTTGAATGTACCGTCAACGATGACAGCTGTGTCGCGTACACCTGTGAACATGTCTCTCATGAGGATGATGGCATCTTTCAAATCGTCTGTCTGAGCGATTGTTCCGTTGATTGTGTAAGTGTTGCTGCCGCATGAAACCAATGCTGCTGCAACAGTGATGAGTGTTAAAATCTTTTTCATGTTTTTGTTTATGATTGTTTTATTTACCAAGCCAAAGCACTTGCGCCGAGGATAGCCGCATCGGATTCCTTGAGGGCGCTGGGGATTACTGCCACCTTGCCTTTCCAGATAGGCAGGAGGTTGGCTTCAAGAGCCTCTTTGATGGGGTTGAATATGAATTCGCCTGCACGTGCCAGACCGCCGAACACCACGATGGCTTCAGGTGCGCTGAACGCCACGAAGTCTGCGAACTGGCGGCCAAGCATCTTGCCGGTGAATGCAAATACATCCAAGGCAAGTTTGTCGCCCTTCACGGCAGCCTCATATACGTCCTTTGATGTGATTTCCTGCACATCGTTGAGCACGCTGTCTTCATATTTGTCTGAACCGAGCCATTCGCGTGCTGTTCTTGCAACACCGATTGCCGAAGCGTATGCCTCGAGGCAGCCCTGTTTACCGCAGGCGCACTGACGTCCGTTGTTGCGGACTGCGCAGGTGTGGCCGAGCTCTCCGGCGAATCCGTCGTGACCGTATACAAGCTCACCGTTGATGATGATGCCGCTGCCGACACCTGTTCCGAGGGTGATCATGATGAAGTTCTTCATTCCGCGTGCAGCACCGTAGGTCATCTCACCCACTGCAGCAGCGTTGGCGTCGTTGGTGAGTGTTACGGGAACACCCAGCTGTTTCTCCATATATGCCTTTACGGGCACTGAGTGATGATGTGCCCAGGGAAGGTTGGGAGCGAATGCGATGCATCCTGTGTAATAGTTGCCGTTGGGAGCACCGATGCCCACACCCTGAATCTGGTCCATTCCAATGTTTGAGGCCAGGCTCTTGATGGTGTCGCATACTGAGTTCAGGAATTTCTCTCCTTCGTCCTCACCGTATTTCGAGGTGATGACTGTCTGGGCGATGATGTCGCCGCGACGGTCTACGATGCCTATCTTTGTGGTCTGTCCGCCGATATCGACACCGGCTACGTAAGGTTTGTCCATTATGTACTTATTATATATTATTCTACAGGGATGTCTTTGTTAACATTCTTCGAGCCTACGAGGGCGTAGAAGAGGAGATATGCAACACCGATCAGAGGAACGATGTAAGATATCATGTAAGTGGCCTTGTCAGCGATGAAGTTCTGGATGAGAGGAAGAACGCCACCACCTACAACCATCATCATGAAGATGCCTGAAGCAAGTGCGGTGTATTTGCCGAGACCCTCAACTGCGAGGTTGAAGATACCTGTCCACATCACTGAAGTGCAGAGACCGCAGAGGACGATGAGAAGTGCGCTCAGGGGAACTGATACCATGTCAAAGCCTTTGCCGGTGAATACGGGCATGTTGGTGGTGACTGTCTTGGGAGTGAACATTGCAGCCAGGATGAGGCAGATGGCAACGGATGAAACCACTGTAAGCATTGCCTTGCTTGAAACCTTGCCGCTGATGAACGAACCGATGATACGGCCGCAGAGCATCAGGAACCAGTATGTGCCTGCCACGAAACCTGCGATGGCAGCTGCGTTTGCAACAAGACCTGCACCCTTTGCAGAAGCGTCAGAAAGGAAGAAGTTGAGTGTGCCGGGAAGACCTACTTCAACACCTACATATATAAAGATTGCGATGGTTCCGAGAACGAAGTGACGGAAAGACCAGGGGCTGTGCTCGAACTTGACATTGCTGTCTACGTTGTCGGGGTTGGCGATGGGGATGAACAGAAGCACGATGAATGCTGCTGCGAACACTGCCAGTGCAACGAAGAGAACAGGGTTGACGTCGGCCAGTTTGGTGTCTTTTGAAATCTCACCGATGAGTGCACCCACGAACATGGGGGTGAGGGTACCTGCAGTTGAGTTGAGAGTACCGCCGATCATGTTGAGCTGGTTGCCTTTGTTTCCGCCGCCGCCGATTGTGTTGAGCATGGGGTTCACTACTGTGTTGAGCATGCAGACGCAGAGACCTGAGATGAATGCGCCGAGCAGATATACGAAGAATGCTGCGGGAACGCCTGCGATGGTGCCGTTACCGAGCTTGCCGCTGAGGAACTGTACGCCCACGCCGATGAAACCTACAGCGATTGCGATGAGGGCTGTGTTCTTGTAGCCTCTCTTGATGAGCATCTTGCCTGCGGGGATACCCATGAAGAGGTAAGCCAGGAAGTTCATCATGTTACCCATCATACCGAGGGTGTTGCTGCCGTCGATACCGGGCTGAGCTTTCCATACATTGCCGATAGGCGCTGCAAGGTTGGTTACAAATGCGATCATTGCATAAAGGAACATCATGGTGATGATGGCAATGATCTTACCGTTTGATTTCTGTTGTGCCATACTTTTAAATATTTGATGATTAATTATTTGTCAAGTTTGTGGATTGCAAGTCCGCTGCGCAGCTTAGGCTCGAACCAGGTGGTCTTGGGGGGCATTATGCTGCCTGTGTCGGCGATGTCGGTGAGCTGCTTCATCGAAACGGGGAAGAGGGCGAATGCGACTGCCATCTCTCCGCTGTCCACTCTGCGCTTGAGTTCGCCAAGGCCGCGGATGCCGCCCACGAAGTCGATCCTCTTGCTGGTGCGCAGGTCCTTTATGCCGAGAATTGCGTCAAGGACGAGATTTGAAAGCAGAGTCACGTCCAGCACACCGATAGGGTCGTTGTCGTTGAAGGTTCCCTCCTTGGCGGTGAGGCTGTACCAGCATCCCTCGAGGTACATCGAGAAGTTGTGCAGGGCAGCGGGGCTGTAAATGCCGCTTCCCGCTTTCTCCACCTTGAAACTCTTCTCAAGTGCAGCCAGGAACTCAGCTGTGCTGAGGCCGTTGAGATCTTTCACCACGCGGTTGTAGTCGATGATCTTGAGCTGGCTCTCGGGAAAGGCGACAGCCATGAACCAGTTGTATTCCTCGTCGCCGCAGTGGTTGGGGTTGGCGGCCTTCTTCTCTGCTCCTACAAGGGCGGCGGCCGCTGTGCGGTGATGTCCGTCGGCGATGTAGAAGGCGGGTATCTCCGCAAATGTGGATGTTATTGTGGCGATGACACTGTCATCGTCTATCACCCAGAAATGATGGCCGAAACCGTCTTCTGCCACAAAGTCATATTCTGCAGGCTTCTCTATGGTGGACTTGATGATGCCGTCCAGCGCCTCGTTGTCCTTGAAGGCGAAGAAGACAGGCTCGAGGTTGGCATTCTGCGCGCGGACGTGCTTCATGCGGTCTTCCTCCTTGTCTTTGCGGGTGAGCTCGTGTTTCTTTATCGTGCCGTTCAGGTAGTCCTCCACGTTGGCGCAGATAACGAAGCCATACTGTGTGCGGCCGTCCATGGTCTGTGCGTAGAGGTAGTAGTTCTCTTTGCTGTCCTGCACAAGCCAGCCTTTCTGCTGCCAGAGGGCGAAGTTCTCCACAGCTTTGGAATAGACTTCCGGGGCATGCTCATCTGCAATGGGGTCGAAATCTATCTCGGGCTTGATGATGTGAAGCAGGGATTTTTCGCCCGCCTCAGCCTTCGCTTCAACTGAATTGAGGACGTCGTATGGACGCGAAGCGACCTCCACAACGTATTTCTTGGGAGGTCGGATTGCTGCAAAAGGTTTGACTTTTACCATAGATGGTGCTGGTGTTAAAATTTGTTCAACTGGAACTTGGTGCAGCCTGTCGCGAAGAAGTCACATATCTGACGGGCTGCTGCAAGACCGGCGTTGATGTTGGCCTCGGCCGTCTGAGCACCCATCTTCTTCGGAGTGGCAAACACTCTCACACCGAATTTCTCCTTGAGCTCCGCATAGTTGTCGGGAGCGATGTCTGTGATATACTTGATGTCTTCACGCTCTGAAAGTGCCCTCATCAGCCCTTCCTCGTCAATCACTTCCTTTCTTGCGGTATTGACCAGTGTGGCGCCCTTGGGCATCTTTGTGATGAGGTCATAACCGATTGATTTGACTGTCTGGGGGGTTGCGGGGATGTGCACTGACACGAAGTTGCAGCTTGAGTAGAGCTCTTCAAGGGTTGCTGCGGGTGTTGCACCTGCCTCTGCAATCTTCTCTGCAGGGATGAAGGGGTCGATTGCCATGACTTTCATTCCGAGTGCCTCGGCTTTCTTCCCAACGAGGCGGCCCACATTGCCGAATGCCTGTATGCCGACTGTCTTGCCGGAGATCTCACTTCCCGTGGCGGGGGTGAACTGGCCGCGGCTCATGTATATCATCATCGCTACTGCAAGCTCCGCCACTGCATTGGAGTTCTGACCGGGGGTGTTCATGGCCACAACCTTGTGTGCGCTGCAGGCATCCAGGTCGAGATTGTCGAAGCCTGCTCCTGCACGTACCACAATCTTGAGGTTCCGTGCAGCCTCCACCACATCTGCGGTGACTTTGTCTGAACGTACAATCATTGCATCGGCATCGGCTGCCGCTGCAACAAGCTCTTCCCTGGTGGTGTATTTCTCAAGAAGGGCAAGTGTGTGACCAGCCTTCTCGACTATATCCTTTATTCCTGCCACAGCCGCAGCTGCAAAAGGTTTTTCTGTCGCTACAAGTACTTTCATCTCTTTCTATTTGTGAAGTTTCTCAAATTCCTGCATGCATGCCACAAGTGCCTCCACTGCCTCGACGGGGCAGGCGTTGTAGAGTGACGCGCGGAAGCCGCCAACTGAACGGTGGCCTTTCACACCCACCATGCCGTGGTCTTTTGCAAATGCCATAAATTCGTCCTGAAGCTCTTCCTTGCCGGGAGCCATCACGAAGCATACGTTCATGATGGAACGGTCTTCCTTGGCGGCGGTGCCCACGAACATAGAGTTGCGGTCTATTTCGTCATAAAGCATCTCTGCCTTTCTGACATTGATCTTGTTGATGGTCTCGACGCCTCCCTGTGCCTTGAGCCACTTCAGTGTCTCGTTCATCACGAAGATAGAGAATACGGGAGGTGTGTTGAACATTGACGCACCATCGATGAATGTCTGGTAGTTGAGCATTGTGGGGATGTACCGGCTTACTTTGCCGAGAGTCTCTTTGTTGACGATGGCGAATGCCACACCTGCAGGACCCACGTTCTTCTGTGCGCCGCCGTAGATAAGCGCATATTTGCTCACATCCACGGGACGGCTCATGATGTCTGACGACATGTCTGCAATCAGAGGCACGGGAGAATCGATGTCCTTGCGGATCTCAGTGCCGTAGATTGTGTTGTTGGTGGTGATATGGAAATAGTCTGCATCAGCAGGAATTTCGTAGTCTTTGGGGATATAGCAGAAGGTCTTGTCTGCCGACGAGGCAACAGCAACTGCTTCGCCGAGACCCTTTGCCTCTTTCAGCGCTTTCTTTGCCCAGACACCTGTCTCGAGATATGCGCCCTTCTTCTCAAGGAAGTTCATCGCCACCATCAGGAACTGCAATGACGCACCGCCGCCCATGAACAGGATTTCATGAGTGTCGGGAATGTTCAAAAGTTCACGCCAGAGCGATCGGCATTCGTCCATCACTGCATCCCACTCCTTTGTCCTGTGGGAGATCTCTATTACTGACATGCCGGTTCCCTTGAAATCCTTGAGCGCCTCTATCGCGGCCTCGACTGCCGGCTTCGGCAGAACGCACGGGCCAGCATTGAAATTGTAAACTTTCTTCATTTTTCTGTTTGAAATGTTAGTAAGTTACAAAGGTATAAATTCAGTTGTTTTTTCGCAATAATGACACAGAAGTTTGACCTTTTTTTCTTCTATCGAAGTGGTGAATTTTGTGGTTATCTTCTGATGGTTGGTGACGCACATGGGATTGGCGCACTTTGCTATGCCGACTACGGTTTTGGGAAGGGTGATCGACTTCTTCTCCACCACTTTGTAATCCTTGATGATGTTTACCGTCGCGGTGGGCGCCACAAGGGCTATGCGGCCCAGCTCGTCATCGGCGAAGAAGCGGTCTGCTATCTTGATGATTCCCTTGCGGCTGAGGGTCTTGCTCTCGAGGTTGATGCCGATTGTGACGGGATTCTCTGAATTCTGCAGGTCCAGCAGGTCCAGCACCCTGAAGATGCTCTGTGAGGGGATATGGTCAAGCACGGTGCCGTCCTTGATGGCACTGACTTTAAGTATGGGGGTTCCTTCGGTCATGATTCGCTGTTATTTGAGTCCAAGGAGATATGATATGATGGCCATGCGGACATACATTCCGTTCTCCGCCTGTTTGTAGAAATATGCATATTTTGTGTCGTCCACGTCCACCGCAATCTCATCGACGCGCGGCAGCGGGTGCAGAATCTTCATGTTGTCACGCACGCCTGAGAGCATGGAAGCCTCGAGACGGTAGACATTCTTCACTTTCTCGTATTCCATGGGGTCGCTGAAGCGTTCCTGCTGCACGCGGGTCATGTAGAGGATGTCGCAGTCGTCGAGGTGCTCCTGAAGTGATGATGTCTCTGTGAAGGGGATGTTCTTTCCGTTCAGGAATGTCCGGTATTCCTCGGGCATCCTGAGCTCCTGGGGCGCTGTGAATATGAATTTGGGGTCGAAGTGCGACATCGCCTGCAGCAGTGAGTGCACTGTGCGGCCATATTTGAGGTCTCCCACCATGTTGATGGTGACATTGTCCAGCCTTCCCTGAGTCTCCAGAATCGTGTAGAGGTCCAGAAGTGTCTGGCTGGGGTGCTGGTTGGCGCCGTCGCCGGCATTCACCACCGGAATGTCGCACACCTCGCTGGCATAGCGGGCTGCTCCCTCGAGCGGGTGGCGCATCACAATCAGGTCGACGTAGTTGGACACCATCTTGATGGTGTCTTTGAGCGTTTCACCTTTGGTGATGCTGGTATTCTTGATGTCTGAGAAACCTATCACCCTGGCGCCCAGGCGGTTGGCTGCTGTTTCAAAGCTGAGCCTGGTGCGGGTGGATGGTTCGAAGAAGAGGCAGGCGACAACCTTGCCCTCCAGGATTTTCTGAGATTTGTTTTTCTCCATCTCGGCGGC
Organism: Bacteroidales bacterium; assembly: GCA_045617865.1. Taxonomy (GTDB): domain Bacteria; phylum Bacteroidota; class Bacteroidia; order Bacteroidales; family UBA932; genus Equibacterium. The sequence continues at coordinate 34,938 of JAZLJK010000041.1, read as the reverse complement.
GACACTCAGAATGTGCAGAATCTCCTCTTTCGAGAAGTCGTGGATGGAAATCAGACTTTTTGACATATTGCTATCTTGTTCATTGTTTCGTTGAATTGCAGTTCTCTGTCAAGGCGCACGTCCACCGTTATGGTGCACCTGTTGTCGAACTGCTGGTCGGCCGGGGTGAGCCTCATCTCTTTCAGCACTTTCATCACTGCGTTCATCTGAAGGAAGTCGAATGTCACGAGATATCTCGAGCAGGCGATCTTTTCAATTATCTCTGCGTTTGCGATGGCGTCGGCAGAAGCTTCCTTATACGCCTGTATAAGGCCGGATGTGCCTAGCAGGGTGCCGCCGAAGTAGCGCACCACAACTATCAGAATGTCGCTGAGGCCGTTTGAAAGTATCTGCCCCAGAATGGGCTTGCCCGCAGTGGATGACGGCTCTCCATCGTCGTTTGCCCTCCATTTCTCACCGAGGCGGCCTATGCGGTATGCCCAGCAGTGGTGGCGGGCGTCGAAGTACTCTTTCTTGATGCTTTCGATGATTGATTTTGCGGTGGTTTCGTCTTCAACGGGGAAGGCGAAGGAAATGAACTTGCTCCCTTTGTCCTTGTAGAGACCTTTGGATAAAGAGGATATGCTTTTGTAGCAGTCGGTGGCCGCAGAATCAATATTCATCAGAATAGATTTATGTTGCGAATATACTCCTTTTTTCCTACTTTTGCAATGTAGTTCACTAAATGTATCAACAATATAAAGACATACCGATGGTTTACAAAATCAAGGCTACCATACCTATCAGCAAGATATTCATGAGAGTTTATGAGGTCCGTCCTGAAATGAACCTTTTCTCTTTCAACCGCTACATCCTCAACAATCTTTCATTCGGCCTTGACCAGATGGTCATCTTCAGGGCTTTCAACGCCAAGGGAGAGATGACAAGCCAGTATGGTATGTTCGATCTGGGCTCCGGCACAATCGACAACATCACGTTCGCCGACATCGTTGAAAAGGGTGAGACTCATATCGAATATTGCTACGACTTCCGTAACAACCGCATCATCTACCTCGATTTCGAAGGTGAGGATGCAGAGAACAGGAAGCTTACATATCCGTGTGTCGTCGAGGAGAAAGGGCACAACCCCGGGCAGTTCGCCGACAAGTACGAAGACTACATGTATCTGACCACTCCCGTGTCCGGTGCATCCGCATCGTTTGATGATGAAGACGATCTGGAAGACGAAGATGACATGGACAAGCCGGAGGAGATCTACGACGAGAACGAATCCGACGAATAGTCTTGCCGAAGAAACTGACAATCATTCTCGGCCCCACGGCCGTCGGTAAAAGCGACTTTGCTGTCAGAAAGGCACGCGAAGCCGCTTCTGTCATAGTGAACTGCGACTCACGCCAGATCTTCAAGGAACTGGACATCGGTGTTGCGCGGCCCTGCCCGGAGCAGCTTGCAGCGGTGCCCCACTATTTTGTGGCGACACATTCCATTTTTGACAACTATACGGCCGGCAAGTTCGAGCTTGAGGCCATGGATCTGCTTCAGCAGCTGTTCGAGGTTCACGACACGGTGGTGATGTGTGGCGGCAGCGGTCTGTATATCAACGCTCTCTGCAACGGTCTTGACGATTTTCCGGAGGCCGACCCTGAGCTTCGTGCTTCACTTATGCAACGGCTTGAGACAGAAGGGATAGAGAGCTTGCGCAATGACTTGCGTGTGCTGGACCCCGACAGTTATTTCACAATCGATATCGCAAACCGGCAGAGGATTGTGCGGGCCCTGGAAGTAACGATAGCAACCGGCCGTCCGTTCTCAAGCTTCAAGAGTTCTCCAGCAAAGAAGCGCCCTTTTGAAATTGAAAAAATCGGCCTCACGCGCCCCAGAGAGGAACTCTATGAACGGATCGACAGCCGTGTCGACATCATGATGGAGGCGGGGCTGGAGGAAGAGGCCCGCGGCCTTTACCAATACAGAGATCTGCCCGCTCTCAACACAGTGGGCTACAAAGAGCTTTTCGGTTATTTCAGCGGAGAATACGACCGCGAAGAGGCAGTCCGCCTCATCAAGCGCAACACGCGCCACTACGCGAAGCGCCAGATCACCTGGTGGCGCCGCGACCCTTCCATTATCTGGATACCTGCCTGAAACAGAACGGCTTAGTTGCCCATTTCGGAAATGAACTTGATGCGCACAAGGCGTACCTCCATTTCTTCATAATCCCCACCCAGGTCACGCATCGCCTCGTCGACAGAGTCGCTGCGGGCATCTTCCTTGAAGTAGGTGTAGATATCGTCTATCGCCTCAAGGTCAAGCACCTGATGAAGATAATAGTTGATGTTGATACGGGTCCCGGAATTCACGATGCTCTCTATGTCGTCCATGAGCTCTGACATATCCATGTCCTTCGCTTCGCAGATGTCCTCAAACGGAATCTTGCGGTCGATGCACTGGATGATAAACAGCTTGTTGGACTTCTGGGGCACGCTCCTCACCACTATGTCGTCGGGACGCACAATGTCGTTCTCCTCCACATACTTTGCAATGAGAGAGAGGAATTCGGCTCCGAACTTCTTTGCCTTTCCGTCGCCCACGCCTGAACATTTCAGCATCTCTTCCTGCGTGATGGGGTAGAATATCGACATGTCCTCCAGCGCGGGGTCGGCAAAGATCACCCAGGGCGGAAGCCCCAGCTTCTTGGACATCGAGCTGCGCACATCCTTCAGCATCGCCAGCAGAGTCTGGTCGCCTCCGCCGCTTCCGGCCATGTGCTTTGTGGGAGAAGAAACAATGTCTTCGTCATCGTCCACATCGGTGAAGGTGCGCTGTTCGGTAATCATTATCTGGTATGGCTTCTCGTAGAATTCCATACCTTTTTCGGTGACGCTTATAAGTCCGTATTTGTCAATGTCCTTGTCAAGCAGATGAAGCACGAGTCCCTGGCGGATGACGGCGGCCCAGTAGCGCTGCCCCCTCTCTTTGCCCACTCCGTAGAGGGGATGCTTGTGATGCTTGTAACTCTTTATGATAGAGTTGGATGCGCCTGCCAGGATGTCGGCCAGGTGCTCGGTCTTGAAGTTCTCCTTGAGAGAGAGGATGAGCTCCATCACAGTTGCCATGTCCTCGCGGCCGTCGAACTGCTTCTTGGGATATAGGCAGTTGTCGCACGAGCAGCAGTTGTCGGGCTCGTAGGTCTCTCCGAAATAGTTCAGCAGAATCTTGCGGCGGCAGGTGTTGCTCTCGACATACGAGACCACATCCAGCAGCAGCTGCTTGCCGATCTCCTGCTCGGAGATGGGCTTGCTCTGCATGAACTTCTCCAGTTTCTGAATGTCCTTATGGTTGTAGAAGGTGATGCACTTGCCCTCTCCTCCGTCGCGCCCGGCGCGTCCTGTCTCCTGATAGTAGCCCTCCAGGCTCTTCGGCACGTCGTAGTGGATCACAAACCGCACATCCGGCTTGTCGATGCCCATTCCGAAGGCAATTGTGGCCACAATCACATCCACCCGCTCCATCAGGAAATCATCCTGGTTTGTGGCTCTGGTGGCAGCATCGAGGCCGGCATGATAGGGGCGTGCCTTTATTCCGTTGACATTCAGCAGTTCTGCCAGCTCCTCCACTTTCTTGCGGCTCAGACAGTATATGATGCCGCTCTTGCCCGGGTTTTCCTTTATGAACTTTATGATTTCGCGCTTGGCACCGGCCTTGTCGCGGATTTCGTAGTAGAGATTCGGGCGGTTGAATGAAGACTTGAACACCTTGGCGTCTGTCATGCCGAGATTTTTCTGTATGTCGCTCTGCACCTTGGGGGTGGCGGTGGCTGTGAGCGCGATTATTGGTGCACGGCCTATCTGGTTCACTATTTCGTGGATGCGGCGGTATTCAGGACGGAAATCGTGCCCCCATTCAGAGATACAGTGAGCTTCGTCAATGGCGTAGAATGATACATGGATGGACTTGAGCAGAGCCACGTTCTCTTCTTTTGTGAGTGACTCGGGCGCAACGTAAAGAAGCTTGGTCTTTCCGCTGAGCACATCGTCTTTAACCTCCTGGATCTGCGACTTCAGAAGTGAGGAGTTGAGAAAGTGGGCGATATGTGTGCGGTCTTCGGTATGGACAAACTCACGGATGGCATCCACCTGGTTCTTCATCAGGGCGATGAGGGGTGACACAACGACTGCGGTGCCGGGAAGGCAGAGGGCTGGCAGCTGATAGCACAGGCTCTTGCCGCCTCCTGTCGGCATCAGCACAAATGCGTCGTTCCCGGCCAGGAGGTGCATGATGATCTCTTCCTGGTTGCCTTTGAATGAATCAAACCCGAAAAAAGATTTGAGTTTTTCCCGTAACTCTGTTCTGTCTATTGCCATATTTTGCCGAAATAGTCTGTCAGAAAATCTAAGATATTCAAAAAACCGGAAAGAGCAAAATAAATTTGTAGTATTTTCTAAATAATAATAGTATATTTGCGCCGCCGGAAAAATGGTATATAATTAAGTATTAAACAAATAATAACCAAAATGAAATCAATCAAATTTTTTGCACTCTGTGCAGTCGCTCTTCTGAGTGCAGCATGCTGCAGCATGCCGAAAGTGGCTCCCCAGCCCGAAGGTATCACAAAAGGTGACGTTGACACCGCAAGCTATGCACTTGGTGTTTACTACGGTCAGATGATTCTTATGAACAACCTCGGTGACCTCAATGCAAGCCAGATCATCAAAGGTTTCAAGGATGCTCTCAAAGACGCTGAAAGCGAGACTCCCAAGTTCGACCAGAACTTCGTAGGTGAAGCAATGAACAATTTCATGGCAAAGAAGTCAGAGCTTGAGGCAGCCCAGAACCTCAAAAAAGGTGAGGAGTTCCTTGCAAAGAACGCAACAGCTGACGGTGTGCAGGTTACTGATACAGGTATCCAATACCTCGTCGTACGCGAAGGTAATGGTGTGTTCCCCACAAATGACAAGGATACAGTTCTTGTATGCTATGAAGGCTCGACTCTCGACGGTAAGGTATTCGACTCTTCTTACGAGCGCGAGGATACAGTTTCATTCCCTCTCAACCGCGTCATCAAAGGTTGGACAGAAGGTATGAAGCATGCTGACGAAGGAAGTGAGATCATTCTCTGGATCCCTTCAGAGCTTGCATACGGCCAGAGAGGTCCCATGGGCCCCAACCAGACTTTGAAATTCAAAGTCGAGCTCATCGATGTAAAGCCTTTCGTTGAGCCTGCAGCAGACGCTGAGTAATATCATCTTACGGTGATTCCATAGAAATCGCACGCAGTATGCCGGCATTGTTTTTGCGGCATACTGCGTTTTGCGGTTAATAAAAACGCCATTTCACTATTGTCTGAATGAACACTTTCCGCAGGATCCTGTCCTATGCAAAACCATACGGAAAATATATTCCGGGGTACCTTGTATTATCGATTCTCTCGGTGATATTCGGTATCGCCAACTATGCGCTTTTCGGTCCGGTCCTGTCGGTTCTTTTCCAGAGTGATGCCGCAGCTGCGGCGGTGGCAAGACCTGAGTTCGAGCTGTCGGTCTCTTATGTCGAGAATCTGTTCAACTATCTCCTCGGCTCGACAATAGCCTCGAAAGGGCCGCTCACCGGGCTTGGCTTCGTGGCAGTGGCACTTATCACCGCATCACTCTTCTCAAACATCTGCAGATATCTTTCGCAGCGGATTCTGGTCACCATGAAGACAAACCTCATGATGAACATACGCCGCGACCTTTTCAAGAAAATCTCATCCCTGCACATAGGATATTTCAACGACAAGCGCAAGGGAGATATACTTTCAAGCATCTCGAACGATGTGAATGAGGTGCAGAACACAGTCGCCAGCAGTTTCCATATCATCTTCCGCGAGCCGCTGCTGGTCATTGGCTTTCTGGCAATGCTGTTCTATATGTCACCGAAGCTTACCATCGTGTCGCTGGTAGCCATCCCGGCCTCGGCGTTCGTGATATCCAGAATCACCCGTAACCTGCGCAGTGGAGCGGTTGTCACTCAGTCCCTCATGGGGCGCATCACAAGCCGCTTTGAAGAGGCCATCTCGGGCTCGCGTATCATAAAAGCCTTCAATGCTGAGAAATATGTGGCCGACCAGTTCGACAAAGACAACTCGCAGCACAGGAAGGTGAGCCGCTCCATCGGTAACCGCCAGGAGCTGGCAAGCCCTGTGTCGGAGTTCCTCGGCATCACAGTTGGCGTGCTGGTGCTCCTTTATGGAGGCTGGCTCAACATAAAGGGTGAGCTCGGCATGAGCTGGCCCAGCTTCGTGGTCTACATTGCATTCTACTGGAGAGTGCTCGAACCCACGAAAGCAATCGCATCGGCTTATGCAAGCATACAGAAGGGGCTTGTGTCAGGCAACCGCATCTTCGCAATCCTTGACATTGAAAACGAAATCAAGGACAAGCCGGACAGCCTTCCTCTGAAACAGTTCAACGACAAGATAGAATTTGACAATGTCAGCTTCTCATACGGAGCAGGCAATGTCCTCAACAATATAGACATCACAATACCGAAAGGAAAGATCGTGGCTGTGGTGGGGCCTTCAGGTGCCGGCAAGTCCACTATGGCAGACCTTATCCCCCGTTTCTGGGATGTCACTGAAGGTGCCATCAGAATAGACGGCCGGGATATCCGCGACTACAGTCTCGACGACCTCACCGCGCTGCTGGGAATCGTGACCCAGGAGTCCATTCTTTTCAACGATACAGTTTACAACAACATATCATTCGGTATGGAAGGTGTAACCGAAGAACAGGTGAGGGCCGCTGCAAGAATCGCCAATGCAGACGAGTTCATCTCGGCAATGCCTGACGGATACCAGACCAACATCGGCGACCGCGGCTCAAAGCTGTCAGGAGGTCAGAAGCAGAGGATTGCAATTGCACGTGCCGTGCTCAAGAATCCTCCGATCCTGATTCTCGACGAGGCCACCTCCGCCCTCGACACAGAGAGCGAGCGCCTGGTTCAGGATGCACTCACGCAGCTTATGCAGAACCGCACTTCACTCGTTATTGCACACCGTCTCTCCACCATCCGTCACGCCGATGAGATTGTGGTGCTGCAGGACGGACGGATCGCTGAGCGCGGTACGCATAAGGAGCTGATTGCAAAGGACGGGCTGTACTCGCACCTTTGCTCTCTCCAATCATTTGAATAGTGGATAGTTAATCATAGAAGAAGAAAGATGTTGAAAGAAAGATCTCTTAACGGTCTGCTTGAGGCAGGGATAAGAAACAACTGGGAAAACCCTGCACTCTCGAATTATGACGGAAAGACCCTCCTCTACAAGGATGTGGCTGAAATGATAGTGAAGCTGCAGATGACATTTGAAAGATGCGGCCTCAAGAAGGGTGACAAGGTGGCTGTGTGCTCGCGCAACCAGGCCCACTGGGGAGTGGCGTTCCTGGCGGCCCTTTCGTATGGCGCCATCCCGGTGCCGGTGCTGCATGAGTTCAAGCCGGGCAACATTCATTACCTTGTGAACCACAGCGAGGCGAAGCTCCTTTTTGTCGGGTTCAATATATGGGAGAATCTGAGCGCGGCTGAAATGCCCGGGCTGCAGGCGATAATAACTGTTGACAATTTCAGGGTGATTCACGCCGTCAGTGCAGAACTGGCAAGGAACCTGGTTGAAGTAGACCGCCTGTTCGCCATAAGGTATCAGGCAGGTTTCGCTCCTCAGGACCTCAGATTCTACCGTGAAGACATCCGCGAGGTAGCTCTGATAAACTATACTTCGGGAACATCCGGATTCGCCAAAGGTGTCATGATACCCTACAGCTCTCTGCTGTTGAACGTGGAGTATGTAATGGAGATCGACGACTTCCTCGGAAGCGGGTCTGACATAGTGGCGATGCTGCCTTCAGCCCACATGTACGGTCTGCTGATGGAGCTTATCGTCGAGGTGGCAGTGGGGGCACATGTGCATTTCCTCACACGCCTCCCCAGTCCGCAGGTTATATTCGAGTCGTTTGCCCGCATCAAACCTGATTTTGTGATTGCAGTGCCTCTGATCATGGAGAAAGTGAGCCGCAACGTCATGCGCGCGATCGGGTATGATTTTGTGCCCTCTCACCTCACAGAAGAGAACAAGCGCAAGGCTGAGGACATGCTCAACGGCTATTTCGGCAGAAAGTTCAACCACGTGGTGATAGGTGGTGCGGCGCTCAACAGCGAAGTCGAGGATTTCCTGAATGCCGTAGGATTCAGATACACGGTGGGCTATGGCATGACCGAGTGCGGCCCCATCATTTCCTACAACTACTGGGACAAGACCAAGATACACACCTGCGGCAAGGTGGCCCATTACAATGAAGTGAGGATAGACAGTGAAGATCCGGAGCATATCCCCGGTGAAGTGTATGTGAAGGGCGACAATGTGTTCCTCGGCTATTACAAGATGCCGAAGGAGACCGCCGAGGTGCTCGGCAGCGACGGCTGGTTCCGCACAGGCGATGTCGGCACTCTTGACAAAGACGGCTATCTTGCACTCAAAGGGCGCAGCAAGAGCATGATTCTGACCCCCAACGGCCAGAACATTTACCCGGAGGAGATAGAGAGCAGCATCAACAATCTCCCCTATGTGACAGAGTCGCTGGTTGTGGTGGACAAGAACGTGCTGGTGGCGCTGGTCTATCCGGACAATGCGCTCAAGGATGAGAACGGCCTCAGCGACGAACAGCTGGAGCAGGTGCTCAACGAAGAGGTGAGCAGGCTGAACGGCGACCTGCCGAACTACTGCCGCATAGCCCGGGTCGAGGTTTTCCCGGAAGAATTTGAAAAGACTCCCAAGAAGAGCATAAAAAGATATTTGTATCAACGTTAATTCGCTTTCGATATGACTGACAAGCAGATTCAATTTGACAAGAGCTATCTGGACATGGCAGAAGTGTGGTCACGCAACTCATACTGCCAGCGCCGCAGGGTGGGTGCACTTATAGTGAAAGACCGTATGATCATTTCAGACGGCTATAACGGCACACCCACAGGCTTCGAGAATGTATGCGAGGAGAACGGCGTCACCAAACCTTATGTCCTCCATGCCGAGGCCAATGCCATAACAAAGGTGGCCAAGAGCCACAACAGCAGCGAGGGTGCAACTCTCTATGTGACCGATTCGCCCTGCATGGAATGTTCGAAACTCATCATTCAGGCAGGCATCAAAAGAGTGGTGTACCGCCGTGAATACAGAATTGTGGACGGTATAGATCTGCTCAGGAAAGCTGGGATTGAGGTTTGTAAATACGACGAGTAATGGACGACAAGTTATTCAAGATACTGAAACCCATTCTCTGGGTTCTGACCATCGCGGCGGCTGCATCGATGCTGATAACGTCATTCGCTCCCAGGAAAGAGGTGGTGGATGTCAACAGGATAAATCACGACTGGGCAAAACTTATGCTGGTGCTTGACCAGGTGGACAAGAATTATGTCGAGGACCTGAAGCACAAGGATGTGACAGAGGGTCTGATTCCCCTGATAATGGAAGAGCTTGACCCTCATTCCGTATATCTTCCTCCGCAGGAGCTGAAGGATGCTGAGGAATCGCTTCAGGGCGGTTTCGACGGCATCGGCATTCAGTTCAATGTCCCGAACGACACCATAGTCGTGAACTCGGTGATCACCGGAGGTCCTTCAGAGAAGGCCGGCATCATGGTGGGCGACCGCGTGGTGATGGTGGACGACCGCACTGTGGCCGGTGTGAACATGCCCCAGGACACTATGGTCAAGCTCATGCGCGGCCCCAAGGGGACCAAGGTGGTGATAAGTGTGAAACGCAGGGGGCAGGATGAACTGATCCCTTTCACCATCACCCGCGACAAAATCCCTGTCCACAGTGTGGATGTGGCATATATGATAAACGACACCACAGGCTATGTGAAACTCTCGAAGTTCGCCCGTACAACTCACGAAGAGTTTGTTGCAGCAGTGGACAAGCTGCGTGACAAGGGCATGAAGAGGCTTGTGTTCGACCTGCGTGACAACACCGGCGGATTCCTTGACCAGGCAATGCGTCTGGCAAACGAGTTCATGGATGCAGGTGAGATGATAGTGTACATGCAGGGCAAGGCGCGTCCTCGCACCGACCTCAGGGCCGATGGAAAGGGCAGATATCAGGACATGCCGCTGGCAGTGCTCATCAACAACGGTTCTGCTTCGGCCAGCGAAATCTTTGCCGGTGCCGTCCAGGACAACGACCGAGGCACCATCTACGGTGTGCGCTCATTCGGCAAAGGACTTGTGCAGGAGCCTATCTACTTTACCGACGGTTCTGGCATAAGGCTCACAGTGGCAAGATATTACACTCCTTCGGGACGTTGCATTCAGAAGCCCTATTCTGACGATTATGAGCTGGAGATATTCGAACGTTACAACACGGGTGAAATGTTCTCTGCCGACAGCATCAAGGTTGACGAGAATGAGAAATACACCACGAAGGGCGGCCGTACCGTGTATGGTGGCGGTGGAATCGTGCCTGACGTATTCGTTCCCATCGACACAGTGGGTGTCACCGACTTCATGGTCGACTGCAACCGCCAGGGACTTCAGATAAAGTATGCCAACACACTGCTTGACAAATATGCCAAGGCTCTCTCATCCACAACCACTATGGAACAGTTCGAGCATTTCTATGATTCGCTCGATGCGGAGAAAGGCTTCCTGGCATACGCTGCGGAGAACGGCTACACTCCCAAGGATGGTGAGTGGGCGGTTTCCAAGGGCTTTATCATGAATCAGGTGAAGGCGCTGATAGCCAGATATACGGCAATGGGCGACGATGCGTTCTATCCCATCTACCAGAAGACAGACAAGCTGATCCATATCGCAGTCAGCAACGAGCAGCAGTGATGAAACTCCAGACTCCGGTAGAAATCAGGCCTCTTTCAAGCCGCTTCACTTATGCGGACAGGTTTTTCTTCATGGGATCCTGCTTCGCCTCGGAGGTCGGTGCGCTTATGAAAGGGCTGGAGTTTGACACCACCGTCAACCCTTTCGGAGTTCTCTACAACCCCGCTTCGCTGGCCTCCTCCTTCGACAGGCTGGATTCGCGCCGTCATTTCGCCGTGGATGATGTGATATGCAGCGAAGGGAGATATACGTCATTCTTCCATCACAGCAGTTTCTCCCGCGGTTCTGCGGAAGAGTTTCTGACAAATGCCAATCAGGCTCTTGAAGAGAGTGCCGATGCCTTTGCTGCCGCCGATGTGGTGGTGGTGACACTTGGCACATCATGGGTGTTCCGCCATCTGGAAAGAGATATGATTGTGAGCAACTGCCACAAGATTCATCCGGCTCAGTTCCGCCGCGAAAGGCTTTCCGTGGCAGAGAGCGTGACTTTGCTGGAGCCTGTGATAGCGCGTCATCAGGACAAGCGCTGGATTTTTACGGTAAGCCCCATCCGCCATCTGAAAGACGGTGCTCACGGCAACCAGATTTCCAAGGCCTCGCTGCTGCTGGCAGTGGAGGAGCTTGCAGCTGAGTTTGAATGTGTCAGCTATTTCCCGGCTTATGAGACAGTGCTTGACGAGCTGCGCGACTACCGCTTCTACAAAGAGGACATGGTGCATCCTTCAGAGCAGGCTGTGGGGTATGTTTTCGAGAAGTTTGTGGAGTTTGCAGTCGAGCCGGGTGAGGCTGGAAAGATGGAAGAGGCGCGCAGAAGGATGAAGGCTGCGGCACACCGCAAAATTCAGTTTGCTAATTAAATCGCAAACAAGTAACTTTGAAGGATTTTTGAAACAAACAATATTTAATCATATCATTATGAAAAGACTTAAAGTAGCTCAGTTATTGAAAGAAGCTCCAGGTCAGAAAGTTCTGGCAAAAGGATGGGTCCGCACCAAACGCGGCAACAAGAATGTGGCATTCATCGCCCTCAATGACGGATCTACAATAAATAATATCCAGATTGTGTGCGACGTCGAGAAGTTCAGCGAAGACCTTCTCAAACAGATCACAACAGGCGCCTGCATTGCAGTTGAAGGCGACCTTGTAGAGTCGATGGGAAGCGGCCAGGCAGTTGAGATCCAGGCTTCGTCGATAGAGGTTTACGGAATCGCAGATTCGACCTATCCCCTCCAGAAGAAAGGCCACTCTATGGAATTCCTCCGTGAGATTGCCCACCTCCGCCCCCGCACAAACACATTCGGAGCAGTCTTGAGAATCCGCCACTCTATGGCGTTCGCAATTCATAAATTCTTCAACGACAAAGGTTTCTTCTATCTCCATACACCTCTCATCACAGCATCTGACTGCGAAGGTGCTGGCGCAATGTTCCAGGTCACTACAATGGACCTCAACAACATTCCCAAGACAGAAGAAGGGAAGGTTGATTTCTCTCAGGATTTCTTCGGCCGCCAGACTTCTCTTACAGTGAGCGGTCAGCTGGAGGGTGAGCTGGGTGCCACAGCACTCGGTGAAATCTACACATTCGGCCCCACATTCCGTGCAGAGAACAGCAACACTCCGCGTCACCTTGCAGAGTTCTGGATGGTGGAGCCCGAGATGGCGTTCTACGACATCAACGACAATATGGACCTTGCAGAGGAATTCATCAAATACCTTGTTAAATATGCTCTTGACAACTGTATGGATGACATCACATTCCTCAACAACATGTTCGACAAAGATCTCATCGAGCGTCTGCAGGGTGTGCTTAAAGACAGTTTCGTGCGCCTGACCTACACAGAGGGCATCAAGATTCTCGAGAAGGCTGTGGCAGACGGCGTCAAGTTCGAGTATCCCGTGGGCTGGGGCATCGACCTCCAGAGCGAGCATGAGCGCTATCTTGTAGAGAAGCATTTCTGCAAACCCGTCATCCTCACCGACTATCCCAAGGATATCAAGGCTTTCTATATGAAGCAGAACGAAGACGGCAAGACTGTCCGCGCAATGGATGTGCTCTTCCCGAAGATTGGAGAGATCATCGGCGGCAGCCAGCGCGAAGAGTCGTTCGAGAAACTTTCGGCACGCATAGAAGAGCTCAAGATGGAGACCCGCGGCCTCTGGTGGTATATGGACACCCGCCGCTTCGGAAGTGCGCCTCACAGCGGCTTCGGTCTCGGTTTCGAGCGTCTGCTGATGTTCGTCACAGGTATGAGCAACATCCGTGACGTGATTCCTTTCCCCCGTACTCCCAACAACGCAGAATTCTAATATATGCTTATCATCGGTATAGCCGGCGGCTCGGGTTCAGGCAAGTCCACAGTGGTGTCACGGCTTGAAAAGGTTTTCAAAAACCGTATTGTTGTGATTCCGCAGGACTCATACTACAAAGACTGCGGCAGCCTGAGCGATGAAGAGAAGAGAGTCCACAACTTCGACCATCCTGATGCAATAGACTTCGACCTGCTCACAAAGCACATAGAAGAGATCAGGAAAGGAAACGCTGTGGAGCAGCCGGTGTATTCCTACATAACATGCGGACGCTGCAGGGAAACGGTGCACGTTGAGCCAGCAGACATCATCATCGTTGAGGGAATACTTATCTTCTCATGCCACGAACTGATGAAGCAGATGGATATCAAAGTGTTTGTGGATGCCGATGATGACGACCGTCTGGCCCGCATCATCACCCGTGACACCCAGGAACGAGGCAAGGACCTGCAGTGGGTCATCGACCGCTACACAAGTCTGGTCAAACCGATGCATCTCCAGTTCATCGCTCCCAGCAAGAGATATGCTGATATCATTATTCCGGAAGGAGGACATAATGAGGTGGCTGTCAACATCCTGCTGGCAACGATAGAAAAAGCGCTGAACGACAGTACCTGGTTAAAATAGCAGACAGTCATGGCAGAAGGGTTCTTTGCTGAAGAGAAAAAAGAGAGCAGGGTGGGGCTGTATGCCACCGTCATCTTCCATCTGGTGGCCCTTATCATCCTGCTTGCATCATCTATCGGTGCCGCTGTCAGCAAAGAGACCAGCTTCATACTTGATTTCACCCAGCAGGAAAAGGAAGAGGAGCTCAAGAAGATAGAAAAGCTTGAAGACTTCAAGAACCGCGTGGCGGCAGAGCTGGACGCAATGATTGCAGCGGCTCCCACTCCCGTGGTACGCAATGTGGCTGTGGATGCAAGCCAGGCCCAGGCAGAGGCTTATGCCGAAGGACGCGCCCTGCAGAAGAGGCTGGAGGCTTCGCGCAACCGTGCCTTCACATCCGATGACGACGATGAGGTTGCCACAGGCGAGAAGGAGGGGAGCGATGACGGAGCCGAAGAGGCCGAGCCCTACACGGGTCCCTCTGTACTTTCATGGAAACTTGACGGACGCAGGGAGGTGGCTCTGCCCATCCCCGCATATAAAGGTCTGGGCGGCGGCAATGTCGTGGTTAAAATCTATGTGAACCGCGCCGGCCGCGTGATTGATGCAAAGGCGGTTTCGGGCGACAGCTCCCTGAGCAAGTTTGCAGTTGAGGCGGCCAAGCGCAGCCGCTTCTCCCGCAGCGACACTGCCGACGATCCTCAGATAGGAGAGATTGTATATCAGTTCATTGCACAGTAAGATGAGGGTGTCGAACAATTTCATTACATTCGTATTGTGCTGTCTCTGTATTGTTCTGACCTCGTGCCGGAGCGCTTCTCGGCGTGTCTGGGTGGAGGATTTTGACGGCAGCAGCCTCGACACCACCGTCTGGTCAAGGATACCGAGGGGCAATCCGGAATGGTGCCGCAACATGTCTTCTGACGACAGGCTCTATGCGCTGGAAGACGGATGCCTGGTGTTGCGCGCAATTGTGAATCCGGGGCTGGAGGGGGATGACGCTCCACTGCTCACCGGTGGAATCTGGACAAAGGGAAAGAAGCAGTTCGGCTTCGGAAGGGTTGAGGTGCGTGCAAAGTTCGAGGGCGCCGGAGGCAGCTGGCCCGGAGAGCCGGTGCTTGAAGACCTGCCGGTCGAGATGAGGGTCGACTGGATCAAGTTCACCCCCTTTGAGGAATAAGAGAGCATGCAATCGTTTGTGCAAGTTGCTTGTTTTTTATAGTTGCATTTTGTAACTTCGCGTAGCGGGCTTGAGGTTGTGCCCGCTTTTTTCACTATGATTACGATTTTGAACAGGCTGGCTATCACTATGTTATTACTGGCCATTTCGGCCTCATGCTCTAAAAACAACAATGATGAAGAGAAGCCGGCTTCAGACCCATGGGATTCGATGCCGCAAGTGACCGTGAGCAAGATAATGACTCACAATGGCAAGCCATGCCTTGAGGTTGACGGCAAGCCTTTCGCCGTATATGGCGCTCAGATCCGCGTGGATATTTTCCGGTCGGTTGACAAAATGGACTGGAACGCGATAGAGCAGTATTTCGCCGCCGCGAGTGATCTCGGACTCAACTGTGTGCAGGTTCCATGCCCCTGGGCTTTCCTGGAGCCGAAAGAAGACCAGTATGATTATGAAACGATAGACAAGATACTGGAATTTGCCGTGAAATATGGAGTGAAGGTCGAGCTTCTCTGGTTCAGCACCAACTTCATAGGCGATTCATATTCGTGGCTTGTGCCAACATACATCCTGTCTAAGCCGGCGCTCCGCCTGAAACGCACAGGAGAAGGGGATATGCACTACCTCTACGGATATACTTATTCCATCAAGTTTGACGATGAATGGCTGCTTCTGCGGGAGAAACTGGCAGTAAGCAAGCTGTTCGGCCATATCCGCTGGTGGGACGAAAACAACGGCGGTACGCACCCCGTCATATCATGCCAGGTGCATAACGAGCCCGACGCTCTTGTGAGGTGGCGTCTTGACGAAAAGAACATCTCCTGGCCGGACGGTACAAAACTCACAAAACAGGAGGCGTGGGCAATGACGCTCACCGCGCTGGACGAAGTGGGGCAGGCAGTGCAGGGAAGCAGATACAAGGTGGCGACAAGAACCAACATCATATCAGGCAACGGTGTGAAAGATTTCCCGCAGACACCGGGCATCTCCCCGAAGGATGTGTTCGCCCTGCAGGGAATCGACTTTGTAAGTTACGACCCGTATATGACATCTGTCAACAGCCTCGCCTATGAGGTGAGCCAGTATGCAAGCCTTGAAGGAAACTATCCTCTTGTGGCCGAAAACCGCGGTGATTTCGTCAATTCGCCTTCACTGATACTGGCGGTATCGGCTCTTGGCGGAGGATACGACATATATGACCTGGCCACCAGCCCCACCATCAAGCGTGTGAGTGCGCCACCGTTCAATACAGAGGGCATCCTTGACAGTGACCTTACTCCAAAACCCCATACTGCAGCAACCAGGCTTATGATAAAAGGGCTTGTTGCCGCAGCAGACCAGGTGGCTGTGACCCCCACCGAAGACTTTGCGGCTTTCAACATCCGCACTGACAGTCCTGAGAAGAGTCTGGTGCAGACAATCTCCACCACAGGAGCAACTTTCCGCTTTCAGACCTCATCGTCCGCCGTGGGGTTCGCTCTAGACCGTGGCGACCGTATCTACGCCTATGCCACAGCCGAGGCGACACTCACTGTGACAAACGGCAGGCTTGAAGGAAATGACGCAGGTGTGGTGCTGCTCGAACCGGGCAGACTGTATGAATTAGGCTTCGTCTCTTCAGGAAAGACAACCAGCACTGCCAGACAGAACATCGGAACCAAATTTAAATAATAACACATATGGTGAAACGTTTACTATCATTATTCATGATTGTGGCGGGCATCCTTCTTTTCGGAGGGGAGGCTTTCGCCCAGCGTACCCTGTCGGGAGTCATCAAGGATTCCGGCGGTGTGCCCATACCGGGCGTCTCTGTTATGAGCCGGTATGCAGGAAAAGTCTCGGCAGCCACATCAGACAACTCGGGCAAGTTCACCCTCTTCGCAGATGAGGGTGCTGAAGTTGAGTTCATCTGCCTCGGTTACGAAAATGTCAAGATGCTCCCTGCGTCAGACAACATGGGCACGGTGGTGCTGCAGGATGATCTCGAGCAACTTGAAGAAACCGTAGTTGTGGGTTTTGCAACCCAGAAAAAGGTGAACCTCACGGGTTCTGTTGCAACGGTTGATTCCAAGGACCTGGCGTCGGTGCCTGTGTCAAACGCAGTGCATGCACTGCAGGGACAGGTGCCCGGTCTGGCAATCAAGCAGCACAGCGGCCAGCTCTACAACCACGAACCCTCGATGACCCTGCGCGGTCAGGGTACGATCGGCCAGGGGTCGAGCGGCGGCATGCTTGTATTGATTGACGGAATGGAGGGAGATATCTACTCCATCAATGCGCAGGACATCGAGAGCATCTCTGTGCTCAAGGATGCTGCGGCATCATCAATCTACGGATCCCGCGCTCCTTTCGGCGTCATGCTTGTCACAACCAAGTCCGGAAAGGAAGGCAAGGCGGTTGTGAACTATAACAACAGTTTCCGCTTCTCTTCTCCCCTGAATCTTCCATCTTCAGCTGATTCTTACTCATGGGCACTCTATTTCAACGAGGCTGCCCGCAATGACGGTAACGGAGACGACATCAGTGCGGCCCGTCTCCAGCGTATCAAGGATTATCAGGACGGAGTGATTTCTTACTCTACAATCCCTGTCGGAAATCAGTGGGGCACAGCCTATACAGAAGGCAACGACAACAACGACTATTTCGACTATTTCTACAAGGATGTCACATTCGCGCATGAGCACAACCTCAGCGTGACAGGCGGCAACCAGGCTGCAAACTATTATTTCTCAGCCAACTATCTCAAAGAAAACGGTCTGCTCGACTGCGAGACCAAAGACCTTGACGGCCTGCAGCGAATAAACATCTTCGGAAAGATTGACGCACATCCCAACAGATACCTCGACATATCGTACAGTTCAAGGCTCATAAAGGAAGACTACCACGAGCCTACTGTCCTGTGTGACGACATTCTCTGGTATTTCGGCCAGTATCTCTGGCCTGTGTCTCCTCTGTATGACCCCAACGGCATCCTGTTCAACGATGTCGTGCTCCGTTTTACAAGAGGTGGTCAGAGGACAATAGCCAACACCAGCTCGATCCATCAGTTCAATGTCACACTCAAGCCTGCAACCGGCTGGAGAATCGTGGGTGACGCCAACTACCGCTACCGCTCATATTTCAACACAATCGTGGACAGAGAGGTATGGCAGACCTGCACCGACGGTGTCAGCCGCGGCAGCGTGTGGGATGACGGTACAGGCGTAAGGAACGACGACGGTCGTAACCAGTATCTCAACATAAACCTCTACACCGATTACGAGAAGATGTTCAACAGCCACTATTTCAAGGTGATAGCAGGTTTTCAGAGTGAACAGTACAAAGTCAACTTCACAAGTGCCAGAAAAGCCGGCCTCATAGTGCCTTCTCTGCCCGCAATCAATACGACATCAGGAATTCTCTTCGGTGAGAAGACCACACCTGACGTGGGCGGTGGATCGAACCAGTGGAGGACAAGCGGTTTCTTCGGCCGTATCAACTACAACTACAAGGAGAAATACCTGTTCGAGGCAAACTTCAGGTATGACGGTTCATCTCGTTTTGCACGTGAGAACAGATGGGGTTTCTTCCCTTCAGTCTCTGTAGGATACAACATCGCAAAGGAAGATTTCTTCCAGCCTGCTAAAAAGTATGTCAATATGCTTAAACTCAGGCTTTCATACGGTTCTCTCGGAAACCAGAACACATCCAGCTTCTATCCCACATACGAGCTTATGGGATTTGCGAATTCTGCGGGAGGATGGCTTATCAACGGCCAGAAACCCAACATCGCATGGCCTGCTTCAAAGATCAGCAGCTCGCTTACATGGGAGAGAATCCAGTCGTACAATGCAGGTCTTGACTTCGCGGCATTCGACAATCGTCTGTCCGGTTCGTTGGATGCATTTATCCGTGATACGAAGGATATGATCGGTCCCGCCGACGAACTTCCTGTAATTTACGGAACTGCAGTGCCTTACACCAACAACACCGACCTCCGCAGCACTGGTTTCGAGATGGAAATCTCATGGAAAGACAGAGTGGGTGACGGTTTTGACTACGGAGTACGTTTCGTCCTTTCCGATGCAGTGACCAAAATCACCCGCTACTCCAACCCTTCACACACACTTTCAACATATTACGAAGGCATGACACTTGGTGACTGGTGGGGATATGAGTCAATCGGCATTGCAAAGAGTGACGAAGAGATGCTCGAGCACCTCATCACTCTGCCCAACGGCGGTCAGACAGCGCTCGGCTCTCACTGGCAGGCAGGTGACATCATGTATGCAGACCTGAATGACGACGGCAAGGTTGATTCAGGCTCATACACAATCGAAGACCACGGTGACCTCAAGATTGTGGGTAATGTTATACCCCGTTTCAATTATGGTCTCGACTTCACAGCTGCATGGAAGGGGATTGACTTCAGGCTCTTCCTCCAGGGAGTGGCAAAGAGAGACTACTTCCAGGGCGGCAAGTACTTCTTCGGCTCATGCGGATGGAGCAAGTGGGGCACAATGGTTCTCAAAGAGCACCTCGACTACTTCCGCGACGATCCCGACAATCCGCTCGGCCTGAACCTCGACAGCTACTATCCGCGTCCCTATCTCGATACAGAAAAGAACGTGCAGTGCCAGACTCTGTATATGCAGAATGCTGCTTATCTCCGTGTCAAGAATCTCCAGATAGGATATACAATTCCCATGAAGCATGCCGCACAGGCTCTGCTTCAGAATGCAAGGGTATACTTCTCAGGTGAAAATCTCCTGACCTTCACTCCGATGACCAAACTGTTCGATCCCGAGACAATCGGTGAGAATGAAACAGGTAACGTTTATCCTCTTTCAAGAACATACGCTTTCGGTGTCAGTCTAACATTCTAAAAAGGGCAATATCATGAAGAACATATTTAAATCAGCATTACTCATTGTTGCGGTCATCTCCGCTGCATCCTGCAACGGTTTCCTTGACCTTGAGCCCGAATCAGACCTGTCTCCGGCACAGTATCTCACCACTGATGACAACATCTGTGCGTATGCGACAGACCTTTACAACGTCCTGCCTGTCCACGGCACCACAAGCTGGGGCAGATGGCTGGATGACGCCGCTACCGACAACATGGCCTACAGCGACCCCAGCGACTGCTTTGCCCCCGGTTATTGGAAAGTAGGGCAGACCGGCGGTTCATACTCATTCACAGAAATCTACCGCTGCAATTATTTCTTCGACAATGTCGTTGACAATTTTGAAAACGGAAAGATCTCAGGCTCACAGGCCAACATCCGCCATTTCATAGGTGAGGTGCATTTCTTCCGTGCATATCTGTATTTCCGCAAGCTTCAGTCTCTTGGCGATTTCCCTATCGTGACATCTGTTCCTTCAGATGATTTTGATGAGCTTGTCGCACAGAGCGTGCGCCAGCCCAGAAACGAGGTGGCGAGATTCATCCTCTCGGAGCTTGATCTGGCAATCGATATGATGCTTGACGCACCTCCAGTAGGGGGAACCACCAGAATCTCGAAGGATTGCGCACATCTGCTCAAGTCGAGAGTGGCTCTCTACGAAGGCACATGGCTCAAATATTTCAAAGGCACAGCCTTCGTTCCCTGCGGACCCGGCTGGCCCGGTGCGGCTTCACATCCCGACTATCAGTATCCTTCCGGCAGCATCGACGGCGAAATCAACTATTTCCTTGACATCTGCATGCAGGAGAGCAAGAAAGTGGCGGACAAATATCCTCTTGTTGACAACACCGGACTTTTCCAGGCAAGTGCAGAGGACGCTTCCAACCCTTATTTCGACATGTTCGGATCTGAGGATATGAGCATCTATCCCGAAGTCCTGCTCTGGAAACAGTACAGCACATCAGAAGGCGTGACCAATTCAGTGGTGGAGTTCGCAGCTGCAGGAAACCAGGGCTACGGTATCACAAAGAGTATGGTTGACGCTTTTGTGATGAAGAACGGCAAGCCCATCTATGCTGCAGACAGCGGCTATCCGGGCGACTCAGACATTCTCACTGTAACTGAGAACAGAGACACCCGCGCCCAGATCTTCATAAAGAGACCCGGCGACACCAATCTTCATTCTGAAGGCGGTCCCGAGTCGTATATGGTGGAGATTTATCCCAATATTGTCAACTCCACTTCTTCAATGAAATATACAACAGGCTACACACTCCGCAAAGGTCTCAACTTCGACGGAGCCATGTCTGTCAGGGACAAGAGTACGGTAGGCAGCATCGTTTTCCGCGCAGTTGAGGCATATCTCAACTACATGGAGGCATGCTACGAGCTCAACGGTGCGCTTGACGGTGATGCCGAGGCATACTGGACAGCAATCAGAGAGCGCTCGAAAGTGGGAGGCTGGCAGGTGACCATAGACAACACCAACATGGACATCGAAAGCCGTACCGACTGGGGAGCATGGTCTGCCGGCAAGCTTGTCGATCCCGTTCTGTTCAACATCCGTCGTGAGCGCCGCTGCGAACTTATGGCTGAAGGCTTCAGGGCTGCTGATGTGAGAAGATGGCGTGCAATGGACCAGATGATAGAGACACCTTACCATGTGCTTGGTGTGAACCTCTGGGACAAGCTTGCAAAGAACGAGGAGTTCCTGGCTGTAAACAATAACAACCTCATAGAAGGTGAGAATGTCTCACCCAAGTCGTTCAGCAAGTATCTGGCACCTTACCATATCCTTTCAAACAACAGGGTATACGACGGCTATCACTGGACAATGGCCCACTATCTGGACCCCATCGCGGTTCAGCATTTCCTGATCACCGGAGGCGGTGACGTGACAGCATCGACACTTTATCAGAATCCCGGCTGGCCTCTGCAGGCGGGACAGGGAGCTATGTAACGCATGAAGGCAATGAAGACATTGTTTGTGCTGCTTCTGGCCCTCCTCACATGCTCGTGCGGTGAGGAGGTCAAGCCAGATGAGCAGGGCGGGGAGGATACCCCTGCGGGAGAAGTGCGTCTGACAGTAGACGGCAAGCCGTTTCTGATGCTTGGCGCGCAGCTCCGCATGGATTTCTTCCGTGATCTTGACAGGAAGAAGCTTGACGAGCTTGACAAGTATTTCCAACTTGCCGCAAGCCTCAACATCACTGTGGTCCAGCTTGCGTTCTCATGGAGTGACGTGGAGAAGGATTATGATGTATACAGCGGTGAGACTGTCAGAGCTTATATAGACTACTGTGAGAAATATGGACTGAAGGCAGAACTCCTATGGTTCGGCAGTTTTATGTGCGGCTATTCTGTGGAGGGACATCTTCCCGCCTATGTCGTGGCCGACAACACAACTTACCCGGAGCTGAAGGAATCTGCCGCATATAATGGCTGGCAGGGCAAGCAGTATTATCTGAAACCCGGCAACAAGGCTCTTGTGGAGAGAGAGACCAAGGCCGTGTCAAAACTCATGGATTTCATCTATGAATATGACAAGAGCATCGGGTCGCCTCACACCATCATAGGCATTCAGGTTGAAAATGAGCCTGATATGCTTGCCACAAGGCACAACGGCTCGCATGGCTTCTCACCCACCGACCTGTGGCCCAGCCTTCTCTTCCACCTGGATGCAGTGGGCAAGGCTGTCAAGGAGAGCAAGTATGAATGTTACACCAGGGTGAACCAGACCACAACCTACGACGACTGCCTCTACTGGTGCGGCATGATTGTCAAGAGGGACGGCATCGACTACGTCGGTGTGGATCCTTACGACTCCACCATTGATGGCGTTGGCGGATATCTGAAGTCACTCAAGGAGATCAACGGCAATTTCGCTCACATAGCTGAAAATGGCGGTGAGTATTGGAACAATGACCTGCTCGCTCTCAAGGCTCTTACCATGGGGTGCGGATATGAAGTGTTCGAGGTGGTGACAACTCCTCATCCATATATCGCAGAATTCACACTCAGAGGTGTCTACAACACTGATTTTACAGCGAAAGGGCAGACTCAGAGACTGATAGATGCCTTTGGTATTTACAAGGCGGCATGGTACGATTTCGCAACTGCACCGGTAGAGAATATGAAAGGATTCAACCTTAAGACAGACGGTGGTGAGGCTTCAACATCGGAGAAAGTGACAATCTCCTGCGGTGACATCACATGGAGCACCTCCACCCGCGGTGTCGCATTCGCAATTGACACTCAGTCGTACATCACGGTTGCATCCACAAAGCGTGACAATCTCGCTCTCAGTTTCACTCCCGCCGGCATCGAGTCGGGTCATTATGACCAGGACGGCGTCTGGATAAAGGAGGAGGACAAGGACAACCGGTTTGGAAACGGCCTTCTCCTTATGGAACCATGCACAGTTTATAGAATCAAAAAAATATTATAGAATATGAGAAAAACAGCAATTATCTCAACTATGGTGCTGCCGCTGCTCATGCTGGCATCCTGCAACGAAGCTCCCGACTGCTCTATCGAAGTGGAGAGGGAGACCATAGAAATCAGTCACGAGGGAGGTACTGAGACAGTTCGCGTGACATGTGCCCAGCCCACGAAGACCACCATTAAATACAATGAAGGTGACGGTTGGATTTTCCTGCTCCCGACATATCTCAAATCAGGCGGCGGTGTGCTGGAGTTCCGCATCTCGCGCTACAATCAGATTGACCAGGACCGCACAGCTACAGCTACAATAACCTGCTGCGACGTTACAAAGGAGATTGCGATCCGCCAGGCCCACAAGCCTGCTCCTGTAGTCACCGACCTTGACCTTGATGCCTACAACATCTATTCTGATGTGGAAGGCGGTACATATCAGGTGAGTGTAAGCTCGGGCCTTGCCTGGACTGCTGTGAGTGACGCTTCTTGGTGTACTGTCGAGAACGGCAGCGGCTCGGGAGTGGGCACCTTCACTGTAAATGTGGCCAGGTCGGAAGACTACCAGTACAGGACCGCCACAATCAAAGTGACAGCGGGAAATCTCGAGCGTGAGGTGTTTGTACAGCATGTCGGTACAAAGATAGGCGACCATGTATGGGCGAATGCAAATGTCAACGAGCCTGAGACTTTCGGTGACAACTGTGAGGTCCGCGGCCTGCTTTACCAGTACAACTGCAATGTGGGCTATCCCAGCTATTCGAAGGATGACAGCGGTGATACAGAAACCGTGGTGCCCGGATTCCCTACAGGACCTTATGACACGATGAGCCAGGTATGGGCAGAAGAGAACGACCCTTGCCCCGATGGCTGGAGAGTTCCCACTATCGATGAAATAAAAGCTCTCATCGGTGATGCAACCACTCCCAAGTTCCATTTTGACTACTGGAAAGCTCAGGGAATGAGCGTGGCCGGTGCTTATGCGGGTCTTGACAAGACTATTCTGCAGGAAGAATGCTGCAAAGGCCACCTCAACGGTGCAATCTTCATTCCTCAGGCCGGCAGAGTCAACCGTGACAATGGCAAGCAGGATGACTGGTGGGATGCCTGCCTCTGGTCTTGCACAAATGTCGGTCAGACATGGGATATGTTCGGCATCTGGATGAACGGCAACGGTGATTTCGGTATCGAATGGTACGGCAGCCGCACAGGATGCTCTGTAAGATGCATATTGAAGTGATACACAATTAACAATAACAACTGAAATGAAAAGATTTTTTTCGATCCTTGCCGCCCTTGCAGGGCTGGTAATTATTGCGGGTTGTGACAATACCTCCAAGGATGCCGAGCTCAAGGCTCCTTCGTTCTCTGTCAGCCCCGCGAATGTAGTTGTGCCTTTTGACGCAGTCAATGGCACAGAAGTTTGCAAGTTCACATGGACAGACCCTTCCGCTGAAGGTGTCGTAGCATCTTGTGTCCTTGAATTCGCCAAGACATCAAATGCAGATTTCTCAGGTGCAGTGACCAAGGAAGTGTCAGGCACAGAGCTCTCATTCACACTTGGCGACCTCAAGTCTGTGGCTTCATCCCTCGGTCTGCCCGAGGCAGAGGAGTATTCATTCCTCGCAAGGGTGAAGGCTTCCGCAGCAGACTGCGCCCCTGTCTTCTCACAGGCAGTCACAGTTAATGTGAAGTTCGCTCAGAATGAGAATTATCTCACCGCCCCCGTGCTTTCAAGTGACAGGGCTGAGGTTCTGATCGATCCCAAATCTCCTGACACAGCAGTCACTCTCTCATGGACCGACGCAGCTCACGGCAATCTCAAGGCTTCTTACAAGCTGTATATATCACTCTCAGAGGATATGACCGGTGCAACACCTGTAGAAGTTCCTGAAGACTATCTGTATATGGACATAGCTCATTACACCCTCGGCGTTCTGGCCGCAACTATGGGTGTTGAAGGTGATGTCACTGCATACGGATATGTTGAGGCATCTGCAGAAGGCGTCGAGCCTGTTTCATCAAACGTAATCAGTGTCAAACTCTCACAGGCCCCTGCACTTCCCGAGCAGCTCTACATCTATTTCTGGGCATGGAACGACCCCGTAAATGCTCAGCCCATGGAAAAAGTATCTGACGGTGTGTTCACCTGGACCGGTGACATGGACATCTGGCAGTTCCTCTTCCTTGACACACTTGGTGAATACTGGTCTGGATACATGCGTGACGGATCGGCATCTGAATACTGGACTCTGACTCCTACATGTGACCCCGAGTGCCTGTTCATGCTTAACGACCAGCAGATGCCCAAAGGCAACTATACAGTCACCGTCGACCTCAACACACTCAAGGTTACCGCAGTGAAGAATGAGACACCTCTGCCGGAGAAGCTTTTCATCGATACTTGGGAATGGGGAGATGTCACCCAGGCAAAGGAGATGACCGCCCTTGGTGACGGCAAGTTCACCTGGACAGGCGAGCTTCCTTTGTGGAACTTCAAATTCACCACATCAAACGCTTCGCCCGATGATTATTGGACAGGCTATTTCCGTGATCCCGCCGCTTCAGATTACTGGACACTCAAAGAGACCAGTGACCAGGTGATGTTCAGTGTGGGCGAGCTCAACTGGCAGGAAGGCTGCTACACCATCAATGTAGACCTCAATACACTCAAGGTTGAGATGATTCCCCACATCTGGATGATTGGTGCAGTTGACTGGGGCTGGGAGCGTGACAACGCAGAGGAGATGGAATATCTCGGCGACGGCCAGTTCGAGTGGACAGGCCACCTTACGACCGGCAACTTCAAGTTCCTCGCTTCCAAGGTAAATGAATTCTGGGTTGGCTATATGCGCAACGAGAGTGCAACAGAATACTGGAAAGCTAAGATCGAGTATTCAGACGACTCTCAGTTCGACGTGGCTCACGACGGACTCGGTGAGGGTACATACAAGGTGAAACTCAACATCAACACCAAGGATGTCTCTGTAGAGTGCATCTCCGGCGGTTCAGACGTAGTTCTCTCGCTCGGCGCCCCCGCACACGGACGTTTCTTCCAGGGCGCAGGCTCGGACATCGTGTTCATCAACGATGATCAGAACAGCGACCTTATCGTTTACACATGCGGTGAAGACGGCAAGTATACATACGATTGCACTCCCGGTCAGGGATGGCAGAGCGCAGGTGTCCCCTTCGATCCCGTATTTGTAATAGAACCCTATACTTTCGTGTTCCGTCTCGGCAGTTCGCTTCAGGAGTTCTCATTCTTTGACAGATATGCCAACTGGCAGGGAGCATTCATCTACCAGTATGATGAATATATGCCATGGGCAGATGTGCAGAAGATATTCCGCTTCAAAAACACAGCTGTTCTCACCGTATACGATGGTATGCTCTGCCATCACGATGTTTACAATGTAGATTCATACGATTCAAATCATTGGATTCTTCTTCGTGAGAAGGTTGACATTGCATCCGGTGACTGGGCAAGCTATCCCACACTGTTCTGCTGCGGCAACAATATCATTGCAGTGGATGCAGATGGACAGATGTATGCATGGCCTCTGTCTGACACATTCGAACTGGGTGAGAAGAAGACTCTCGGCGACGGTTGGAACCAGTATGACCACCTCTTCGAAGTTCAGGGCAGCCTGATGGCAGTGGACAAGAACGGTGATGTTCACAAATTTGCGAACCCCGCGCTTTAATTCTAGAAATTTCTATGACAGAAAAGGGTCCGGTATTGCACCGGGCCCTTTTCTGTTGAGATGATAGAATCTGGCTTGACGTATTGATAGGAAAAGGCTATTTTTACCGAACAGATTAATCAATACTTGAAGTTAAGCTAGAATGATGGCTCGAAAAAATAGAATTGTCGCATTGTTGGTCCTGTCGTTATGTGTTTTTGCAGTTATCCTCGTCATTTCAGGCTATAATAAAGTGACGCGGAATGCAGCCGGAAGCATATTCGATGAAGTTGATGCGGTTCCTTTCAACAGGACAGCCTTAATCCTCGGAACATCTCCGACTCTCAATAATGGTGATGACAACATGTACTTTGTATATCGGATTCAGGCTGCTGCAGAACTATATTCAGCAGGGAAGGTGGAGTTCTTCGTGGTCAGTGGTGACAACAGGAAAGAGAGCTACAATGAGCCTGAGGCGATGAAGAATGCTCTGGTGGCATCAGGGATCCCAGAATCGGCGGTGTACCTCGATTATGCAGGGTTCAGAACTCTTGACTCAGTAGTACGTATGAACACCATTTTCGGGCAGGAATCCTTTACGGTTATCAGCCAGAAGTTCCATAATGAACGGGCGTTATACCTTGCCAAAGTCAACGGGTTGAGTGCCGTAGGCTATAATGCCAGGAATGTGACGAAATTTTATGGGATAAAGACCCGGATAAGGGAATACCTGGCCCGCGTAAAAATGTTCATGGACATCTTCGTGGGCAAGAAACCTCATTTCGGAGGAGAACCGGTTACAATCGGGTAATTTCGAAATATTGCACTTCTGGAAACGAATGATAATATTGTGTACCAATATGTGTACATAATATGGATTGTTTTTATATATTTGCAAAAAAAATAAAGATTATGGTTTTTGTAAGTAGCAGAGAGTTCAGGGCTGACCAGAGGAAGTATCTGGAAATGGCCCAGACCAACGTGGTTGTCATTTCCTCGAGGAAATATGGCAACTACAAGCTTGTCCCATTGACCGACGATGATACGATCATAAGCGTTGAAGAGCTGGACGCAAAGATAAAGCGCGGCATAGCTGAATATGAAAATGGCAAGGCGATAGCCATGCAGGAGGGGGAGAGTTCGGAAGCATATCTGGAAAGAATGCTTTCGTTGTAGGGAACGAAGGATATGGCATATAGAATCGTATTTTCATCAGATGCACAGAAGGATCTTGTCCTCTTAAATAAGAAAGCGCCACGGGCAGTGGCAAAACTGGCAAGATTGCTGGATGAACTCAAGGAACATCCGCGTTCTGGAACAGGACAGGTTGAAACGCTCAAAGGATATGATGGTAATGTATACTCACGAAGAATAACACAAGAACATCGTCTGGTGTATCGAGTATATGAAGATACCGTGGAAGTCCTTATTATTTCAGCATTCGGTCATTATCAATAAACGGCTGTTTGTTCCCAGAAATGGCTGAAACCCAGAGGAATGTGGGAAGAAAGAGCCTTCGCTCCCCCGTGTTGCAGAAAAAAGACTCCGTGCTGAAATAAAAAAGGTCGGGACTCATTGTCTCGACCTTTTTTCGTGCTCCGCTTCGGGGACTTGAACCCAGGACCCCCTGATTAACAGTCAGGTGCTCTAACCAACTGAGCTAAAGCGGAATTTTATGTTTCCCTGAATGGGACTGCAAATGTATAACAATTTTTGTTCAATGCAAATTATTTTTTCAATTATTTTTCTTTTTGAAGAATTCTTTGCAGAAATTGATTTTTGCTATATATTTGCAGTCCTATCACCGCTGCCCGGATGGCGGAATTGGTAGACGCGCTAGTTTCAGGGACTAGTGACCGCTTAGGTTGTGCAGGTTCGAGCCCTGTTCCGGGCACTTGGGAGACCTTCGCTTTCGCGAGGGTTTCTTTCATATTATCAGCTGCCGAATGGATATAAATCTGTTTTCTAAGTGCCTGAAAGAGGCGGTCCTGGAGAGTGACTGTGTGTGCATTCCAGGCCTTGGCACTTTTGTGGCGCAGCTTGAAGGAGCCTCTTTTTCTGACAGAGGCGCCATTATCAACCCTCCATACCGCAGACTGTCTTTCCGTGCTGATGAGCAGGGCGATATGAGTGCGTTCTGCGGCAGGCTGGCGCAGGCTCTTCCTGCCGGCAGTGATGCAGCCGCCGAACTGCAGGCGCTGGTGGAAAAAATCAGAGATGACCTTTTCGGCAAACGCAGCATAAGGCTGGAGGGGCTCGGCACACTGCGCGCCAATTCGCAGCAGGTGGTTTTCTTTGCGGAAGATGAAGGGCTTGACATCTGCCCTGATGCATTCGGGCTCAAGCCTGTTGCGGTGAAGGTGCGTCAGGCATCTGACAGAGCGGAGATAGTTCCTGTGGATGTGGCAAAGAATAGACGGGCGAAGGATAAACCGCAACGGAGGAAGAAACACATTTTTGGTAAGATACTCCTGATTCTGCTTGCAATCGTCATAATTGCAGCTGCGGCGGTGTATTTCTTCAGAGACAATCCATGGCTGAGTGCAATGCTTGACAGGCTCCTGTATACAGAAGAGGAGCTGCAGCTCATCCGCATGTTCCAATAGTAAAGACTGCTTCAGGATATGATAAGCAAGGCAACCATAGCGAGGATTATGGACGCGACACTCATCGAGGAGGTGATCGGTGACTTTGTGACGCTGAAACGGCGGGGCTCCAACTACTCGGGTCTCTGCCCGTTCCATGCCGACAACAACCCTTCTATGAATGTCTCTTCAACCAGGCAGATCTTCAAATGCTTTGCGTGCGGAAAGGCCGGAAATGTTATAACCTTCCTGATGGAGCATGAGCATATCAGCTACCCCGAGGCACTGAGATATCTTGCAAACAGGTACAACATTGAGATAGAGGAGAAGGAAGAGACACCTGAGGAGGCGGCACAGCGGATGCATACCGAGAGCCTCACGATTGTCACCGAGTTTGCCCAGAAGTATTACAGCGAGATGCTGTATGACGATGAGCAGAGCAGCAGGATAGGCCTCAACTATTTCTACAGCAGAGGGTTCACAGATGAAATCATAAAGAAGTTCGGCCTCGGTTATGCACCGAGCTCACTTGACAGGATTCCGAACGGATTGGATGCGGAAGGCAATCCACAGTACAGATACAAGAAAGCCAGACCTTCGTTTTCGGATGTGGCTCTCGAGAAAGGCTACAATGCCGATTACCTTGTAGAGACAGGGTTGTCGTTCAAAAAGGATGACGGACGTCTGGTGGACATGTACTACGACCGGGTTGTGTTCCCCATCTATACGATAAGCGGAAAGGTCACTGCCTTCAGCTGCAGGGTCCTTGGCAGCTCCGACCAGGCAAAATACAAGAATTCGCCCGACTCGGAGATATACCATAAGAGTTATGCCCTGTACGGCTTCTATCAGGCCAAGAATGCAATTGCGGCAAAGCGCAGCTGCATACTGGTGGAAGGCAATGCCGATGTTGTGATGATGCACCAGAAAGGCATCTGCAACGTGGTGGCTTCCTGCGGCACTGCCCTCACGAGCGGCCAGGTGCTGATGATAAAGAGGTTTGCCGATACCATCACAGTCATCTATGACAGCGATGCGGCCGGCATCAAGGCGGCGCTCAAGGCTATCAATCTGATTCTGCAGGAGAATATGAAAGTGAGTCTGGTCCTTCTGCCGGAGGGTGATGACCCCGATTCTTTTGCAAGAGCCCACGAGAAGGATGAGATAGAAGATTACATCAATGCCCACTCGCAGGATTTTGTCTCTTATATGGAGATGATCCTGATGAAGGATGTGGGGCAGAATGACATATATGGCCGGCATCAGGTTGTCAACGAGATAATGCGTTCGATATCCTATGTGGCCGATGAGAATCTGCGCGGGATGTTTGTCCAGAAGCTGGCCAAGCTGTTTGACATGGACGAGATCAAGATCACCCGCCAGGTGGGGAAGATATGGAGGGATCGCCGCGACCAGCAGAGAGCTCAGAAAGAGCGTGAGGCAGAGCGCCGCGACCAGCCGGCAGCAGTGCCTCCACCGCCGTCGGCGGAAGATATTCCTGATGAATATCCGTCGGACGATATGACGGTGCCAGGTCCTGACTATGCTCCTGCGCAGGCAGCGCCGGCCGCCCCTGAAAAGACACCGGCAGTCCAGGCGAGCTACCTGTCTCAGTTCGAGAAAGAGATTCTGTCGCTGCTTGTCCGCTACGGCGAGGCTCCGATGCCAGATGAATCCAGCATGATGTATGGTGCGGGACTCGGCCGCAGCGTAACGGTGGCACAATACATCAAAGACAGCATGGACAATGACGAACTGGTGTTCACATGCCCTCTCTACAAACAGATATACGACGAATATTTCAGCATAGAAAAGCCATACTGCGAAGATTGGGAGGAGGTGCAGGGCGGCATCACCAAATATTTCACGTTCCACAGCGACCAGGAGATAGTGAAGTTCATGACAGACATTCTCGACGAAGACCAGCTCCTTACAAGCAAGAAGCTGCGCGAAGCGCTGACTCCCGAACTGCATACTCTGGGCAAGTCTGTTCCGAAGGCAGTGCTCGTCTACAAGCTCAGGCTGCTTGACATTTCCTGCACCGAAATCATAGCAAGTATCAAAGCGGCAGAGAAGGCGGGTGATGAGGCGGCCAGAAATGAAAGCCTCAACCAGCTTGTCATCATCAATTCAGTTAAACTGGCGCTTACAAAAGAGATAAATTCGCTTTAATTGATTATTTTTGCACTCCTAAACAACACACATATACAATGGAAAACAACTACAAAAGAACACTTGTGACCTGCGCGCTTCCATACGCCAACGGACCTGTACACATCGGACATCTGGCAGGAGTCTATGTTCCCGCCGACATTTACGTAAGATACCTCCGAATGCGCGGCCGCGATGTCCTTTTTGTATGTGGCAGCGATGAGCACGGTGTGCCCATCACCATCAAGGCTCTCAAACTCGGTTGCACCCCTCAGGATGTGGTGGACAAATATCATGGAATCATAAAGAATGCGTTCGCCGATTTCGGAATCAACTTCGACATCTACTCACGCACCACTTCAAAAGTCCACGAAGAGACAGCATCAGAGTTCTTCAGAAAACTGTACGACGAAGGCAAGTTCATCGAGAAGGAGAGCGAGCAGTATTACGACACCGAGGCCGAGACTTTCCTGGCCGACAGATATATTGTGGGCACATGTCCCAAATGCGGTGCCCCCGGAGCATACGGCGACCAGTGTGAGAAATGCGGGTCGACCCTCAGCCCCGAAGAGCTGATAGACCCTCATTCAGCAATCAGCGGCGCACCACTCGTCAAGAAGAAGACGAGCCACTGGTATCTTCCTCTGGACCAGTATGAAAACTGGCTCAAGGAGTGGATCCTCGACGGTCACAAAGAGTGGAAGACAAACGTATACGGGCAGTGCAAGTCGTGGATTGACGGCGGTCTCCAGCCCCGCGCGGTGAGCCGTGACCTCAACTGGGGTGTTCCCGTTCCCGTGGAGGGATGCAAGGGCAAGGTGCTCTATGTGTGGTTCGATGCGCCCATCGGTTATATTTCCAATACCAAAGAGCTGCTTCCCGACACATGGGAGACATGGTGGAAAGACAAGGAGACCAAGCTGGTGCACTTCATCGGCAAAGACAACATCGTGTTCCACTGCATCGTGTTCCCCTCTATGCTCAAGGCTTACGGAGACTTCATCCTTCCGGAGAATGTCCCTGCAAACGAGTTCCTGAATCTTGAGGGCGACAAGATATCCACATCGCGCAACTGGGCCGTATGGCTCCACGAATATCTCCAGGACTTCCCCGGCAAGCAGGATGTGCTGCGCTACGTGCTCTGCGCCAACGCGCCCGAGACCAAAGACAACGACTTCACCTGGAAAGACTTCCAGACCCGCAACAACAGCGAGCTGGTGGCAATTCTGGGCAACTTCGTCAACCGCGCCGTGGTCCTGACCCACAAATACTTCGACGGCAAGGTTCCCGCCAACATCAAGAGCGATCCCGCCGATGCTGAGGTCATGGCGGAAATCCCCAGAATCAAGGCTGCCATTGAAGATAATATCGAACACTACAAATTCCGCGAGGCACTCAAGGAAGCCATGAACCTGGCCCGCCTCGGCAACAAATATATCAGCGACACAGAGCCGTGGAAGGTTGCGAAGACCGATATGGACCGCACCGCCTCAATCCTCTACAACTCACTGCAGATCTGCGCAAACATCGCAATCGCATGCTCACCCTTCCTGCCTTTCTCAATGGAGCGTCTGGCAAAGATGCTGAATCTGGCAGAACCCGAGTGGGACAAGGTCGGAGCAGGGGAGATTCTTCCAGCCGGACATGCAATCAATGCGGCAGAGCTGCTTTTCGCAAAGGTTGAGGATGCAGACATTGATGCACAGCTCGCCAGACTGCAGGCCACCAAAGAGGCAAATGCTGAAGCTGCAAAGGCTGCAGAGCCCGAAAAGAGCGTCGAGCCGGCAAAGGCGGAATGTGTCTTTGAAGATTTTGAGAAGATGGATATCCGCACCGCCACAGTGCTTGAGGCCGAGCGCGTTCCAAAGACAGACAAGCTGCTGCATCTCAAGATAGACACAGGCCTGGATGTACGCGAGATTGTTTCAGGTATTGCCGAGTATTATACACCCGAAGAGATGGTTGGCAAGCAGATCTGCATCCTGGCCAATCTCCAGCCCCGCAAGATCCGCGGTATAGAGAGCAAGGGCATGATTCTGATGGCACGTGAGGCAAACGGCAAGATGCGCATCGTATCTCCTGAAGAGACACTTGTCAACGGAGCAACTATCGGTTAGACTATGGAACAGCCTGTTGTAATCGGTCTGGGTGAAATCCTATGGGATATGCTGCCCGACGGCAAAAGGGCGGGCGGCGCACCCGTCAACTTCGCCTATCATGCCGGGATGAACCATGTGGAGGCGTGGGCGGTGAGCGCGGTGGGCGATGACGAGCTTGGCCGTGAACTGCTTGAGACAGCCCGTTACAACGGCATCAGGATGATGGCTGAAACTGTCGACCATCCCACCGGTACGGTGAAGGTTGAGCTTAATGGCACCATTCCCAACTTCATTATCTGTGAAGATGTGGCATGGGACTACATCCCCCTCTCCGTGCAGGCTCTCACACTTGTCAAGAGGGCGTCTGCAGTCTCTTTCGGTTCGCTGGCACAGCGCAGCGAGTGCTCGAGACGCACTATTCAGGGGCTGGTGAAGGCGGCTCCTGCAGATGCACTCAAAGTCTTTGACATCAACCTCAGGCAGAACTTCTACTCTAAAGATATTATACTTGAATCTCTTGAAATCTGTAATGTTCTCAAGATAAATGACGAGGAACTGGCCGTCGTGAAGAAACTCTTCGGCCTGGACTGCATCTCCGACGAGGAGTTCTGCATCTCTGTCGTCCGCCGCTATGGTCTTAAGTATCTGATACTTACGGCAGGCGCATCACACAGTACCGTCTATGGTTCAGATGGCAAGTCATCAACTATCCAGACGCCGAAGACACCAGTTGTAGACACCGTCGGTGCAGGAGACAGTTTCAGCGGTGCGTTCGTGGCGGCAGTCCTTAACGGAGCCGGTCTGGAAGAGGCTCATCAGAAGGCTGTGGATGCAGCTACAGTGACCTGTGCCCACGCCGGAGCGTGGAAATAACCCTTTCAGGGCTTTGTGGTATCGTTTATTGTGCTATATTTGTAACGATTAGGTATTAATATTATATAGCACATGAGACGTTTTTTTTCTTTACTTACTGCATTGGCAGTAATCCTCGTGTCTGCATGCAAGGATCCGCAGAATGTAGAGGAACCGGTTCTGAAGCTTGACGACAAGGCTCAGACAACCTACGAAGTTGCCGCAGAGGGCGGTACCTTCGAAGTGGCAGTGTCCACTAATCTCACACTTCAGCTGAGCAGCAATGTG
>JAZLJK010000040.1:0-19945 GCA_045617865.1 Bacteroidales bacterium | reverse complement strand
CAGCGGGACGAAAGCTGCGAGCGGGGGGATGGAGCGCAGCGGAAATGCTCCGGCCATTGCTGCCAGCGCGGCAGTGCGGCAGAAATGCCATCAGATTGCTGCCAGTGTATATTCCGTTCTAGCGGTACCCCAAAGTATCACCGCTAGAACCAAAAACGTGAATTCATGCAGAAATATCCGGCAGGGCTATGCTACGGCGAGATCGGTTCGCAGGGCATGAAGCAGACCGACAGGATGATCCTCGACATAATGGTCTGCAAATAGACGGTCAGACATTCTGAATTTTATTGGGTTTTTTCAGCAGATTCCCAAGCGTCAACCGTTGCCTCTGTTATCGTGAAGGTAAAAACGGCTTTGCTGACGGAATCTTTCGTGGCCTTATACCTCTCCACGGAAAAACTTCTGTCTGACAGAGGCACGTACGTAGGAATCATGCTTTCTGCCCTGGCCTCAAAATACGCCGTCATCTCACCATCCACATAGATGGTGCATGCCCTCATTGGTAAAATGAATATGTCTTGATCCCCACGCTTCATGGCAATCGTATACTCCCACTTCGCCTTTGGGGGTATTTCTATGTTACTTACATGCCACGAAGGGTCATTGACTTCGAAATAAACATGGTGGCTGGTTTGATTGTCGAAACAGATCACTATGTCGCAATCTTCTTTTAATAGCGAGGGATAAGCGTCTTCGTTTTTCGTACATCCCCAAAAGCAAAACGTCACACAAAGTGAGATGATGAATTTCGGCAGGGATTTCATTTTATAAGTCATATGTAATATATCTAAAATCCCAAGTATATGGTTTTAGAGTCTCGGGAACATAATATAAATAAGTTCCACTATCTATGCTGTCAGTATAGGTCTCCCTGCCTCCTTGTGGATCAAAGGCCCCCTTTGCAAAATAACCATCATACGCTCCGTTCCAGCCCCAATTAATATGGAAATAGTCCCCCCATTCCCCGTCCACAACCCATGCGTGCCCATGAGTTGACCACTTTTGTTGCCCATCCATGTATATAGGCTTACCTGATCTTACGTGAGTAGTAATATTATTCTTGTCTGCATTACTAAATCCGGACTTCTTATCTACGTTTCTCAATAGGAATGCTTCAAAGGTGCGTTTTGCTTTGGTTGCGTTGCTGGAACTTCCATTTGCGCCGTAGGATACATCACATAATAAAGGATTTGAACCGATACTATATACGAATTTCCCGGCATCAATTTGTGCTTCTGTTGAACCTGCATAATATGGAGTTAGATAATTTGCGACTGTCAGCATTGTATCTCTTCTGCAAACATGACCGTCAGAACAAGTAAATGTAAAATTGATTGCTTTCATAAGGATTTGTGCTACCGCAATCACAACACATCCTGCGTAGTAGTTGTTGGGAGTATAGCGGTTGAATAGATTCTCGGTACTTCCAACGAGATTAGATTGACACCATTTGGTTTGTAGGTATGGTCCATATTTATATGATGATGAAAGAGATTTAGTATCCATTGAAGAATGCTGACTGTCATATGTATATATGTCAAAAATGGAACTAGATAATAAAAGTGAGGGGACAGTTAGCTCTCCTAAATCTTGACAAAAATCATCGTTTTTATCTATATCGCTCTCAATCTCACTTATCATGAAGTTGTTGGCGTTGACAAAATCCTTTAAGTTCATAGAACCAGATTCTGTGACACATAGGACGATATCATCTGTTCTTCGATCTGCGGAAAGGACTGCTGTACCTAAACTATCATCGAAATTAACGATATAAAACAAGTCACCGGCAAAGTCGCCTGAATGTGAGTCTGATTTGGTAGGACAAAATATGTCTGATGAAGAGACGGTATCAATAGAATCATATGAATAGTTTCGAAAAATACCAGATGCTTTGGTTGAAGTATTCATTTCGCTCAGAAATGAGTCAAGGTGAGTTAATGCATCATTTAAAGAAATGTGATAAGGGACCGTTTGGCTATATGTAAGACTGTCATCTAATACATTGTTCTTTTCACATGAAATCATGCAGATTAGTGATGCAATAAGCAATGAAAAACGTTTTGCCATGATCATATAGTTTTGTTGATTATATGCGAAGTTAAACAATGTTTCATCAATTCCAAATAAGGTTCCGCCACTGCGCGAACGCCGTAGAATAAAAGTGCCTTGGAACAGTTATCTGAAAGAGTGTCTTGAGAAGGGAGAAATGGTATTATCGCACTGCTGTGAGCTTTCCGCCTTGGAACTCAAGCCAGTGCGCGCTGCGGCTCCAGTCGCCGATGATGTGCAGGCTGGCACCGCTTTCCAGGGTGAATGAAGCTGGGTGGTGGATGTGCCCGAAGATGAAGTGGTCCACATGCCTTTCTGCCGCCACATCGCATGCGAACCTGTAGAGCGAGCCTGCGGGAGTGAGGCGGTAGCTCTGCTTGCCCGGTTTGTTGCGGCTTGATTTAGACCACCAGAAGGCGAATTTCAGAATCCATTTCCGGGGCAGTGCGCGGCAGAGCGCTATCGCAACCTTGTTGCGGAACAGCCATCCTATGAACCTTTCACCCGTCCGCACCTTTCCCAGGCAGTCACCGTGCGCAAGGCAGAAAGTCTGTCTGTCAATATTAATGAAATGCGGCTGGTTCTCAATCACTTGAATGCCGGTCAAAGCGCTCAGCGCCCCGAAAGTCCAGTAATCGTGGTTGCCTTTCAGGAAGAATACCTTTATGCCCGATGAGGTGACGTGCTTCAGCGCCGCAAGCACATCTTCGTAGCAGTCTGAGGTGTCGGAGCTGCGCCACTCGAACCAGAAGTCGAATACATCACCCAGCAGCCATAGCTCCTCGGTGTCTGCTGGAAGAGTGTGCAGGAAATTCAGGAAACGGACCTTCGCCTCCCCGTTGCCGAGGGCGCCGATATGGATGTCGGCCGCGAAGATATATCGTCCCTCACCGCTCATTTATGCAAGGATGAAGCACAGGATTGCGGCGGCGGCGCAGTAGAGGGCAAACCAGCTGAGCTTGGCTTTCTTTACCATCGCTATCATCACGCGGCATGCGAACAGGCCGCTCACGAATGCTGCCAGGAACCCGAGCAGGAGCGGCAGAGCCCCGATGCCTGAGGCAGAGAATCCGCCGTCGACAAGCTCGAGGAAGGCTTCTCCGAGGATGGGGACAAGCACCATCAGGAAAGAGAACTTTGTGATCTCTTCACGCTTCACTCCGCACAGAAGTCCGGTGGCGATGGTGCTGCCGCTGCGCGAGAGACCTGGAAGCACCGCCACGGCCTGTGCCGCACCCACCACAAGGGCGCGCCACCAGTTGAGCTCTTTCTCCTTCGCCTTGATGACCTGGCTGAGCAGGAGCAGCAGCGCTGTGACAAGCAGGCAGACGCCCACCACAACGAGTCCGCTTCCGAAGATACTCTCGATAGAATCCTTGAAGAACATTCCCACGACAAACACGGGAATCATTGAGATGCAGATTAGCAGGATGTATTTTGTCTCGGAATTCATCCTGAACTGGAAAAGCCCCTTGAGAAGCGAGAGAATCTCTTTCCAGAACACCACAATCACGCTAAGGACGGTGGCGGCATGCACCACAATCTCGAACGAGAGATCACCGGCCTCGATGCCGAAAAGCGCCTTGGCGATCGTGAGATGCCCGCTGCTGCTCACGGGCAGGAACTCTGTAAGGCCCTGGACAAGCCCCAGAATCACAGCTTCAAACCAACTCATACAGGGTTACTCCTCCTTCGGCTGTTTCATTATCCCGATGATGATGACGGTGATGCCCAGCAGAATCACTATCGGAGCCACCACTGTGCGTGTGAAGCTGAACATCTGGGTGTTGAATACATTGGGGTCGGCACTGCCGCCGCCCATCATCAGTATGAAGCCGGCAATCATCATGATCAGACCGATCAGGATGTTCTTGACTCCACGTCTTGAAACAGAAAAGTTGGCCATATTACAAGTATAAATCGTCTTTTGAGATGTCTGCCAGCTTGTTTACCATGAACATCGAAGTGATGACACAGATAAGGATGCCGAACACAAACACCACGGCAAATATAGGAATAATTACCTTAAGTGAGAACACTCCGAAGATGTCGCCGATGCGGGTCCATGCATAATAGAGCAGTGCGGCGGAGCAGCCCACGGCAAGCAGTGCCGAAACGGCTCCCTGCCAGAATGCCTGACGGCTGAAAGGTCTGCGGATGAAGCTGCGCTTGGCGCCCACCAGACGCATGGTGTGGATGGTGAATCTTTTTGAATATACATTCAGACGCACAGTGTTGCCTATCAGCACCACAGAGATGAAGAGCAGCAGGGCAATCACGGCAGCGGCGATAAGGCCGATTTTGTCAAGATTCGAGTTGAGCGCCTCAACCAGCGACTCCTGATATGTCACCTCACGCACCTTGGGCATAGCGGAGAACTGTTCCTTCACCATCTTGAGCGAGTCTGTGGCGAAATACTCTCCCACCAGGTTCACCTCGAGCGAGATGGGGATGGGGCTGCTTTCAAACACATCCAGGAAGCCTTTGCCAAGCATCTCCTCCATCTCTTTCTGCCCCTGCTCCTTGGAAATGTAGACGGCGTCGCGGACAAACGGACACTGGAGGATGTCGTTCCTGAGCTCGAGAGCATCTTTCTCATCGGCTTCGGGAGTGAGAATCACCGATACCACAGAGTTTTCCTTGAAGTAGTTTGAGATGCTTTTGATGTTCACCCAGAAGAAAAGCACCACTGCCACCAGGAAGAGCACAAGGCTTATGCTCACCACAGAGGTGATATATGAGCGGGCCAGCCTTTTCCTTACCGTTTTGCCAGATTTGGACGCGTCATTTCCCATATTTATAGCAATTTAAGCTCTAATTCGGCTCAAAGTTAAAAAAAATTATTACCTTTGTATGAAATTTGCCCTTTTTATACGAACCAATAATGAACGAACCCAAAAGAGTCCTTATAGTCAGTTCGGAGATTTACCCGTATCTCCCCGAATCTGACATTGCCGTCGCCGGCCGTTTCCTCCCTCAGGGGATACAGGAGAGAGGCCGTGAGATACGCTCTTTCATGCCCCGTTACGGCTGCGTCAACGAGCGCCGCAACCAGCTGCATGAGGTCATCCGCCTCTCCGGCATGAACATCATCATCAATTCGGTAGACCACCCGCTCATCATAAAGGTGGCCTCCATATCATCTGCCAGAATGCAGGTGTATTTCATTGACAACGAGGACTTTTTCCATCGCAAGGCTGTAGATTGCGATGCAGAGGGCAATTTCTTTGCAGATAACGATGAAAGGGCAATGTTCTTTGCAAGAGGTGTGCTGGAGACAGTGAAGAAACTGAGATGGAAACCCGATATCGTCCATTGCCAGGGCTGGATATCACACCTGGTTCCACTGTATCTCAAAAAAGAATATAATCAGGACCCCATCTTTGCCGACAGCAAGGTGGTGCTCTCACTGTATGACAATCTTGACAATCTCAAGTTCAACAGAGACATGGCGGCAAAGGCCGTGATGGGCGACATAGAGCTCTCTGATATGGATGAACTGGAGGTAGCCGATGGCATAAATCTTGCGAAACTGGCCGTCCGTTATTCTGACGGTGTCATCTTTGCTCCCGGCGGCATCAATGCAGACCTCGAGGCTTATGTAAAGGCCAAGGGTGTTCCCTGCATCACCAGCCCCGCAATCGGAATGGAGGAGAATGGATACATTGCCGAATACGACAAGTTTTACGACAAAATTTTAGAAGAGAATGTCACGGAATAAGAGCAGGGTTCTTTCCATATCTATAATTTTCACACTTCTGGTGATGCTCTGCGCATCATGCATCACCGCAAACCAGTCACTCGGATCGGTATACGTGCCGAAAGACCGCGACCTCAAGGTCCGCACGGTCTCTTTCGCCGTGCCTGTCGGGATGAAGATGGCCGACACACTGCAGACCACCACATCGTTCCCCCTGATTGGTAACATATACGATGATTTCTACGGTCTTACCAATGCCGAATTCGCCGGCACGGTGACTCCCCCCGACACCATCCCATGGGGAAAGGACCCGAAGTTCGTCTCTGCAAGGATGCAGTTCGTGCTCTCTTCGATCCAGACCTTCGCCGACGGTCAGGAATCCATCCCGCAGAACTTCCATGTCTATGAACTGCTGGTCCCGATGGACACCACAAAAATCTACTGCAACTCTATAGGACGCGCCGATTATTCAACATACGAGATAGGCAAAGGCGCCGTCATATACACTGCAGGTGACACACTCACAATCCCCCTGAAAGACGAGTATGCCTCAAAGTTCATGAATGCGACAAAGGAGGAGCTTGACAGCGCGGCACTCTTCATCAAACACTTCTACGGTATTTACTTGAAGTCTGACCTCAAGATTCAGAACGGTGTGGCCGGCGGCCGTCTGAACAAGTTCAAAAGCGCACACATCCTCTTCACATACAACTCGACCAATGATGCCGGCACAAAGCGCGACACCACAGTCTCTTTCTCGGTGGGCACCTCTTACGGTACAGACATCTACACCCACAGCTCTCGCGGGCTGGAGGTTGACGGCAACAACAATCTTGAAACCATCTACTATGAAGGTCTTGCCGGCATAAAGCCTCATATTGATGCCAATGCCCTGAAAGACAGTATGATGGTATGGATTCAGAAAGAAAATATCGATATCAGCAAGATACTTATTGCAAGGGCGTCGCTGGAGCTGCCCTATGAGGCTCCGGCC
Source organism: Bacteroidales bacterium (assembly GCA_045617865.1). Taxonomy (GTDB): domain Bacteria; phylum Bacteroidota; class Bacteroidia; order Bacteroidales; family UBA932; genus Equibacterium. The sequence continues at coordinate 13,202 of JAZLJK010000040.1, read as the reverse complement.
GACTATGAAGAGCTGAACGGCTATCCCGCCAGCCTCTATCCCTGCACACGCTACAAATATGCTTATGACGCCGACCAGTACTATCCTCTCAGCGCCATCTACGACACTTCTCTTGACAGAGGCGACATAAACCGTTCGCTGCAGTACTACAAGCCCGACATCACTCTCTACATACAGGACATCCTGGGGCAGATTGCCAGCCGGAAGGAGGGCGAGCCTCTCAATTCAAGCTGGGACCTCTGGCTGTTTGACTATTACGACGGCAAGGATGATGTGGAAGAGGAAGAGGTAGACAACAGCGCATCCTATAACACTGCCTATATGAACTACCTGTACAACAGCATGTACTACGGCGGTTACGGCGGATACGGTTATGGCGGCTATGGCTACGGTTACGGTGGATACGGCTATGGTGGCTATGGCGGCTACGGAGGCTATGGTGACTATTACGACTACTACAACATGATGAACTATTATAACTACTATAACAGTGCATCATCATCTTCAAGCTCGGAGGAAGCCACGGTATATTACGTTGACTTCATCAACTATTGCCGCGGCAAGATCAACGGCAACGGTGCGGAACGTCATCCCGTCCTGCACATCACTTACACAACTGTAGAAGACTAGACATACATTCACTTCGATGAAAGAACTGTTTCTTTTGCTGTCACTCACAATGACCGCAGCGGGAGTCACATTCCCTGATGCCGCCTACAAATCACTGTGGGCGAAGATTAACACAGCCATAGAGGAAGACAAGCCTCAGACAGCTGTCGGCTACCTGGGCGAGCTGGAGCAACTGGTTGAATCAAAGCAGGATACGCTTGAACTGTATGAGGTGCGCAGAGTTACTCTGGAGCAGCTCCGCAAGTACAACTGGAAAGATGCCAACCAGTATCAGCCCAAGTTTGACGATCTGCACCGTCAGATCATGGGTGATCTTGACCATTACATCGAGGCAGGTGCGTTCCATAAAAGGGTGGACAACCTTATATATGAGAAGGTCCTGCGGATAAAGAATGCCGAGGATGTAAAGGAGCAGCGTTCAGCGGAGCAGTATCAGAAAATCCGCGAGATGTGCACGCTGGCTGTCAAAGAGTTCCCCGAATCATCAAGGCTGAAGGATTTCCAGGCGCTGATAGACATGATGGATTCGAAAGATCTTTCGTTCTACACATCAGGCCGCGTTGTGTATCCGGGCCAGGATGTGGAATTCAAGGTTGAGAGCCGGAATGTGATTGCAGCCGACCTCATGATTTTCAGCCTGAGCGACAGATACACTCTGCTTGATGCAGAGGAGGCTGTGGAGCAGCTTAAGAAGGATGATATAAGCCGCAAGGTTGAAGACCGCACCATCCGTGATTATGCAGGCCTTTACAATATCAATGAGGAGACATCTTTCAGCCACAAGTTTGACAAGCCTGGTATTTATATGGTGATGCTCCGGTCAAAAGACCAGATGTGCGTCGAGACGCTGTATGTGAGCAGTGTGGCAATGTCGGTGCGCGAACAGGGCGGGAAGCATCAGATTTATGTGGCCGACGCCATGACCGGCAAGCCTGCACGTGAAGCGACGGTGTTTGCATATACCACCGATTCTGACAGGCAGAAAGGGCAGAGTGCGCTTGCCGGGCCGCAGTATATCTCTGAGAAGAAATATGACATGGACGGCTTCACCAATCTCACACAGTCCCTTTTCCGTCTGAACGAGCGGTATTCCAACATCTTTGCGGCTGTGAAGACCGACAGATTCTGTGCGCCAGTTTCAATCTGGAAGAGTGGCTGGAGCATGCCCGAAGTGCGCAGAAGCTACGTCCAGAACTATCTATTCACCGACCGTAAGATGTACCGTCCAGACGATACCATACAGTTCAAACTGATATCCCTGTCCACCAACGGAGAGAAAGGAAAGGTGCTTGGCGGCAGGAAGGTGAGCGTGAGCCTCTATGCTCCCGGAGAGAGCAAGGCTGCGGCAACTGTGGAAGTTGTCACAAACGACATGGGTTCGGCTGCCGGCTCGTTCTACATTCCTGCGGGCAACCGCAACGGGCAGTACCGCATAGAGGGCGGTTCGGCATCAGCGTGGGTGCGCGTGGAGGAATACAGGGACCCCGGCTTCAGAATCACTCTGCCCGAGGTGGAGGAGATGATTGTGTTCGGCAGGCCTGTGGTGCAGAAAGGTGTGGCAAAAGGATATGCCGGCAATCCTGTGAGCGATGCGCGCGTGGAGTATACAGTTGAAAGATATTCAAACTGGTACAGAGGCTATTCAGAAGAGAACAGGAAGGTGGCTGAAGGCACTCTGAACACCGACAGCAGCGGCAGATTCGAGATATCCTTTGTCCCGGAGGCCCCGGCAGCTTCCGACATCAGCGAGGTCTATTATCAAATTGACGTCAAGGTGACCGATATGGGAGGCGAGACCTTCTCCCAGTCAAGGTCGGTGACTGTGGCACGCAGGCCGCTGGTGTTCGACATTAAGTTTGACGGAGTGAAGGAGGAGGAAGATTATTATGATGCCGAAAAGAAGATCACTCTGGTGAATAAAGACAAGGCAAAGACCTTTGCCGTAAGTGTGAACAACACCGACCGCCATCTGCTTCCGGTAGAAGGAAGGTGGCGCCTGCTCAAAGATGGTGAGCTGAAGGAGTCGGGCAGCTTCACGTCGGGCGAAGCCGTATTTGAGAACTTCAAGAAACTGCGCTCGGGGACTTACGACCTGGAGTGCATAGTGGAAACCGCAGAGAACGGTGAGGTGCGCGACACTTCAAAGGTGGCGTTCTTCTCTCCCAACGACAAGAAATCTCCGGTGAGCGGCCGCCTGTTCTTCTACCCTGTCAACGACAGGGATGCGATAGACTTCATGGTGGGCACAACCGACGAGCTATATCTGCTGGTCGAGGTGGTTGACGACGGCAAGACTGTCTGGAGCCGCCAGCTGAACCTGAAGAACTCTGCTGAACGCATCGAACTTCCTTACAGGAAAGAATATAAAGACAAGGTGATGGTGTCTGTCTACGGCATCAAGGATATGAAGGAGATTGATTCAAGACATGTTTTCGAGCGTACTGTACCTTCATTCAACTTTGACGTGAAAATCAATTCGCTGCGTGACCGCACCACCCCGAACACTGAAGAGACATTCACTCTCGAGGCGCCCTCGTCAGAGGCATTGGTGACCATATATGATGTCACCACCGACCGCTATGGCTCCAACGGCTTCTGGTTCCACCCGATAAATGAGTATTACCCCGACATGCCTGCAATAAGGTCGAATCTGGAGAACAGGGGAAGATATTATGGTATGGAAATGACCAAGGGTGCGGTGGTTGATGATGTGATGGTGGTAGGATACGGAGCCCCGAAACGGATGCTCATGTCGGCAAGGGCTGCCAACAGTGCAGAGAAGATGGACTATGCCGTGGCTGAGGCAGAGGAATCAGCCGGGCTTGGTATGCCTGAACCTGAGCCTGAAGAGGAGGTCGATGCCCGCAGCGACTTTGCTCAGACGCTTGCCTTCATTCCGAAGCTTGAAATAGAGGAAGGCAGGCCCGCGGAGGTGAAATTCACCACGCGCGACGGCCTCTCGACATTCAAGGTGCTTGTACTTGCCCACACAAAAGACCTGCGCAGCGGCACCGCTACGGGTGAGTTCACTGTGTCAAAGGCAGTGATGGTGCAGCCGGCCTTCCCGCTCTTTGCAGTGGCAGGCGACCGCATAGTGCTCAAGGCACCTGTTTCGAACATGACTGCAGAGGCAATAAAGGGCACGGCGTCGATTCAGTTCACCGATGAGGCTTCGGGCCGTGACTACACTCTGGGCTGCGATGATGTTGAAATGAATATCCCCGCAGGCAGCCAGGAGGCGGCTTCATGGGAGATAGAAATCCCCGGTGACATAAAGAACCTGGGTGTGACTGTCACCTTCAAGTCAAAATATGGCAGTGATGCGGAGAAACATCAGATAGAGATATATCCCGATTCAAGATATGTGACAGAGGCTGAGTCGTTCATTCTTGGCACAGGTGTGGACAAGGATGCGCTGATAAGGGAGATGCAGAAGAAATACGGCCGCAGCGACGCCCACATCAGATATGAGGAGTATTCGACTCTGGATGCAGTGAGAGAGGTTCTGAAAAAGCCCTCGGCACCTGAGCGCAACAATATGATAGCATGGCTCGACTGCCTGTATGTCAATCAGATGAGAGGCATGACTGCAGGGGCCGACAGTGTTGATGTGGCACTCTCGCAGAAAGCGGCGAAGCGTCTGGAGGTGATGCAGAAGAGCGACGGCGGATGGGGCTGGTTCCCCTGCTGCAGCTCGTCTGACGAGCTCACGATGCTCTTCCTCGACCGTATGTACTATCTGCGCGAGCTTGGCAAGATGCCCCGCAACACATCCCTCAACCAGCAGATCGAAAAGGCCCTCGGCTATGTGGACAAGCGGATCTTCGAAATCAGCGCAAAGAAAGATTATGACTGGCGCAGCCTGATATATTTCTTCGCCGCCCGCATGGAACATCCCAATTTTGCCATGAGCAAGGATATACAGAACATCCTGCTCGATTTCCTCAAGAAGTCGAAGGAGCAGGGGTGGAAGGATATCTCAATCATGGAGAAGGCCAAGCTCTGCACCATCTACTGGGCTACAGGTGAGGCGAAGTCTCAGCTGAAGCTGATGGCTTCGCTGCGCGACTATGCAGTGAGGAACAAGACCGTCGGGTGCTATTTCCCCAATGCGGTGATGCCGTTCCGCGGCCTTCTGCACACAGAGATTTATGCACATTCAGTGCTGGCACAGATGTTTGCCGAGATGGAGCAGAACGACATAGCGCAGGGAATCTTCCAGTGGCTGCTCCTGCAGAAGCACAACCAGGAGTGGCAGAGCAACATGGCATCCGCCGATGCGGTATATGTCCTTCTGAAGTATGGAGCAAAGGATTTGAAGTTCGGAGCTGTCTATTACACTTATTATTCTCCGCTGCTGAAGGTGCAGCCTTCTGCAAATGAGATAAGTGTGAAGCGTACCTATTTCCGTGATGGGAAAGAGCTCAAGAATGGTGACAGGCTTTATGTGGGCGACCGCATCCAGGCACGTTATGATGTATGCAGCACAGAAAACCGCTCGTTTGTCGAGATGAAGGCAGACCGCCCGGCCTGCTTCTACCCTGTGGACGAGCGTTCTTACGGCTTCTGGAATCTCTATTGCAGCAAGGAGGCCGGTGCCACCACATATTATTTCCAGGTGCTGCCGGAGGAAGACACCCGCTATACAGAGGAGTTCTTCGTGACTCAGGAGGGCACATTCAACACAGGTCTGGTGGAAATCGAGTCAAAGTATGCCCCCGAATACCGCGGACACACCGGTGCATTCGAGCTGCAGACTGAAATCAAGTAAATAAATAAATGTATTCAGACCTGCTTTCCGGTGCGCAAGCACTTGGCTTTGCCGACTTCGGCGCCGCAAAGGCGGAGCCGCTGGGGCCGCGGTGCGGAGCGCGCGTTGAAAGCTATCTGGCAGAAGGAAGGAATGCCGGAATGGCCTATATGGCCGGCAATCTGGAGAAAAGGCTTGACCCCACGGCCCTTGTGCCCGGTGCGCAGACCATATTCTGCTTCTTAGTGCCATACAGCCGCCATTTCAGCACCAAAATAGCGTCGTATGCCTTCGGTTTTGACTATCACCGTGTTGTGAAAGACCGCATTCATCTGTTCATGCAGCAGAACCGGGAGAGTCTGGAGGCAGCCTGCGGTGAACCGCTCAGATACCGTGTCTTCTGCGACAGCGCCCCTGTGCTGGAACGTGAATGGGCCGTGCGGTGCGGACTTGGATTCTGGGGATGCAACAATTTTCTGATCAGCCCTGTTGCGGGACTGCGCACTTTCATAGGCGTGGCGGTGTGCAATGTGCCTTTTGAGGCTGTGGACTGCGACCGGCTGCGCTCCAGGAAAGCATCGCTTCCTGTGGACTGCGGAAGATGCGGCGCCTGTCTGCGCGCCTGTCCTTCGGGGGCGCTGGAGGCCCCTTTCACCATGGACGCCGGGCGATGCATCTCATATCTTACCATAGAGGCTGAAGACAAGCCCGCGGCGGGCGACTGCCGTCTGCACGGCCGCCTTTTCGGATGTGACAGCTGCCTTGAGGCATGCCGATGGAACCGTGACATTGAAGGGTGGAGCGAGTTCAGCTGCCACTCTGCCTCGCTTCGGGATGAGCTGATCACATCTTTGGACGACATTCCACGTGAAATATTGGTAGATTCGCCTGTGGCACGCGCGGTTAAGTCAAAATAATCGTTAAATTTGTTGGTTATGAAATCGATACTTGGAATAGGCAACGCCCTCACAGACATTCTGGCAATTCTGCCAGATGATGAAATCCTGAAGAAATACAAGCTTCCCGTGGGGAGCATGCAGCATGTGGACGCCGAAACCGGCAACAAGATATGGGAGGATCTGCGTGACCGCGGTATCAAGTATGTGGCTGGCGGCTCGGCTGCCAACACAATCTCAGCCGCCGCAATCTTCGGCATGAAGACAGGCTTCATCGGGAAGGTGGGCAAGGATGACATAGGCTCGCTCTTCAAGTCAGACCAGGTGCAGGACGGCATCAGCTCCATGCTGCTGCGCGGCAAGGCACCTTCGGGCCGTTCCATTGTCGTTATCAATAAAAACACTTCAGAGCGCACTTTCGCCACCTATCTCGGCGCCGCCCTCGAACTTGACAGCGAAGACCTGAACCCCGACAACTTCAACGGCTACGACATTCTTCATCTGGAAGGCTATCTGGTGCAGAACCAGAGGCTTTTCCGCCGTGCCGTGGAGATAGGAAAAGAGAAGGGGATGACAATCTCCGTGGATCTTGCAAGCTACAATGTTGTCGAGTCGAACCTGGCGTTCCTGAATGACATAGTTGACAATTACGTGGACATAGTGTTTGCCAACGAAAACGAAGCCGAGGCATTTACGGGCAAGGAGCCCATTGCGGCACTGTACGACATCGCCTCCAAATGCAGGGTGGCTGTGGTGAAGCTGGGAAAAGACGGCTCTCTCGTGCGCTCAGAAGGGAAGACATACAGAATAGATCCTTTTACGACAAATGCAATAGATGCCACTGGCGCAGGTGATATGTATGCAGCAGGTTTCCTCTATGCATATTCGCAGGATATGCCGCTTGACGTATGCGGCAGGGTGGGCTCGCTCATCTCTTCGAAGGTGGTTGAGGTCATCGGATCAAAGCTTGACATCCCCCGCTGGAAAGAGGCAAAGAGCCGTATCCGCCAGATGATGAATATTCCAGAATAGTATCCCATGAAGTTCAAGCTGCTACATACAGACTCCCAGTCTTCGGCGCGTTGCGGTGAGATAACCACCGACCATGGCACCATACAGACACCCATCTTCATGCCTGTCGGCACTGTGGGATCGGTGAAGGGGGTGTATCACAGAGATCTTGAAGATGATGTCAGGGCCCGGATCATCCTGGGCAACACATACCACCTCTATCTCCGTCCCGGTCTGGACATTCTCAGAAAGGCGGGAGGTCTGCACAAGTTCACCTCATGGACCCGCCCCATCCTCACCGACAGCGGCGGATTCCAGGTGTTCTCTCTCAGCCCCATCCGCAAGCTCACCGAAGACGGCTGCATCTTCCGCTCGCATATCGACGGTTCAAAGCACATGTTCACTCCTGAAAACAATGTGGACATACAGCGTACCATCGGCGCCGACATCATCATGGCGCTTGACGAGTGCTGCCCCGGTGACGCCGACTACAACTATGCGAAGAAGTCTCTGTCGCTCACACAGAAATGGCTTGAGCGCTGCGTAAGGCATTTTGACGAGACAGAACCGTTGTACGGCTACAGTCAGACGTTCTTCCCGATAGTGCAGGGATGCGTCTATCCCGACCTCAGGAAGGCTGCCGCCGAACACGCAGTGGCGCTCGACCGCGAAGGTTACGCCATAGGCGGGCTGGCTGTTGGAGAGCCCAAAGAGAAGATGTACGAGATGATAGAGCTGCTGGACCCTCTGCTTCCCGCAGACAAGCCGCGCTATCTGATGGGTGTGGGCACACCAGCCAATATCCTTGAAGGAATTGCGCGCGGTGTGGACATGTTCGACTGTGTGATGCCCACACGCAACGGCCGCAACGGAATGCTCTTCACCTGGGAGGGCACCATCAACATAAAGAATCAGAAATGGGCCGACGATTTCTCTCCGCTTGATCCGCAGGGGACTTCGTTCGTGGACCACGCATATACAAAGGCATATCTGCGCCACCTCACAATCTCAGGGGAGATGCTCGCGGCACAGATTGCAAGCGAACACAACCTTGCCTTCTACCTTGATTTGGTAACAAAGGCAAGAGAACATATATTTGCGGGAGATTTCGCATCCTGGAAGACCGAAACGGTCAAAAGACTCGAAAGCAGAATATGACAATCAACTCGTTGAAACCCAAAATACTTGACTGGTATATAATCAAGAAGTTCATCAGCACTTTCCTGATGTCCATCCTGATCATAACCATCATTGTCATTGTGTTTGACATCAGCGAGAAGATAGACAACTTCGTTGAGCACGAAGCGCCGCTCAAAGAGATAATCTTTGAATATTACGTAAACTTCATCCCGAACATCCTGAACATGTTCAGCCCCCTGTTCGTGTTCATCACAGTGATATTCTTCACTTCAAAACTGGCTGGAAACAGCGAGATTATCGCCATGCTGTCGGGTGGAATGAGCTTCCGCCGCCTGCTGCTGCCATATATGATTTCGGCGGCCTTCGTGGCGCTGCTCACATTCCTGCTCAGCCTGTATGTGATCCCTCCGGCCAACTACCACCGCCTCGAGTTCGAGCAGAAGTATGTCAAGGCCACGACCTACTACAACTCCAACCGCAACATCCACTACCAGCTTGACCCAGGCACCTTCGTGTATGTGGAGTCGTTCAGCTCATGGAACAACACCGTGAACCGCTTCACGCTCGAAAGCGTGAAGGACAACAGGCTTGTATCCAAGATGACTGCCACCTCTGCTTCGTGGAACGAAGAGATAGGCGGCTGGACCTGCAAGGAGTATTTCATCCGCAACTACGACGAGCGCGGTTTCGAGACGATTGAAATCGGCCCTCAGACCGATACCATCATAGGCCTTACGCTCGAGGATTTCTACCGCCGCAAGAATGTGGTGGAGACCCTGAAGATCAAAGACCTGAACGAGCTTATCGCTATGCAGAACATGCGTGGCGACAAAATGGTCAAATATGCCCTTATCGAGAAGAACACCCGCATTGCAACTCCCTTCTCGGCGTTCATCCTCACCCTCATGGGTGTGGCGCTCTCTTCGCGCAAGCGCCGCGGAGGCCTTGGAATAAACATCGGTATAGGTGTGGCACTCAGCTTCTCGTACATCCTGTTCATGCGCTTCAGCGAGATGTTTGTTTACACCGGCACTCTTCCGCCGTGGCTCGCCATCTGGCTCCCGAACATCATCTATTCGTTCATTGCATTCGGCCTGTACCGGATGGCTCCCAAATAGAAGTTTCAAAAACAACCTGATATGAAAAACACCAAACTTCGTCTTATCATCCTGAACTTCCTGCAGTTCGCTGTCTGGGGTGCGTATCTTACATGCCAGGGCCGTTATCTGGCAGGGTTCGGAATGGCCGGCAGAATAGGCTGGTTCTACTCCATCCAGGGTATTGTCTCTATCTTCATGCCCGCCCTTATAGGTATTCTGGCAGACAAGTGGGATGCCAGGAAGATGCTCGGGCTGTGCCATGCAATTGCTGCAGCTGCCATGCTGGGCGCCGGCTGGTATGGTGTGTCGGCAGGTGAGAATGTGCAGTTCGGCCCTCTGTTCACCCTCTACACGCTGAGTGTGGCCTTCTATATGCCCACGCTTGCCCTCACAAATTCTGTTGCATATACGCTGCTTGAGCGTGACGGATATGATACTGTCAAAGATTTCCCTCCCATCCGCATCTGGGGCACCATCGGCTTCATCCTTTCAATGTGGGCTGTGGATCTGCTCGGCTTCCAGCCTACTGCAAAGCAGTACATCGTTGCAGGAGGCATCGGCGTGGTGATGGCGGTTTATTCATTCCTTCTTCCTGCATGCAAGGCAGAGAAATCGGACGCTGGAAAGCAGAGCTTTGCAGAAGCTCTGGGCCTCAAGGCCTTCACTCTGTTCAAAGACTACAAGATGGCATTGTTCTTCATCTTTTCGTTCCTGCTTGGTGCGGCACTTCAGATTTCAAACGGTTTTGCAAACACCTACCTCGGCGACTTTGCCGGAGTTGACGCATACAAGGAAATGTTCGGAGTGGAGCACTCCAACATCCTTATTTCTCTCTCTCAGATCTCTGAGACTTTCTGCATCCTGCTCATTCCGTTCTTCCTGCGTAAGTTCGGTATCAAGAAGGTGATGCTTCTTGCCATGGTGGCGTGGGGGTTCAGATTCGCATTCTTCGGCCTGGGCAACCCCGGAGGCGGCGTATGGCTCTTCCTCCTTTCAATGATTGTCTATGGTGTGGCATTTGACTTCTTCAACATTTCAGGCTCGCTGTTCGTTGACAAGAACACCACCACCGATATCCGCTCAAGCGCGCAGGGACTGTTCCTGCTCATGACCAACGGCATCGGTGCGTCTGTGGGTTCACTTGCAGCTCAGGCTGTTGTCACCAAGTTCACAGGAGGCCTTGAGGGGGTTGCAAAGATGGACGGCTGGAGAAATGCATGGTATATCTTTGCAGCATATGCATTCATCCTTGCCATTGTATTTGCCATTACATTCAAATACAAACACAATCCGGAAGATCTGGAGAAAGCTGCTTAGAAGGCGAAGTACACGATATACGGGGCCCTGTGGTTGAGTTCCAGAGTGAACTCAGGCTGCAGGGCCCTGTTCAATGATGCCTTCCAGAGCGAGTCGAAGACAACATTGTCGGTAGGGTACTCAAGCCCTTCGGCATGAATGTTCAAGGTCTGGTCAAAAGAGAAGATAGAGATTTCCTGCCCGGGCTCGGCGTTGAATTTCCCGCTGCAGCCGCGCACCTCGAACCTCCCGAAGTCGCTCAGCATCTCGACAGTTGCCGGTGCGGCCATATCAAGATAGTCTGCAAGGAGAGAGATGTTGGCAAGTGTGTGGTCTTCGCGCTTGCCGGTGGCGCCGAGTATAAGAATCGATTCTGGCTGCATCTCCACGGCATGCCGCATTGCTTTCGTGAGGTCGTTGTCGTCCTGACCTGTGCAGTGGCGGATTATTCCGGCAAACTGCTCCTGGAGGGAGGCGGGCAGCGAATCGATATCGCCCACAATCATATCAGGCTGCATTCCGAAGTTGACAAGTGCTTCGGCGGCACCATCGCAGCAGATGATGTATTCTGCACTCCGCAGGGCTTCCAGTGCCCTGCCGCCACGTGGGAAATCCCCGTCTGCCAGGATGGTGATGCGCTTCATCGGCTATGCGAACTTGCAGCCTTCAGCCGGTCTGAAACCTTTCAGGAATTCTGCCACAGGCATGCGTTTCTTGCCTGCAACCTGGAGGTCTACGATGCGGACTGTGTATTTGCCGCTGGCCACACCAAGATAGGTCTTGCCGTCGGTAATGATTGTGCCGGGCTCTGCAGGCTCGTCGTCCATATAGAGGTATGCCTCGAAAATCTTCACTGAAGTTTCGGTTTCACCGTTGATCAGGTTGGAGAAAGCTGCGGGGTAGGGGCTGAGGCCGCGTACCAGGTTGATGATAGAATATCCGTCTCTGCTCCAGTCGATCTTGCAGGTCTCTTTGGTGATCTTGGGTGCAGGATACAGGCGTGAGTAGGCCTCCTGGGGCTGCGGCTTGGCTTTGCCGCGCTTGAGTGCGTCGGCTGTCTTCACAGTGAGGGCGGCTCCCTGTGCCATAAGCTTGTCGTGCAGGGTGCCCACGTTGTCGTAGTCTTCTATCGGGCAGGTTTCGCTGAAGAGGATGCTGCCTGTGTCTATCTGCTCGTCAATCAGGAATGTGGTTACGCCGGTCTGCTTCTCACCGTTGATGATGGCCCAGTTGATAGGAGCTGCACCGCGGTATTGAGGCAGCAGAGAAGCGTGGAGGTTGAATGTGCCCAGGCGCGGCATAGACCATACTTCCTTGGGAAGCATGCGGAATGCCACCACCACAAACATGTCTGCCCCGGTCTTGCGGAGTGCCTCCAGGAATTCGGGATCCTTGAGTGAAACCGGCTGCAGCACGGGCAGGTTGTTCTCTACTGCAAATTTCTTGACGGCGCTTTCGTTCACCTTGAGGCCGCGGCCGCTCTGCTTATCGGCAACAGTCACAACAGCAGAGATTTCATATCCGGCATCCATCAGCGCCTTGAGGGGAGCCACAGCAAATTCGGGGGTTCCCATATAGACAACCTTGATGATACCTTTGTTCTTTTTGAAATTGTTGAAGAATTTCACAAGCAGTCTGTCGATATTTTTGAAGAGGTTCTTGAAGAACAGTTTGATTGAGTCGAAGTTGAGTGCTGCCTCACGGATTGCAAGCACCGTGAGGAGTATTCCAAGCGGCAGCAGCGCGCCCGAGGATGCGAAAGCGCCGGAGAACGGCGTTATCGCGCCGTCTTTCGCCAACTTCTTGCCACTGATGTCAATCACCCAGTAGACGATGTATATCAGTGCCGAGATGATGACAGGTGTGCCGAGGCCTCCCTTGCGGATGATAGAGCCCAGCGGGGCACCGATGAAGAAGAACAGCAGGCAGGCAAGTGCACCTGTGAACTTTCTGAACATCTCGATCTGCATCTTGCGCGTAGGTGCGACGTACCTGAAGGTGTTGCGGTCGTAGTCGTCAAGTGCGAATGCGTGGTCGGCAAGCGCCTGGATGGCTTTCTGTGTCAGTTCGAGGTCGCGTGCCGACTTGCCGTTGAACACGGTGTCCTTCAGCTCCCCGAAGTCTAATCCGATGCCTTCCGTAAGGTTCCTGTACATCACCAGGGTGGTGTCGATCTGGTTTATGTAGCGGAGCGAGTTGCCGTACATGAAGCGGCGGACGTTCGTCGGTTTCACATCCTTGAACTCTGTGAGGAGTGAGTCGTTGTCATGGGCAAGCGTCTTGAGGTCCTTGGCCATGATCTCGTCGCCGAAGCGGTCGTCGTCGTTACGCTCGAATGCATAGTCTTCCAGCGACACCATCATTGTCTGCTCGTCGAAG
>JAZLJK010000039.1:0-72512 GCA_045617865.1 Bacteroidales bacterium | reverse complement strand
TTGAACTCTGTGAGGAGTGAGTCGTTGTCATGGGCAAGCGTCTTGAGGTCCTTGGCCATGATCTCGTCGCCGAAGCGGTCGTCGTCGTTACGCTCGAATGCATAGTCTTCCAGCGACACCATCATTGTCTGCTCGTCGAAGGTTATCACATTCTGGTCCAGCACTGTGTCGCGCGTCCTGATGTCGTTGGTGTCTTCGTAAGTGCGGCCGTTGTAGAGTGTGAATATGATGTTCGACTTGTCCGGGGTCAGACGGATAAGTCCGGAATCGGCCACGGTGAGGCTGGTGTTGCCCATGCCCGCGGTGTGGTCATACACCATTATGTCGTGCATCAGGCCAGTCTCCTCGTCGCGGCTCACAACCCTCAGCATATATCCGTCAATTCCGTCATAGAAGATACCGGTGGGTATCTTGATCTCCTCTTTCGTGCGGCCGATGTCATCACGCAGGGCATAGATTTTCTTGTATGCCACGGGAATCAGGTCGTTCGCCACGAAGAAAGCACCTATCGATATCGCCACCGCCACGAAAGTGAGGGGAGTGAGCACTCGCCAGAGCGATACTCCGGCCGACTTGATGGCAGTGAGTTCATAGTGCTCGCCCATTCCGCCCAGCGTCATTATCGATGCCAGAAGGGTGGCCAGAGGCAGCGTCATGGGAATCAGAGTTGCGGATCCCCATGCCATGAACTCCAGGATGACCCCCATACCCAGTCCCTTGCCGACGAGTTCGTCGATGTAGAGCCACAGAAACTGCATCACCAGAATGAAAAGGGTAATGGTGAAGGTCAGCAGAAAAGGCCCCAGGTAGGATTTGAGTATGTATCGGTCGAGCAGCTTCATCTGTTATGCCGGGAAACGTCTAGTTGATGGCGATTTCTATCATTTTCTGGAAGGCGTCGGTCAGGCCTGCAACATTCTTGCCACCTGCAGTGGCCAGGAACTTCTGTCCGCCGCCGCCGCCCATGATGAAGCGTGCCGCCTCGCGGATGTCCTTGCCGGCATCCTTGCCCTTCTCAACGAGGTCTTTCGTGTACATCATCACAAGGCAGGGCTTCTCGTCGTCAGACTTGAATGCGGCCACCATTGCGGTGTTCTCCTTCTCGTTGCATATTTCGTGTGCAATGCTCTTTGCCATATCCATCGAACCGCATTCCTTGAGGGTGATGAGGTTGATGCCGTGCACCAGCTCTGCAGAGTCAACCAGCTGCTTCTTGAGCTTGGCGGCCTGCTCTTTTGCAACGGCTTCCATTGCCTTGCGGTACTGCTCGTTCTCTTCGATAAGCTTGGCTATTGCGGCTGCAGGGTCGTTGGCGTTGTTGAACAGAGCCTTCACCTTTGCGAATGACTCTTCCATTTCGGCAACAGTTGACTCTGCGCCTGCTCCGGTAGTGGCCTCGATACGGCGCACACCTGCTGCGATGGCACTTTCAGAGAGAATCCTGAAATATCCGATATTGCCTGTTGCAGATGCGTGGCATCCACCGCAGAGCTCGATTGAATCACCGAACTTGATCATTCTGACCTTGTCGCCGTATTTCTCGCCGAAGAGTGCCATGGCACCTTTCTGACGTGCAGTCTCGATGTCGAGGTCGCGGAACTCCTCGAGAGGGGCGTTGGCGCGGATCAGACCGTTCACCATGCTCTCGACCTTTGCGAGGTCTTCCTTTGAGATCTTCTCATAGTGAGAGAAGTCGAAACGGAATGAGCCGTCTGAAACGAACGAACCTTTCTGCTCTACATGAGTTCCGAGGATGCTTCGCAGTGCGAAGTGGAGAAGGTGTGTTGCAGAGTGGTTGTTCTGGATGGCTGTGCGGCGCTCTTTGTTCACAACGGCGCGGAACGCTGATGTGACATTTGCGGGAAGCTTCTCTACCAGATGGATGGGAAGGCCATTCTCCTTGATTGTGTCAACAACCTTGATTGTCTCACCATCTTCAGAAACGAGGCAGCCGGTATCACCGACTTCACCACCCATTTCTGCATAGAAGGGTGTCTTGTCAAGCACCACCTGGATCTGCTCTTTGTTCTTGGCTTTGACTGTGCGGTATTTTACTATCTGGCAGTCTGCCTCGGTGAAGTCGTAACCCACGAATTCTGTGTGGACTTCCGGCATGAGCTCTACCCAGTCGCCGGCCTCGATTGCTGTGGCGTTGCGGGCGCGCTCTTTCTGCTTCTCAAGCTCGGCGTTGAATCCGTCAAGGTCGATTGTATATCCGTTCTCGCGCGCAATAAGCTCGCTGAGGTCGATGGGGAATCCGAATGTGTCGTAGAGGGTGAATGCGTCGGTGCCGCTGATTACCTTTGTGTCGGCTGATTTTGCCATGATGCTGTCCATCAGGCGGATACCTTTGTCAAGTGTGCGGAGGAAAGCGTCTTCCTCTTCTTTTATGACGCGTGTGATAAGTGTCTGCTGTGCCTTGAGCTCGGGATATGCATCACCCATTTCAGCCACAAGTGTGGGAACGAGCAGGCAGAGGAACGGCTCCTTGAGGTCAAGGAATGTATATCCGTAGCGCACTGCACGGCGCAGGATGCGGCGGATAACATAGCCTGCCTTGTTGTTTGAAGGAAGCTGTCCGTCGGCAATCGAGAAGCTGATGGCGCGGATGTGGTCTGCAATCACGCGCATTGCCACTCCCACCTCCTCGCTCTCGCCATACTGTTTGCCGCAGAGAGCGGAGATTGCCGAAATCATTCCGGTGAAGACATCGGTGTCGTAGTTGCTCTTCTTGCCCTGCATTGCCATGCACAGACGCTCGAAGCCCATTCCGGTGTCGATATGTTTTGCGGGCAGGGGCTCGAGTGCGCCGCTTGCCTTGCGGTTGTACTGCATGAACACGAGGTTCCATATCTCAATTACGAGAGGGTGTCCGGTGTTCACCATCTGTGCTCCGGGAATCTTTGCGATTTCAGCCTCGTCGCGGAGGTCGATATGTATCTCACTGCAGGGGCCGCACGGACCTGTATCGCCCATCTCCCAGAAGTTGTCGTGCTTGTTGCCCAGGATGATGTGGTCTTCGGGCAGGTACTGCAGCCAGTATTCCTTTGCCTCTGAGTCCATCTGGAGTCCGTCGGGCTCATATCCCTCGAACACTGTTGCATAGAGGCGGCTCTTGTCAAGCTTGTAGACTTCTGTGAGAAGCTCCCAGCCCCAGCCGATGGCTTCTTTCTTGAAATAGTCGCCGAAACTCCAGTTGCCGAGCATCTCGAACATTGTGTGGTGGTAGGTGTCGTGACCAACCTCTTCGAGGTCGTTGTGCTTGCCGCTCACGCGCAGACATTTCTGCGAGTCGGTGGCACGGTTATATTTTGGAGTGGCATTGCCAAGAAACCAGTCCTTGAACTGGTTCATGCCGGCATTTGTAAACATCAGGGTGGGGTCGTTCTTCACAACCATGGGTGCTGAAGGCACCACTGTGTGGCCCTTCGAAGCGAAAAAATCCAGGAAAGCCTGTCTGATCTCTTTTGAAGTCATAATATGCTGAAAAATTAACTCGCAAAAATATGAATTATTCGGCAATAATTCAAGATAATTGTGTCAGCATTTAATCTCCATGATCTCGTCCCATGAGGTGGTGTAGCGGCGGGAGGTCATTGTGCGTGTGGAGAACTGGTCGATGGTACCCTGCGAGGCGAGGCGCACCGTGTTGCCGCCCGCCGACTTGTTGATGGAGTCTATGATATCCATGAGGGCGCCGCGCTTCGTGCGGTCGACAGTGTCAAGCAGTGACCCCTGCACATGTCCTGAAGGGACAATCTCCGTCACCATCACGCCGGCCTTCTTGTAGCCGTACCCTTTCCGGAAAATCTTTCTGAGCGCATCCGATGCAGCCTGTGACATCTCCAGCGTGTCGTCGGTGGCCACATCAAACAGAGTGGTGTGAATCTGATAGTTCTGAGGCTCGTCCTCCCTGAAGCGGTTGGTGAGGATGAAAACACTCATCTGCGCGGCGCAGAGGTTGTCGCGGCGCAGCTTCTCCGCCACTTTTGCCGTGAAGGTGGCAACTGCCGCATCAAGCTCGTCCAGATCCCGCATCTCCTTTGCAAATGAGCGCGACACGCACACGGTCTGACGGTCGGTCTGCGTGTCTTCGAAGTTTATGCAGGGCTCTCCGTGCAGCTCTTTCCATGTGCGGAGACCGGTCACGGTGAACTTGTTGTATACTGCTGCCGGTGTGAGGTTGTAGAAATCGAGCGCCGTGCGGACTCCCATTGCTGTGAGCTTCTTCACTGACCTGCGCCCGATGCCCCACACATCCTCCACCGGGAACTTGCCCAGCACCTTCTCAACATCGGCCTTCCTGTACATCAGGCAGCCACCCTTCAGTGCCGGATATTTCTTGCAAAGCTTGCTGGCAATCTTGGCAAGAGTCTTTGTGGGGGCTATGCCGATGCTGACAGGGATACCCACCTCCCTCCATACTCTTGCCGAGAGGTCGCGCGCAGTCTGCTGCAGCTTTTCAAGGGGAATCTCCCGCACATCCAGAAACGCCTCGTCTATTGAATACACCTCAATCTGCGGCACTGCGCTCCGCAGCACCCTCATCACCCTGTTGCTCATGTCGCCGTAGAGCTGATAGTTTGACGAGAACACCGCCACATTGTTCTTCTCTATGACATCGCGGGCCTGGAACAGAGGTGTGCCCATCTTGATGCCCAGCGCCTTGGCCTCGTTGCTTCGTGCCACAATGCACCCGTCGTTGTTGGAAAGCACCACCACCGGCCTGCCGTTGAGGTCGGGACGGAACACCCTCTCGCAGCTGGCAAAGAAATTATTGCAGTCGCAAAGGCCAATCATACAGACATGAAGGGGAATTAAACTTTTTTGATGAGATACCGCACGACTCCCCAGATGGCGAACTGGTTGTCTGCATCGACACGGATGGGAGAGTAGTCGGGGTTTGCGGGGACCAGCAGAGCGTATGTCCCCATGTTCCTGTATCTTTTCAGGGTGAATTCACCGTCCACGAAGCAGACGGCAAGACATCCGTCAAACGGCTCCACGCTCTTGTCTATGATGAGCATGTCGCCGTCATTGACGCCGTCCTCTATCATAGAAACCCCCTTCACCCTTGCGAAGAAGGTTGAAGAGGGATTCCTTACAAGTTCTTTGTTGAGGTCCAGAGCCACATCCATGAAATCCTCGGCCGGAGATGGAAAACCGGCTGTGACAAATGCAAGCTCCGACTCCTTATCCATTTCAGGTCTAGTCGTTTACAGTGGCAAGTGTCTCACGTACCTGAGCTTCGATCTCTTCGGCAAGCTGAGGGTTGTCTCTGAGAATCTGAAGCACTGCGTCGCGGCCCTGGCCGATCTTGCTCTCGCCGTAGCTGAACCAAGATCCGCTCTTGTGGACAATGTCGTATTCCACTGCCAGATCCACGATTTCGCCAATCTTGCAGATACCTTCGCCGAAAACGATGTCGAACTCTGCCTTGCGGAAAGGAGGAGCCATCTTGTTCTTGACGATCTTTGCGCGGGTGCGGTTGCCTGTTGCAGCATCGCCGTCCTTGAGCTGTGTCACCTTGCGGACATCGATCCGGACAGATGCGTAGAACTTCAGGGCATTTCCACCTGTGGTGGTCTCGGGGTTGCCGAACATTATGCCGATCTTTTCGCGCAGCTGGTTGATGAAGATGCAGCAGGTGTTGGTGCGTGAGATGTTGGCGGTGAGCTTGCGCAGAGCCTGGCTCATCAGGCGGGCCTGGAGACCCACTTTGTTGTCGCCCATCTCTCCTTCGATCTCAGCCTTCGGGGTGAGGGCTGCAACGGAGTCGATGACGATGATGTCGATGGCGCCGCTGCGGATAAGGTTGTCTGCGATTTCAAGAGCCTGCTCGCCGTTGTCGGGCTGGGAAATGAGCAGGGTGTCTACGTTCACGCCGAGATTCTTGGCGTATGTACGGTCGAATGCATGTTCTGCATCGATGATTGCTGCGATGCCGCCGGCCTTCTGGGCCTCGGCTATAGCATGGATAGCAAGGGTTGTCTTACCGCTCGATTCGGGACCGTAAATCTCGATGACGCGTCCTCTGGGATATCCTCCGATACCCAGCGCGTGGTCAAGTGCGATTGATCCTGAAGGAATTACGGAAACTGCACAGTCAGGCTGATCTCCCAGTGTCATGATTGAGCCTTTGCCATAATCCTTTTCAATCTTCGAAATGGTCGCCTTCAGCGCCTTGAGCTTCTCCTCATTTGGCAATGCTTGATTTACCTCTTCTTTAGCCATAGTGATTGTGGTTTTAGTTGTTGATAATTATTTGGTGTGCGAATTTACTAGAAATTCGGCTTGGGTGCGTATTTGTTGTAGAAATCCTCGATGATGGCCACTGCCTCTTCGGGTGTGTCAACCACCTTGAACAGGTCCATGTCTTCTGGGCTGATCATCTTCTCTTTCAGGAGCGTGTTCCTGAACCAGTCGAGAAGACCCTGCCAGTATTCCTTCCCGTAGAAGATGATGGGGAAGTCCACAAGCTTGTCGGTTTGGATGAGGGTGAGCGCCTCTGAAAGCTCGTCAAGGGTGCCGAATCCGCCGGGCATCACCACAAAACCCTGTGCATACTGCATGAAGATGGTCTTGCGTACGAAGAAATAGTCGTAGTTGATGCTCTTGTCGCTGTCGATATAGGGATTGGAGTGCTGCTCGAAGGGCAGGTTGATGTTCAGCCCCACGCTGGGACCGCCTCCCTGCTTCGCGCCGCGGTTGCCGGCCTCCATGATGCCGGGGCCGCCTCCTGTGATGACGCCGAAGCCTATCTTGGTGAGACGCTCCGCAATCTCCACCGCGGCCTTGTAGTATTTGTTCTGCGGCTTGGTGCGGGCCGAACCGAAGATGGCCACGCAGGGACCTATCTTGGCCAGTTTGTCGTACGACTGCACGAATTCTGACATTATCTTGAATGTGTTCCAGCAGTTTCTGGTCTCAACGTCATTCCACCACTTCGGGCTGAAGCTGCGCCTGATTATTTTCTCTTCTTCGTTTGAAATCATTGCTTATGATGTTTTGTGTGATTACATTGAAATTGTTCCTACAAATTTAGTAAATTTGCGTGAAAAACATTGAGTAATGAAGCAATTTCTTTTGGGAAAAACTTTGACTGAGCTCAAAGATGTGTGTGCGGAGTGCGGGATGCCACGTTTCGCCGCTCAGCAGATGGCCGACTGGCTGTACAAGAAGAAGGTGAGAGATATCGACGGGATGAGCAACATCTCAAAGGACAACCGTGCGAAGCTGTCTGAAAAGTTCGAGGTGGGGCACATCGCCCCTGTTGAAATCATGGCCAGCACCGACGGCACCAAAAAATATGCTTTCCCCACAGGTGACGCCGGGCAGCTGATAGAGTCGGTGATGATTCCAGACCGCGACCGCGCCACTCTCTGCGTCTCTTCGCAGGCAGGCTGCAAGATGGGCTGCGTCTTCTGTATGACTGGTCGCCAGGGCTTCCACGGACACCTCACTTCCCGTGAGATCATCTCTCAGTTCATGAACATCGATGAATCCGACCTCCTTACAAATGCAGTGTTCATGGGAATGGGCGAGCCGCTCGACAACTGGGCCGAGGTGAAGAAGGCCATCGAAGTCCTCACTTCAGACTGGGGATTCGGCTGGAGCCCCAAGAGAATAACCCTCTCCACCATCGGTGACCTTGCCACCTTGAAAGATTTCCTCGACTCCACCTCATGCCATCTGGCAATAAGCATACACAACCCTTTCGCAGCGGAGAGGGCCTCCCTGATGCCGGTGGAGAACCGCTACCATATCGAAGATGTGCTTGCGCTGGTGCGTCAATACGACTTCAGCGGGCAGCGCCGCATCACATTCGAGTACACTATGTTTGCAGGCGTGAACGACACAAAGCGCCACGCAGATGCCCTGGCAAGGCTGCTCCGCGGCCTGCCGTGCAGGGTGAACCTCATCCGGTTCCATCAGATCCCCGACAGTCCGCTCAGAACATCCGCTCCTGTGGTTATAGAGAACTTTCAGAAGCGTCTTGAGGGCTGCGACATCACCACCACTCTGCGCGCATCGCGCGGAGAGGATATACTCGCTGCCTGCGGAATGCTTGCAGGCAGGAATAAAGAATAGAAAAACGGCAAAGATATGATGAAGAAGATTCTTACAGTTATGCTGGCTGCACTCCTTTGCGTGCAGATGAGTGCGCAGCGCCCCGTGGTGGGTCTGGTCCTGTGCGGCGGCGGTGCGAAAGGTGCGGCACACATCGGTGTGCTCAAGGTTCTTGAAGAGAACGACATTCCGGTGGACCTGATCGTGGGCACGAGTATGGGCGCCATCATGGGCGGTCTGTATGCCGTGGGCTACAAAGCGGCGGAGATTGACTCGATTGTGATGCTCCAGGACTGGAACAAGGTGATGAGCGGTGGTACAGACCGTTCGCAGGTTTCATACGAAAACAAGGCCGACGACGCCCGTCTGATGATAAAGGTGCCCTTCGGAATAGACTTCAGCAAGTCTCTCTCGAAAGAGGAAGAAGGAGATGGGGAGGAGGAAAAAGGGCAGAGCCAGTACGCTCCCGAGGTGTTCAACCTTGGCGGACTGCCTGTCGGGCTGCTGGGCGGCCAGAACATATACAGACTGCTGACCGACTATACGGTGGGCTATCACGACAACTGCGATTTCAACAAGCTTCCCATTCCGTTCGCATGTGTGGCGGTGGACCTTGTTTCGCAGAAAGAAGTGGTGCTGAACAATGGTATCCTTGCCAAGGCGATGCGCGCCTCTATGGCTATTCCAGGTGCGTTCGCGCCTGTGAAACTGGATGACATGGTGCTGGTGGACGGCGGCCTCACCAACAACTATCCGGTGGATGTGGCAAAGGAAATGGGTGCCGATATCATCATCGGAGTCAGGCTGGGCCATGAGGATGAGGTGAACCGCGACTATGAAACCATCGGCGGCATATTGGGCAGCGTGCTTGAGATTGCAATGTTCGCCAAGATGGACAAGGCTGTGGAAGATACCGACATCATGATAGCACCTTCAGTGAAGGGCTTCAACACAATGAGTTTCGACACCCAGAGTCTCCGCACTCTGATAGACAACGGTGAGGCTGCGGCCCGCAGGGTGGAGGACCAGCTGAAAGAGCTGAGAGTGTATATCAACAGGAAAGAGGCCGAGGCTGCCAACAGCTTTGTGGGGCCGGCCCCGCAGAAAAAAGCTCCTGTCAAGGCGATTTCTGTGCGTGATACAATCTCACTCGCTTCCATAGAGATAGAAGGAGGACAGGGCAGGGAGATAGATGATATCCTTGCCAGATGCAACATAGTGACAGGCAAGGAAATTTCAACTGCCGACATTGAGAAGGCGGTCAATGATATCTATGCCACCGGAGCCTATTCATCTGTCACCTATGCCCTTGACGGCAAGAAGTCGCCTTTCGACCTTGTCATGACAATGGTGCCGAACCACAACCACCAGCTTGGCATTGGTCTGCGTTTCGACAGCGAAGAGGTGTCGGCGGTACTGCTGGACGTGGGGCTCAACCGCAACAAACTTTCGGGCCACAAGCTTGACCTCTCGGGGCGTATCACCGCCAATTACGGTCTGAACGTCAAGTATTCATATCAGAACCAGAACACCATGCAGCTGAATGCCGGATACGGCCTGCGGCACTATGATATGAAGATTCTATCCGAGGCAACCGAAAAATATACATACCTGGACTATATCCAGAATACATTCAACCTGTCGGTTTCCACAAAGAGTCTGCGCAACCTCAACACCGAGGCGGGTGCACAGTTCAGAATCTACGACTATCTTTCGCAGACAGACGTGCCGGGGATACCTCCCGTGTACAGCACTGCCGACACGAGGGACAAGTTCATGGGTATCTATGCGCGCATGGGAGTGGACAACTTCGACAATGCATCGTTCCCGCGCAAGGGCATCAAGATGGATGCGCGCGCCGACTACTATATGGATGTCACAGATTTCGGCACTTATTCGCCTTTCCTAACTGCGCAGTTCTCTCTGAAATGGGCAATGTCATTCGGCAAGCATGTTTCGCTGCTTCCGTTCCTGAACACGCGTGCCGTTGTTGGAAAAGAGGCACCGGCTGTGTTTATGAACACCATCGGAGGATATCAGGCGGGAAGATACTCAGAGCATCAGCTGCCTTTCTACGGACTTACAGGCGTGCTTCCCACAGACCGTCTGCTTGCTATCGGAGGTGCCGACCTGCGGTGCCGTCTGTTCCAGAGCCATTACATCTTCCTTGGAGGAAACTATGCGCGCTCAAGCGATGACATAGCAGGTTTCTTCACCAATTCAGGATACATGGGCTACCGTCTGGGCTATGCCTTCGACTTCAAGTTCGGTCCTCTGGAGTTCGACCTTCATTGGAATGATTATACAAAGAAGGCTGGTGCATACCTGAGCCTCGGTTACTGGTTCTGATCTTGAGATGGACAGAGAGCTTCTGTACAAGCGTCTTACAAGACTCTGCAGTATGAGGGAATACTGCAAGAGTGACATTTTGCGCAAGATTGCCGCCGCAGCGGACGAAAATATTGACGCGCAAGAGATTATTTCGCAACTTTGCAGTGAGAAATATCTCGACGAGAAAAGATATGCATCGGCCTTTGCGCGCGACAAAAGTGCGCTGCAGGGATGGGGCGTTCAGAAGATACGCGCGGCACTGCAGGCGAAAAGGGTTGAGAAAGAGGCGATAGAGTATGGTCTGCAGCAGATCGAGCCCGAAAAGGCTTCAAAAAAGCTGCGCAGCGTGCTTGAAGCCAAGTTCAAGACCCTGAAAGGAGAGCCGCAGAAAAAGAAGGAGGCGCTGCTGCGGTTCGGTCTCGGACGGGGCTATTCATACGGAGAAATAATAAGAATATATGATTCAATCACTTCAAATAAAAACGATTAGACAGCGGTTAGAGACGTTGGGGAGGTATCTTTGACATCCCCGGGAAACTGAAACAGCTGGAAAAAAAACAACTGGCCACACAGGCCGACGGTTTCTGGAACGACCCCGCAAGTGCGGAGGCGCTCCTGAAACAGATTTCTGCAATCAAATTCTGGACAGACAGCTATGCTGCGGCACAGTCCAAACTGGGCGATGTCGAGGTTCTCTGTGATTTCGGCGAAGATGCAGCTGAAGATGCAGAGCAGGCATACGCCGAACTGGAAAAGGCCGTCGAGGCGCTGGAACTCCGCAACATGCTGAGCGCCGAGGGCGACAACCTTGGGGCGATTGTGAAAATCAACAGCGGCGCCGGCGGCACAGAAGCGAATGACTGGAGTGCCATGCTCATGCGTATGTATATCCGCTGGGGCGAGCGCAACGGCTACAAGATTACTGTGGCTGACTCCCTTGACGGAGAGGAGGCGGGTATAAAGTCGTGTACCATCGAGTTTGAGGGTGAATATGCCTACGGCTACCTGAAGGCGGAGAGTGGTGTGCACCGTCTGGTGCGCATTTCGCCCTTCAATGCACAGGGCAAGCGGCAGACCACCTTCTCGTCTGTGTTTGTGTATCCTCTGGTGGATGACACCATCGAAATAGAAATCAATCCGGCCGACCTGGAATGGGACACCTACCGCAGCAGCGGTGCGGGCGGACAGAATGTCAACAAGGTTGAGACAGGTGTGCGCGTAAGGCACATTCCCACAGGCATTGTGGTGGAGAACACAGAGACCCGCAGCCAGCTGGACAACCGCCAGAACGCCCTTCGCATCCTGAAGTCGCATCTGTATGACCTCGAGCTCAAGAAGCGTCAGGAGAAGCAGGCCGAGCTGGAGGGTCAGAAAAAGAAGATCGAGTGGGGCAGCCAGATCCGCAACTACACCCTGCAGCCCTTCAGGCTGGTGAAGGATGTCCGCACAGGATTCGAGTCGACCGACACTCAGGCGGTGCTTGACGGTGACCTCAACGAGTTTATGAAAGTATATCTGCTTCAGAACGGAAATAATTAAAAATCAAATAATATCAATCGAAATGGAATTCAAGTATGCTCCTATGTTTCAGCTTGGTAAGGATACCACTGAATACTACAAACTGACAAGTGAAGGTGTAAGTGTCTCAGAATTTGAGGGACACAAGATTCTCAAAGTCTCTCCCGAGGCCCTCACAATGCTTTCAAACGCAGCCTTCCGTGACGTGAACTTCCTGCTCCGCCGCGAGCACAACGCCCAGGTGGCGTCTATCCTCACAGATCCCGAGACCAGCGACAATGACAAATACGTGGCACTGACATTCCTGCGCAACGCAGAAGTTGCCGCCAAGGGCAAGCTTCCTTTCTGCCAGGATACAGGCACAGCCATCATCCACGGAGAGAAAGGCCAGCAGGTGTGGACAGGTTTCTGCGATGAGGAAGCCCTTTCAAAAGGTGTGTACAAGACATACACTGAAGAAAATCTCCGCTACAGCCAGAATGCCCCTCTCACAATGTATGATGAGGTCAATACCAAATGCAACCTTCCCGCACAGATTGACATCGAGGCATGTGAAGGTATGGAATACCGCTTCCTGTGTGTAGTGAAGGGTGGCGGCTCTGCAAACAAGACATATTTCTATCAGGAGACAAAGGCACGCATCCAGAACCCCGGCACTCTCATCCCGTTCCTTATCGAGAAGATGAAGAGCCTGGGCACTGCAGCATGCCCTCCCTATCACATAGCATTTGTGATTGGCGGTACATCAGCAGAGAAGAACCTCCTCACAGTGAAGCTGGCTTCAACTCATTTCTATGACAGCCTCCCCACCACAGGTGACGAAACCGGCCGTGCATTCCGTGACGTAGAGCTCGAGAAGCAGCTTCTGGAAGAGGCATACAAGATCGGTCTCGGCGCTCAGTTCGGCGGCAAGGCATTCGCACACGACATCCGCGTGGTGCGTCTGCCCCGTCACGGTGCAAGCTGCCCCATCGGCCTCGGTGTGAGCTGCTCTGCAGACCGCAACATCAAGGCGAAGATCAATGCAGACGGTATCTGGATCGAGAAGATGGACGACAACCCCACAGAGCTTATTCCCGCAGAGTTCCGCAATGCAGGTGAGGGCGGCGGAGTTGTCATTGACCTCAATCAGCCCATGGCAGAGATCTGCAAGACACTCTCGCAGTATCCCGTATCAACCCGCGTGAGCCTCAACGGTACAATCATCGTGGCCCGCGACATCGCCCATGCCAAGCTGAAAGCACGCCTCGATGCGGGTGAGGAGCTCCCCGATTATTTCAAGAATCATCCCGTTCTCTATGCAGGTCCCGCAAAGACACCCGCAGGAATGCCCTGTGGCTCAATGGGGCCCACAACTGCAAACCGCATGGATCCATACGTTGACGAGTTCCAGGATCACGGCGGCTCTATGGTGATGATTGCAAAGGGCAACCGCACCAAAGCTGTGACCGATGCCTGCAAGAAACATGGCGGCTTCTATCTCGGCAGCATCGGCGGCCCTGCGGCAGTCCTTTCAATGAACTCCATCAAGAGCATCGAGTGCGTCGAGTATCCCGAGCTCGGTATGGAGGCAATCTGGAAGATTGAAGTTGAGAATTTCCCTGCATTCATCCTCGTTGATGACAAGGGCAACGATTTCTTCGCCGGCAAACTTTAACGGACAGTCATGTTGGAATACCAGAACATCACCAAGAAGTTCGGTGATTTCACAGCGCTCGACAATGTGTCGTTCGAGGTCCCGGAAGGCAGGATATTCGGCCTTCTGGGTCCCAACGGTGCAGGAAAGACCACTCTCATCAGAATCACCAACCGCATCACCATCCCCACTGAAGGGCGTGTGATATACAACGGTAGGCAGATGACCGACGATATGGTGCGCATGATAGGCTATCTGCCTGAAGAGCGCGGCCTGTACAAGAAGATGAAAGTGGGCGAACAGATGATGTATCTGGCGCGTCTGAAGGGCCTGTCGAAAGATGAGGCCGTGAAGGCGCTGCGCGAATGGTTCGTGAGGTTCAAGATCCAGTCGTGGTGGGACAAGAAGGTGGAGGAGCTGACCAAGGGTATGGCCCAGAAGGTGCAGTTCATCTCCACTGTAATCCACAAACCCAGACTTCTGATTCTTGACGAGCCTTTCTCCGGATTCGACCCGGTGAACGCACAGCTTATCCGCAACGAAATCCTGCGTCTGAAAGACGAAGGCACCACAGTCATCCTCTCCACACACAATATGGAGTCGGTCGAGGAACTCTGCGACGAGATTGCACTTATAAACAAGTCTCACCTGGTGCTCCGCGGCCAGACAGACCGGATACGCGGGCAGTATGGTGAGAATCAGGTGGAGCTGCTCTATACCGGTGACTGCGTTCTGGATGAGTCCGGCACATTCTCGGTTGCGCAGCAGGAGACACTCCGCGACCATTGCAGGGCCGTGCTCAACCTCAGTCAGGGCAGCGGAATAAGGGACATTGTTGCAGAGGTTGCGTCTTCCGGTGCAGAAATCATATCTGTAAGGAAGATGATGCCCAGAATGAACGACATCTTCATCAAGCTGGTGAATGAAACCTCAAAGCAGCAGTAAGGTATGAACTGGAACAACATCAAACTTATCATAGGCCGCGAATACGCCACAAGGGTCAAGAAGAAATCATTCATTCTCACAACCCTGCTCACGCCGCTTTTCATGGCGCTTGTAATAGTTGTGCCTGTCCTCATCACAATGTATCAGGGCAGCGACCTCCAGGTGGTGTCGATTGTGGACAACACCGGCCTGCTTGAAAGTTATTTCAAGAGCGACCAGCACACCCAGTATCTTTTCCTTCCTCCCGAACAGTTCTCACAGGAATCGCTCAAGAGCACATATTCAGAGATGGGCGCCTCAACTGCGATTTATGTGTCGGCACTCGATTCGGCTCTCAATGTCTCTGTCTCCTCATACTCTAAGGAGCCTCTGAGCATGGACCGCAAGATGGCCATATCCGGCACTGTCAACAAGGCGTTGAGAGACCAGAAGCTCAAGGCCCTGCAGATAGACAACTACGACGAGATAATGGCACAGGTGGAGAGTGATGTCAGGATAAATGCCTTCACTCTCACAGAAGACGGCGAAGAGAAAAAGGACAGCGTAGAGATCTATATGGTGCTTGCCTATCTGATGAGCTTCCTCATCTACATGTTCGTGTTCCTTTTCGGCGGCATGGTGATGCGCGGCGTCATTGAGGAGAAGAACAACCGCATCGTTGAGGTGATAGTCTCTTCTGTGAACTCGTTCGACCTTATGATGGGCAAGATCATAGGCGTGGCTCTGGTGGCACTCACTCAGTTCACAATCTGGATTGTACTGCTGGGCGGCATCGGAGCGGGGGTGACATCTTTCGTAAGTGCAAAGGCCGGCGGCATGAGTGAAGAAACTGTTGCTGCCATACAGAAGACTGTGGCGAACGGCGGTGTCCACCCGGGCGACGACCTTTCGGTGCCGGTCTCTCCCGAGGAAGTGGCTGAAATGGGCGACCTTCCCGGCATACTCGAGCAGATTTCACAAATCAATTTCGGTTATATGCTGGTCTGCTTCCTGATATATTTCCTGCTCGGATATCTGCTTTATGCCGCAATGTTCGCGGCGGTGGGGTCTGCTGTGGACAACGAGGCCGACACCAACCAGCTGAGCCTTCCCATCACTGTCCCGCTCATCATAGGGCTTTTCATAATGCTGCACACTTTCCAGCATCCTTCAAGCTCTCTATCTGTCTGGGCTTCAATCATTCCGTTCACATCGCCCATGGTGATGCTGGCGCGCATCCCGTTCGGCGTGGTTCCGGCATGGCAGCTGATTCTGTCAATAGTGCTGCTTGCCGCCACTTTCGTGGGCTCGGCATACATTTCAGGCAAGATATATAAGATAGGTATACTTACCTATGGCAAGAAGGCTACTTTCAAGGATCTGTTCAACTGGATGAAATATAAAGACTGACAATGAAAAAGATAATTATTCCTGCAGTTGCGGCACTTGCCGTTGCTGCATCCTGCTCTCCGAAACTGGCTGGCAACCTGGATTATTCGTGGCGTCCTGTGGACATCACAGCATCGCTCGATGCCGGGACCAACGATGCCGCTCTGAAAGCAATCAGCACCTATGACACGCTGCTGGCGCCGCTTCAGGAAATAATCGGTTACAGCGAAGAGGAGTATTCCAAGGAGCACCCCGAAAGCGGGCTTTCAAACTTTGCCGCCGATGTGATCCGGGAAAGCGCAGAGAAATATATCGGTGGCCCGGTCCACGTGGGAGTGACCAACTTCGGAGGCATCCGCACAGACCTCCCGAAGGGAGCGGTGAGGGTGTATGACATCTACTCTATATTCCCTTTCAACAACTACATAGTGGTGATGGATATAAAGGGCTCTGAGTTGCGCGCTCTGATAGGAGGATGGGTTGCTGAACAGAAGACTCCCGCTGTCAGCGGAGTCCGCATCGTGGCAGAAGGAACAGGCGTCACTTCATGCCTTGTGGCAGGCGAACCTATAGATGACGGCAAGATATACAGGCTGGCCACCACAGACTTCCTCTACACTGGGGGAGACTCGCTAATTCCCAAAGGCATTGCAGAGAGCGTGACAGAGACCGGGGTTGTGATGCGTGACATGTATGTCGATTATATCAAAGGTATGACTGAGGCGGGCAGGAAGATTGACCTTCATCCCGACGGCAGGGTGGTGTTAAAATAATATAAGGCTATGAAAAGAATAACAATTACTTGTCTGTTGGCTGCACTTCTGGCATTTCCTGCAGGGGCTCAGCGTCTGGTGATACTTCATACAAACGACTCACACAGTCAGATAGAGCCGATCCGCACAGGTTCGCGTGCGGGGCTTGGCGGAGTGGACCGCAGGCTGCAGTTCATTGACAGCGTCAAGGCAGTCTACGGTGTGAAGAAGGTGCTGGTGCTTGACGGCGGCGACTACAACCAGGGCACGCCATATTTCACCGTTGGCGGCGGAGACCTGGAACTTTCACTGATGAATGTGATGGGCTATGATGTTGTGTCCGTGGGCAACCACGAGTTTGACAACGGCATCGACGAATTCGCCCGCAGACTTTCTTCCTCGAAGTTCAAGACCATCACCTGCTCTTATGATTTCAAGGGCACACCGCTGGAAAAATATGTGAGGCCTTTTGCAATAGTGCATCGGGGCGGCATGAAGATAGGCATTGTGGGCGTCACGGTCAATCTCAAGGGAAAGGTGGCCGATTCCGCGCTGAAGGAGATGGAATACAAAGACTTCATCCCCGAGGTGAACAAGTATGCGGAATATCTGCGCAACCGCCGTCACTGCGATCTTGTGATCTGCCTGTCGCATCTTGGTTATGATGATGACCTTGAGCTGGCAGCAGCATCGAAAGATCTTGACCTCATAATCGGAGGTCACTCGCACACATATATAAAGGAGGCCAGTGAAGTGAAGAATCTCAACGGCCGTACCGTTCCGGTGGTTCAGGCAGGCAACAAGGGTACCTGCATGGGTGAGCTCAAGATATATTAGCTATTCCCCTTTGTTCATGCACTTGTTGAAGCAGTGGCGGCAGAGCGGCTCGTAGCTCTCTTTCTCGCCCAGCTCCACAAGTTTGTCGCTCAGAGTGAGCCGGTGTGAGTGGTTTGCGGGGTCACCGCATTTCACACATATCGCGTGCACCTTGGTGACGTGTTCCGCCACCGCCATCAGTGCCGGCATGGGGCCGAAAGGCACTCCTCGGAAGTCCGTGTCCAGCCCGGCGCATATCACCCTGATGCCGTTGTCGGCCAGCTGCTGCGCCACATTCACGATGTTCGCATCGAAGAACTGAGCCTCGTCAATCCCCACCACATCAACATCTCCCGCAAGCAGCAGGATGCTGGAACTTGATTCCACCGGGGTGGACATGATGGCGCTTCCCTGATGCGAAACCACCTCCACATCAGAATAGCGTGTGTCTATCTGCGGCTTGAATATCTCCACCTTCAGGTTTGCGAACTTCGCCCTCTTCAGGCGGCGGATGAGCTCTTCAGTCTTGCCTGAGAACATTGATCCGCAGATGACCTCTATCCAACCGGGATTTTTTGAACTTTCGATGAACATAATTAATTTTGTCTACACAAATATAGAAAAATTTATGTCAAAACTGTATATCGTTCCCACACCTGTAGGCAATCTTGATGACATGACTTTCCGCGCCATCGAGGTCTTGAAGAGTGTGGATCTGATACTTGCGGAGGATACCCGCACAAGCGGCGTGCTACTGAAAAAATTTGAAATCCCAACTCATGCGGTGAGCCATCACAAATACAACGAGCACGAAAAGGTCGAGATGGTGAAGGAGAAGATACTTTCCGGAATGAGCGTGGCCCTCATCAGTGATGCGGGCACCCCCGGCATCAGCGATCCCGGCTTCCTGCTTGTCCGCACCTGCGCAGAGGCAGGCATCGAGGTCGAGACTCTGCCCGGCCCCACAGCGTGCATACCGGCACTTGTTAATTCGGGACTTCCGTGTGACAGATTCTGTTTCGAAGGTTTCCTGCCGCAGAAGAAGGGACGCCATACTCTGTTGACATCGCTCGCGCAGGAGCCGCGCACCATGATCTTCTACGAATCTCCCTTCCGGCTGGTGAAGACGCTGGAGCAGATGGCGGAATATTTCGGACCCGACCGCCCCGCCTCGGTGAGCCGCGAAATCTCAAAGATCCATGACTCCACGGTCCGCGGTACTCTGGCGGAACTTGCCGCCCACTTCACCGCCACTCCGCCGAAAGGAGAAATCGTGATAGTAGTGGGAGGATTCAAATGATTTGATTACATTTGCATAAAACATTAATACTGGAGGGATGGATATGAAGCGAGAGAAGCTTTCCAAGGCTGCCGCCTCCGGGGTGGTGGCCCTTATTTTTTTAGTTCTAGGCTTTCAGGCGGCCGTGTTCACAGGCAATGTGTTCAACAGCAGGAGAGAGCACCGTACTGCCGACACTGTCGTGAAGATAGTTCATGTGGATGCTGCCGGAACAGTGCTGGAGCAGGTGCCGGAAGATTCCGGCAGGCAGCCGGACCAGAGGGCTGCGGAGAAGCTGGAGCCTGTGAAGACCGAGGTACGCGACCCGTCTTTCGTGGAGCAGGGGCTGAAGCGTGAGAAACCGCTGGAGTATGCCGATTCGAGGCGTGCAGTGGGTGACAGGATTGATGCGGCCCGCATCAAGAACACAGAATTGTTCAGGTTTGACCCAAACAGGATTTCGGTGGACAGCCTCTGTCTGCTGGGCTTCAGCCAGCGCCAGGCAGAGGTGATTCAGAACTACCGCAGCAAAGGGGGCAAGTTCAATGTGCCGAAGGACTTTGCAAAGATGTATGTTGTTGACAGCACCACTTATGCCCGCCTGGAACCATATATCTACATCACAAAGGTTGACTTGAACACGGCTGACAGCGCAATGCTTGTGACGTTGCGCGGCATCGGCCCCTATTATGCCACAAAGATTCTCGACTACAGAAAGCGGCTGGGCGGGGCATTCACCTCAACATCACAGCTGATGGAGATTGAAGGAATTGATGCAGAACGCTTTGCCGGTCTCAGAAATCAGGTTGAGGTGCGCCGCCGCGCTCCTTACTACACAATCTGGACGGCCGGCAGGGAAGAGCTGGAAAACAACCCTTACATAGGGTCGTATGCCGCCAAAGGCATCATCCGCTACAGATCGGTGGCCGACAGTGCCGGCCTGACCCTGCAGGGGTTGGTCGACAACGGAATCATAACAGAGGAGAATGCCGTGAAGCTACGCTATCTCGCCGGCGGCGGGCAGCTCGATGATGAATGACGCTCCGCCGAGGGTGGCGCTGCGCTCATAGAATATGCGTCCGTCGTTGCGCTCCACAATGTCCTTGCAGATGGCCAGACCAAGCCCGTTGCCGCCGATCTTTGTGGTGAAGTCGGGGGTGAACAGCTTCTCGATGTCGCTTTCCTTCACGCCGGGACCGTTGTCTTCTATGCTTACCCTGAACATGTCGCCGGAGCGTGTGAGGAAGATGCCGATACGGCCATCCTGCCCGCGCCCGATGGCCTGGGTGGCATTGGAGATGAGGTTTACGAATCCGCGTACTATCTGCTGTTTGCGGATGTTTACAAAAGCGTCGGTAAGTTCGGTTTCAAACTTCACTTCAATGTTCTCCTGAGTGTTGAACAGTACCATCTCGTCTTTCAGAATCTCCACAAGATTTTCGCGTGACACCGCCTCGTTGGAGAGCAGCTTCGAGAATGACGAGAAGGTGGAGGCTGTATTTGACAGGATGTCTATCTGCTCGAGCAGCGAGCCGCAGACTTTGTCAAATTCATTCTCCCAGCCGGGTGCGTTGTTCTTCTTGAGGCGCTGCACATGCTGGATGCTGAGTTGCATCGGGGTGAGCGGGTTCTTTATCTCGTGTGCAATCTGACGGGCCATCTCTTTCCATGCCTGCTCGCGCTCTGAGCGTGCCAGACGGCGCGTGCTCTCGTCCAGATCGTCAACCATCTTGTTGTAGGCGCTCACAAGCATGCCCAGCTCGTCTTTGGTGTTGCGGTATACCAGATGCTCTTTTTTCTTTGATGCAGGCAGGCGTTCCATGCTGCTCCTGATCTGGGAGAGGGGCTTGCTTATGGAGTTGGCAAGCAGCATGCTGAGGATGATGCCTGCTATCATGATAAGGAGGTAGAGGTTGATGATGCTGGCGATAATGATCGAACCTTCTTCCTGGAACTGCGAACTGCCGGTGATGTAGGGTATGTTGGCTATTGCAACCAGGTCACCGTCGATGTTGAAGAGGGGGGCGTAGATGGAGCTTACATTGTCACCTGCAATCCTTTCGTGGCCGATGTGGTTCATGGAATGTTTCTGGACAATGGCGTTGTAGGCTTCATGGTCCATTCTGGTTCCGAGAATAGACTGGCTGTAGACATCGGGCTGTGTGGTGCCAGCCAGCTTGCCGAAACGGTCGTATATGTTGATGTCGTAGCTGGTGCTGTTGGATATGGATTCCATTGCGTCCAGCATGGGAGGCATGCTCATGTCGTTGTATTTGAGCGCATACTGGCAATAATCGGAGAGGGACGACTGCACAATCTGCATCATGTTGACCATGCGCCTTTCGTTGCCCGATCTGTTGCGGCGCAGCGTGAATGAAATGGTGCCGAATGCCACGCAGGCCAGTGAGAGGAGCAGCGAAAGCACCATCACCACTGTGATCTTGCGCTTGTATGACTTGCTGGGCATGGTGAACAGCGAGCCTTTTCTGAACTTGCTGGTGCTGGGTATCAGAATCAGGCAGAACAGCAGGAACATGTAGGAGAAGAACACTAGGTCGCGTCCGAATCTGGTGCCCGGGCGGCTCAGTATGATGATTTCGTCGTCTGACACTTTGTTGATGAACTGGATGTAGTGCCCCTTCCGGTTCATGTGGTATCCGGGCTTGTAGTCATCGGGATTGACGGTGGATGTGAATGTGGCGCGTCCGGAAGATGACACCAGCCTGCCGTCGACATATCTTGCGTATGAATAGAACCTGGGTATGGATGACGACTGAGACTTTGACTTTGCCGCGCCTGCCATTAAAAAGGCGTCTGACGTGGCGTCTGCCATCGGATTGGGAATGAACTCTATGTAGAGGTTGGTGGTCTGGTAGGTGTCGAAGTTCACGTATGAGAACACACCGAGGTATGAGCTGTGGCCGTTGTACCTGTTCATGTAGTGGAATGCCGAGCCCGGAGACAGCTGGGATCCGAACCGCTCCATTTCGTCGCGGTAGAACTGGTTGCAGTTCACGGCCGGGGTGTTCCTGTCTATTATCAGCTGGTTCGACGGGCTGCAGGTGGTGACGGAAACGTTGTATTTGCTGGATATGCTGCGGAACAGATATCTTTCAAGGATACGGTTGCGGATGATTTCGGCACCTCTGTCGGGCCAGAAGCTGAGCACTGCGATGATCTGGTCGTTGCGAATACCGTTTTCTATCATTCGAAGGTGCATCTCAAGCGAAAGGTCTCTGTCGATTGCAAGCCTGTCTGTGAGCACCTTGTTGGTGTCGAAATCTTTTCTGACGCCGGTCACCTCCACCACGGCAAGCGTGTATGCAGAAATCAGCACAAGGTAGACAAGTATGTTGCGCCACTTGAACACATCCACCGCATGCCTTCCGGCAATTGCAGTGACCATATACTGGATGCTGTGCAGCAGAGTCAGGAACAGCCCTCCGAACGAGATATAGCAGAGAATGGAATAGATGCTTATGCTGGTGAGCCTCGACAGATTCATCGACACATTGGAGTTGAATATCAGTGACGAGAGGGTCAGATGAATGTATACTGCAACAAACACCGTGACGCCGACGGCCAGCAATGAGCACATCACGCGGCCGCGTTTTTTGAGCCCCTTGTACCATGCCAGCATCCTGGCGCGGATGGGGATAAGCCCCAGCACGAGCAGAGTGACAAGCAGGTTGCAGATGAACAGACTTGCCAGCGAGTCGAACAGCTGGCTCCCGGCGTATGTGAGAGGTGAGAACAGCGGATGCGACTGGTCGCTGATGTGCGAAAGGCTGCGCGCCCAGATGGCAAGCAGTATGATTGCTATTGAAAACAGCTTGTATGAGTGCCACGTCTTTGTGGACGAGAGATATACCACTGCTGCAATGAGAAGCAGCAGGATAACAATCCAATGCAGCACGTAATTGTGCTGATAATATCCTGTGCGTGAGGTGGATACAACTGAAAACAGAGGCTGTCCTCCCTTGCTGTGTACAATCGCGCCGCTGTCGTAGCTCAGCGGAAATGTGGTGTATTTTCTATCTATCCTCAGATGCTCGTTGGTCTTGTTTGCATAGCTGAGGCTTTCCAGGGAATATTCGTCTTTTATGTGGATTGCGCTTATCAGCCGTTCATTGCCTGAATTGCGCATCTTCACGAAATACCATCCGCTGCCGAGGTTTACATAGCTCTCTCCTTCAGGAATGTAGGCGAGGGGAGTGGCGGTGGCCACGTCGTTCCACATCAGATGGTGGAGGTTGTAGGCAGAAAACCGTATGCGGATCTCATCGTTGCCTATGGGGAACTGGTTGATCCAGCAGTGGAGAGAATCGTTGCGGTAATGGTAGATGACCATATCTTCAGGGAGGTCGTGGTTGTCGGCCAGTTCCTCGGTCCCTTCCAGGATTCCTGCCGTGAATCCGTCAAGGATCGCCTCACGCCTGTGAAGTCTGCGCTCAACCTTCGCAACTTCGTTGCGCAGGCGTCTGGCAGGGTCAGACGTAAAAAAAGACACGGCAAAAATGACGGCCGCGGCTGCGATAAGTATGATCAGCAGATTCTTTGTCTTTTGTCTCATGCTCTCAAACTTTATTCGTGGTGATATGGCTCACCTTTCATTATAGTGAACATCCTGTAGAGCTGCTCCAGAAAGATCACTCTCACAAGCTGGTGCGAAAAAGTCATCTTTGAAAGAGAAATCTTTTCACCTGCACGGTCGTACACTGCCTGGCTGAATCCGTACGCCCCGCCGATCGAGAACACAATGTCTCTGTTGCTGTGCAGAAACTTGTTCTCCATATGTGCGGCCCACTCCACAGATGAGAACATTTTCCCGCGCTCATCCAGCAGTATCAGCTCGTCCTGGGGCTTCACATTCCTGAGTATCAGCTCACCTTCCTTCTCCTTGATCTGGTCGCGGGAGAGAGACTTCGCATTCTTCAGTTCAGGGATTTCCACGATGGAAAACCTGCAGTAGTGCGACAGCCGCCCTGTGTAGAGGTCTGTACCTGTCTTCAGGTATTCGGCCTCTGTCTTGCCCATCAGTATCAGTCGGATATTCATTATTTTGTGGCTTGGTTTTTGCAATTATTCCACTTTCGTGAAAAGATGGTTAAAGATATGAAAAAAACTCTTTTGATATCATTGATGATGGTCCTCTCCGTATTCAAATTTAATGCCTGCGCGGTGGAGGATGGTGATGTTTTCATCCCGATTGCCAAATATATGGAGGCCGGCGACAGCGAAAAGCTGTCTGCATGGTTCGGCGAGAACCTGCAGGTGGACGTTCTCGGTCAGATCAACAGCTGCACCCGCACCCAGGCCAAGCTCATCATGAAGAACTTTTTCACGAAGTACACTCCCAAGTCGTTCAAGATCGTGCACAAGAGCGGCCGCCCGCCAATGAACTATGCGGTTGCCAATCTTGATGCCGGAGGGTCCAAGTTCAGAGTCATCATTTATGTGAAGACTATTGAAGGTAAAAATGAAATACAGCAGATCAGAATAGAAGAACAATAGGTTAATGTTATATTAGGTGGGTTATTAAAAAAACCGGTTGCCGACGTCGGCAACCTGTTTTTCATTTCTCGGAGATGTGGATTATTTCACACGCTCACCGTAGCTGCGCTCAACAGTGTTAACTCTGAGTTTGTCGCCTGTGTTGATGAACAGAGGAACCATGATCTTCGCGCCAGTTTCCAGAGTGCACTCCTTGAGAGCGTTTGAAGACGCTGTGTCACCTTTCACTGCGGGCTCGGTGTAGGTCACTTCAAGCTCTACATAAACGGGAAGCTCGCATGTGAGGCAGCGCTCTTCTTCTCCTGCAAGGAAAATCATCTCAACTTCCTGACCTTCTTTCATGAGGTCTGAGTTGTCTACCATTTCGAGACCGAGGTGAACCTGCTCGAATGTTTCAGCGTGCATGAAGTTGAATCCGTCCTCATCCTTGTAAAGGAACTGGTAGGGGCGGTGCTCCACAGTTATGGTTTCGATTTTCTCACCTGCGTTGTAGGTCTTCTCAAGGATACGGCCGTTTTCGAGGTTGCGGAGTTTAGTCTTTACAAAAGCGGGGCCTTTGCCGGGTTTAACGTGCTGGAACCATACGATAGAGCAGGGTTTGCCGTTGAAATCGATGCAGAGACCGTTCTTAAAATCAGCTGTTGTTGCCATATAATAGATTGATGTTTATGTTATTGTCTTTTTGTAAGAATTGCAAAGATAGTATTTTTCCACCTTTATTGCAAATCCACTTGCCCGCTCTGCGATATGGCGGTGGCAAGCTGCTCAAGCTGCCATCCAGGGGTGCTTGTGGCTCCGCAGATTCCTATCGAGGCGGCTCCTTCCAACCAGCTTTTGTCGAGCATGTCTATGTTCTCGACCCAGTATGTCCTTGGATTGTGCTGCCTGCACAGGGCTTCCAGCACTTTGCCGTTGGAACTGTCACGCCCGCTCACAAACAGTATGACATCGTGGCTGGATGCGAATTCGGCAAGCCGGCGGTGCCTCTCCGCCACAGTGTGGCAGATGGTGTTGTGTATGGTGATGTCAGAGGTCCTTGCCATGCAGGCTTCACAGAGCGCCTGATACTGGTCTGGATCCTTTGTGGTCTGGGAGAATAGTTCGATATGACGGCTGAAATCTATCCTGTCTATCTCGGCAATGCTTTCGATTACCACAGCATGCCCTTCGGTGCGGCCCACCAGGCCGTTGACTTCCGCATGACCGCGTTTGCCGAATATCACCACCATGCCACCGTTCACCGCGCATTCGCGGTATGCCTTCTCTATGCGCTCCTGCAGTTTCAGCACAACCGGGCAGGTGCAGTCAATCAGGCTTATGCCCATCCGGGCGGCAAGAGCGTAAGTTGCGGGGGGCTCGCCGTGAGCCCGGATCAGGACTGTCTCACCTGCAAGATGTTCCATATCAGAGAGACCTATGATTGTAAGCCCCTTCTCCTCAAGCCTTCTGATTTCATCGGTGTTGTGCACTATGGCACCCAGCGAATAGAGACGGCTGTGCCCGGCAAGATACGCCTCGGCCTTGTCTATCGCTCTGACCACTCCGTTGCAGAAGCCTGAATAAGGATCAATCCCGACCATTATTCGAATACGAATCCGAAGTCTTTTGTGAGGATTTCCTTGAGCCACTCCATCTGGTCTTCGAAGGTCATGTAGGTGTTGTCCAGCACGATTGCGTCCTCGGCCTTGCGGAGAGGTGACACGGCGCGGGTGGAGTCACGCTGGTCGCGGTCCTTCAGATTGGCGAGAACCTCGTCGAATGTGGTCGCAGTGCCGGCATTGACCATCTCTGTGTAGCGGCGCAGGGCCCTTACCTCGTCATCGGCCTCCATGAATATCTTGAGCTGTGCGTTGGGGAAAACTGTGGTACCGATGTCACGGCCGTCCATCACAACGCCTCCCTTCTCGCCAAGCTTGCGCAGGATATTGTCAACAAAGTTGCGGACTTCGGGAATCGCCGACACAGGGCTGACATAGCTGCTGACCTCCATCGTGCGGATAAGGTCCTCCACGTCTTCTTCGCCAATGAAGGTGCGGGGGCGGAGAGAGACCTCAAGGCCTTCGGTAAGGGCGACAAGCTCCTGCTCATGGATCTTGCCGTCGGCAATGACTCCATTGCGCAGGCCGTGAAGCGTTACGGCACGGTAGAGCGCACCGGAATCAAGGTGAATGTAGCCGAACTCCTCGGCTATCATGTTGGCGAAGGAGCTCTTACCCGTAGAAGAATAGCCGTCTATGGCTATGATGATTTGCGGAATGTTGTTCATCTTTCAAAGATTTTGTACGGTTGGTACCAGACAACAAAATTACTTAAAAAAATTGTCTATCTTTGTACGTTTTAATAGAAATTGCACAAATCTGTTCAAAAATGAAGATTCTGATTATCGATGACGAGCGCGCAATCCGCAATACGTTGAAGGAGATTCTGGAATATGAGGGGTATACAATCTCTCTGGCCGAGGATGGGAAGCAGGGGTGCGAGATGGCTCTGGCAGACACTTTCGACGTTATTTTCTGCGATATCAAGATGCCGCAGATGGATGGACACGAAGTGCTTGAGAAACTTGTCGAAGAAGGGTGCGAGGCTGCCATAATCATGATCTCCGGCCACGGTGACATTGACACTGCTGTCGACTGCATCAAGAAGGGCGCATACGATTTCATCCAGAAACCTCTGGATCTCAACAGGATACTCATAACCATAAAGAATGCGACCGAGAAGACGTCGCTTGTGAAGGAGACAAAGATTCTCCGCAAGAAGACCAGCTCGAAGTATGAGATAATCGGTGAATCGGAATCTATCAAACACGTGAAGGATGTGATTTCCAGAGTCGCAGCAACTGACGCAAGAGTCCTGATCACAGGCAGCAACGGCACAGGCAAGGAACTGGTGGCCCACAACCTGCACATGCTCAGCAACCGTGCATCGGCTCCATTCATTGAGGTCAACTGTGCGGCGATCCCGAGTGAACTCATCGAGAGTGAGTTGTTCGGCCACGAGAAAGGCTCCTTCACATCTGCCATCAAGCAGCATAAGGGCAAGTTCGAGCAGGCTGACGGAGGCACGCTTTTCCTGGACGAAATCGGCGACATGAGCCTTGCAGCTCAGGCAAAGGTGCTCCGCGTGCTTCAGGAGAACAAACTCACGCGCGTAGGCAGTGACAAGGACATTGCAGTGAATGTGAGGGTGGTGGCAGCAACCAACAAGAACCTTACCGACGAGATTGCAAAGGGCACCTTCCGTGAAGACCTCTATCACCGCCTGAGCGTGATTCTGATCCATGTGCCTTCTCTGGCAGAAAGGCTGGATGACATTCCGCTTCTGGTGGACCATTTCATAGAGCAGATATGTGCCGAATCGGGAATGCAGCGCCGCAAGGTGGAGCCGGCAGCTTACAAAGAGCTGCAGAAGCTTCCGTGGACCGGCAATATCAGAGAGCTCCGCAATGTGGTGGAGCGTCTGCTGATACTTTGTGGTGAAAGCATTACCAAAGAAGATATTGTGATGTATGCCAATCCGGCATTTTAAACGTTAACTGTATGAGCAACAATCTTGTAGCTATAGTTGGACGCCCGAATGTGGGCAAATCCACACTTTTCAACCGCCTGGTGGGCATGCGTCAGGCAATTGTGGACAATGTGGCAGGAGTGACCCGCGACCGTCATTACGGAAAATGCGAGTGGTGCGGTCACGAGTTTTCTGTTGTGGACACAGGCGGATTCACTGTCAATTCCGATGATGTGTTCGAAGAGGCCATCCGCAACCAGGTGATGACTGCCATCGAGGAGAGCGACCTGATTCTCTTTCTGGTTGAAGTGGCTACCGGAATCACCGATTTCGATGCCGAGATTGCAGACATACTGCGCCGGACCAGGAAGCCCGTGATACTGGTGGTCAACAAGGTGGACACCAGCGAAAAGATGTACGGAGTGTACGAATTCAACGCGCTGGGTCTGGGCGAGCCTTTCGCAATAGCTTCCGCTACAGGAAGCGGCACGGGCGACCTTCTGGACGCTGTGCTTGAGAAACTGCCGAAGGACACAAAGATAGTTGAGGACGAAGAGGAGAAGAAACTTCCGCATATCGCCATAGTGGGCAAGCCAAACGTGGGCAAATCGTCGATGACAAATGCGCTGCTCGGCGAGGAGCGCAACATCGTCACTCCTGTTGCAGGCACGACACGCGACTCGATATCGTCGCATTACAACAAGTTCGGTCATGAATTCATGCTGGTCGACACTGCCGGAGTGCGCAAGAAAAAGAAAGTGACCGAAGACCTCGAGTTCTATTCTGTTATGCGTTCCATCCGCGCCATCGAGAACTCAGATGTCTGCATCCTGATGATTGATGCCCAGCAGGGCATGGAGGCTCAGGACATGGCCATCTTCAACATAATCCAGCGCAACCGCAAGGGATGTGTGCTGGTGGTGAACAAGTGGGACACGGTGGTGAAGGGCAACAACACCATGAAGGAGTACCGCGAGGCGCTGCTTTCACGGCTCGCTCCTTTCAACGACATCCCGGTGATCTTCACATCAGTCATCAACAAGCAGAGGATAATGGATGTACTCAATGCGGCTGCAGAGGTATATGCAAACTATTCACGCAAGATACCTACATCAAAGCTCAATGAGGCTCTGCTGCCTGAGATCGAGAACTATCCGCCCCCTGCATGGAAAGGCAAATACATCAAGATCAAATATATCACGCAGCTCCCCACCGACTTCCCGTCATTCGCGTTTTTCTGCAACCTCCCGCAGTATATCCGCGATCCCTACAAGCGCTTCCTTGAGAACAAGCTCCGCGAGCACTTCGAGTTCAAGGGGTGTCCGCTGCAGATATTCATCCGTCAGAAATAAATCAGCAATATGAGTGAAATTGAAGAGAAGATAGAAGAGACAGCGATACCCGCCAACCAGTATGGCGACGACAGTATCATCCATCTTGATGATGTAGAGCATATCCGCCGGCGTCTTTCAATGTATATCGGCCGCCGCGGAGACGGAAGCGACCCAACCGACGGTATATATGTGCTGGCGAAAGAGGTAGTAGACAACTCCATAGATGAATTCCGCTCAGGCCACGGCAAGCGTATCGACATTGCCCTCGAAGGGAAGACCATGACGGTGCGCGACTACGGCCGCGGTATTCCCCACAAGGGAATGATAATGGCTGTGAGCAAGCTGAATTCCGGCGCCAAGTACGACGACAAGTCATATAAGCAGAGCGTGGGCCTCAACGGTGTGGGTCTGAAGGCCGTGAATGCACTCTCCATCGACTTCAAGGTGCAGTCGTTCATTGACGGCCGCACAAAATGGGCTTCGTTCTCGCAGGGCAAGCTTCAGGAAGAGGGTGAGGGTGAGACTTCCGAGAAGAACGGAACATTCATTTCATTCACCCCCGACAACGATATTTTCGAAGGATACGAGTTCAATGTGGATTACCTGGTGGACATGGTGAAGAACTACGCCTATCTGAACACCGGCCTCACATTGATGTTCAACAAGACGCAGTACAAGTCGAATGAAGGTCTGCTGGACCTGCTGAACGATACTATAGATGAGGAACCTCTCTACCCGCCTATCCACTTGACCGGCAAGGATATAGAGATAGTGATGACTCACGGCAGCAAATATGGCGAGAATATCTACTCGTTCGTCAACGGTCAGAACACCATCATGGGTGGTACGCACCTGGCAGCATTCCGTGAGGCCATAGGCAAGACTCTCAAGGATTTCTACAAGAAAGACTTCACCCCAGCAGATGCCCGCACTTCAATCGTCGGCGCAATCTCGATCAGCATCAGCGAGCCTGAGTTCGAGGCACAGACAAAAGTGCAGCTGGGCAGCAAGTATATGTCGAAGGATGGTGTGACCATCCAGAAGTATGTGGGCGATTTCATCAGCCTCGAGCTGGACAACTACCTGCACAAGCACAAGGATGTGGCAGACATCCTCCTTGCCAAGATTCTTGCATCGGAAAAAGACCGCAAGGCGGTGCAGGGGCTGCGCAAAGAGACAAAAGAGAGACTGAAGAAAGCGTCGCTCAACAACAAGAAGCTTTCTGACTGCAAGATACACTATAACGACAAGAACGAGCAGCGCGACGAGTCAACCATCTTCCTCACAGAGGGTGACAGTGCGAGCGGCTCCATCAAGAAGATACGCAACGCCAACACACAGGCTGTGTTCAGCCTCAAGGGAAAGCCTCTGAACAGCTACAAGGCTTCCAAGAAGGATGTGTATGACAACGAAGAGCTCTCTCTGCTGCAGGCGGCCCTCAACATCGACGAGGACATGGACAACCTGCGCTACAACAAGGTGGTGATAGCAACCGATGCCGATGTCGACGGTATGCATATCCGCCTGCTTCTGCTCACCTTCTTCCTGAAGTTCTACCCCGACCTCATCCGCAAGGGGCACCTGTACATCCTGCAGACGCCGCTTTTCCGCGTGTCGGACAAGAACCACAACGTCTACTGCTACAGCACTGCGGAAAAGGATGCCGCAACCGCAAAGATCAAGAACAATACGGTGACCAGGTTCAAAGGTCTCGGTGAAATCTCTCCCGAAGAGTTCAAGGGCTTCATCGGCAAGGACATCAGGCTTGAGAAGGTGCACCTTTCGTCTGACGATTCGATTGCAGACCTGCTTGAATTCTATATGGGCGAAAACGACAACATCAGGCTCGATTTCATCCGCGACAACCTGCGCAGTGATATCGACAATGTAGAGGAAGCTCAGTAATTATCTGACAATGAAACCGAAGACAGCGGAATTCCTTCTCACGAAAGTGATGGGCTGGACCATCGGAAGCAAGTTTCCCGATGTGGACAAGGCCCTGATACTCGGTGTGCCGCACACCTCGATACTGGACTTCGTGGTCACGGCACTGTATGCCAGAAGTCAGAATGTCACAGTGAAGGTGCTGGTAAAGGAGAAGTTCTTTTTCTGGCCGCTCAAAGGGCTGCTCGAGAAGTTCGGCGCCATGCCCCTCAAGAGCAGGGAGAATGGTGGAACAAGTGCCGCCATGCAGATGATAGAGGCATTCGAGAGCCATGAGAAGATCTTCATGGCTTTTGCACCGGAAGGGACGCGTTCTCCCGTGAAGCGCTGGAAGAAAGGGTTCCATACAATTGCCACTGCCGCCAATGTCCCGGTTTATGCCGGTTTTTTCGAC
This sequence comes from Bacteroidales bacterium, assembly GCA_045617865.1. GTDB lineage: Bacteria > Bacteroidota > Bacteroidia > Bacteroidales > UBA932 > Equibacterium. The sequence goes on along the minus strand of JAZLJK010000039.1, from coordinate 41,104 downwards.
TGGGGCAGGAAAACCATCAGCTGCGGGGAGTATTTCCCGCTGACAGATGATGCACGGACCGACCTGCTGCGCCTCCAGCAGCACTACAAAGACAAAGGTGTGTCTGGCCGTCATCCCGAAAAGCTGGCATTTGACGATTCCATCAAATAAATATCCACCATATAACTTATTGACAATGAAAAGAATAATAGCAATGCTGCTATGCTTTGCAGCAATCTGTACAACCAATGTATATGCCGGCGGCGGCAAGGATGCCGAACAGCTGACTCTGGCCGATCCTTTCGTGTATGAAGAGGATGGCGTGTTTTATATTTACGGTACTTCATCAGACAGTGGCATCCAGGTGTTCACTTCATCAGACCTCAAGCACTGGGAAGGTCCCTGCGGCAAGGCTCAGGAAGGATTTGCCCTTCACAAGAGCGAAGCGTGGGGAGAGAAGCAGTTCTGGGCTCCTGAAGTGTATAAGGTGGGTGAGAGGTATGCCATGCTGTATTCTGCACAGGAACATCTCTGCGTGGCGTTTGCCGATTCACCTCTCGGCCCGTTCCGTCAGGAAGACGGCCCCGGAGCATATAATCCCGGCCGCCACGGTATTGACGGACACGTTTTCACAGATGAAGACGGTGCGAAATATCTCTATTGGGTGCGTTGGGACAGAGGCTTCGGCAACGAAGTGTGGTGCTCGCGCATAAGCGATGACCTGAAGTCCCTTCAAGGTGAGCCTGTGCATTGCATCCAGACAATTCCCGGAACCTGGGAGCAGGTTCAGGAAGACTGCAGGGTGGCTGAAGGCCCCTTCGTCCTGAAGCATGACGGACTCTACTATCTGAGCTTCAGCTGCAACGGCTATACGGACAAGGAATATGCTGTGGGATATGCGGTGTCAGACAATCCGTTCGGTCCGTGGAAGCGCTTTGAAGGCAACCCCATCCTCCACCGCAAGGGAGGTGAGGTCGGCACAGGCCACCACATGTTTCTTACCACATCCAAGGGCAGAAACTACATAGTATACCACACCCATTGGAGCGATTCAAAGGTGGGACCTCGCAGAACCTTCATAGCACCCTACCGTTTTGTGCGCCGCAACGGTCAGTCTGTGATAAAGATCGGAAAGAAGATAATTGTCCCCGTAGCGGAGTAAGTATTAGGAATATTTTGCTATGCCCCGTGCGCCGGCATTCTGAACCGGAGCACTTCCGCTTCGCTCCATCCCCCCACTCGCAGCTTTCGTCCCGCTGACGCGGAACTCATCTGCGGCGGTGCCCCCCGCTTAAACATCGCGGGTGATGATGTGCTCCGGCAGCAGAATGCCGGACGCTGTCTCTGCGTCACAGTGCCTGTTATTTCCGGTGTGTGCCGGAAGGGAGGGGAAGAGGCTCTGAGAGTGGCTGCGGTTCGCCGAAGTCAGGCGTGCCGTTGCACTTGAACCTGAACTTCTGGAGGCGGACGTCGCGCCGCCAGCCGTCTTCCGTGCCTTTCTTTGAATGATAGACAATGTAGTGCTCTCTGCCGTCTGGGGAGACTGTGAAACTGGCGTGCCCCACACCGTGGATCTCTTCGTTGCCCTGGAAGACAGGTCCGCTGCTCTTTGTCCAGGCGGCCGGGTCGAGAGGGTCGCCTCCCTTCTTCAGTGTCAGCATGCCCAGTTTGTATGTGGGAAGCCATGACTGTCCGCATGAATAGACAATGAACACCTTCTTCCGGTGGCAGAGCACCTGTGGACCCTCGTTTATCGGCAGGCTGCCGCATATCTCCCATTCGCGGTCAGGTCTGGATATCAGCACCCTCGGGCTTTTGACCGTCCAGGGGTTCTCCATCTCGGCGATATAGAGGTTCTGGGGAGTCTTGTCGGTTGGCTCAAGGTTCTCCCATCCCGACCAAATCGCATAAAGCTTCCCCTTGTGCTGAAGATAAGTCATATCAATGGCCCAGCGGACCGACGAGGGGTCGGAAGGGTCGTCGCCCGTATTCACCATTCCCTTAGAGACATACTCTCCGAGAGGGTCTTCCGTTACCGATTCGAGCACTCCGGTGCGCTGATGGATGTAGGGCGGGCCGGAATATCCAGCTGCATAAACGATATACCACCGGCCGTTCCACTTGTGAAGTTCAGGCGCCCAGATGCACGTGCTGTTCCACTGCCCCTTTCCGGGCCGCCACACAACCTGGCCCACATCCGGTTCACAGAGGTTGTCGAACCGCCCCACGGCGATGCCGCCGCGCTGCGAAGAACAGTAGTAATAATGCCCGCCTTCAGCCACAGTGCCGTCGCATATCACCCACGGGTCGGCACCCGACTGGAGCACAGGGTTATTATAGCACTGCGCTGCCGCGGAGAATGCTCCGGTCAGCAGCGCAGCCACTATTGTTATTAAAGCGATACTCTTTCGCATCAGAATGCTAGAGTTTTACCTTCTTGCCGGAAACGATGCACTCCTTGACATCAATGTTTCCGTTCTTGACATCGATGAAAGGCTTGCCGTCTTTCAGACCTACTGTTGCGTAACCGCTTGCAGTAGAGAGGAATGAACGGAAGTCGCCAACCTTGGAGTCAATGTAGAGAGTCTTTGTGACAGCATCGTAGCGGGCGCCTGTAAGAGCCTGGAGGAGGCTGTAGCTTGCCAGTGCGCGTGCATACCATGAGCCGCACTCATACTCGTTGTAGGGGTTGCGCTGGTCGCCTGTGTAGCGGTCGCGGCAGGTGCGGACGATGTCCAGACCTTTCTCAACCTCGCCTTCAAAGATAAGGTGTGATGCAACCTGATACTCGATGCCTGTCCACACCTCGTCGCTGTATACGAAAGGAAGGTTGGGTTTGCCGCCGTTGGGCCAAGAGCAGAGCAGAAGACCGCCTTCGTTGCCCATTGCATAGCCGGGACGCTGAGGGTTGGCGTGGTCGCGCAGGTCTTTCTTGAGGTTGTATTTGTGCACTGCAACCAGGTGGCTGCGTACTTTCTCTGAATCAACGGGGTCGTCAAGGCCGGCGCAGCGTGCCATCCAGCAGCCGAGCACACCGTCTGAGATGCAACCGGTGCCATACTGGTACTTGGGACCTTCCTGCAGCATGATCTTCTGTGCTTCGGGTGAATATGAGCCGCCGAAAGACTGTGCTGTGCTGGGATCCTGTGCCTGGAGGTCTTTCCATCTCACGATCTGATAGAAATATTCACCGTTCCAGAGTTTTGTGGTCATGTATTCCTGGCTCTTCTTGAGAAGCTTCTCATAATCCTTGCACTTTTCGCCGAGGTGCTTGCTTATTTCAACGAAGCATGTGAGGGCTGCGGTGTAGAATGATGTGCACATTCCGTCAGGTCCCCAGAACTCGATGTCGTATGTGTTGTGGTGAGGCTCTTCGAGAGCACCTTCGTGACGGGGGTCCCAGGTGCGGATGCAATAGTCCATGCTCTGCTTGATCTGGCCGTACATGTCGCTGATCCATTTGTCGTCGCCGCTGATACGCCAGTCGCGGTATGCCTTGATGATGCCGCCGAGCTGACCGTCTGATGCTGCGTGGAAATCGTGGAGCACGGGCTGGATGGGGAGGTTGGACCTGAATGCCTGGTGGCCCTCCTTGCTCTGGCTTACGTAGAATTCAGTCTCGCGGAGGCTGCGCTCAAGACGCGGGAAGAGGTGAGGAATTGCCTGTGCATAGTTCCATACATGCTGGCAGGAGCCGTGGCAGCTGCCCCAGTTGTCACCGCTGCCCTCCCAGTTCCACATTCTGCCGTCGTGCTGACGCATCACTGTGGTTGACTTGAGGATGGTGAGGTTTGCGCTTACAGCCTCCACAACTTCGTCGGGAAGAGTTGTATCATAGAATGCGGCATTGAATTTCTCGGTCTGGGCCTTGAGATTGTCGTAGTTTTCAGTCCAGTATGCCACAACTTCTTCAAGATTTGCGAAGCGGCGGCTGTACCAGGGCTCGTAAACCTTGGGCAGGTCTTCATAGAGCTTGGGATCGTAGAAGTTGCCTCTTTCGTTGTCGTCTCGTGCCTGTCCGTCAAAATGATGCATTGAGCGGGGAACGTACCATGCCATGTAGAGACGTACCGTCTTGCTCTCACCTGCGTTGAGGTTTACGGGAACATAGAGTGATCCGCCGGGAGCGTGGTCGGAAGTGGCTACGGGAGTCATGTCACCTGCAGCGGCTTTGTTCCATGCCATTGTGAGAGGGTCGAACCATCCGCCGCGGAACCAGCAGTAGTCACATACAGTTGCGGGGTCCTGTGTGTAGATGGCGAAGCGGCCTTCAAACCAGGGGTCGTGCTCGGTGGGCTCCTGATTCAGAACGAATCCGAGGGGCATCTCCTGAACTGAAGACACTGCATCGTTGGTCTTGTACATGAAGTTGCGGGTGTTGAAAGAGAAGATTGCCTCGACGGGTTTGTCGGCAGTGTTGGTGAATGTGTACTCAAAACCTGCAACGGGCAGTGAAGAGTTGTCTTCGTCGTTGGGGATGAAGGGGTTCCATGCAGTGATGCTCACCTCCACGGGAATGTCTTTGTCTTTCAGCTTGAGAGTTGCAAAAGGGAAAGATGCAGAGAATTCGCCTTCATCGAAGCGGGGGAGGCCCCATGTGGTCTGCCCCACGCCCATACCGCCTTCGAGACGGCCGAACTTCTTGAACGACGGGACATTTGTCTCAAGCACCTTCGTGCCGTTTTCATAACCTTTCACATGAATTGCGGCAAATGTGCAGGGCTCGTGGAAGAGTTCGGGAACATGGCGTACCGACATGTTTGAGATGGCGCCGGTGCCTTCAAAGCAGAACATACCTGTGCCGATACCTCCGATGGGGTATGCGATATGGTCCAGATTGGCGCCGGTGTAGGGCTGGTTGTACTCGCGTGCACTGCCTGTGACGGTGAACATCACTGCAGCGGCAAGTGTAAGAACTGTAGATAGAATTTTTTTCATATAGTGTAGTTATTTGTTGATTTTCATTATGAAGCCTCCGTCGGGTACCATCGGGAGGGTGAGTGTGCTTTCTGAATTCACTTTTTTCATGAAGTGGCTGGTGATGTTGGGATTCTCTTCTGACTCAGGTGCGTCGCACCAGATGTCAGCGGTGTATTCGCAGCCCTTTTCCAGGAAATCGAACTTCAATGTCAGTTCGCGGGCGGTGTGGTTGGTGATGGCTCCGACCCACCAGTCGCTGTCGTGCCTTTTTGCTATGGCAACATATTCTCCAAGCGCGGCATCCAGCACTTTCATGTCGTGCCAGCCGTAGGGGAGGGTGGTGAGGAAATCAAACTCCTTCTGCCCGTCATATGCCATGGGAGTGTCGCAGAACGAAGTGAGATAGTTTTCAAGCACTATGTACATTCCCATCATGTGACCGCGGGTGCTCATCACGTGGGGATTGGTGTAATGGATCTGGAAATCCTTGCGGTTCTGCGCCCTGAACCCGCCCATGTGGTAGTCGGCAGCACCTGCCAGCATACGTGTGAACGGGATGTTGATGTCGTGGTCTGCATTCACTGTGCGGTCCCATTTGCATACCTCATAATTCAGAGTTCCTTCGCGTGTGAATTCGTTGGGATAAGTCCTTATCATGCCGGAGGGTTTGCTGGCACCGTGGAACTGTACGAAAAGGTGGTGACGGGCACATGCCTCCAGCAGTTCTTCCTGGATCTCTATCATCTGCTGGTCGTCACGGTCCATGAAGTCTATCATCATTCCTTTCACACCCCATTTCTCAAAGAGGGTGAGGGCTTCTTCCAGATGGTTGTACAGAGGCAGCCAGTGCACCCAGAGGTGCAGGTTCACCCCTTTTGAAGCGGCATAATCGCCAATCCGCTGCATGTCCAGCGGCCGGATGGGCCTGGTGGGGTCAGCGTCGGGACCGGGCCAGCCGAAGTTGAATCCGCTGTCCTGATACCACGGAGTTTCGGCATAACCGTAGATGTCGTGCAGGTCGATGTTGTGCTCTGCGGCGAAATCAATATAGAACTTGTTTGTCTCGAAATTGTTGCCGGGTGAGAATGTGGTGTCGGGGACCTGGTTCCCGTTCCACCATGTGAAGGTGGTCTTGATGCAGGGCCTGATCCATGAGATGTCATCAATGGCACACGGGTCGTTGAGCGAGGTGAGAACAGTTGACTCGATAAGGCCGCCCACCTGCTCTGCAATCTGAATCACCCTCCAGGGCGTCTTGTGCGGGAATTCATCCACAATCACCTTAAGCTCAGGCCTGTCAAGCCGGGGCGAAAGCGACCCGGTCAGCACACCGTTGCGCTTTATCAGCATCATTCCGGCATACTTCCTCACAGCCGCCTCTGTGACAGCCACGCTCAGCCCGCTTTCCATGGTGAAAGTGGCGGGCATCTCCAGAATATGGTCATTCTCTATGGCAGAAAGTTTGTCACGTGTGTAAAGCCCTTCGTGTGACGTGCGGTAGTGCGGGAGATACATCACAAGCGCCTCCGGGTCTCCTGCCAGCCTGAACTGAGCGGTTTCCTCTGTCATCTCGAATGAACTCCATCCCTCCTGGTCGGGGAACACATACCTGAATGCAACTGCATCGGGATATGCCCTGCAGACAAGGTCAATCTTGCGCCCCTGCCTGTTCAGCAGCCTGACAGTTAGCTGGTTGCACCAGTCGCGCGCCTCGGCCACCTTGCCCACGGGAAGTGCATATGTCTCATCGATGCTGCTATGCAGGGCTGACACCAACGATATGCCGTCTGAAAAGCTTCCGTCAGCAAACTCAAAGCCCAGCTGTGACCATTCCACAACTTTTGTCCTGCCGTGGAAAACCTCATATCCAAGTCTCCCTTTTAAAACAGAGATTTTTATTGTATTGCAGCCGTCAGGGGACTTGACTTCGGCACTGCGGAGCGCAAACACAGGAAGGGCTGTGATGCACAGGCAGACTGTAAGGATGAGGCGTTTCATAAGCTGCTGTTGGAAGTTTTGATATCAATTCAAAGAGAGACCGCGCGTTCTGACGGTGCGGTCTCCCTTGTTTATATGTAATGGATGTGTGTTCCTAGTATGTCTCCAGGAGATGCCAGTCGGGGAACTCGGGGAATTTTGCGTGAGGCTCTGCCTGATACCAGAATGCTGTACCGGCGATGTCGGAGTGCTGCTGCAGATAGCGGCCGTCGTTGCGCCAGCCGAGGTCCTGGATTGTCATCTTGAAATTCTTCTTGAACCTGACGGGGTCCATGATGTGCCAGCGGTAGAGACCGAATCTCTCCTGTGAGCGGTATGTTCCGTCGGGACGGATCACCTGACACAGACCGGCATAGGGAGTGCAGAATTCTACGTAGCGGCCTCCGCGGTCAAAGTTGTATGAGCCGCAGAAGTAATCTTCCAGACCGGTCGATGAAATGGTGGGGAAGTCCTTGTCACCGTCGATGTAGAACTTTGCTTCGCCTTCACCCCACCAGCCGTTGTTGGTAAGGCCCCATGCAAGGTAGCAGCCAACAAACTGGCCCTGACCTTTGATGCCGTCCACGATGGTATAGTCTGAAGACTCGTTCCAGCGGGTGCGGCGCCACTGTGCGTGGAAATATCCTGCATCTTCGGGAACCTCTGTAAGAGTGTAGTCGATCTGGTAGTAGAGAGTCATCTCTTCGTGGTCGTTCACATTCTCCATCGTGATCTTGCATTTCTTGCGGAAAGGCATCTGCCAGTAGCAGTTGAATGCACTGCCGGGGTTCACACATATCGGGAGGGATACCACGGGTGCATATTCATTCCATCCCATACAGAAGAAGTCTGCGATAGGGCATTCTACGGAAGGAGTCTCCTCGTCGTCCCAGTAGATGCGGATGATGGAATATCTCCAAACGCCTGTCGGGGTCATCCAGATGTGCTGGATTGCGCCGGGACCTTCCATTTCGGCGATGGTTACAGTCTCTTTCGAACCTATTCTGATGTATGGGTTCACTTTCCATCCCTGACCGAGGTCACGTGCCGCCCATGATGCGTTGTTGACGTTGCGCTCGTTGGGCAGTTCAGGCTTTGCCATGGCGGCCTTGCCCTTCTCTCCAGTGAAGTTTTCGGGACAGATGGAGCGGGTTTCGGCTTTCGAAATGCGTGAGAGGTTGCCCAGGCTCATGTCAAGACCGTTGAAGTCCTGTGCGAAAAGTCCTGAGCACAAGAGTGTTGCGGCTGCTGCCAGAATGAATTTGCGTGCTTTCATGGTATGTGCTTGAAATTAAATTGTGTAGAATTTTCAATGATGTTTTCAAAATTATGCTAAATCGTTATAATGTCCAAATAATATTACGATTTTGAGTAAGATTTTCTTGCAATCTGCCCGTTTTTACGATATGAGTGCCACTTGCTAAATCGTTTTTTTGCAAAATCACTCAATTTATTTGTGTGTTTACAAATCATTTAATAACTTTCGCTCCAATTGTATTTAAACATTTAGAAAAAAAGAGAAAACATGACACAGGAAAACAAAGTGAGAGTGATTCCCAAAGGAATAGCATGGCCTTTCGCCCTGCTTACCCTTCTGTTCTTCGCGTGGGCGGTACCCAACAACCTTACAGACACAATGCTTGCAGCATTCAAGAGGATTATGAGCCTCACCGATGCCAAGACAGCGTGGATACAGGTGGTATGCTACCTGCTGGGTTATGGCTGTTTCGCCATTCCGGGTGCAATCTTCATCAAGAAATTCAGTTACAAGTCGGGTGTCCTGCTTGGTCTGGGAGTGTATGCGCTGGGCGCAATACTTTTCTATCCGGCAATGAAGGTTTCGTTGCTAAATATAGGTGTGGGTTTCTTCATATATCTGTTCGCAATCTTCGTGCTGTTTGCAGGTCTGTCAATTCTGGAGACTTCAACCAACTCGTATATCTGTGCCATCGGGCCCGAAGAGACTGCCACACAGAGGCTCAACTTCTCCCAGTCGTTCAATCCCTTCGGATCCATAGCAGGAGTTGTGATCTCGCAGATATTCATCCTTTCGCAGCTCAACACACTCACTGCATCGGAGCGTGCCCAGCTTTCGGCAGAGCAGCTTTCACAGATTCAGTCGGGGGAGCTGAATGCGGTCACAAATGCGTACGTGATCCTGGGCGTTGTGATGCTGGTCATCTTCCTGGCAATCCTGCTCACAAAGATGCCTGACCTGAAGGAGGGTGGAGCACTGGATTTCAAGAACTCATTCCGCCGCCTCACACACAACAAGAATTATGTCTGGGGAGTGGTCGCACAGTTTTTCTATGTAGGTGCACAGATTGCAGTGTGGTCATACGTGATCCGCTACTCTATGCAGGCTCTCAACCTTGACGGAATCATCGCTTCGCTTGGTGCAGATGCTTCTTCTGCCCAGATAATTGATGCGCTGCGCAATGTCGAGCCTGTCGGTGCAGGCTTCTACAATTTCTGCGAGTGGATAGGTGTCGATGCCCTTCTGCCACGCACTGCAGAGCAGGCGGGTGCCACATACTACATCATGTCGCTCATCCTGTTTGTGCTCATGCGCTTCATCTGCACATTCCTCATGAAATACATCAAGCCCCGCAAACTCCTCACAGTCATTGCGCTCATCGCAGTTGCATGCTGCTTCGGCACAATCTACGGTCGTGGTGCTTCCGGTGTATACTGCCTGATGTGCATCTCAGGATGCATGTCGCTGATGTTCCCCACAATCTACGGTATGGGAACAAAGGGACTGGGCGAAGACCTCAAGCTCGGCGGCTCAGGTATGGTGATGGCCATCGCCGGTGCGGCTGTCCTCACACAGATCCAGGGTATCGTGTCAGACCAGGTGGGCAGCATTGCCACAGCATACTGGGTGCCTGCAATCGCATTTATGATCATCGCTTTCTACAGCTGTGTTATCTGCAGAAAACAGGAAGCCTGATATACTACTGACATCAACTGAATAAAAACATACAACTATGAAAAAAACTTTATTGATAATAGCTGCGCTGGCACTCCTTGCAGGCTGCAAAGGCACTCCTGAGGTGAGCGGCGTGGATGTAAACGGACGCTGGACAGAAGAGAAGGCCTGGGCATGGCACGAGCAGCAGGGGTGGCGCAGCGGATGTGACTTCATCCCCTCGACTGCCATCAACCAGATTGAGATGTGGCAGGAAAGCACTTTTGACAAGGCAACCATCGAAAAGGAGCTTGGCTGGGCAAAAGAGCTCGGCTTCACCACAATGCGTGTCTATCTGAGCAGCGTGGTATGGAAAAACGAGGCAGAGAGCTTCAAGAAGCAGATAGATACATTCCTTTCAATCTGCGATGCGGACGGAATCAAGCCTGTGTTCGTATTCTTCGACGACTGCTGGAACCCCGAGTCAGAGATAGGTCCTCAGCCCGATCCCAAACCCGGTGTCCACAATTCAGGCTGGGTGAGAGACCCTTCAGACAGCCTGCGCGCCGACACCACTGCTCTTTATCCCGTTCTTGAGGCATACGTGAAAGACATCCTCACCACCTTCAAGGATGATGAGCGTATCCTCTGGTGGGACCTCTACAACGAGCCGGGCAACAGCGGGTACCACCTTGCCTCCATGCCTCTGCTGAAGAATGTCTTCAAATGGGCCCATGAGGTACGCCCCTCTCAGCCTGTATCAGCAGGTATCTGGTACGACAATGCAGAGCTCAATGCCTTCCAGCTCGACAATTCAGACATCACATCATATCATAACTATAATCCTGTGGAGGATCATCAGGCTCAGATAGATTCTCTCAAGAACTGGAACCGCCCCATGTACTGCACAGAATACATGGCACGCAGGAACAACAGCCTTTTCAAGACGGTGCTGCCTATGCTCAAGGAAAACGGTGTGAGCGCCATCAACTGGGGCTTCGTTTCTGGCAAGACCAACACCATCTTCGCATGGGACACCCCCATCCCGTCAGGCGAGGAGCCCGAACTCTGGTTCCACGACATCTACCGTCAGGACAAGACTCCTTTCGATCCCGAAGAACTTGCAGTCATCAAGCAGGTTAACGGAGTAGAATAATTTTTTCTATCTTTGCCGGGCTACAGACCGGCAGATGGGACAAATTAAATACACATACAACGCTGACACCGCAAGGTACGAAGTGCACAGGACAAGCCTGGGGCGCCGTATCGGGGATGTCGGCGTTTATGTTGTCATAGGAATTGTCATTTTCCTGGTGTATACTTTTCTCAACAATCACTTCTTCCACCTTCCCGATGTGGGGCACCTGGTTCAGATGAAGCACAGCAGGGAGCTGATAGAAAAGATTGAATACATCAATCAACGCACCGATTATCAAAATGTGAGGTTGGCGGACCTGCAGATGCGCGACAACAAAGTGTACCGCCCCATCTTCGGTATGGACGAGATACCGGCAGCAACAAGGAACGCCGGCTATGAGTCAGAGGAGAGATATGCTCCTATGCAGGAGTTTACAAACGCGGCCTTCCTGACATCTTCTCTGAAGCTGCAGGACATTGTTGCAAAGAAAACTTACATCCAGTCGCTTTCATTCGACGAGATAGAGAAGCTCTCTTCGCGTGCCGACAATCTGGCGTCAAGTGTGCCCAACATCTTCCCGGTATGTCCCGGCAGAGACATTGCAATCTCATCGCCGTTCGGCTACCGCCTGCACCCGGTCACCGGTGAAGTGGCATTGCATACAGGTTATGACATATCGGGTCCGAAAGGGACTCCCATCTATGCCACTGCCGATGGAACGGTCACTGATGTTAAATATCTGTTCGGCGCTTACGGAAACGTGGTTGAGATAGACCACGGGTTCGGGTATTCGACCCGCTACGCCCATCTCCACTCGACGAATGTGGCAAAGGGGCAGGCAATTAAGCGCGGCGACCAGATTGCCACGATGGGCTCATCGGGACGGGCTACCGGCCCCCATCTGCACTATGAGGTGCTGTATATGGGAGAGCAGGTGAATCCATGGAACTTCTTTGACAAGGATATCGACCCCAAAGTATATAAGACACTTGTACGCCCGGCCGACAAAGTGGCGCATTAATAAGTATGGCACTGTACGTATACGACAACGAGAAGAACGAATTCAGGGAGCACAGGCTTTCGCTGCGCCGCGCCCTGAAGGAGATTGCGCGCTATCTGGGTGCCGGACTGCTTGCCGCGGCGGCCATATACCTGCTGGCAGGGCTTGTCTTCCAGTCGAAGGATGAGAAGGCGCTGCGGGCCGAGAACCGATATCTTGCAGAGCATTACGACAACATGCTTGAAAAGAGCCGTCTGGTGGATGATGTGATTTATTCTCTTGAAATGAGAGATGAGGGGATATACAACGCCATCTTCCATACCGATCCTCCAGCAATAGATGCCATTGCGGGAGACTATGATTCAGAGGGCGGAGCAAATTATTTCAGTATGGATGAAGACGAGCTTATTGAGGGCTCGCAAACCGCCCTGCAGACTCTTCTGCAGTCATTCTCGCAGATAGACAGGGAGATACGCGCCATAAAGGACAAGTTCGCCGATCAGGATTTTCAGAAAAAATATTTTCCATCTATAATTCCTTTGCGTAACTTTACAATTCCGCAGACAGGTGCATCGACGGGAATGCGTATCAGCCCGTTCTTCAAGACCCTCCAGAGCCACAACGGCATCGACCTGCTGGCTCCATACGGCACTGAAGTGGTGGCTTCGGCTTCCGGAAAGGTGGTGGATGTGCTGTGCCAGACGAAAGGGCTGGGCAACATGGTGGTGATAGATCATGGCAACGGCATCCGCACGGTGTATGCGCATCTGAGCGAGATGAAGGTGTCGATGTTCCAGACAGTGGAGCAGGGGAAGGTGATAGGCAGGGTGGGCAGCTCCGGCACATCATTCGCCGCCGCGCTGCACTATGAGGTGCTGAAGGACGGCAGGGCGATGGATCCGGTGAACTATTTCTTTGCAGACCTCAGCCCCGCGCTGTTCCACGAGATGGAGCGCCTTGCTGCAACCACAGGACAATCACTTGATTAAAACATAACTGATATATGGCAAAGATTAGCTACACGATAGGCGAGGTGGCCTCACTGCTTGGCGAAAGCGTGTCTCTGGTGCGCTTCTGGTCTGACACATATCCTGAGTTCATACATCCAAACAGAAACAAGAAAGGCAACAGGCTGTTCACTCCCGAAGATGTCGAGAACTTCAAGAAGCTGCACCTTTTCATAAAGGACCGCGGCATGACACTCGACGGCGCCAGAAAAATGATGAAAGGCAACGTTGACGGATCTGACAACAAGGCGGACGTGGCGCTCAGACTGCAGAACCTGCGCGACATGCTGCAGCAGATACATGATGAAATCTAGGGTATGAAGGCACGGGAGATAGCAGACATAATTGAGAGCTTTGCACCGCTCTCCACCCAGGAGCCGTGGGACAATGCCGGCTTCTGCATAGGCAGCCCCGACACAGAAGTGAAAGGTGTGCTGGTGGGCTTTGACTGCACTCCGGAGCTTATCCGGGAGGCAGTGGAGAAAGGCGCCAACATGGTGATAACGCACCACCCTCTGATATTCAAGGGAGTCAGAAAGATATCTCCTGACACATTCCTCGGCTCGGCCATAACTCTGGCCGTGAAGAATGATGTGGTGGTGTATGCGGCACACACAAATGCCGACAAGGCCGTGCAGGGGGTGAATGACCTTATGGCAGACAGGCTCGGCCTGAGGGACAGAGTCATTCTGAGCGATGAGGGCATCGGGCTGACAGGCGAGCTGCCGGAGCCGATGGACACTGCGGAATTCATCACTTTCGTGAAACGTCAGTTCGGTCTCAAGTCGCTGCGTACTTCGCGTCCGGTGGAAGGTCCTGTCAGAAAAGTGGCCCTGTGCAGCGGATCGGGCGGTTCCTTCATAGAGAACGCACTTGAGGCGGGGGTGGATGTCTATATCAGCGGCGATATCAGCTACCATAATTTCTTTACCGAAAAAGGGTTCATGCTGATGGATATCGGACACTACGAGAGCGAGATAGACATTGTTGATAAATTTATATCGCTGCTCGTTGCAGAACTTTCCGAAAAAACAATTACCTTCGCGGTCTTAAGGTCATCGACAAATAATAATCCGATATATTACTTTTAATCAAGCGACAATGGCAACAAAAAAAGTCAAAACAACAATCATCACCCCGATTGACGAAAAGGAAACCTTCGTATCTGTAGCTAAGAGCGTTACAGAGGCAGACGGTATCCCTATGGAAGAAAAGCTCCATACGCTTTATCAGATCCAGCAGAAAGATACAGCTATTGACACTATCCATCTTCAGCGCGGTGAGCTCCCCCTGGAAGTCCAGGATCTTGAGGCGGAGGTAGAGGGCATCAAGGCTTCTATCGAAGATCTCAACGCAGAGATTGCTGATATCGAAAAACGTCAGGGCCAGTACAGAGTTTCCATCGAAGAGGCCCGCAACCTGATTGAGAACTATACCAAACAGCAGGACAACGTCAAGAACAACCGTGAGTACGAGTCACTCGGCAAAGAGATCGAGTACCAGACTCTCGAGCAGCAGGTCTGCGAGAAGAGAATTGCTGAAGGTCAGAGAGCTCACGATGAGAAGACAGAGCAGATAGAGGCGGCAAAGGAGCGCCTTGTGATTTTCGAAGCCAATCTGGCAGAGAAGAAGAAAGAGCTTGACACCATCATCGAAGAGACAGCCGCTCAGGAAGCTGTCCTGACAGCAGAGAAGGAAGAGCTTGAAAAGAAGCTTGACGAGCGTATGATTGTCGCTTATAACCGTGTGCGCAATGCAGCCAAGAACCACCTTGCAGTGGTTACCATCGACCGTGGCGCATGCAGCGGCTGCTTCAACCAGATCCCTCCCCAGCGCAAGCTTGACATTGCCCAGGGCAAGAAGATCATTGTCTGCGAATACTGCGGCAGAATCCTTGTGAAACCCGAGTTCAAGGACGAGGACTAATCCACCTGTCAGGCTGTGGCTCAGGACAAGAAATACACAAAGAAGAAAAAGGTCGAGATCTCCCAGATTTCTGCCGATGTCGGACGCATTCCACCTCAGGCTCTTGACATAGAGGCTGCGGTGCTCGCTGCGCTCATGACCGACCCGAATATCGTGGATGACTCTCTGGAACAGCTCAATCCCGGCTGTTTCTACAACGAGAACAATAAATCGATATACGAGGCTGTCTCTGCGATAGCAGGCCGTCACGACAAGGTGGACATGCTCACAGTTTCAGAAGAGCTGAAACGCATGGGCAAGCTGGAGGAAGTTGGCGGTGTGGCATATCTGAGCGAGCTTACAATGAGGGTCGGTGCAATCTCCAACACCGACTACCACTGCAAGATACTGCTTCAGAAATATATCCAGCGCGAACTTATCACAATCTCAGGCAATATCCAGAAGACCGCATTCGACGATACGGAGAGTGTGGACGACCTGCTTGAGAGTGCACAGCAGGACCTCTTCTCCCTTGCGGAGAACAACATGCGCAAGGAGACTTCTTCAGTGGACAGGATACTGAATGCCACAATCAAGGAGATAGAGAAGGCACAGGAAAGGACGGAAGGACTGAGCGGTGTGGCATCGGGCTATGCCGGCATCGACCGTGTCACATACGGCTGGCAGAAGTCAGACCTTATCATCCTGGCTGCCCGCCCGTCTGTGGGAAAGACGGCGTTTGTGCTTACGATGGCCAGGAACATGACTGTTGAATACAACACACCTGTGGCGATCTTCTCTCTTGAAATGTCGGAGACCCAGCTTGTCAAACGTATCCTGGTGAGTGAGACCGGTCTTGAGAGCAGCAAGATATGGGGCGCGAAGAAATTCAACGACCCGTACGACTGGAATCAGCTGAACGACCGTATCAAGAAACTTGCTAAGGCCCCCCTGTGGATAGACGATACCTCGGCACTCTCGATCTTCGAGTTCCGTGCCAAGGCAAGACGTCTGGTCCACACTCAGGGAGTCAAACTTATAATAATCGACTATCTGCAGCTCATGACAGGTCCTCCGGAGTTCCGTGGCATGCGTGAGCAGGAAGTGTCGGCCATCTCGCGCTCGCTCAAGGCGATTGCCAAAGAGCTTGACATACCTATCATAGCGCTGTCGCAGCTGAGCCGTGCCGTGGAGACGCGTGGCGGCAACAAGCGCCCGCAGTTGAGTGACTTGCGTGAGTCCGGTGCCATCGAGCAGGATGCCGATATCGTGATGTTCATACACCGTCCTGAATTCCTTGGTGTGGAGGAACCGGAGGCCTATCCTGGCTATACTCAGCTCATCATTGCCAAGCACCGTAACGGTTCAGTGGAGGACGTCGAGATGAAGTTCATCAAGGAAGAAGTGAGGTTTGTCGACGCCAATACCATATACAATGGAGATTCTGGCGAGAGATTTGAAAGTATAGAGTCCAATTTGAATGCAGGACCAAACACAAATTTTGAAAATGAAGACTTTTAGACTTTCAATACTTGCATTGCTTCTGTTCCTTGCAATGCCGTCTGCAGCCTCTGCTGCTGAATATCCTTTCGCCAACGGTGAGAAGATCGCTCTGGCGCTCCATTACAAATGGGGCGTTGTGAATGCCGACATCGCTCAGTTGAACTTCGACCTTCAGGAGACGTCATCGCCCGACGGACCGTGCTTCAAGATCAGAACAACTGGCAACACCAACAAATTCTTCGACAAGTTCTTCAAGGTGAGATATATCTACGAGTCAGACTTCCTGAAGTCAAACCTCAATCCCGTGTACTTCCACCGCGAGACATACGAAAACGACTATTGGGCAAAGAACACATACACCTGGAGCAACGGATGCAAGACCCTGCACGCCAAGGTCACAAAGAGCACCCGTCCCGCCACAGACACCACAATCACAAAGAACGAAGTGATATATGATGTCATAGGAATGTTCTACAAACTGCGCAGCATGGACCTCGACGCCCTTAAGAAAGGCGGCAGCCGAAAGATCCTCATTGCATTGGACAGGAATACTTACGACGTCAACATATCATACGTTGCAACTGAAAACCGCAAAAGTGCTGAAATGGGTACATTCAAGACCGACAAGTTCGTGGTCATGATCCGCAGGCACAAGGGCGGTGACAACTTGTCTCAAGAGACTCAGTTCGCAGTGAAAGATAAAGGTGACGGCGACCTGGGCCCCATCTACTTCTGGCTTTCAGCCGATGCGGCCCGTGTCCCTCTGTTCTTCCAGGCTCCTCTTGCAGTCGGAGCTGTGAACGGGCGCATCACGTCTCTGTCAGGTACGAAAGTGCCCGTTACCCCGATTGAATAATGGCAGAAAAGAATCCGAAAGAGATTCTCCACTCAGGCAGGATTGTGGAGATAGGCCCGCAGGTGATAAGCGTGGAGATTGTGAACAAGTCGGCCTGTGCCACCTGCCATGCAAAGGGCGTGTGCGGAGCCTCTGATGAGCAGGTCAGAATAATCGATGTCCCCCAGACAATAGCGACCAGAGTCGAAGACTACAGGGTTGGAGAAGAGGTGAGCCTCAGACTCAGCCAGTCTCTCGGTCTGAGAGCTGTCTTCATTGCATACGTGGTGCCGCTCATGGTGCTCATGGTGTCAATACTTGTTTTGTCTGCCACTAAGGTTCAGCAGCTGTATGTCGGATTATTTTCTCTGGCTGCGGTTGCTGTTTATTACATATTTGTTGCTATCTTTAGAGATAAATTGGAAAAGGTTTTTACCTTCTCGATTGAAAAACTTCATAATTAATTATTAATGAGTCCAATATTAATTACAATCATTGCGCTCACGGCAGTCGGGGTTCTGATTGCCGCTGTCCTTTTTTTAGTGGCCAGCAAATTCAAGGTCGAAGAGGATGAGCGCATCGACCAGGTCGAAACTTTGCTCCCCGGTGCGAACTGCGGCGGATGCGGAAACGCAGGCTGCAGGGCATTTGCATGCAAAGTGGTGGAAAGCGAGGACATGTCAGGATGTTTCTGCCCCGTGGGTGGAGACGAAACAATGCAGAAGATTGCATCTCTGCTGGGACGTACGGTGGCTGCCCAGACACCCAAGGTTGCAGTGGTACGCTGCAACGGTACCTGCGAAAATCGCCCGAAAACAAGTCATTATGACGGAGTTGCTTCCTGCAAGGTGAAGGCTTCGCTCTACAGTGGCGACACAGGCTGCCGTTACGGTTGTCTGGGCTGCGGCGACTGTGTGGCTGCCTGCCAGTTCGGTGCCATAAGCATGAATGCCGAAACTGGTCTGCCCGAGGTTGACGAAGCAAAGTGCACCGGTTGCGGAATGTGTGCCAAGGCTTGCCCTAAGAATGTGATAGAGCTTCGCAAGAAGGGCCCGCGCGGCCTGAGAGTGACAGTGCTCTGCAACAATAAAGACAAGGGTGCTGTGGCACGCAAGGCTTGTTCGGCTGCCTGCATAGGCTGTTCGAAATGTGCAAAGGTCTGCCCTCACGAGGCTATCGTGGTGGACAGCTTCCTTGCATACATCGATGCCGACAAGTGCAAGCTCTGCACCAAGTGTGTTGACGAGTGCCCCACCGGAGCTATCCATAAGTTCAATTTCCCTGTGAAGAAAGCTGCGCCGAAACCGGCGGCACCGGTGGCTGAGGCTCCTGCACAGGACAAACCCAAGACAGAGGAGGGCGCATAATGAAGAAGCTCACATTCAAGATGGGTGGTGTACACCCAGCAGACCATAAGATAGCATCCGAGGCTGCAATAGAAACCCTTGCCCCCGCACCTAAGGTGGCCATCTCGATGGCACAGCACCTGGGCGCTCCCGCAACCCCGGTTGTTGCGAAGGGAGACACAGTGAAAGTGGGGCAGGTGATAGGTGAACCGACTGGTTTCGTGTCGGGATTCGTACATTCCTCAGTATCGGGCACAGTGACTGCAGTACAGCCTATGCCTGACCTTGCCGGCAATCCCGTGATGCATGTGTGCATAGACGTGGAGGGCGATGAGTTCGTTGAAGGTATTGATACCACAGACACATTCGTTTCAGATATCAAAGGTACCCCCGAAGAGTGGCTGGCAAAGATCAAGGCTGCCGGCATTGTGGGTATGGGCGGCGCAACATTCCCCGCACACATCAAGCTGGCTCCACCGAAAGACAAGAAGGCGGAATACTTGATTCTGAACGGTGCGGAGTGCGAGCCCTATGTCACTTCTGACGACCGCCTGATGCGCGAGTGTCCCAAAGAGATTGTGATGGGCGCCGCAATAATGTCTCAGGTGCTTGGAGGTGCGAAGATCCGCATTGCGGTAGAGGACAACAAACCAGTTGCGATTGCAACCATGAAAGCCGCCGTGCTGGAGCTTGCCGGCAGGTGCGGTGACATAGAGGTCCTCACCATGAAGAAGAAATATCCGCAGGGCGGTGAAAAACAGCTTATCGATGCTGTCACAGGCCGTAAGGTGCCTTCAGGCGGACTTCCCATAGAGACAGGATGCGTGGTGCAGAATGTCGCCACTTCATACGCAGTATATCTGGCAGTGGCCAAGAACCGCCCTCAGTATGAAAGAATCATGACGGTGACAGGCGAGTGCATGGAGAAACCCCGCAACTTCAAGGTACGTATGGGCACACCCCTCAGCGCAGTGCTCGAGGCTGCCGGAGGAATTCCTGAAAGCGCCGCCAAAATCATTTCCGGCGGTCCTATGATGGGCAAGGCTGTGGCAAATCTCGAGGCCACGACATGCAAAGGCTCGTCATGCCTCACACTCCTCACGGCGGAGCAGACCGCCCGCCGGCATGAGACTGCATGCGTGCGTTGTGCAACATGCTCGAATGCATGCCCCATGGGGCTGGAGCCGTGGCTTCTGAACAAACTTGCACGAAAAGGCAACAGCTATGACGAACTCGAGCAGAACCGCATCTACGACTGCATCGAGTGCGGATGCTGCCAGTCGTCGTGCCCCGCGCACATCGCGCTTCTTGATATGATAAGGATAAACAAGGCTGAGGTGATGAAAATCATGCGCAGCAGAGCTAAAAAATAGGAGGAAGAATATGTCAGAACTTATAGTTTCCCCTTCTCCACATATCCAGAGCAAAAGGAACACCACAGCACTTATGAATGATGTGCTGATTGCACTTCTTCCCGCAACGGTGGTGTCGATGCTCTTCTATGGATGGAACTTTTTCTTTTTGATGGTGGCAGCCGTGGCAGCCTGCGTGCTGTGCGAGATGCTGATTCTTAAATGCTGCTTCCACCGCCGCGAATGCTGCATCTCTGCAGCTGTGACAGGCGTGTTGCTGGCGTTGAACCTTCCCCCTGCAGCCCCGTGGTGGATTGCCGTCATTGGCGGTATCGTGGCCATCGGTGTGGCCAAGATGACTTTCGGAGGACTTGGTCAGAACATCTTCAACCCCGCTCTCGTGGGTCGTGTGTTCCTTCTTGTCTCGTTCCCCGTGATAATGACTACCTGGAATTCACCTGCAGGATGGCTCTCGGGTGTTGACGCGTTCAGCGGGGCAACTCCCCTCGGTGTCATCAACGCCGCTCTGGCCCAGGGACAGTCCGCTGCAGACATTGTGGCGCAAAACGGATACACAGGCTTCTCAGCCCTGTTCGCACGTATGGGCGGTTCGGCCGGTGAGGTGTCAGCCATTGCCCTGATAGTTGGATTCATCTATCTGCTGGTGCGCCGTGTGATCCGTCCGCATATCACAGTGTCTATCCTTGCAACGGTAGCAGTGATGACGGCAATCTTCTCTGCAGTCAATCCTGCCGCATACACAGGTCCCGCATTCAACCTTCTCACAGGTGGTCTGCTGCTTGGCTCGATCTTCATGGCTACCGATTATGTGACATCTCCCATGACAGGCAAGGGAATGATAATATACGGAGTGCTTATCGGAGTGCTCACGGTGCTTATCCGTTATTTCGGCTCATATCCCGAAGGTGTTTCGTTCGCAATCCTGATTGCCAACATAACCGTGCCTCTGATCAACAAATATTGTAAACCGAAAAGATTCGCAAAGGAGGCAAAATAATGGCAAGACTCGAATCTTCTTTAAAGAATATGCTGCTTTCGCTGGGCATCATCTGCCTTGTATGCTCGGCACTTCTGGCAGTTGTGTACCAGTTCACCAAAGACCCGATCGATGCTGCAACGGTGGCAAAGACCAACAAAGCAATCGCTGAAGTTGTCCCCATGTTTGACAATGTGCCATCAGAAGAGATTTCAGAGGTTGAGGTCGATGGCACTCCCTACAAAGTATATACTGCAAAGAGCGCAGGTCAGGTTGTGGGCTATGCAGTGGAGAGCTCGGCGGTCGGATTCGGCGGTCCGCTCAACATCATGGTGGGCTTCGATGCAGCCACCGGTGCAATCTACAACACCTCGGTTATCTCTCACAGTGAAACACCCGGCCTCGGTGCCAAGATAACCGACGCCGCAGGTCATTTCCGCAGGCAGTTCCCCGGCCTGAATCCCAGGACATCCAACCTGAGCGTGAAGAAAGACGGTGGTGATGTAGATGCCATCACGGCATCCACAATATCGTCAAGGGCTTTCATCAGCGCCGTGAAAACAGCCTACAACGTATATCTCACTCTGAACGGAATGGAAAGTGACGCTGTAAGCGGTGCATCAAAACCTGCCGTGACAGGCGGTGACAATCAAAACAATGAGGAGGAAAGCAATGAGTAAGATCAAACTTATAACCAAAGGGCTTGTCAAGGACAACCCTACATTCGCCCTCGTGCTGGGTATGTGCCCCACATTGGGCACCACCACTTCCGCCCTCAACGGTATGGGCATGGGCGTTGCCACGATGTGTGTGCTGGTGCTCTCCAACATGGTGATTTCGGCAGTTGCCAGATACATCCCCGACAAGGTGCGCATCCCTTCATATATCGTTATCATTTCGGCATTCGTGACCATCATACAGCTCCTCATGCAGGCTTTCCTGCCCTCACTGTATGAGACCCTCGGTCTGTTCATCCCTCTGATTGTGGTGAACTGCATCGTGCTTGGCCGCGCCGAAGCGTTCGCCAACAAGAACAGCGTGATAGATTCTGCGTGCGACGGTCTGGGCATCGGTCTGGGCTTCACCCTTTCACTTACAGTGATAGGTCTCGTGCGTGAGATTCTGGGCAGCGGTTCGGCATTCAACTGGCACTTCCTCGGAGGTGACGGAATGCTGATATTCGTGCTTGCTCCCGGTGCATTCCTGGTACTCGGATACCTTATGGTTCTGTTCAAAAAACTGACTGCTAAAAAGGAGGAATAGGCTATGACATACGTGATAATTCTTATCTCTGCGATATTTGTAAACAATATCCTTCTCAGCCAGTTCCTGGGTATCTGCCCGTTCCTTGGCGTGTCGAAGCAGGTGAACACTGCAGTGGGAATGTCTGCAGCCGTTACGTTCGTGATGGCGTTGGCAACCTGCGTCACCTGGCTTCTTCAGTATTATGTGCTGGTTCCGCTTCATATCGAGTATCTGCAGACAGTCAGCTTTATCCTTGTGATTGCCGGTCTGGTGCAGATGGTGGAGATCATCCTCAAGAAGATCAGCCCGCAGCTTTATCAGTCGCTCGGTATATTCCTGCCCCTCATCACAACCAACTGCGCCGTGCTTGGTGTGGCTCTGATGGTGGTTCAGAAGCAGTTTACATTCGGCGGTGACGCACATATGCTCAATCTTGGCGAATCTGTGGTGTTCGCAGTGGCTTCTGCGCTTGGCTTCGGCCTTGCCATCACTCTTTTCGCAGGTATACGCGAGCAGCTTGAGATAAGCGAAGTTCCCAAATCATTCCGCGGCATCCCCATCGCGCTCATCACTGCCGGCATTATGGCAATGGCGTTCATGGGTTTCTCTGGAATGGTATAAGAATCTGTTTTGATATGATTAACTTCAATCCGTATGATTCTTTAATGATTTTCGTGAACCATATCAAAACATATTCTAAGGTCTTTTCCTCCACTTGCATAGCTGCTTTGGTGCTGGTGCTGGTGTCCTGCCACGACTATTCTTCCCAGATAGGAAGAATGCAGGAGACCGCCGATTCCCTCAGGAATGAAGTGCCGCAACTGCAGGATGCTCTGCAGGGGATTTCCGACCTGCTTTCAGAGGTTAAGACAGACGGCAGGCTTGTCAGCTTCTTTCCGATCTTTTCAGACAGCAGGGTGATTGGCTATATCGCATCCTTCGCGGATGGCGGTGTGGCCACTCTGTATAATATGCCTGCGGCAGTTGTGGCGGCAAGCCATGAAGGTGAGTACTACTGGCAGGTCAACGGTCAGTGGCTTACAGACAAGGAAGATCATAAAGTCCCCGTTGCTGCAGATGTTGCGCCGGCTCCGCAGTTCAAGGTTGTGGAGGGTGAAATGTTTGTCTCATTCGACTCATGGCTTACCCAGACCTCCATAGGACATGATGCCGTACCGCTGCTCTCATCAGTTTCTGACTATGAAGACAGGGTGGAGATAGTGCTCTCGTCGGGCGACCTGCTGACCTTGTACAAGGCTGAGGCTTTCGAGATGTCACTCGACAGATATTCTGTGGAAATGAGGCAAGGCGAATGCACCTCGGTCAGCTATCGTTTGGAGGGCGCTCCTGAAGGTACTATTGTATCGGTGGCATGTGACGCCGGAATGTCGGTTGCTGTCACCCCTTCAGACAATGGCGCAGGAACTTTGAACATTACTGCGTTACAGGACAACATTGAAACTGAGATTCTGGTGTTTGCTTCTGACATGGATTCGCGCTCTGTCTGCAGAAGCATAAAGGTGCATGTCACGGCAGCGCAGGACCCAGTTGATCCGGAAGATCCTGTCGATCCTGTCGACCCTGGCGACCCTGGCGAGCCGGATGAACCTGATGAACCTGATGATCCAGTCGGGCCGGTTGAGAATCCCATAATAGTGCCTCTGAAGTCTTCATACCTTGTGGGGCAGGCCGGGGGGCTTCTGGACATCTCTTTCTACACAAATGTGGAGTATGATGTGATATGCAGCGAGCGCTGGATCCGTCCTGCATCCACCAAGGCACTGCGCACCGAGACTCTTGCGTTCGAGGTGGATCCCAACAATTCGGTGTACAAACGTTCAGCCACTATCACGCTCTCGAAGGATGAGTATTCAAAATCTGTTACAGTGACTCAGTCCGCTGAGACAAGAAAGCTTACAGTTTCGCCTATTTCAGTGACCCTTACGTGCTATGACGAAGGGTTCTCCGTTGCTGTCAACTCAAATGTGGTGTATGATGTCGAGGTTACTCAGGGCGGCGACTGGTGCTCAGTCCAGACTGTGAATCTCCCGTCTGAGGGGACGGTACGTTTCACCACGGCATTGAATGAGAATAAAGAGCCGCGTACCGCTAAGATAAAGTTCTGTGACGTGGACGGCATCGTCTCAAGGACCGTGACCGTCACACAGGATCAATTCCGCCAACCGGTTCCCACTGTCGCCACAGGCAAGGACATATATACTTCCACCGGCAGTTACCAGTACAGATACGGCCCTTCAATCATAATGCATGACGACGGCACAATTGAGGCATGGTTTGCACGTACCGGGCAGAACTCTGTAGTAGGAGGATATATGTGCAAGCGCACCGGCAGCCAGAAGTCCATGACACTTGAAGGCCGTACGGTGGCCCAGTATTTCAATGTGCAGCACAGCTTCAAGGCTCTGAACATCTACAGAAGTGCAGGTGGCAACGCAACTGTCAAACTCTACAAGTGGAAAGGCTCTTACGATGCAACAGTGGCAAGTGCTCCTCTTGCTACAAAATCAGGTCAGACAGGAAAGACGCTGATAGTAAATCTTGACTCGAAGGATTGGCTCCGCGCAGGGGAATATCTGTGGACCATGACAGACGCAACTGACGGATGCTCTGTCTATTACTACACTGGCGACGGAACAGACTGCCTTACGGATGCCAGATCTTATGTGAACGGTGAGCTGCAGTCCGGTTTGAATTTCTTCGGGCAGGTGCGTGGCAAAGTCACTACCGGAAACGGCTACAACGTCGACAGATTCACCTACAGGAAGAGCACCGACGGCGGAAATACATGGAGCAAAGAGCAGGATGCTCTCTTCAGTACCGAAGGCACCAAGGATTCATGGTCTGTCTGCGACCCGGGGGCAGCATATTTTGACGGATGGTATTACCTTGGATATACTTCCACAGAGAATACAGATGGATACGACAACCATGCATACGTATGCCGCAGCAAGAGTCCCGTCGGGCCGTGGTACAAATGGAACGGCAGCGGCTGGGGCGGTGACCCAGAGCCAGTTGTGAAGTATACCGGTCCTGCCGGGTTCTGGGGCGTCGGCGAACCTTCGATAGTGGTTGTGGACGACACTATTTACTTTTATTATACATGGGCGGAACTGGACATGGTCACATACGTCGCCACCGCTCCACGCACTGAAGACTGGCCAGCGCACCTCACACTGCACGGTCTTGCCATCCCCAAGACATCTCCGACATATCTTTCCGCCGACAGTGCCGACATCAAATACGTAGAACAGAAGAAGCTGTTCTATGCGTTCCACACATACATGAGAATGACTGCTTACAGCAAGATTGGTGTATGGTGCTCAGAGGACGGACTGAACTTCACCTTTATCGGCGATGTCCCCTCAGTCCCCAAGGTGTATGTCCACAACATGGGGGTAAGCGGTGACGGAATGGGGCACATCGACCTCACCAGAAATCAGTTCATGGCGTTCGCCTATGCCGCTGACCCCTCAGTCACGGCAAAGTGGAACACCTACTGGTGCCCGATGTTCATCAAGTAAGGATATTTCTAGAAGAACTCCCTGGCAATCTGCAGGATGTTCTCTGCCTTTCCCATGGGGTAGTAGTGCAGCACGGGAATGCCGGCGGCGATAAGCTCGCGGCATTGGGCGATGCACCACTCCGTGCCTATCTGGCGCACAGCAGTTGCATCATCTTTGTGTGCAACAACTTCCTTTTCAAGATCTTCCGGGATATGGCATCCGAAAATGGCGGGCAGAGAGGTGATGTGCTTTGCCAGCGCAAGCGGCTTGATGCCGGGGATGATGGGCACTGTGATGCCGGCGGCACGAGCCCTTTTTACGAAATCGAAGAACCGGCTGTTGTCATAGAAAAGCTGCGTCACGATGTAGTCGGCTCCAGCATCAACCTTTGACTTGAGGGAAGCCAGGTCGCTCTCTGCCGACGCGGCCTCAAGGTGCTTTTCGGGGTATCCTGCCACTCCTATCGAGAAATGTGTGCTGTGGGGCTCCTTTCCTTCAGAATCAAGGAAATCTCCGTTGTTCATTGCCACAACCTGGCGCACAAGGTCTTCTGCACGTGAATAACCACCTGCTGCCGGCTGAAAATACACTTCGTTGGGCAGCTTGTCGCCACGCAGCACCAGCACATTCTCCAGACCTAGGAAGTCCATGTCTATAAGCTGGTCTTCAATCTCGTATTTCGACTGGCCGCCGCAGATGAGGTGCGGCACCACCGGGATGTGATACTTGTTCTGGATGGCGGCCGAGATGCCTACGGTTCCGGGGCGGCGGCGCACCAGACGGATGTCGGCGCTTCCGTCGGGGCGGATGCTCTGCTTGAAACTCTCGCGGTGGAACGTGATGTTGATATATGCAGGGTCGAACTCCAGCAGATTGTCGATGCAGCGGTACACGGCCTCTGCACTCTCTCCTTTCAGCGGTGGAAGTATCTCAAATGCGAAGCGTGGCTTTCCGGCCTTTTCGGCAGCCGATATTATTTCGGGTATTTTCATCCTATATGTTTTTGCTTATCAGTTTTCTGACCGTATCGACGGGCATGCCTCTGCGGCCGGCATAGCTTTCCAGCTGTGCCTCTGAAATCCTGCCTACCGAGAAGAATTCAGCACCCGGAACCACCATTCCGCAGATAGATTCCGCAGGATTGATCATATAGCTCTCAGTGAGGCTGAAGGCGCAGCTTCTCTGCACATCAAGAATTTCAAATACATCCTTCTTGAGCGAGTGGTCGGGGCATGTTGGATAGCCGAAGGCAATCCTTTCACCGGGTTGTGTGGGCACAATCTCCTCTGCAAGGCCTTCGGCCAGGCGGTCGGCAAGCATCTTTGCCATGAAGGCGTGATAATCATCACCCGCATCCATAAGCCTTGCCGAGTATTCAGCAAGCCCCACTCCGGCCGAAACTGCAAAGAGCGTGATGCATCCCGCCGCAGCTGCGGCATCGGCAGCCGATATGTTCCGCGCGCCGTCTGTCTGGTTGCGGAGCATTGCAAGGCGGCGTCCGGCAATAATTATGTCGTCGCCCTCCACAGTGACTGGGAATTTCCCAAAAACACCCTGAAGGTCAAGGATATTGCTCTTGCTGAAACTGTCAAGCATATCCAGCGCGTCATGTTTGAGCATTGCGCGGCCAGCCTCACTCTTTTCGCCCCATTCTGCATAGAACATCTCCCAGTCGATGTGGCTGGCGGCCTTCTGTATGTCAAAATGGTCGAACCGGTGGATTTCCGGCCCGCAGCAGCCTGTTCTGCCGGCTGCTCTGCTGCTTTCGGCTTTTCTGAGGCACTCGCCATAATCCAGAAGCTTCACTGTGCCGAGTGCATTCTGATATTCTTCTCTCAGCCTCTTCTGCTCTGCCAGAATCTGTGCCTTCGCCACAGCTGAGCTCTTTCCGGTGAGACTGTTTATTATCCTTACATTGTCAGCTGCATTTGCGGAATAGACCACCAGCCCTGGGTATTCAGGTGCCAGCTTCACTGCTGTGTGGGTGGGGCTGGTGGTGGCTCCTCCCACAATCACAGGGATATCGATGCCCGCCCGCGCCAGTTCGCGGCAGGTGTTGGCCATTTCAGCGAGCGAAGGGGTGATGAGCGCGCTGAGGCAGATGAATCCGGCGCCTGTCTCTTTTACCGCCTTCACTACCGCAGCCGGTTCAACCATCACACCAAGGTCAGTGACCTTGTAGCCGTTGCAGGTGAGCACCACCGAAACGATGTTCTTGCCTATGTCATGGATGTCGCCCTTCACGGTGGCTGTGATCACACCGGCTCCGTCGGTCTTGCCTGCCTTGCTTCCTTTGGTGAGGAAAGGGGAGAGCACCGCCACGGCCTGCTTCATTACAGATGCAGTCTTTATCACCTGCGGCAGGAACATCTTCCCTTCGCCGAACAGCCGTCCCACCTTTTCCATTGCAGGCATGAGTATATTGTCTATCACGGCGATGGGTGAGCCGTGCTTGCCCATCATCTCCAGTACATCTTTCTCTATGGTGTCTGAGATGCCCTTGACCATGCAGCGCTCTATCCTCTCTTCGGTGCTGAGTGCGGCCTCGGGTGCGCTTTCCGCCTTACCTGCCGCGTTGCCTTCAGCGGCGGCAAGCTCTCTTTCCTTCAGGGCGGCGGCATATTCTGCCAGACATTGTGCCGCATCGGGTTTCCTGCACAGGATCACATCCTCGACCTTCTCGAGCAGCTCGGGCTCGATGTCGGTGTAGACTTTCAGCATCTGAGGGTTCACGATGCCCATGTCCATTCCGGCACGGTGTGCGTGGTAGAGGAATGCTGAGTGCATGGCCTCTCTCACTGTGTTGTTGCCTCTGAAGGCGAATGAGAGGTTGGAGACACCTCCCGACACTTTTGCGTAGGGAAGGTTCGCCTTTATCCATTCTGTGGCCCTGATGAAATCAAGGGCATACCGGTCGTGCTCTGGGATGCCGGTGGCAACGGCCAGGATATTTGGGTCGAATATAATGTCTTCTGCCGGGAATCCGTTGTCTGTAAGCAGCCTGTAGGCACGCTCCGCAACCTCGATCTTACGTTCATATGTGGCAGCCTGGCCGTTTTCATCAAACAGCATCACCACCACTGCCGCTCCGTATGAGTTGATGAGCGAGGCTTTCTCCAGGAATGCCTGCTCTCCCTCTTTCAGGGAAATGGAGTTCACTATCGGCTTGCCGGGGCAGACCTTCAGGCCGGCCTCTATTGTGTTGATGTCAGACGAATCTATCACCAGCGGGACACGGGCGATCTCCATGTCTGCCGTTATCATGTTGATGAAGCGTTGCATCGCCTGCGGACCGTCTATCAGCCCGTCATCCATGCAGATGTCGATTGCCTGTGCGCCTGCATACACCTGCGCCCTTGCTATGCCGAGCGCCTCGGCGAAGCTGCCTTCGCGTATGAGCCTTGCAAACTTGGCACTTCCAGCCACATTGGTGCGTTCACCTATGTTAATAAAGTTGGCCTCGGGCACTATCCTGAGCGGCTCCAACCCGCTGATGACGGTGG
This sequence comes from Bacteroidales bacterium, assembly GCA_045617865.1. GTDB lineage: Bacteria > Bacteroidota > Bacteroidia > Bacteroidales > UBA932 > Equibacterium. Next base: position 11,962 of record JAZLJK010000039.1, on the reverse strand, counting down.
TGCGGCCAGGCTCCGGCACGGGGCGCGGCTGATATTCTGCTGCAACCGGGCGGACCGCCTTTATGAATTCAGGAGTGGTGCCGCAGCATCCTCCCATTATGTTGACAAGGCCTTTGGCTGCAAAAGGCTCCATTGCTTCTGCAAAACTCTCAGGGGTTTCGTCGTAGCCGCCGTCGAGGTTGGGAAGTCCGGCATTGGGATGAACCGAAATGGGCACATCGGCGACAGATGCGAGACGCTCGAGGTGCTGCAGCATCTCCCTGGCTCCGAACGAGCAGTTGAGCCCGACAGAGATGGGGCGGGCATGTGCCACAGAGGCATAGAAGGCCTCAAGTGTCTGCCCTGACAATGTTCTGCCTCCCTCCGCGAGAGTGACAGATATCATGGTGGGTATCTGCATGCCTCTTTCCTTCTCCAGCTTCTTTATTGCAAAGATGGCCGCCTTTGCGTTGAGAGTGTCGAATATGGTCTCAATCAGGAGAATGTCAGCTCCGCCGTCCACAAGACCCCGTGCCTGGTCATAGTATGCAGCAGCCAGCATGTCGAAAGAGATGCTCCTTTCGCCGGAATCACCTCCTGTGGCGGCTATGGATGCAGTGCGGTTTGTGGGGCCCATGCTGCCTGCAACGTAGATCTTCCTGCTGCCGCAGCCGAAGTCCCGGACAGCCTGCACCGCTATCTCCGCCGCTCTGCGCGCAACTTCACAGGCCTGCTCCTGCATGCCATATTCACTCAAGGATATTGCGTTGGAATTGAAAGAGTTGCATTCGATGATGTCGGCCCCGGCCTCAAGATACATCCTGTGGATGGTGCTGACAATGTCAGGATCCGACAGATTGAGCAGATCCGAGCATTTCCCGGCACATTTCTCCGGTGCAATCTTCTGCACCATCGTGCCGAACGCTCCGTCCAGCAAAAGTATTCTCTCTGTGAGTTTCATGACTGCAAAAATAGAAAAAATGAAGAATGTACCGTTTACAACTTGTGCTGCATCACGCTCCAGAGAACCACACCTATTGATACTGACACGTTAAGTGAATGTTTTGTGCCGAACTGCGGTATCTCGAGAGTTGAATCGCATTCGTCTATCACTTCTTGCTGCACACCTTTCACTTCATTGCCGAAGACAAATGCATATCTGCGGTCGGGCAGGGGGGAGAACTTCTCGAGGGATGTGGAGTTTTCGGTCTGCTCCACTCCGACAATCGTGTATCCCTCATCCTTCAGCCTGCGCACAACATCCAGAGTGTTTTCATAATACTCCCAGTCTACGCTGAACTCGGCACCAAGGGCCGACTTGTGGATTTCCGGAGCTGGCGGCATGGCGCATATCCCGCAGAGATAAATCTTTCCGATGCGGAATGCGTCGCCTGTGCGGAAAGCGCTGCCGATATTGTGCATGCTGCGTATATTGTCCAGTATCAAGACAATAGGGCTTTTCTGAGAAATTTTATATTCCTCAACCGAAATTCTGCCCAATTCTTCGTTATATAATTTGCGAAACATTTACTACCTTTGTGGCAATACAGCCTACTCAGGCACAAAATTAAACAAAAATATCGTAATGAAACAGGATGTCCAGATCTTAGGCCTCATCAAGAAAGAGGACGAAAGGCAGAAAGAGGGAATCGAACTCATCGCTTCCGAAAACTTCGTATCAGACCAGGTGCTCGAGGCGCTCGGTTCAGTGCTTACCAACAAATATGCTGAGGGTTATCCCGCTGCACGCTATTACGGCGGCTGCGAAGTGGTTGACCAGGTGGAGCAGCTGGCAATCGACCGTCTGTGCAAGATTTTCGATGCTGAGTATGCAAACGTGCAGCCCCACTCTGGCGCACAGGCAAACATGGCAGTGATGATGGCCTGCATCAAGCCGGGCGACACTTTCATGGGGCTCAACCTCGCTCACGGCGGACATCTCACACACGGTTCGCCAGTGAATGTTTCAGGTATGCTCTACAATGCTGTGCCTTATCATCTTGACGAGAACACAGGCCTGATAGATTACGATAAGATGGAGAAAGACGCCCTTGAGTGCAAACCCAAACTCATCATCGGCGGTGCTTCGGCATATTCACGCGAGTGGGACTGGGAGCGCATGCGCGCAATTGCAGACAAGGTCGGTGCAATTCTCTGGGTCGACATGGCCCATCCTGCAGGACTCATTGCAGCAGGTCTTCTCAAGAACCCTGTGAAATATGCTCATATAGTCACCACCACCACACACAAGACCCTCCGCGGTCCGCGTGGCGGCGCCATCCTCATCGGCAAGGACTTCCCCAACCCCTGGGGCATCACCACTCCCAAGGGAGAGGTCAAGATGATGAGCGCGGTGCTCAATTCAAGCGTGTTCCCCGGTGTCCAGGGCGGCCCGCTCGAGCACTGCATCGCAGCGAAGGCTGTTTCATTCTATGAGGCGATGCAGCCCGAATTCGTGGCTTACCAGACCCAGGTGCGTGACAATGCCCGCGCCATGGCCAACGCTTTCATGGAGAAAGGCTACAAGATTGTGTCAGGCGGAACAGACAACCATCTCATGCTGATCGACCTCCGCACCAAGTTCCCCGAGCTTACCGGCAAGATGGCTGAGAAGACACTTGTGCGCGCAGGCATCACTGTCAACAAGAATATGGTTCCCTTCGACAGCCGCAGCCCTTTCCAGACATCAGGCATCCGCGTGGGAACACCCGCAGTGACTTCCCGCGGCCTTGTCGAGAAAGATATGGTGTGGATTGTTGACCTTATCGACCAGGTGCTTTCAAACATCGACAACGAGACTGTGATTGCGAATGTCAAGCACAAGGTCGGACTGGTAATGTCAGGCCTGCCTTTAAATAAATGGTAGAAAAGTGTTGCAAATAACCGAAATATGGTTATCTTTGCGCGCTAATTCAAATAAACACAAATTATTAACAAATTTTTTGCAGTATGTCAGAGTACTTATCAGCAGACAAAAAGCAAGAGATTTTCGCGAAATACGGAAAGTCTAATGTTGACACCGGCTCAGCAGAGAGTCAAGTTGCTTTGTTTTCCTACCGTATCGCTCACCTTACCGAGCACCTCAAACAGAACAAGAAGGACCACAACACACAGCGTGCACTTCTTCGTCTCGTCGGTAAGCGTCGTCAGGTCCTCGATTATTTGAAGACCGTTGATATCGAGAGATACAGAAATCTTATCAAAGAGCTCGGTCTCCGTCGATAAGGTAAGACAATATGGAAACTTAAGGGCTGCGGCAATGATTCAGCAGCCCTTTTTTAATATACCGGCTTCTTGAAATACATTCCACGGGCCGGTGGTATTAAGCGGAAAAAAACTTTTATTAACAAGAAGCTCTCATCGGGAGAGGTGGAATGCAGAACACAAAATGAACATTATCAACAAACAGATTCAGCTTCCTGACGGAAGGACAATCGAAATCGAAACCGGTAAGCTGGCCAAGCAGGCCGCCGGTTCAGCTGTCGTAAAAATGGGTGGCACCATGCTCCTCGCCACCATCACTGCCGCTACAGAGGTTAAGGAAGGCACAGACTTCATGCCCCTCACTGTAGACTACAAAGAGAAATACTACTCTGCAGGCCGCTTCCCCGGCGGTTTCATGAAAAGAGAAGGCAAGTCATCTGACTACGAGATCCTCATCTCACGTCTGATTGACCGCCCTATCCGCCCTCTCTGGCCCGATGATTTCCACCTCGAGGTCTTTGTAAACGTAAATCTTATCTCTGCAGAGAAGGATATCCAGCCCGACGCACTTGCAGGTCTTGCTGCTTCATGCGCCCTTGCCACCAGTGATCTGCCTTTCGGCGGCCCGATTTCGGAGGTTCGCGTTGCCCGCATAGGTGGTGAGTTCAAGATCAACCCCAATTTCAGCGAGATGGCAGACTGCGATCTCGACCTGATGGTGGCTGCAACTGAAGAGAATATCATGATGGTTGAAGGTGAGATGAACGAGGTGAGCGAGCACGACATGCTCGAGGCCATCAAGTTCGCCCACGAAGAGATCAAGAAGCACTGCCGCGTCCAGAAGGAACTCATGGCAGAGCTTGGCACTGACGTCAACAAGAGAGACTATCCCCACGACGTGGAGGATGAGGAACTCAAGAAGGCAGTTCACGAATTCTGCTATGACAAGTGCTATGCACATGCAAAATCATTCAGCCCCAAGCACGAGCGTGAGGCTGGCTTCGTAGCCATCAAAGAGGCGTTCCTCGCAACTATCCCCGAGGAAGAGCTCGAAGAGAAGGCAGCTCTCGTTGAGAGATACTACCACGCTGTCGAGAAAGAGGCCATGCGCAATATGATTCTTGATGAAGGCGTCCGTCTGGACGGCCGCGTATGCAACCAGGTCCGTCCTATCTGGTGCGAGGTGAATTATCTTCCCTGCGCTCACGGTTCAGCAATCTTCACACGTGGCGAGACTCAGTCACTTGCTACCGTAACTCTGGGTACCAAGCTTGACATGAAAGAGACAGACGAGGTTCTGATCCAGGACGACCAGCAGTTTGTTCTCCATTATAACTTCCCTCCTTTCGCAACAGGTGAGGCAAAGAGCCAGAGAGGTGTGGGCCGTCGCGAGATCGGTCACGGAAACCTTGCGATGCGTGCTCTCAAACCCGTCATCCCCATGATGCCCGAGAACCCCTACGCAGTACGCGTGGTTTCTGATATCCTCGAGTCTAACGGCTCATCTTCAATGGCATCTGTATGCGGTGGCTGCCTTGCACTCATGGATGCAGGTGTTCAGATCAAGAAACCTGTGGCAGGTGTGGCAATGGGTCTTATCACAGACGAAATCCACCCCAATGACCGTTATGCAATCCTTACCGATATCCTCGGTGATGAGGACCACCTTGGTGACATGGACTTCAAGGTGACCGGTACAGCTGACGGTATCACTGCAACTCAGATGGATATCAAGGTTGACGGTCTTTCATACGACGTTCTCGAGAAGGCTCTCGAGCAGGCACGTCAGGGCCGTAACCACATCATGGGCGAGATGATGAAGACCATCGACAAGCCCCGTGAGGACTACAAACCCTTCGTTCCCCGCATCAAGTCGTTCGAGATTCCCAAGGACTTCATCGGTGCTGTTATCGGCAAGGGCGGTGAAACCATTCAGAAGATCCAGGCTCAGACCGGTGCTGTTGTCAATATCGACGAAGTTGACGGCAAGGGCATCGTAGACATCGCAACAAACGATGCAGAGGCTATGCAGAAGGCATACGACTGGATCATGGGTATCTGCGCTGTTCCTGAGGTCGGCGAGGTATATCACGGCAAGGTGACTTCAGTGCTCGAGTTCGGTGCATTCGTAGAGATTCTTCCCGGCAAGGAAGGCCTCCTTCACATCAGCGAGCTTGACTGGGCAAAGACCGAGAAGGTTGAGGACATCGTGAACGTAGGTGACGAGCTTGACGTCAAACTCCTTGAGGTTGACGCAAAGACCGGCAAACTGCGTCTTTCACGCCGCGCCCTGATCGAGAAACCCGAAGGTTATGTGGAGCCCGTACGCAAACCCCGTCCTTCAGGCGACCGCAATGACCGTCGTTCAAACGACCATCGCGGCAACGACCGTGGCGAGCGCCGTGGCAACTTCCACAAAGACAACCGTGGCGAAAATCACGGTGAGAACCGCAACAACCGCGGCCCTCACAACGATGCTCACGAGGCCAAGGAAGAATAATAACCTTAAGTTATAATATTGCAGAAGGCCGTCTCGGACATCCGGGACGGCCTTTTTGCGTGTGCTCCCGGGACCAGCAGTCGTGCACTGTGCGTGTTACTGGTATGGAGGCGTTGACCCATGCTGTGCGGTCGCGCCGACATAGAATTGCCGGGAACGCAAACGGCATGTCGCGTGCTGCGCGTTTTGGATTTGCGTGGCGCATAAATCCTTGAATGATAGCCGATTAAGTAAAACAGCCCCCTTGAAAATCCGGGGGCGGTTTTGGCTAAGTCGTTGTGTATTAGATGGTTGTCCGCCACGCTGTATTTAGCAGGAGTTTATACTTGTGTATACTTTGCAGGTCTTGTGTTGCAGCGCCGGCCGCTACGGCTTATATTCCGCCGGCGCCTCGTCATCTCCGCCACACTGCAGCCACTGCGCTGCTCGTGGAAGTGATAGGGACGAAAACCGCATACATGCGATTTTTCGGACGGACGATCTCTCAAGGCCGAGAATATTGTGTTTTTTTTCGGCAGGAGACAGATTCTGGGATTAAGGCAGTAACATCTTCCGTTCGCCGCGCCTTTGGCTGCGCTGGCAGCTGCTGCGGAGCATCTCCGCTCGCTTCAGCTCGCTCCGGCCTTCCCGCAGCATCTTTCGTCCCGCTCCGCTGCGCGGCGGAACTCATCTGCTGCGGGCCCCTTCCATTTGAACGCCATGGATGGCGATATGCTCCGCAACAGCCTGCCAGACGCTGCTTTTGCGTCGCGGCTTTGTATGTCACGAGTCTGAACTTTTCCGTCAAAGCTGGCAGTCGTGACATGGAATGCGGTGTATCTCCTCGTTTCCGCCACGGCTTTCAATTTTTCGGTAAAATGTGTGAATCGTGACAGTGTCCTCCTCAACATATTCATTACACTTTGCTTATGGATTTGCGTGGCGCATAAATCCCTGAATGATAGTCGATTAAGTAGAACGGCCCCCTTGAAAATCCCGGGGGTGGTGGTTTTAGCTAAGTTGTTGTGTATTAGATAGTTATCAGCAACGCTATATTCCGAGGCGTTTATACTTGCGTATATCTTACAGGCCTGGTGTTGCAGCGCCGGCCGGGCTGCGGGCTCCATGACGGAGGCACCGGCGGAATAGGGGCGCCGCTTGACGCTGCACAAGAGAGGCGTCTGCCGCAATCCTTAACCTTCTCCTTTTACGGCCGTCCCTGCGGTCCGCCCGTAACGTCGTCGTGCAGAGGATTGTTTTCCGGCAGCCACCTCACATGTGCCCGGCACTTCCGCTGCCGCTCCAGCGCCGGCCGCTACGGCTTATATTCCGCCGGCGCCTCGTCATCTCCGCCACACTGCAGCCACTGCGCCGCTCGTGGAAGTGATAGGGATGAAAACCGCATTACAGGGCACTATCTGTCCCTATCACTCGGTCTTTTTGCTGTTTTACGGGGGGTTCACGGTTTGATAGGGATAAAATGCACTCCCTACGGCACTTTTGCTCCCTATAAACATTAACACCCACATCCAGGAAGGGCAATGTACACACCTTAAAGCGGAAGTGCGCCCCAGCATTTTTATGATTGTTTCGCGCGTTCCGCACAACAATGTATTGGTATTTAAGTATTAATGCATATATTTGCTATGAATTTGGGCTGATGTTTCTGCTAAGCGGCTGAATTATTTTGCTCAAATGAACATATAAGACGTTACTTTACGTTTATTCTTCCGTCTTCAAACTTGGCGGTTTATTATCGAGAAGAAGAAACGGCAAAAGGGACGTCCATGGATGATGCTTCATCAAGAATGGCATTATGCTTTTCTTGTTATCGTCTGACGTGGGCACCAACGCTGTTTATCTTTCTCGAGGGCACGCCAAGGCCAGAAGACGGGGTGGACAGAGTTGGTCCCCACGTCTTTTTTTTGTTTTAGTCTGCGCAAGGGGATGCCGGACAAAAGATGGATATTCCAGATGAAAAGATCTAGATTGCTCGCCACAGCTTTGACTTCATTCATTCTGTGTGCAGTATTTGCAATTTCCTGCCAGCCTGTAGAAAAAGCTGCAGACAATTTACAGGACGGAGGGTACAAGTTTGATTTTACTATCGCTGCCGGTGGATTCGGTGACACCAAGGCTGATGCAACTATCGGTTGGACTGCCGGTGAGAAGGTGTTCGTATTCTTCAAGCCTGTCGGTGGAGGCCTCCTTGGTGATTCGTATGCTGAATTTACGTATTCAGAGGGAGGGTGGAGCCCCAACTCATATATCGCACCTGGCGCTCTCGGGGCTGCTGGAACAATGGCAGCGGTGTATGTGCCGTATCTTGGGGACAAAACTCCGGTATACACCGACACCGGCTGGACAATAGATGGCGGTGACGTGTACTACTCATGTGCAAGTGGTGCATCCTACACTGTTTTGGATGGGACGGTGCGCGGAAACCTTTCAATGAAGATTCCCGACGGTTATGTGCAGTTTGCAATAGATCCGGCTGCAGCGGAAGAGGGTGACATTCTGGAATGCAATTATGTGGATGCATACACATGCGTGTCTCTTTCTACTGAACTCGTGTTCTCTGAAACTCCGGTGCCCGACAAGAAGATGACAGGCCATGCAGACAACGGGAAGCTATATTTCTGGGGCAAGATGAACGATGCCACAGCAACAGAGTGCGAATGGGTGCTTACCAACAGATCGGGAGATGTTAAGATGAAGACATCGGCAGACAAGATTGCGAAGAACCATGCCTATAATCTTGCTTCCATGCCGGTCCATGCAATGGTGCAACTTTGGGAGAATGGTCCATATTGGGCTACTACGAATATCGGAGCAGAGAAACCAGAGGATTATGGTGACTATTACGCCTGGGGCGAGACAGAAACGTACTATGAGAGTGGATATGCTATGGAAGATCCGCAGATGCATTGGAAGGTTGGAAAAGAGATCGGCCATGATTGGACCACTTACAAGTGGTCAAATGAAACGAAAAAAGAATTGACGAAATACAACCATGATATAGCCTGCGGTACCGTTGACGGCAAAACCAGTATGGAACTGAATGATGATGTCGCTCATGTCTTGTGGGGTGACAAATGGCGTATGCCAACAAATTCGGAATTTGATGAGATGATAGAGAATTGCACATGGACATGGACCACACAGGGGGGCATCAACGGATACATAGTGACAGGTAATCAGACAGGATATACTGACAAAAGTATATTTCTTCCGGCTGCTGGCTATCGCCATGGTGTCAATCTCGACAGGGTAGGCGTATATGGCTATTTCTGGTCTTCTTCTATTAATATGAAAACCAAACCATACCTGGCATACGATCTTCTTTTTAATGTGGATGAAGTTCGCACTGGCGATGTAGGAGGTAACCGTTGTAATGGCCGGTCCGTGCGTCCGGTTTATGGAGATTTTATTCCGGTGACCAGCGTCACTCTTGATAAGACCACTGCGTCTATTGTCGCGGATGAAACAGTCACGCTTACAGCAACGGTCAATCCGAGCAATGCTTCTGAAAAGACAGTTGTTTGGACTTCATCAGACGAAACAGTTGCTACCGTTGAAAACGGCGTTGTCACCGCCGTGGGTGTTGGCACTGCAACCATAACAGCTATAGCAGGCGGCAAGAGCGCCACCTGCACGGTCACCATAAAACCTGAAATGGTGGACCTCGGTCTGAGCGTCAAGTGGGCTACGGTCAATGTCGGTGCATCAAAACCAGAGGGCTATGGCGATTATTACGCCTGGGGCGAGACAGAGCCACACTATGAGCCGGGATATGCGCAGTCAGAGAGTCCTGTGTGGAGAACCGGGTTCTCGGCTGGATATAATTGGGTTGATTATCAGTGGTGCAGTGGAACAAATACTTCTATGACAAAATACTGCACCCAAGCATCATATGGTACAGTTGACAACAAGACAGTGTTGGAAATGTCCGACGATGTTGCCAACGTTAAGTGGGGCGGCAGCTGGCGCATGCCAACACTTGCTGAGTGGCAGGAATTGAAAGACAATTGCACATGGACATGGACCATAGTAAACGAAGTTAAAGGATATAAAGTCACAAGTAACAAATCGGGTTATACAGATAAGTCAATTTTCCTGCCTGCTGCGGGCCGCCGTGTCAGCCACAGTCTCAACGATTTTGGATCAGACGGCGACTATTGGTTTTCGTCGCTCGATAAGGACCATTCGTACGACGCACGCTACCTCTACTTCGATTCGGACCTCGTGCGTACGGACTATGGCTATCGCTGCCATGGGCGGTCAGTACGTCCGGTTTATGGAGATTTTATTCCGGTGACCAGTGTCACTCTTGATAAGACCACTGCGTCTATTGTCGCGGGTGAAACAGTTACGCTTACAGCAACGGTCAATCCGAGCAATGCTTCTGAAAAGACAGTTGTCTGGACTTCATCAGACGAAACAGTTGCTACCGTTGAAAACGGCGTTGTCACCGCAGTGGGTGTTGGCACTGCAACCATAACAGCTATAGCAGGCGGCAAGAGCGCCACCTGCTCTGTGACGGTGGAGGAAGAGATAGCTGGAGCTGTTAATCTGGGGCTCTCGGTCAAGTGGGCTACATGCAATGTTGGCGCAAGCAGTCCTGAAGAGTATGGCTACCTTTACCAATGGGCGGGAACGAAGGATGTTACCAACACCGCCATAAGTGAGTCTGCTCCGTACCATACTGGTTCATATCTCTCTAAAGGTTGGAAGAAGTACATTCCTGCAGACATGGGCTCGTATTGGTGGACTACGGGTAGCCCAGACAACAAGACGGTCCTTGAAATGGCAGATGATGTCGCCAATGTTAGGCTTGGGGGTAATTGGAGAATGCCCACTGATACCGAGTGGCAAGAGCTGCTTGACAATTGTACATGGACATGGACAACACAGTCCGGAGTAAATGGATATATGGTGACCAGCAATGTATCTGGATACACAAGCAAGTCCATATTTTTGCCAGCGGCTGGTTGGCGTAATTACACTCTCCAGAATGTCGGTGAGGTAGGTGAATATTGGTCATCGTCGCTGAGTACGAACGTTCCGCAAAATGCAAAACGCATGTATTTCTATAAGAGCGATGTCCGGGTTGACAGTAATTATCGGTACTGCGGTCAGTCTGTCCGTCCCGTCACAGAATAACAATCAAATAAATACAATAACGTTATGACACCATCACAAAAACAGCTCATGGACAATATTATAAATTGTCCGAATCTGACATCTGGAAATACTGCATGCAGCACAATCATTGGGCAGCAGAGTGGTTGCAGAATGCAGGTTCCGGAGCCTTGGAACGGTGACATTGAGAATGCGGAGGTATTGTTTCTCGGGACTAATCCGGCCTTGAACATAGACGAGGTGTATCCGTCAAAAGATGCGAGTTGGAATTCATGGGTGAAAATGGGGCAGAATACTTCGGCTTTATGGAATTTGCCCGAGGCTGAGAAGTTCTTTGAGGGGCGTTTTGGAAAAGCGATTTGTCCGGCTTCAAATACATTGTACAATATTCCTTGTGCTGGATTGCAACTGAATGAATTGAATAATTCAAGTTTTTACTATAAGCCAGTCAGGAATAGCTATTGGAGTATATATTATCTGATATCGAAGATCATTAATCCTAATTGTCCGGATTGGTCGTTCATTGTCTCTGATTTTGTGCACTGCAAAGGGCCGAAGAATAAAGGTATTGTGCCTGCACTGTGTGCCTGCCAGTATTATACCTTGAAGATTATTGAAGAATTTGTGAAAAACAAAGCCACGACACACTCAATAGTTATTATTGGCGGTAACAAACGGATATTGAATGAAGAGCTTGCGGTGCTTAATCCCATCCTTAAGAACAAAAGCCAGTCTTGCCCTGTCGGTACATACAAAAGTGGACACGATATAATCAGCAAAGTGACTTGTACAATATTGGGCAAACAGGTAGACTTGTATACCAACTTCCCTGCACCAAGTGGAAGCAACCGTGCATCCTGCCCTGTGACATTCAATGGAGTGACTTTCAGTTGGTAGCACAGTTGCCGATTCTGTCATTGTACAAGGAAAGCCGTCCCCGACCGGGGCGGCTTTTCTTGTGTATGTGCCAGATATATAATACATTTGTGTTGCTATGAAAAAGAACGTTTCTTTATTTCGAGGGCACTGAAAAAGGTGCTTCTCACGAAGGCCTCTCAGATTAACACGAATGAAGGATGTTCGAGATTTCTCGACATCCTTCATTTTTTCGATTCTCAGGCCGTTGATTTTAGTCCATAAGGTTATTTCGGCCATTTT
>JAZLJK010000038.1:0-9137 GCA_045617865.1 Bacteroidales bacterium | reverse complement strand
AAACGGCATATTTGCCGCTGACCCGCACCCGCGGGCGCTGAAATAGCACACATTCAATGCTGATGATGTTGACGGAAAGATATTTTTGTGTAAATTGCGTTGCAAAATCTTAATGTATGAAAAGCGACAAATACTGGATGGACAAGGCCATCAATGCCGCTGAGATAAGCGCATTGTGCGGCGGCGGCCCCTTCGGCTGCGCTATCGTGAAAGACGGCAGGATTGTGGCCATCACATCGAACTCGGTCACAAAAGACAACGACCCCACCGCTCACGCAGAGATCAATGCCATCCGTATGGCATGCAAGAACCTCGGGACATTCGTCCTGGAAGGATGCACTCTCTACACAAGTTGCGAACCTTGCCCGATGTGCCTGGCTGCATGCTACTGGGCACATATCGACAAGATCTATTACAGTGGCAACCGCGACGACGCCGCAATCGCCGGCTTTGACGACGACCATATCTATGAAGAGTTCCGCCTTCCAATGGAAGAACGCGAAATACCCATCGAGCGCATATCGCCAGAGAAGGGGAGCATCCCTTTTCTGGCATGGAAAAACAATGAAGACAGAGTTGAATATTAAAAACCACAGCTAATACAAATGAAACTTATCAATCGTATTTTCGGCATTGCTGTCGCTATATTGCTTGTCTGCTCATGCACAACTGTTCTTGATACAGAGACAATAGTTGGGACTTGGGAGGTGGACCGTCACTTGACCAACGGATGGTATAATAACGAAGATGGCCTCCAGGTGATGTCGTCTACTTACTCCGAACGCGACAAGGAGAAGGATCCCGACGTTTACACACATCTGACCTTCAACAGCGACGGGACTGGAGTCATGCTGAGCAACTCCTACAATAGGGAAGGTGTCCTGGAAAGCAATGAAACACCATTCAGCTGGTCGATAGAAGATAATGACCTCTACATGAACAAGGCAGATGGCACCCCACTGTTCTCAGCCAACGGCTTTGACATGACCCTGTTCGGCTCAAAGCTTTTCATAGAGAAGGTCATCAAGGACGGTAACAACAATTTTGAGGAGAAACTGGTCTGCTACCGAATCGAAGAGTAACCGACAGGAATTCATCCCACATCTGTCCGAACTGTTCTGCCTTGCCTGCGCCCGCCACAGAAAGTGAGTTGATGAGGCAGCGCTTCAGTTCTGGAAGCGTAAGATCCCAGCATAGATATGCAAGCAGAAGGTCGTCGGTGAGATAAGATGCACCGAAGACACCGCAGTCATCGCTGTTGATGGTGACATTCAGCCCCTTGTGGATATATTCCCTGGCAGGATGCAGCCTCAGGTCGGGAGTGTATCCAAGCAGCTGGTTGCTCAACGGGCATACCTCAAGCATCACACCGCGCTTTTTGAATTCCTCAAGCACATCTGGATAGCGGTACAGGTTCAGCCCGTGCCCGATACGGGGAAGACCAAGTTCCAGCGCCTGCTCCAGGTTGCGGTTGGACGGGTCTACAGACTCACCGGCGTGCATGATCACAGGGACCGGCGAGCTTGTCAGCAGCTGACCGTAATAGTTGAGGTCGCGGCCACAGTCTTCGCATCCAACCATGTCGAAGCCGGCAATGCGGCCCGGGAAGGCGTCGGACAGCCTTTTTGCGAAAGCCATCTCCTTCACGATCTCTTCACGGTCAAATCCTTTGTATGAACTGTATACGAACCTGACTGTGAACCAGGGATACTTTCTGCGCACTTCCTTCTCGATATCAAAGTAGACTGCCATGGTCTCTTCGGGCGAGTAGTGTCTCCCGTCTTCATCGAAGATGTCCTGACAGATGAACCGGTAGTCCACCCCCTGTATGCCCTCTGCCGCCATGTCTTCGAAAGCCTTGGTGAAGACTTTGATAAGATGCGGCCTGTAGCAGTTGATGTTGCGCAGAGTTACGAATATTTCTTCGAAGCGGGGCCAGATGCGCGGGCTGATGTCTTCCAGCGTGGTTATGATGGAACGCTTGATCTCTGCACGCAGCTCGGGTCTGGCTGCGGCGGCATCCTTGAGCCTGATCCAGCCTGCCGGGGCGGTGCATCCATCGAAAGCCTGCCGGTAGGCAATCTTCCAGCCGAATTCACCGGGGGCGGGGGAGATGAATACATCATCTGACGCGAAAGCAAGGTCCAGCGAGAAATCGGGGTCGAAGCTGGCCTCGAAATGCGCGTGGCACAGCCATGCCTTGGGCATCTCTTTGAAGATGCTGTAGAGCTCTGTCTTGCGCAGCATGGGCAGCGCACTCTGGAAATCATTGTATATCAATGAATCATAACCTGCTGCCAGCACCTCGCGGCGCAGCGTGTCCAGCTTTTCTGCCAATATGTCTTCGCGTGTCATACCCATACCTCAGTTGTTGTTCAAAAAACAAAGTTAATCTAAATTTAGAGATAAAGTTGTATATTTGAACTTTATTTGGAGAATTGTTCTCCATAACTAACTATAACTTAACTATGAACAAAGGATTTAAAGGGCTTGTGGCTGCGGCTCTGTGCATTTTTGCCTGCAATGCCGCCAGTTTTCAGGCATCGGCCATAAGGCCTGCCGAAGACAAGACCCGCATAGAGATACAGGCAGAGTTCCGGATGCCGTTCTACCGCAACGCAAAGTCGGCCGACCTCACTGTGATAATACCGCAGAACGGGCCGAAATATGCTTATGTCGAACTCTTCGACCAGAACGAAAACAGAATCAAGAAAGAGCGCTTCAAGCTGCTTCCCGGTGAGAACAGCTGCGAGATCAAGAAGATCGGCGGCCTGGCGCAGGGCAGATATCCCGTGGTGGTGACAGTGGGTGACAAAGTGATGAAAAGATTGCTGAGAATAGAGCGTGTGCCTGAGATAGAGTCTGCAGAAGAACCGATATCGGCACGGAAGATACTCTTCACCCCAGATGACTACCTGTATTCTTCCATTTCAAAGAACCTCCATGTGAAGCTGTCGGAACCTGAAGTCACTGAATCATGGTATTGCCGCAGCCGGGATGCTGTCTATGTCATGGGAGACAACTATTATCGCGCAGAAGATGGAAGCTATATCATAGAAGGAACCGAATATCCCTATAAGAAATTCAATCTGTACGGCTCGCCGTCACGCCCGTTCATACTGAAGTCAAATATGCCTGACGGCACGTTTGTGCAGGTGAAGGAGGCTCCCGCCCGCGATAAGGAGTGCTTCGAGCAGCTTTTTGATAGCTTCCCCGTAATGGGCACTTCAAAGCTCAACGGCCAGTATGAGATGTATGATCCTGAGAAGCATGGAACATATTCACTTTCAGATATTTCCATTGTGCAGAACATGGATCCGCAGGACTATGGCTGTGTGCAGGCCGGCTACCGCACATACTGGACAATCGCACACACTTCCACCGGTGACATCGTGTTCCTGAGTGACAAGCCTGTGTTCCGCGATGTGCCTGAGTATCAGGGAGACCTGTATGACGATGGTTTCATGACCAACGACAATTTCGGCAACAAGTGGTTCAATGCCGACAGCACAGAGCTCTATCTGCTGCGTGGCCAGACGGTCCGCCGCAGCGCCCCTTATGATGTGCCTTACGACCTTCTGCCGAACTGCAGCCGCATATTCACAGTCTATAAGACATCTGACGGCAAGACGTGGGAGTGCTGCCATTCAGTGGTGGCAGACGGCCCGGATGACACACCTTTCACTCAGCAGTACGGTGGAAATCTGGTCTATCTTCCCGAGGCCCAGATATACCTTGTATATATGTCGCGTTACAACAGTGACGCGCAGACAACTACACTTGACCTTGCCTACAGCCGCAACGGCATCGACTTCTTCTCATTCCCCGGAAACAGGCAGGGATTTGTAGGAACAGACGACTGGAATGATGCCCATTTCGGCGGTATCTATGCCGTTGACAGGAATGTGATACGCGACGGCGACAGATACTATCAGTTCATCATGTCGATGCTGCAGTATCCGCACATGTTCGCAGAGGCCCTTTTCAAGCAGGACTTCCGCGATCGTGTGACGGCAAAGGATTATGAAAGTGCCTTTGAAGGGCGCGGTCTGGCAGAGCGGCTTCCTTATTTCGAGGCTATTGGAGGCTGGCAGGGGCTTACTGATAACCTGCAGAAGGGGCATTCATCTGTCGGTATCATGTCTTACCGTGTCGACGGATGGTTTGCAATCGAGGCCGGTGGAAAACTCGGAAAGTTCATTACCAACCCGATTGTGGGAGGGGGTGCCCTTACCGTGAACGCCGAGGTGGCTGAAGACGGATTCCTTACAGTCGAACTTGTGAAGAACGGCCGTACTGTGAAGCATGCCGACATTTCAGGCGACGGTGTGGAGATCCCGGCCTTTGACATCCCTGCAGGCAACTACCGTATCCGCGTCAGGATGCGCAACGCAAAACTTTATGCATTTAACATACATTAACATATGAAAAAACTTCTTTTTGCAGCTGCCGTAGCGGCGGCACTCATCACAGCTGTTTCCTGCGACAAGGATTGCAGCATCAAGTGCCCGGTGGAACAAACTCCCACAATGGGCTGGAGCTCATGGAACACATTCCTGCTTGACATCAATGAGGATGTCATAAAAGGTCAGGCGGATGCAATGGTGGCGACAGGCCTTGCTGATGCTGGCTACAAGTTCATCAACATCGATGACGGATACCAGATCCAGCGCGATGAACAGGGCAATTTCAAATACAACGCAGAATTGTTCCCCAGCGGAATGAAGGCCCTCGCAGACTATATCCATTCACTTGGACTCAAGGCGGGAATCTATTCTGATGCAGGCGACAATACATGCGGCAGCGAGAACAAGTATGCATACGGCCTCGGCACCGGTCTCTGGCAGCACGAAGAGGCAGACTGCAAGCTCTTCTTCGACGAGTGGGACTATGACTTCATAAAGGTGGACTTCTGCGGCGGTCAGCATGCCGGGCTTGACGAGAAGGAACAGTACACCCGCATCTCAAACGCTATCAAGGCTTGTGACAAGCAGGGGATAGTGTTCAACATCTGCCGCTGGAGATATCCCGGCACATGGGTCAAAGACCTGTCTCTCTCATGGCGCACCACATACGACATCCGTCCCTGGTTCTCAAGAATAAAATATATCATCGAAGAGAACCGTTACCTTCAGGCATACATAGGCGACGGCCATTACAATGACTGTGACATGCTCGAGATCGGTGCCTGCTGGCAGGGTGACGAAAGCACATATCTCTCAGAGATTGAAGAGCAGACCCACATGGCATACTGGTGCATCACTTCCTCACCGCTGCTTATCGGTTGCAACATGAACAACATCCGCAAGTCTTCACTTGACCTCATGCTCAACAAAGACCTCATTGCCATGGACCAGGACTGTCTGGGAATCGGAGCTCCGGTGGTTCAGCGCGAAGGTGATGTGTACGTTGTGGCGAAGGATATGGAAGCCATCATGGGTCACAGACGTGCAGTGGTGGTGATGAACCTTTCTGACGAGGACCGCAAGATGGATGTTTCGGTTGAGGCTCTCGGCTTTACCGGTGATATAAATGTATATGACTGCTTCACTCACGAAGACTGCCCCGAACTTACCTGCAACACATCTTTCGAGGTTGCACTTCCCGCACACGGATCGGCCGCATTCTTCATTACCGGCGACCGTATTGAGAAGAGCGTATATCAGGGTGAGGAGGCATATCTCAATGCTTTCACAACTCTCGAAGGGCATGAGACAGCCTGCTACAAGGAGGCCGAATCTGCAGATCAGGGTGCATATGCCGCTGTCCTTGGTGGAAACGAAGACAACTGGCTGGAATGGAAGAACGTCTTCAGCTGCAAGGGAGGCAAGTATCTGGTTTCTGTAAGATATGCTTCTGCACAGGATGCTGCAATGACTCTTACCGTGAACGGTGAGGATGTCGAGACATTCGAAGGACTGAATACCGGCAGTGATGAAGGTGAGTGGCAGACAGTTAACGCATACATCACCCTTAAGAAAGGCTTGAATTCAGTGCGTCTTGGCAATGCAGCGTCTGCAATGCCGAACATCGACTGTATGCAGCTCCGCCGCGGTGAAGGAAAATAAAATTTGAAAATTTCTTCAAAAAAATTTGGCGATTGCGGAAAATGCTCTATATTTGCATCCGCAATCGCGAAAAAGGGAGTTTAGCTCAGTTGGTTTAGAGCATCTGCCTTACAAGCAGAGGGTCGGGGGTTCGACTCCCTCAACTCCCACAAAACTTCAAAATTTTTCAGAGCCTCGTTCCTTGAGGCTCTTTTTTTTGCCTTTTTCCGCGCACAGATTGAATTTCCAATTAATTATTCATAAATTAGCACGATTATCGCGCAGAATTATGAAAATTGCAGTAGCAGGAACAGGATATGTTGGCCTTTCGGTGGCCACGCTGCTGGCCCAGCACAACCACGTGGTGGCTGTGGATGTGGTGCCGCAGAGGGTGGAATTGATCAACAGCCGTCGCCCGACAGTGCAGGATGAATATATTCAGAAATATCTTTCAGAGAAAGAACTTGACCTCAGTGCCACTCTGGATCCTGAAGAAGGATACGGCAATGCCGACTTTGTGTTGATTGCCGCCCCCACCAACTACGATCCGCACAAAAACTATTTCGACACATCAGCTGTGGAGAGTGTGATAGCGCAGGTGTTGAAATATGCTCCTGGTGCTGCCATTGTGATAAAGTCCACTGTGCCTGTGGGCTACACTGCCCGCATCCGCGAGAAGACAGGCTGCGCAAATATCTTTTTCAGCCCGGAGTTCCTGCGCGAAAGCAAGGCTCTCTATGACAATCTGTATCCTTCCCGCATAATTGTGGGGGCAGACTGCTCTGATGCCTCGCAGAAAGCGGTTGCAGAGCAGTTCGCACAGCTTCTCAAGGATGGCGCGCTGAAAGAGGACATACCCACTCTGATAATGGGCACCAC
Source organism: Bacteroidales bacterium (assembly GCA_045617865.1). Classification (GTDB taxonomy): domain Bacteria; phylum Bacteroidota; class Bacteroidia; order Bacteroidales; family UBA932; genus Equibacterium. Next base: position 2,211 of record JAZLJK010000038.1, on the reverse strand, counting down.
AGAGGCAGAGGCTGTGAAGCTTTTTGCCAACACATATCTGGCCCTGAGAGTGAGCTATTTCAATGAACTTGACACATACGCAGAGATAAAGGGGCTGGACACACGCTCCATCATAGAAGGGGTTGGGCTTGACCCGCGCATAGGCTCACACTACAACAATCCCAGCTTCGGCTATGGCGGATACTGCCTTCCCAAAGACACCAAGCAGCTTCTTGCAAACTACGAGGATGTGCCTGAGAACCTGATAGAGGCAATTGTGGAGAGCAACCGTACGCGCAAGGATTTCATTGCCGAGAGAGTGCTTCAGATGGCGGATTTCTACGATGACGGCAGGCCTTCGGAGCATCCCGTGGTGATAGGGGTGTATCGCCTCACCATGAAGACCGGCAGTGACAATTTCCGTCAGAGCAGCATACAGGGCATAATGAAGCGCATCAAGGCAAAAGGTGTGAAGGTGGTGGTGTATGAACCAACATTCACCGAAGGTGACTCATTCTTCGGCAGCGAGATAATCCGCGACCTGGACAGTTTCAAGCAGATGTGCAGCGCCATCATTGCCAACCGCTACGACAGCGCACTGGACGATGTGGCGGATAAAGTATATACCAGAGATATTTTCAGAAGAGATTAACCAGGCATGGCATCAAGAAGCATAATCATTACAGGCGGTGCGGGCTTCATCGGAAGCCACGTGGTGCGTCTGTTTGTAAAAAAGTACCCGGAATACCGCATCATAAACCTTGACAAACTTACATACGCGGGCAATCTGGACAACCTGAAGGATATCCAGGACTGCCCGAACTACCGCTTTGTGAAGGGTGACATCTGTGATTATGAGATGGTCCGCGCCCTGATGGAAGAAGAGCATGTGGACGGCATCATCCATCTGGCAGCAGAGACGCATGTGGACCGCAGCATCGTGGATCCGTTTGAATTTGCGCGCACAAATGTGATGGGCACGCTTTCGCTGCTTCAGGCGGCGCGCCAGTATTGGGAGAGTCTGCCCGAGCGTTACGAGGGCAAGCGTTTCTACCATATTTCCACTGATGAGGTCTATGGCGCGCTGGAGCTGGACTGCCCCGATGGCAGAGACTGCGATTTTTCGGCTCACAAGGTATACGGCACCGAATTCTTCCGTGAAGAGAACAAATACAACCCGCACTCTCCATACAGTGCTGCAAAGGCCTCGAGCGACCATTTCGTGAGAGCGTTCCATGATACCTACGGGATGCCTGTGGTGATTACAAACTGCTCTAACAATTACGGGCCGTATCAGTTCCCCGAAAAGCTTATACCTCTGTTTATCAATAATATCCGCAACCGCAAGCCGCTTCCCGTGTATGGAAGGGGGCAGAATGTGCGCGACTGGCTGTATGTCGAAGACCATGCCCGTGCCATCGACCTTATATTCCATTCCGGCAAGGTGGCTGAAACTTACAACATAGGCGGTTTCAACGAGTGGAAGAACATCGACCTCATAAAGGTGCTGGTGTGCACCGTGGACCGTCTGCTGGGGCGCGCGGAAGGAGAGGACATGGGGCTGATAACATATGTGACAGACCGTGCCGGCCACGACCTGCGCTATGCCATAGACTCGCGCAAGCTGCGTGACGAACTTGGATGGCAGCCGTCACTTCAGTTTGAAGAGGGGATAGAGAAGACTGTGCGCTGGTACCTCGACAACCAGGATTGGCTTGACAATGTCACCAGCGGTGAGTATCAGAATTATTACGACAAAATGTATAACAACAGATAACACTTTAATTTATGAAAAGGTCACTATTTGCCGCAATGGCGGCTGCAGCCCTGCTGCTTTCATCATGCGCGAAGGATTTCACTTCGGACATAGAAAACCTGCAGAGTCAGATCAACGACATCAAGACAAAGGTGGATGCGGTACAGAGTGCTGTCGCAGCCGGAGCTGTTGTCAATTCGGTTGAAAAGACAGACAACGGAATCGTCATCAAGATGAGTGACGGCAAGGATTATTCAATTTCAAACGGCGCCGACGGTGTTCCCGGTTCAATTGTGGCTGTGAATGATGCAGGCAACTGGACCATTGACGGCAATGACATAGGTCTTCCGGCAAAAGGGAAGGACGGAGCCGACGGAAAGAACGGAACCGACGGTATCAACGGTACCGATGGTAAGGATGGTGCCGACGGTAAGGACGGCATTAACGGAAAGAATGGTACCGATGGAAAGAACGGA
>JAZLJK010000037.1:0-14965 GCA_045617865.1 Bacteroidales bacterium | reverse complement strand
TCACAGTAGTCTGCGGCGCCGCTGATGTTGTCGACATTGAAATTGCCAATCACGAAGTCGTAGTTCTCGAGAGGGTTGTCTGCCAGCATTGCGTCGAAGTTGTCGTAGTCGGCCATATCAATCACGTTCATCTTCACGCTTATGCCTTCTTCCTTGATTTCATTGAGACCCATCATGACTCCTGCATAGAAATCCAGGAAGTTGGATGATGGAGACGAACTCTTTGCGGCGATGGGCAGCATCAGTGCGATGTTCGCACTGCCTGAGAAGGGGATGAAATGATCCCGCTGTACATCCAGGACTTCTTCCGGCTCTTCATCATCTCCGGTATCAGAGCCGCTGTCTGCGACAATGCCATCGTCACCGTTGAAGATGGATATGAGCGTGTCCTCTTCAAAAGTCTGGTCGGCCACGTCAAAAATGACAGACTGGTCGATGTCATCCGAAAGAGATTCAGTGTAGTTGTCAACAGGGATCTTCAGCACCTGGTTCACTACGAGAGTCCTGGAATCAAGATTGTTTATGCGCATGATGTCTTCCTGGGATATCTTGTATTTCAGGGCTATCATGGCAAGCGAATCATACCACCTTACACGATGGTCGATATATCTGACTTCAGCTCCCGTGGTGTCTGGTGCCTGAGTTACAGCGGATTCTCCAGATGATACCGCCACTTCACCCTGTGATGCTTCTGTGGGCTGCGATACCTTTTTCACAGAGGGTTTCCCGGGCTGGACGGGTATCATGAGCACTGAGCCGGCCTTGAGACCGTTGTCAAGCTTTCCGGGGTTATATTCCCTCAGGACGCTTTCGCTCACGCCGTACACTTTGCAGATGGAGAAGAGTGTCTGACGTTCCTTTACGACATGTTCGTAAAAGACCTCATCACCGATTCTGACTTTATTCCGGGAAATTTCCACAGGTGTGGGAACAAATTCTGACTGGGCTGCCGCGTCTGTTGACGGGGCCAGCATCAATATTGCCACAAGCAGAAATATCGCGGAATAAAGGCGTTTCATCGGTTGGAATGATTTTGTTTAGTAATCGAGCCTGGCGAGCATGTTGCTGACATTGGTCTCAATGCGCTCGTAGATGTTGTCGTAAGGCTCTTTGACAAATTTCTTGCCTGTTATGTTCTCGAACAGTTCGATGTAGCGGTCGCTGATGATACCCACGCGTTCTGCGTCCATTAGAGGAACCTGCTGACCATCCTTTCCCTGGAAACCGTTCTCCATGAGCCACTCGCGTACAAACTCCTTTGAAAGCTGACGCTGGGGAAGCCCCTGGTCGAACAGTGTCTGGTAGCTGTCGGCATAGAAATATCTTGATGAATCGGGAGTGTGGATTTCGTCGATCAGGTAAAGTTTGCCGTTGAGACGTCCGAACTCGTATTTTGTGTCCACCAGGATCAGACCGCGTTCTGCGGCAATCTTCTGTCCGCGCTCGAACAGGGCCATGGTGACAGCTTCAACCTCCTCATAGTCACGCTTTGACATGATACCGCGGGCTATGATCTCCTCTTTGCTGATGTCTTCGTCGTGTGCTCCGATCTCAGCCTTTGTGGTGGGAGTGATGATGGGGGAGTCGAATCTCTGGTGCTCGCGCATGCCGTCGGGAATGGGCACACCGCAGATTTCTCTTGCGCCAGACTTGTATGTGCGCCATGAACTGCCGGTGAGGTAGCCGCGTACAATCATTTCAATGGGGAGACCTTCACATCTGTAGCCCACGGTGACCATGGGGTCGGGTGAAGCGATCTTCCAGTTGGGAACTATGTCCTCGGTGAGATCCAGGAATGACGATGCAATCTGGTTGAGCACCTGTCCCTTGTAGGGAATGCCTTCGGGAAGCACTACGTCAAACGCCGAGATGCGGTCTGTTGCGACCATCACCATGTATTTGCCGGCAATTGTATATACGTCGCGGACTTTTCCTACGTACTTGGATGTCTGTCCCTTGAAATTGAATTCAGTTTGTTTGACGGCGTTCATAGTCTTTCTACTCCTCTTCTTCGTTGCTGTTGTTCCTTGTTTTGATATACTCTTCGTTGAGCCCTTTGAGAATGTCAGCTGTGATGTTGAGGCCGGGGTTGTCGTTGAGAACTGTGTTGGTTGCGCCCGAAGTGGTGAGGATGAGTGAATACTGATGCTCGGCATTGTATCTCTCGATGAATTCCTTCACTGCATAGTAGACAGTGTTGTTCAGAACCATCTGCTCTTCCTGAAGCTCAGCGTCTTTCTGTGCTGCGTCGTTCTGGAGATTCTGCTGGCGCTGCTGGAGTTTTGCCTGCTGCTCTTCCGCTGCAGAGCGGGTGAGAAGACCTTTGTTGATCTGGTTCTCGAAGTTCTTCACGTCGCTCTCGAGTTTGCGGCCGCGTTTCGCAAGTTCTTCCTGCATGCCCTGCATCTTGCTCTGCAGTGCTGTCATCTTGTCGTTGAACATGTCGTAGTTGGCGATAAGAGAGTCAAGCTGCACATATACGATGTCGCCAGCCTGTGCTGTGATGTTGCTTGTGTCTTCCAGTGAAGATTCGGCTGTTTTCCTGGGGGTCAGTTTGACGTCGCAGAGTGTCATGACAAGTGCAGCCACAGCTGCAACGAAAGCAAGAATGCTTAGGATAAGGGATGTTTTTTTCATTATTGTGTTTGTTAATTATTAATTTCTGAAACAATCCTCAAATGTAACAATTTATTTGAGTTCCTGCAAATATGCCTGTATGGTGCGCTCCAGCCCCATGTAGAGGGCGTCGCATATCAGGGCATGGCCGATCGAGACCTCGTCCAGACGCGGCATGGTCCTGTAGAAGAAGTTGAGGTTGTCAAGGTTCAGGTCGTGGCCCGCGTTGATTTCAAGACCGCATTTCACAGCTTCGCAGCAGGCGTTGTAATATGGCTCTATGGCGCGCTCCCTGTCGGAAGGGTAGCCTTCGGCGTATGCCTGAGTGTAGAGCTCGATACGGTCGCAGCCTGTTTCGGCGGCTGCTTTCACCATGTCAATGTCCGGATTGACAAAAATCGAGCACCGGATGCCTTCGTTCCTGAAGAGACTGCAGACCTTCGTCAGGAATTCGCGGTTTGATATGGTGTCCCAGCCTGAATTCGATGTTACTGCATCTATGGCATCCGGTACGAGAGTGACCTGTGCGGGATGCACATCACATACAAGGTCGATGAATTCCGGGCGTGGATTGCCTTCAATGTTGAGCTCTGTGGACAGGAGCGGCTTTATCTGGTACACATCACTCCTGCGGATGTGTCTTTCGTCTGGTCTTGGGTGGACTGTGATGCCTTCGGCACCGAATCTCTCGCAGTCCACGGCTGCACGGGCGACATCAGGCATCTGGCCACCTCTGGCATTCCTGAGAGTGGCGATTTTGTTGATGTTGACGCTGAGTCTTGTCATTTCTGTTCTTTATTCTATAATAGTGTGCAAAAGTAAAAATTTTTGGCGAATAAGCATATAAAATGCTACTTTTGAACTCTTGTTCACTCATTAATACTTCAAACAGGATGTTGATAGCGGTTTACGGAAGGAATATTGACAAGGATGACTCGAAGGTGTGGATTCTGATACAGCGTCTGCGTGCCGGCGGTGCCGATGTCTATTTTTACAGAGATCATTTTGAGGAAGGGACTGACATGGTGCTTGCCCTTGGCGGTGACGGCACATTCCTGCGTGCAATAACTGCTCTGAAAGACAGGCATATCCCCATTGCAGGGGTGAATTTCGGAAGACTCGGCTTTCTTACATCAGCCAAAGTCGCCGATGACGCCAACAATTGGATCGACGATCTTTTAGAAGGCAGGTATTCAATCCAGAACCGGCTGCTTCTAAAGAGTGTTTCAACCGCAGTTCCCCGTGAAATATATCCCTATGCACTGAATGAATTCTCTATCCAGCGCCAGGGACCTTCGATGCTGCATATCAGCATAAGCATAGACGGCAAGCCGCTTCCCGCATACTGGGCTGACGGAGTGGTGGTTGCAACGCCCACCGGCAGCACGGCCTATTCCCTCAGTGTCGGGGGGCCGGTTGTCACACCTGACTCAGATGTGCTGATAATTTCGCCCATTGCGCCTCACAACCTGAATATCAGGCCTATCGTGGCTCCGGCATCATCTGTTCTTGAGATATCATTCACATCCAAGGCGGCACAGAGTGCGGTGGTCACGCTTGACAACCGTTCTTTCGTTGCGCCTGTTGAAAGCACATTCACCGTCACAAAGGCCGAGTACAGTGCATCCTGCGTATCATTCGGCAAGCAGAGCTTCATAGACGCCCTCAGAGACAAGCTTCTCTGGGGTGAGGACAAACGTAATTCAAACTGACATCACTATGGAAACACCGGTACATGTAACAGTTATCATGGACGGCAACGGCCGTTGGGCGAAACAGAGAGGGGAAGACCGTGTGAAGGGGCATATCGCAGGCACCGAAAGTGTGCGCGCATGCTGCCGTGCCGCTGTTCAGGCGGGGGTTAAATATCTCAGCCTGTATGCGTTTTCACAGGAGAACTGGAACCGCCCGCAGGCAGAAGTCTCTGCCCTGATGGAGCTGCTTGGGAAATGCCTTGTGAACGAGATACCGATGCTTATGGACAACGGTATCAGAATCAGGCTCATCGGTGACAGGACAAAGCTTTCGCCAAAGCTGCTCCAGCTGATGGAAAACGCTGAACACCAGACAGAAAACAATCAGACGATGACATTGCTCATCATGCTCAGTTACAGCGGTAAATGGGATATCGAGCAGGCGGCGGAGGCATACGCCCGGGACTATGCAGAGAAGGGGAAGGAGGGTACCGCACCGTTTGAGAATTACCTATCCACAGCCGGCATTCCGGATCCGGATCTCCTTATCCGAACCAGCGGGGAACAGCGCCTGAGCAACTATATGCTCTGGCAGACCGCATACACAGAATTCTATTTCACCGACAAACTTTGGCCTGATTTTAGAGAAAACGATTTCTTCGCCGCGTTGGAAGGCTTCAAAAATCGAGATAGAAGATATGGTAAAGTTAAATAAAGTATTAACTTTGCGATTTATATGCACCAGGAATTGATGAAAAGATTTTATATAATATTCGCGATGCTTTTCCTGCTCCCTGTATTTGCTGTGGGGCAGGATGTCATATCTTCTGATAATATTCCAGTTGATTACAACAATCCAGCAACATACGTTGTGGGTGGCGTTGAGGTTACTGGCAACGAATTCCTTGACGATGCCCGTATCCTGGGTCTTGTCGGTCTTGAAAAAGGCATGAGGATCACCATTCCCAGTGAGTTCATCAGCATAAAGCTCAAGTCGATGATGAACCAGAAGTATTTTCAGGATGTAGGGTTCTATGTCGACTCTATGTCTGCCAATCAGGATACAGTCTGGCTCCGGATCGATGTGAAGGAGCGTCCCAGGGTGTCTGTATGGAATTTCAAAGGGGTGAAGAAAGGAGAGCAGGACGACCTTAACGAAAAGCTCCATCTCCGCCGTGGCGGTGAGTTCTCTGAATATGTGACTTCATCGTCGATAAAGCTCATCCAGGATTTCTACAAGGAAAAAGGCTTCAACAACACCACAGTCAACATCCTGACAGAAGAGGATACCATTGTCAACAACGCAATCCGTGTCACTTTCGATGTCGACCGCGGCCCCAAGGTCAGGATCGAAGAGATTTCATACGAGGGTGTCGAGGGCATAGACAAGCACAAGCTCGACAAGTCCATGAAGAAGACCAAGGACAAATCCTGGTACAACTTCTTCCACAGCAAGAAATTCAACGAAGAGGAATATCCAAACGATAAACTCACCCTCATCGACGCCTTCAACGAGGAAGGATACCGCGATGCAAGGATTGTGAAGGATTCCATCTACACCCTGGAAGACGGAAAGATGGGTATCAAGTTCAAGATCGACCAGGGCCGCCAGTACTATTTCAGGAACATCACCTGGACCGGCAACTCTGTCTATCCTGTGGAGTTCCTCAATGAGATCCTCAGAATCCAGAAAGGTGACATCTACGACGTAGTCACCCTCAACGAGCGCCTCCAGGGCGGTGGAAAGGAGAGCGAAATTTCGGTTTCCCAGCTTTTCCGTGACATGGGTTACCTCTTCTTCAACGTGACTCCCGTAGAGACCAACATCGTTGGCGATTCGGTCGATGTCGAGATCCGTATCGTAGAGGGCAAGCAGGCAACGTTCGACAATATCATCATCAGCGGAAACAACATCACAAACGAAAGGGTTATCCGCCGTGCAGTCTACACACGTCCCGGATATCTCTACCGTCAGACAGATTTCGAACGTTCCATCAGAGAGCTCGGACAGATGTCCAACTTCGACCAGGAGAAGATTGTCCAGCAGGGGACAGGCTGGGAGCTGATGCCCGACCCCATCAACAACACCGTCGACATATCCTACAATGTCGAGGAGAAACCGAACAGCCAGCTGGAGCTCAGCGGCGGCTGGGGTGCCCGTACATTCGTCGGCACTGTCGGTATCAACTTCAGCAACTTCTCCACCCGCAACTTCTTCCGCAAGGAGGCATGGCGCCCCGTCCCCCTTGGAGACAACCAGTCGCTGGCGTTCCGTTTCCAGACCAACGGCAAGTACTACCAGGCCCTGTCGGCCCAGTTCGTGGAGCCCTGGCTGTTCGGAAAGAAACCCACCTCGCTCAGCTTCTCGGCCTACAAGACACGTCAGACCAACTCATACATCTCAAACTACTTCGCCATCTACAACGACGACCGCTTCATTGAGATCGGCGGTCTGTCTCTCGGACTCGGCAACCGTCTGAAATGGCCTGACAACTACTTCACGCTGTATAATTCCATCGGCTGGCAGTTCTACAACCTGCAGAACTGGTATTCATACTATGTGTTCTCTGACGGACGTTTCAACAACATCAACTACACACTCCAGCTTGCCAGGAACTCGACAGACCAGCAGATTTATCCCCGCGAGGGCTCTGACCTGACATTCGGTGTTCAGCTGACTCCTCCGTACTCCCTTCTCCGCAACCGCAATATCGACTACAGCTCGATGAGCGACCAGGACCATTACAAGTGGCTCGAATATCACAAGTGGACATTTTCTGGCAAGAATTATGTAAAGATAGCCGGAAACCTTGTACTTATGACTGCAGCTAACTTCGGATATCTCGGCTACTACAACCGCAAGTGGGGTTACTCACCCTTCGAGGGATTCCTCGTCGGCGGCGACGGTATGTCCGGCTATAACACCTATGGCAACGATATCATCTGTCTCCGCGGTTATGAAGACTATTCGCTTACTCCATACATCAACGGAACGTATGAAGGTAACCTGTATGACAAGTTCACAGTAGAGCTCCGCTACCCTGTGATACTCCAGCCTCAATCCACAATATTCGCCCTCGGCTTCCTTGAAGGAGGTAACTGCTGGGCTGATATCAAGGATTTCAACCCTTTCCAGATCAAACGTTCGGCCGGCGTCGGTCTGAGAATCTTCCTTTCAGTAGTCGGTATGCTCGGTATCGACTGGGGCTACGGATTTGACAATCCCATCAAGTCGGAAAGGAGTCAGTTCCACTTTACAATCGGACAACAATTCTAAACACTCAATGATATGAAAAAGTTATTTGTAATTATCGCAATCAGCTTCTTATCAATTTTTGCGGCTTCTGCTCAAACTGTTGGTTATGTGGACACAGAAAAGATTCTGAGTTGTATCGCAGAATACGTGAATGCTCAGAATGAACTCAACAAGCTTGCAGACCAATACAAGGCAGACATCCAGGCTGACGTCGATGCAATCGATGTCCTCTACCGTAACTATATGGCCAAGAAATCAACCCTTTCTGCAGCACAGCAGCAGGTGAAGGAGAATGAGATCATCGAGGCCGAGAAGAAAGTAAAGGAGAAAGAGGAAAGCTACTTCGGCGAAAAAGGTATCCTTACACAGCGTTCGGAAAAACTCATCTCACCTATACAGGAGGTTGTCGAGAACGCTATCGCAAAAGTGGCTGCAGCAAGAGGCTGCGCCCTTGTCCTTGACCTTACAGTAACAGCAGGCATCGTTTATCGTGATGAGAAATACAACATCACAGATGCAGTAATCGATTATCTTAGAAAATAACAATAATTATGAAAAAAATCGCACTTCTCTTTATTCTGGCATTCGTAGCAGTAAGCGTAAATGCACAGAACCTCAAATTCGGACACATCAACACAACAGAGCTTGTGTCACTGATGTCCGATACCGATTCGGCTATGGTCAAACTCAAAGCTTACCAGACAGAACTTGAAGAGGAAATGGATGCAATGAAAGTTGAGTACAACAACAAACTCAATACCTACGAGCAGAAGGCTGCTACTTGGACAGCAGCAATAAAAGAAGCAAAAAAGGCGGAACTTTCAGAAATGGTGGGTCGCCTTGAGCAGTTCCAGGTAACCGCACAGCAGGACCTCGGTCAGATGAACCAGACACTGATGGTTCCCATCTATGACAAGGCAAAAGCCGCTATCGACAAGATCGCAAAGGAGAAAGGACTTGCATTCGTCTTTGAAATGTCAACCAATCCCGTCATCTATTACGACGAGAAGATTAGCACAGACCTCCTTCCTCTTGCAAAAGCAGCTCTCGGCATCCCTGCAGAAAAGGTTGCTCCCAGCCAGATCCAGTAGTACAGCGTCAGAATTGATATGACACATCAGGTGATTGACGCCAAAGACGTCGTAATCCGTTTTGCCGGTGACTCCGGCGACGGAATGCAGCTCACAGGCACACTCTTCGCAGATGCTTCTGCGTTGTATGGTAACGAAATATCGACATTCCCTGATTATCCCGCAGAAATCCGTGCCCCTCAAGGCACGGTTTCTGGTGTTTCGGGGTTCCAGGTCCACGTTGGAAGGGAAGGAGTCAACACTCCGGGTGACTTCTGCGATGTGCTTGTAGCCATGAACCCTGCGGCTTTGAAAGCGAATGCCAAATGGGCAAAGCCTACCGCAACCATCATTGTAGACATCGACTCATTCGATGCCGACGGTATGGAGAAGGCCGGTTTCACCACCGACAATCCCTTCACAGAACTTAAAGTTGAAGACCGCAACATCATCTGTGCCCCGATCTCGACCCTTACGAAAGAGAGCCTCAAGGACAGCGGTCTGGACCCCAAATCAATCCTCCGTTCGAAGAACATGTTCACCCTGGGCATGTGCTTCTTCATGTTCAACAGACCTCTTGAATATACATACGCATATCTCGAGAAGAAGTTCGGCAAGAAGAAACCCCAGCTGGTAGAGCCTAATAAGAAAGTCCTGTTCGACGGATATAACTATGCCGCCAACATCCAGGCGATAGCCAATACATACACAATTGCTCCGGCCGACCTTCCGAAAGGCACCTACCGCAACATCAACGGCAACCAGGCCACAGCATGGGGCCTTATCGCCGCTGCTGAAAAGAGCGGCCTCCAGCTGTTCTGCGGTTCGTACCCCATCACCCCAGCAACCGGCATCCTTGAAGAGCTTGCCCTTCACAAGAATTTGAATGTCAAGACAATGCAGGCAGAAGATGAGATTGCTGGAATCTGCACTGCCATTGGTGCGGCGTACGGCGGAGCTCTTGCTGTCACCACCACATCGGGGCCCGGACTCAGCCTCAAGAGCGAGGCGATGGGTCTGGCTGTGATTACAGAGCTTCCCCTTGTGATTGTGGATGTACAGCGCAGCGGCCCGTCAACCGGCATACCCACCAAGACAGAGCAGACAGACCTCATGCAGGCTCTTTACGGCCGCAACGGTGAGTGCCCAGTCTGCATAGTGGCTGCCCATTCTCCTTCAGACTGCTTCAATGCCGCCTTCAATGCGGCAAAACTGGCAGTGGAGCACATGATGCCTGTAATACTTATGACAGAAGGATTCCTCGGCAACGGTTCGGAGCCATGGAAGATACCTTCCATGAAGGATTATCCGGAGATCGTGCCCCCGTTCGCAGTTGCATCGGAAGAAAAGTTCAAACCGTTCGAGAGAGATCCCAGGACATTCGTCCGCAAGTGGGCTGTTCCAGGAAAGGCTGGACTCGAGCACCGCGTTGGAGGTCTTGAGAAGAACCCCGCAGGTGTCATCTCGTCCGATCCTGAAAACCATGCATATATGGTAGAGCAGCGCGCAAGGAAGATAGCTGCTGTTGCAGATTTCATTCCTGAACTTGAAGTGATGGGTGAGGAGAGCGGCGAACTGCTTATTGTGGGATGGGGTGGAACATACGGCCATCTCTACACGGCAGCAAAAGAGCTGCAGGCAGAGGGCAGGAGTGTATCACTTGCTCATTTCGACTATATCAATCCTCTTCCGAAGAATACCGCAGAGGTGTTCGGCAGGTTCAAGAAGATACTTGTGTGTGAGCTCAACAGCGGCCAGTTTGCAAATTATCTGCGCGGCTGCCTGCCTCAGTTCAAGTATGACCAGTACAATAAAGTTCAGGGACAGCCGTTCATCGTCAAGGAGATTGTGGACGCGGCTTCAAAAATGCTATAGGAGGATATGACCATGAAATATACTGCAAAAGATTTCAAGAGCAACCAGCAGGTACGCTGGTGCCCCGGCTGCGGCGACCATGCCGTTCTGGCTGCAATCCAGCGCGCAATGCCCCAGGTGAGCGAAAGCCTTGGTATAGACAAAGAAAGATTTGTGGTTGTATCCGGCATCGGATGCTCATCACGTCTTCCTTATTATATGGATACGTTCGGATTCCACAGCATCCACGGCCGTGCAACCGCCATCTCCACAGGTCTGAAGGTGGCACGTCCCGACCTCAGCGTATGGCAGGCATGCGGCGACGGTGATGCGCTGGCAATCGGCGGAAACCATTTCATCCATGCAGTCCGCAGGAACGTCGACATCAACATAGTCTTGTTCAACAATCAGATCTACGGTCTGACCAAAGGGCAGTACAGCCCCACTTCAAAGTTCGGTGCTGTCACCAAGACTTCGCCTTACGGAACTGTTGAGAATCCTTTCACACCCGGTATGCTTGTGCTTGGCGCACGCGGAACATTCTTCGCCCGCGGCATTGACGTTGACATAAAGACCAACCAGGAGATATTCGAGACAGCAGCGCTGCACAAAGGTGCGTCAGTGTGTGAAATGCTCACAAACTGCGTCATCTTCAACGACGGCGCACATTCTGCAATCACAGCGAAAGAGGTGCGTGCAGAGCGTACCATCATTCTCCGCCATGGTGAGAAGATGATCTTCGGCGCAGAGAACGAAAAGGGTCTTGTGCTTGAAAGCGGCAGAATAAAGGCAGTGACTGTTGGGCAGGACGGTTACACAATTGATGATGTGCTAGTGCATGACGCTCATACTCAGGATACATACATGCACAATATGCTCATAGAGATGAAGGCTCCCGAACTGCCGGTTGCGCTTGGCGTGATCAGGGACGTTGAGGACACCACCTATGACGAGAATGTCGAGCAGCAGTTCCAGGAAGTCAAGGCAAATGCAAAGGTTCACAATGTGGACGAGCTTCTGCACAGCGGGTCGACCTGGGAGGTAAGATAGTTATTGCAGCAGCGCTTTTGCCGCTGCCACATCATGAACACGCAGATAGAGGGCACCGCCCTCTATCGCTGTTTTATGGAGACGGCATGTCTCATCCAGGGCTTCTTCAGGCGTGATGCCGGCTGGCTGGTATGTCATCCTTTTGCGGGAAATGCCCACAAGAATCTCACGGCCGGCAGATTGCAGCTCGGGCAGCCTCTCGAGCAACTCCAGATTCTGCTGCACATCCTTGCCGAATCCGAAACCTGGGTCAAGGATCCATTCCTTTACTCCGGCGGCTTCCGCTTGTTTTCCGAAATCTCTGAAATATGCTGCCACATCTGCGGCAATGTCGTGTGATGCGCTGCAGTCCCGGTTGTGCATAGCCACATATTCCAGCCCTAGCGCTGCCACGGTGCGCAGCATCTTCGGGTCGGCCTCACCGGCATATATGTCATTGACCATGAAATGCCCGATACGGCGGTAAGCCTTTCTGACAATTCTGCTTGAAAAGGTGTCGATTGAAAAACGCACCGCAGGAAATTCATGGCGGAGTATCTTCAGCACGGGCTTCAGCCTCTTCCATTCCTCATGCCAGCCCGGATATGTGCTGCCAGGCCGTGACGAGCAGGCCCCGATATCGATGATGTCGGCTCCTTCATCAAGCATCTTCCTCACTCGTGAGCAGAACTCTTCCGTGCCGTGGACCCTGCTTGCTGCATAGAATGAATCATCATTGATATTGACGATTCCCATTATCTTCACCTTTTCGTTCATTTTGTGGAATGAATAATTATCTTTGCAAAGATATAATTAAATGTAGAATCGGTATGCTGATTGTTTTGGAAGGACTGGACGGTGCGGGTAAATCAACACAGCTGAAAATGTTGTGTGACTATCTTGCCGGATCGGGCAAAAAACTTAAATATCTTCATTTCCCCCGTTATGATGCGCCCGTCTACGGCGAACTTATTGCAAACTTCCTGAAAGGGGAGTATGGCAGCAACGATGCAGTGCATCCGCAGCTTGTGGCATTGCTCTTCGCAGAGGACCGCGCAGATGCGGCAAAAATCATAAAAGGATGGCTCGAAGAGGGTTATTGCGTGGTGCTCGACCGCTATGTCTATTCAAATATCGCGTTCCAGACCTCAAAGCTTGCAGACCGTGAAAAATCGCTGGCATTGCGTGAATGGATATTCAATCTTGAATATAATGTGTTCGGCATCCCGCGTCCCGACCTGAACCTTTTCCTTGATGTCCCCATTGATTTTGTGGATGCCCGTCTGAAAGACAACCGTGAGGGCGACGACCGCGATTACCTCGAAGGGAAGCAGGATATCCACGAAGCTGATATCAATTTCCAGCGCAAGGTGCGCGCCGTCTATCTCGAGTGCTGCGAGTCGGACCCTGGCTTCAAGCGTATCGACTGCTCGGATGAGAGCGGCAGGATGCTTGACCCTGTAATGATTTTTGAAAAGATAAAGAGCCGCCTATGAAATTCCTGACACGCCTGTGCCGCCTGATTCTTGGAGCAGTATTCGTATTCTCTGGTTTTCTGAAACTGATGGACCCTGTCGGGACTTCTCTCGTCATCAAAGAATATTTCGAGGCTTTTCATCTCTCTTTCCTGGATTTTGCAGTTGTGCCGGCAGCTGTGGCGCTTGCGCTTGTTGAATTCACAATAGGCATTTCGATGCTTGTGAGGCTGCGCATAAGGCTGATGTCATGGGTGTCGCTTGTCGTGATGACACTCTTCACACTTGTGACACTTTATCTGGCTGTCTTCAACCCGATCTCTGACTGCGGATGTTTCGGTGAGGCCATCCATCTCACAAACTGGCAGACTTTCTTCAAGAACCTCATACTGCTGCCATGTGCTGTGGTGATCTTTATCCGGCGTGATTCCATATCTGAATTCGAGCAGCCTGTGGCAGAGTGGATATTCCTGCTACTTTTTGTCGCTTTAGGTGCTGCGGTCACGTGTCATGTGAACCATGACGGCCCCGTGATGGAATTTTCAGGATTCAGCATCGGCAATGACCTTGTTGCTGCACCAGCTGCCGGCGGTGACTCTTATGAGACAACTTTCATCTATGAGAAAGACGGGGAACAGTCAACTTTCACCATTGACAGCCTGCCTGACTCAACATGGACTTTTGTAGATGCAGTGACAGCAGGAGGTGAAAATGTTGAAAGTGCTTCTGACGCTGATTTCTATGTGGAGAATATAATAGGCACCGATATTACACCTGATATACTTTCCCGCCGGAACCTGCTTGTGGTGTCTGTATATGACCCGGAGAGGTTCTACGGAAAATATTCCGACAAAGATATTGAGAATCTGCGTCAACGCGCTGTGGATGCGGGGTTTGACTTCATGACAGTGATGAGCATGCTATATGGTGACATTGAGTCGGCGGAGGCGGACGGAATCGTTGAGACAGATGACTATCTCTGTACCGACCCTATGGCCTGCGACACTTTCCCGGGACTTGCAGACCACAAGCTTCTGATGACATTCAACCGTTCAAACGGAGGCATGACATATCTTGACGAAGGCAGAATAATAAAGAAATGGGCGGCGCCTGCGGCTTTCAGTCCTGATCTGGACCTTGCCGCAGACTCTGACAGCGAACTGGCTTTGCTTGAGGAAAGCAACCGGCAGCGTTCGGCCGTAGTGATGTTTGCCATCGCATTGCTGATTGGATATATTTTAAAGCTTGTCATTTTTAAATTTCTGAAACATTTCAAATAGTGAACAAAAGAGGATTGTTGGGAAGAAGTGGGGAGGATCTGGCGCTGGAATGTCTTGAAAATGAGGGGTTCTCTCTTGTTGCGCGAAACTGGCGTACTGGTCACTATGAAGTTGATCTTATTGTTGAAAATGCTGATTCAGTGAGGATTGTCGAGGTGAAGACACTCCATTCTGGAGCCGGGTTCAATCCTGTTGAAAATGTTTCCCGTGCTAAAATCAGGAATCTGGTTAGTGCGGCCAAGACTTGGTTCGCCCTGCATCCGACCCACAAGGAGATAATATTTGATGTTGTGACGGTGGTTGTGGACGGTCAGGAAATGGATGTAAATTACATCCCAAATGCCTTCAACGCTGTTCTGTAGTTGTATTTTTTGAAAATCAATGCTATTTTTGTAAGGTTTATCCACGAATGATCATTTATTCTTATAACACTTAACAACTAATTCAAAACGTAATGAAGAAACTAATCAACATTTTAATGATGCTTGCAATCATCGCGGGAGCGGTGTCATGCAAAGATCCGGTGGATCCCGTAGTGGAGGATCCTGCTGTCATCAACGGGCTGCAGACGGCCTATACCATAGGCGCAGAGGGCGGTTCGCTCGAGATGAAGGTGTCAGCGAACGTGGACTTCACGGTGACATGCCCGGACTCATGGGTGAAGTACACCACCACAAAGGCAGCGGAGACC
>JAZLJK010000036.1:0-4429 GCA_045617865.1 Bacteroidales bacterium | reverse complement strand
CTATATTCCGCACGAAGGCCAGCCTTATACGAGAACCGCCCCTTCTCTTTTGAAGAAAACAGCGCGTAGGCAGCAGGCACATACTCTTGATGGATGAGGTCTGTGCTGAATTGTTCGTCGCTCACCCAGCTCCCACTCTTGCGGGTATAGAAATCCGAGAACTGATCGTTGCGTCTGAACGACATCTTCACACCAGTCTCAAGCGTTCCTGGCTCAAACATGAACTTGAAATCGGACTGTATAGAGCTGTTGAGCGGACTGCCGCCTGAATTGGATTTGTTAACCGAATCGCCTTCCAAGAAGTAGAACGACGGCCTATGACCCCATATTTTAGACACATTTGCCTGAATGGTATATTCTGATTTCTTGGGAACCATAACATGCCGCCAATTGACGCTTGCATCGATGTTTTCCCTGTTCCACGACACATCGCTGTAGCGGTTCTCCTCACTCAACAAGCCGTCTGTAATATATGTATTATGGAAATTCTGCTTCGTATTCACTCGAGGAATGACGAGTTTTATGTTGGCTCCGAGGGCGTTTTTCTTATCTATGCGGAAGGTCGCGCCCGCCCCGACATTTGTGTTAAATGTCGTCTTTGCAGAGGCGATATCCTGATTGATTCTGTTGCCCGTAGCCACAAACTGTCGATAAAGGTGGCCGTCAATGAGGTCATCCTCATACTTTGTGTTGTAATTGAACCGCCAGGAAACCTTAGGCGTATTATACGACAAGCCGATATTTCCATTTACAAAATGGTTAAAGCCGTAATTCGCCCCCACCATGCCGCTTAAGCCCGTAGCCATCTGCTTTTTGGAAACAATGTTGATGATGCCGCCCGTGCCCTCAGCATCAAACCTTGCATCTGGGTTCGTGATGATATCCACGCTCTTGACGTTAGCCGAAGGCAGAGCCGACAAATCGGTCATCGTTGTCGGCACTCCATCTATCAGGACGAGAACGTTGCGGTTGCCTCTGACGGAAACTGTGCCATCTGCGGCAACCTCCACAGCCGAAGCCGTGCGGAGCAAGTCCAGCACAGAGCCTTTGGCTCCTGACATACTCGCATCGGCATTGATGCTAGTATGCTCAACCGTGGTCTTCTTAGAATCAGCTTGGGCAACAATCGAAACTTCGCCAAGCGTACGGGCCACTTCCTCCAATTCGATAACACCCAACTTATTCTTACCTGCCACCACTGTGATGGGAACTGTTTTCTTCTCATACCCGACAAATTGCACAACAAGCTCATATTGACCTGGGTTGGCCTTTATCGAAAAATTTCCATCATTATCCGCGACAGCACCTGCAACAACACGACCATCTGCGCCCAAACTGACGGAAGTAAATGGCAGAGGATTGGCCTTATCATCCTTGACACAACCCGTGACAACACTATTCTGTCCCCAAACTGAAGCGAATGAAAGACATAGAATCATTATACAAAAAAAACGTTTCATCATCTAATAAATATTATTTTATGAAGATATATACTTTCTCCGATATATAAAACTATGAGAGTGGGAATAATTAATGGTAGGCTCTAAAAATTGATTATTTTTGTCATCTGGCTTTGACGGAGAGCTTACTTTTCCCGCTTCGCCAGAGTTGTTATTATCTGCAAAGGTTATAAGAGGTACGATTTTGGGTCACAAACCTCTTTCGGCATTAATATTTCAGACTAATCTTTACAATAGTATAACTGTCAAAAGAGATTGGCAATCACCAAGGTATCTTATTGTGCGGCTGGCGGAGGATGCGCTCGGTCTCTCTGACGTTCTCCTCGGTGCGGGGGTGCTCGTTATCGACATAGCGGCGCTTGTATTCCGCCACGCCCTCGTAGGTGTGCTCCGCCAGGATGCACTCCTCCTTGCCGCTTATCTTCAGGCGGGTCGAACGGCAGCCTCGTTCCTTCGCCTCCAGCGTGAACTTATACCAATACTCATATTCATACTGGACGAAATCAAGCTGGTAGCGGCCGTTATATTTATGATAGCAGTAATGTGTCCTTGAAGCGCTCTGCTCGTCCTCGCAATAGGGATGGCTGGTGAAGTAAATCTTAGGCTTATACGTGAAACGCGGAATCTCACATACCGCATCCACTATGGCCAGCTCGTCTTTCGTGATTACAAAGACTGCCGTGTAGCAGGTGTCCAAGAGTTTCACAGGAATTGTCGCCGTGACGCGGTAATAGCCCTTGCCGTCCTGCGAGAAGGTTTCCATCACAAACTTCGACTTCTTTGATAATATGAGGTTCCTTGTTTTCTTGCCACCAAATACAATGTCAGTCAAAGCAGCTCTCCAGCAATCCGACGGCTTACTGAACCTGTCCACAAGCATCATCCTGTCCAGGCTGTCGGAGCCTATCAGGCTGCGCCAGTACGCCTTGTTGTAAACCAACACCGTGTCAAGACGCTGATATAAGCGGTACAGCTCTTCGTCCCATTGGCTCGAATTCGGGCCGTGATGGGCCTTGAGCGGTTTGCCATTATATGGCTGCATATACATTCGCATCAGGCCTTCGCTCTTGACAAACAGGCTGTCGTTGAGCATCTGTCGGTTGCGGTATTGCCATATCCCCACCGCATCCTCGACGCGGTAATTCTCGGGGATGCGCCTAAAGACCTCCTCCAACAGCTTTCGCGCCGAGCCATACTCCACAACCTCCACAGGCCGCAGCTGCCTGACATTCGGCTCAAGGACCACCTTGCCTTTCCGCTTGGCCAGCTGCCGCGCCTCGATGGTGTCCGAGCTGTACCCAAGCGACGAGATTACAACTTTGGTGTCCTTCATCCCTTGCGGAATATGCAAGGCAAATTGCCCCGCCTCGTTGCAGTACGTGCCGACGCAGGTGTTCACCACATGCACGGCAGCATACGGGATGCCCTGCTTCGTGCCGCCGTCACACACACAGCCCTCTATGGCCTCCTGGCAGCGTGCCGACGACAATGCAGCCACCATCAAAACGAATAAAACCAATCTGCGATTCATATAATTATGTATTAGTAACCAATCCTATACTTCTGCAGAGAAATCTGTTGCTGTATTGATTCCTCTACCGACATCCAATATAGGACCAACTATATTAGGTAGGCTCTAAAAATTGATTATTTTGTCATCTGGCTTTGACGGAGAGACTACTTTTCCCGCTTCGCCAGAGTTGTTATTATCTGCAAAGGTTATAAGAGGTACGATTTGGGGTCACAAACCTCTTTCGGCATTAATATTTCAGACTAATCTACATGGCTTTTCGTATGTCACCTAAGCAATTTTATGAAGAACCAATAAGGCTCTTCATAAAATTGCTTAGGTGACATACGAAGAAAGGGTTCATTAACGTTTTGTAAATGAAGAATAAAAAGCGACAAAACATGAACCCTGGTGATTTATACCATCAGCACGGAGTCAGAGAGCATGTGTGCACCCGAGCCGAATACAGGTCAAAAACCGTAGTACTGCATATAAAAACGAAGAAAGCGAAGCTTTATTGCCCACGGTGCAAAAGTACCGAGGTGATACGGTCGGGAGTGGTGACAAGGAAGTTCCACACGGTTCCCGTCGGAAGAAAGCCGGTGGTGCTGTGCATGAGGGTGCAGCGGCTTGAATGCAAGCACTGCCACCATGTGAGCCAGGAGCACATACAGTTCGCCGATCCACAGACGACCTACACGCACCGGCTGGCCGGATACGCCGTGGATTTGTGCAGGATGGCGTCCATAAAGTCCGTTGCGGCGCACCTGAACCTGTCGTGGAACACAGTGAAGGAGATGGTGAAGGGCTACCTGCAGCGCCACTATTCCAAGCCCGACATCTCGGGGCTGAAGGTCATCGGCATCGACGAATTCGCTGTGAAGAAAGGGCATGTGTACAAGACGATAGTGGTGGACCTCGACACCGGGCGCATCGTGTATGTCGGCGAAGGGAAGGGCGCCGACGCTCTCGACGGTTTCTGGAAGATGGCGCAGAAGGCCGGGGTGAGGATAGAGGCCGTGGCGTCCGACCTCTCGGCCGCCTACATTTCCGCAGTCAGAGCGCACGCCCCCGACGCCGTGTATGTGTTCGACCACTTCCATGTCGTCAAGCTCATCAACGAGGCTCTCGACAAAGTGCGCAAGCGCATCGTCAACCATGAGCGCAGCAAGGAGAAGCGCGAGGCGGAGGAACGCGCCAAGACTGGATCCGCCTCCGTGGATGCCGTGAGCAAAAGCAGCGTGGTCAAAGGCACCAAGTACATCCTGCTCCGCAACCGCGAGGATCTCTCCGAACAGAAGGACATCGACCGACTCCATGCCGCCCTGCAGCTGAACAGGGACCTCTCCGTGGCGTACTACCTCAAAGAAGATGCCAGGCTTGTCTGGTCCTGCGAGTCAAAACGCTCCGCCGCACTCCAGCTCGACTCCTGGATTGCCGCCGCCCGAGCAGCCGACAT
>JAZLJK010000035.1:0-9508 GCA_045617865.1 Bacteroidales bacterium | reverse complement strand
AGAAATCCGTCCGTCATTGAACAAACAGGACAGAAAGAACGAAAGTATGAGCAGTAATTGTTTCATCGTTATCGTTTCACAAAGTTAGCAATAATGTCTGAAAATATATAGAAGCAGGATGTCGATTCATCCGTATGTACGGATGAACACAAACTGATATTGTTAACGCCCCTAACTCTATCTGAAGACGGATAATGCCTGCTTAAGCCTTATTGTGACTTTTGGTGCAAATGTTGGCGGAACCCCTATTTCAATTACCTGCTGTACATGTATTAGAGTCAGCCTGTCTATGCACGGTTATCTTGTATAAGTTAGCTACACCGTACGAGAAAAGCAAACCGGTATTCGTGACAAAACTGGCTATTGTGTTCCGGGCTGTGACGCTGTGCTGCTTATGCACTGCGCTGGCAGTTTGAGCATGCCATGCTGGGCCAAGGAGATAAAGCAGCTTCCTCGACGTATTACTGCCGGCATGGCGGCAAAAGCGAACCGTGCCTTACCGGGCAAGGAGGCCGAGGGGATCGGCGCCGGAGACTATGAAGGCGCCAAGGACAATCGTCACCACCAGACAGTAGATCAGACAGGGCAGGATGTTGGTCTTGATAATCTTGCCTTCGGTGCCCACTGTGCCCGTAGTGGCACACACCGCCACAACATTGTTCACACAGATCATATTGCCGGCAGCACCGCCTATGCTCTGCAGAGCCACTATGATCACAGGGCTCATATCCACAAGCACAGCCGTCTGGAACTGCAGCCCGGCGAAGAGAGTGTTGGAAACCGTATTCGAGCCCGACATGAACGACCCTATGACACCAATGACAGGCGCCACTGCCAGATATGCATCCTTTGTGACGCTGGCAAGCGCCTCGGCCATAACATAAAGCATAGACTTGTCTATTGCCGCGTTCATTCCGGTATTGCGGTAGATATACACCATAGAGACTCCAAAGAAAAGCGCTATGGCAGCGCCCAGAGTCTGCTTGAAAGTGTCTGACACAGCCTCCTTGACCTTGGCTGGGCTCACACGATGAATGAAGAAAGTGATGATGCATACCAGCAGGAAAGGCATCACACCGGGACACCAGCCCCAGTTCCATGACCAGTTCACATCAGGATTGCCCAGGATTCCGTGAATCTGCGCCTTGAACGCATTGCCGGTAAGGAGTGTCTTGAGTCCGAACCAGTCAAGCCTTGTGGCAACCAGCAGGAAAGCTATAATGATGTATGGTATCCAGGCCAGCCACAGCTTCATACCGTTGTTGAAATCGGCCTTCACTGTCTGCTTCGAGCACCAGTCTTTGTCCCACTTGTCGGAAGGAGCAAAGTCCCATACCTTCTTCGGGCAGAGGAACCCCTTCTTGGCGGCAACTATCACCACAGCAAGAGTGAGTACCGAGCCCACCAGAGTGGGGAACTCGGGGCCGAAGAAGAGCGCCATCATCAAATAGAAGAAGTCAAACACAACAGCAGTGAAGAGCGCAAACGGCAGTGCCGGCAGAGCGTCCTTCCCCTTCTTGTCAGGACCGAACATCCTGCACATCACAAAAAGACCGATGAAAATGATAACAAACGCACCTGCCGAATGCCCGATGGCAGTATATTTTGAAAGCGCCATCGTGTACTGATCCGGATCGACTCCCATAGACTTGGCAGACTGCATGGTCACCGCCAGAGCCATGTTGGTGGGAGTGCCCACAGCGCCGAAAGAGACAGGAGTGGAATTGTATATGAGCGCAATCACGGCAGCGCATAAAGGAGGGAAGCCAAGGCTGATAAGCAGCGGTGCGGCAAGTGCAGCAGGCGATCCGAATCCGGCCGCTCCTTCGATGAAAGCGCTGAAGACAAACCCGATTATGATGGCCTGCACACGGCGGTCCGGGTTGATATTGTTGAAACCCCTCTGGATTGCCACTACAGCCCCTGAATGCTTCAGAGTGTTCATTATCAGGATTGCTCCGAAGATGATGGTGAAAGTGCCGATGGCCTCCAGAAAGCCGTCCAACGCCCATGCAGCCGTGGTGAGAGTGTCCTGTTTCCATACAATCTTCGCCACCAGCACAGTCAGCACCCATCCTGAAGTGAGGGCGCGCTTTGCCGGCCAGTTGAATACTATCATCAGTATGACTACCAGAAGAATCGGAGCGGAAGCAATCAGTGCATTCATATCGTAACAATTAAATATTCTGTTTCTTAAGCGGGCTATTGCAGCATTGCACTGCTGAGGGCATCAAGCTGTGCCTGTGTGATGCCGGCATCAAGCAGTATCATACGCGCATTCTCGCAGAACGAGGAGCTGCTGTAACCGGCGATATAGCGGCGCCCCTCAGTGAAGAAGAAATCGGCGCTCGAGCCATCTCTGCTTCTGTCACCCGCACAACTGAACGATGTCAGCTCATAGTCTATCGAACACCACTTCAAAGTCACTCCAAGTGCAGCCTCTAGCAGCATGCATACATAGCCTGTTCTGTCTGCCCCCACTGCACAGTGGATATAGCAGGGCCTGCCGTTTGTGACCGAATTGATGATGCCCTCGAATATCTTCCGGATTCTGTCCGGTTTCACCAGGTCGGTGAAGTAGCTGAACCCGGCATATACATAGTCTACATCCCACCTCTGTGAATAGAACGGCTGGTTGCACTCGCCCATACCATACGAGCTGGTCGAATGAACTGCGGAAGGGGTTCCGTCACGCAGGTCGATGTCTGTCCCTATGCGCATATCATCGACTAGGATCGACTTCTCATTGTTGGTGGTGGCATCCATGTTGGTGCCTCTGTAAATGAGGCCGTACCTGATGGTGTGGCCGTCGGAGGTCTTCTTTCCGCCTATGTCACGGCAGTTGTTGGCATGTCCGGCGCCGTAGATGCTGCTCACCTTCATCATCCTGCATCTGCCTTCGGTTGAAAAACTGCCGCTCTTTATGGTGTCTCTGCCTTCTACGACCTTGTAGTAATACATCTCCCCGGGGATGAGATTGTATATTGCGGCGCTGTCGGCAGTGGTGTAGACGCTTGTGACTCCATCATCATCCATAACGGGATTGTTGTAGACTATGACTTCCGCCGACACTTTTGGGGATGACTTCTCCCAATAAACCATTGCCGGAGCCGGGATATCTTTCCTGTTTGAAGACGAGTTGGCGCAGTACGACTTGACAAGGCAGACTGTATTGTAGTTGACATCGCTGTACCGTCTCTCGGCCGCATCAAGATAGGCCCTGATTGAAGGGTTCTCAAGGTTGTATGAATCTGTCAGTATGACCTTCATACTATAAGATGCAGTATCTGCCGAGTATACTGCAGTACTTGCTGCGGTCGCTGTCACTGTCACAGTACCGGAATCATTGAATATGATGCGGTCTCCGCTTATTTCGGCAATTGAAGGGTCAGATGAACTGTAAGAGACCTCTGTCATGGCTCCGTCAGGGGCCTGCGGCAGCGGATAATAAGTTTCCGTGATGTATTTTTCAGAAGACCCTACGAGAATTCTCATATACCCTGTCCCGAAGCTCAGATGCTGCACGATGCGGCTGACTGTCACGCTGCAACTGGCAGATGCATCACCAGACACTGCCGTGATTACCGCCGAGCCGGCTCCCACTGCCGTTATTATTCCATCGTTCACCACGGCCACCCCGCTGTCAGAAGAGCTCCATACGACTGTCATGTCAGTGGCGTCCTCAGGGAGCACCGAGACCGAAAGAGTATCGCATAAACCGGCTGTCAGGCTCAGAGTATCTCTGTCAAGGATAACAGATTCCACCGGGACCGGGTCTTCGTGTGCCACAGTATCGACACCGGGTGTCACTTCCGGTATGGTGTCGAGCGGCACCACCTCAGTAGTGTCCTGCGGAACTGCCGGAACTGTATCCTGAGGCATGTCCGGTGTCACATCAGCCGTCGGGTCGTCCGCCGGGACATTCACCTCTATGCCTCCGCAGCCTGCCGCCGCCAGAGACATCATGATGACTGTCAGAAAACACCTTGCCTTCATATACAGAGAGTGCAGTTTCAGAGCAGAGACGCAACGTTGCCCAGGCCACAGTAGTAAAGCAGAAACTCCACACCGCCTTTTGCGTGGTTTGACTGAGCATTCAGGACGTTGATCTCCTGAAGGCCGGGCCACGCCTTGCGAAGGTTTTCTGAGCATACGAAAGGCACTGTGTCATCTGTCTTGCTATGGTAAAGCTTGATCTTCGCCACATTCCTGGGTTCGCCCTTCTTGACTACCGAGTTGTTTTCAATAGCCTCCAAAAGCCGGAGGATGTCAGAGTTGCCGCCATAATTCTCCTTGAAGAAATCAGGATGCAGGACTGCCTTCATATCACCGCCAAGAATGCTGTGCCATTCATCCAGCTGCTTTGTGCTGAACACATTCTCAAGGTCGACCTTCTCCATCAGGGATGGATTGTAGATTTTGCTGTAGTCAACAGAGATATTCTCTCCGTAGCAGATTCCTCTGAAGGTATACGGCACAAAGCCAGTGCGGCCGTAGAGACTGTCGTTGTTAACGAAAAAGTCAAAGAAAGACAGCAGGTCGTATGGACCGGCACCTGCCCAGACTTCATTTATACGCTCATCGGGAAAATCTCTGCTTTCAAGCTCGAGCAGAGTCTGCACCGTGGCAGCGCCGCCCTGAGAATATCCCACAAGGTCAACCCTGTCACTTGCAATGGTGATGTTGCTGCCTGCCAGGAACTCCTCAGCCGCCATGAGCATGTCGGCGCAGGTGCTGCCGGTGAGTGCTGTGTGCATATATGGATGCTGGAGATCGGCAGTCTGGCTTGCACCATAACCGAGATAGTCGGCCATCACAGCGACAAAGTTCTCAGTAAACTTGTCTGGATTTTTGACAGCCACCGGCAGGAGCTCTGCAGTGATGTCGCTCTGATAGGAAGGAGCAGCGGCTATGCTGCAGGTGCCATGCTGGAAGCTCACCATCCTGCCATACTCAAGAGGACTGCCAGTCGCGCTGCACTGACGCGCCACCACGCCCGATGCCTCCACCAAGTCGCCGGAAGGGTCGGTGGTATAATAGATGATGCGGTCCAGATGAACCGGATTCACGATAAACTGGTTCAGGAGAAGCATCAGAAGTCCATATTGTAATGTGCCTTGTTCAAAACCTGCCATCCCTGCAGCCTTGTCTATCATCACAGACGGCTGCACATCCCAGCTCTTGTCAAGCCTTACCAGCCTGCCGGCGGCATAACCGGGTATCTCGGGCATGATGACCTCCGCCTGCGTCACGGTGCCACGGCCAAGTTCCATTGTTTCGAAGATTGTCACCTCCACCGGCTCGCGGTCGGTGAACATGAACTTCACCTGCACATCCTTATATGTTCTGTGAGCCATGGCAAACTCGAACTGTATGCCATCTTTCTCATTAAGCTGGACATCAGGCACATCCACACCAAACATATCTCTCGCTCCGCTGCCTTCCCCAATGGGGGCCTCCGGATTTGCGTATGAAATCTCTATACTGCTGACAGTATAAAGCTTAGCCCCCTTCACAGTAAGACGCAGCACACCTCCCCCGGCATTCTCCACTATATCTTTCGGATCGAGGGGGTCATCATTCTTCTCAATACATGACACAGCCGCAAAGAATACGGCAAACACCAAAACGAGTAACGCTCTTGTCCTTTTCATCTCAAAACGATTTGTCACACTGTGTGAATGGATGTTACATCATGCCGCCCATGCCTGCGTTGGGATTGGGCATCATTGCGGGAGTCTCCTCGGGAAGGTCGGTGATTGCGCACTCAGTTGCGAGGAACATGCCTGCAACTGACGCTGCATTCTCCAGAGCCACGCGGGTAACCTTGGTAGGATCGATCACACCCGCTGCAAGCAGATTCTCATATCTGTCGGCGCGTGCATTGTAACCGAAGTCAGCCTTGCCCTCTTTAACCTTCTGAACTACTACGCTGCCCTCGACACCTGCGTTCTCAACGATAGTGCGGAGAGGCTCCTCGATTGCGCGTGCAACGATGTTGATACCTGTCTGCTCGTCTTCGTTGGCACCCTTGAGGCCCTTGAGAGCTTCGATTGCGCGGATGTAAGCGACTCCGCCACCTGCGATGATACCTTCCTCAACAGCTGCGCGGGTTGCATTGAGTGCGTCCTCGACGCGGTCTTTCTTCTCTTTCATCTCAATCTCGCTTGCTGCACCCACTGAAAGCACTGCCACACCGCCTGCCAGTTTGCCAAGACGCTCCTGGAACTTCTCACGGTCGTAGTCGCTGTTGGTAGACTCGATCTGTGAACGGATCTGGTCTGCGCGCATCTTGACCTCATTGGGATCGCCTGCACCGTCTACGATAGTGGTGGTGTCCTTGTCGATCGACACTTTCTCTGCCTGGCCCAGCATATCGACTGTGGCGTTCTCGAAAGTGTAGCCGCGCTCTTCGCTGATCACTGCACCGCCTGTAAGGATGGCGATGTCCTGAAGCATCTCCTTGCGGCGGTCGCCGAAGCCGGGAGCCTTCACTGCAGCCACCTTGAGTGTGCCGCGGAGCTTGTTCACAACCAGTGTTGTGAGAGCCTCACCGTCTACATCCTCAGCGATGATGAGGAGTGCGCGGCCTTCGCGTGCAACGGGCTCGAGGATAGGCATAAGATCTTTCATTGCAGAGATCTTCTTATCTGTGATAAGGATATACGGCTGCTCGAGAGTAGTCTCCATCTTGTCGGGGTTGGTCATGAAATATGCAGAGATGTAACCGCGGTCGAACTGCATACCTTCAACCACTTTCACCTCTGTCTCTGTACCCTTGCCCTCTTCAACTGTGATGACACCGTCTTTCTTCACTTTGCTCATGGCTTCTGCGATAAGGCGGCCGATGGTCTCGTCGTTGTTTGCAGAGATGGTTGCAACCTGCTCGATCTTAGAGTAGTCGTCGTCAACTTCCTGGCTCTGCTTGTGGAGGTCATCAACAACAGCTGCGACAGCCTTGTCGATACCACGCTTGAGGTCCATAGGGTTTGCACCTGCAGTGACATTCTTCAGACCCACATTGATGATTGCCTGGGCAAGCACTGTTGCGGTGGTTGTACCGTCACCTGCCTGATCGTTGGTCTTGGAAGCAACCTGCTTCACCATCTGGGCACCCATGTTCTGGAAGCGGTCTTCCAGCTCAATCTCCTTTGCCACAGACACACCGTCCTTGGTTACGTGGGGCGCACCGAACTTCTTGTCAATGATGACGTTGCGGCCTTTGGGGCCGAGGGTTACCTTTACTGCATTTGCAAGAGCATCTGCACCCTCTTTCATGAGGTTGCGTGCTTCAATGTTGAATTTTATATCTTTTGCCATGATAATTTCTTTTTAAATGATTACTCGATAGTTGCTATGATGTCGCTCTGACGCATGATGAGGTAGTCCTTGCCGTCGCAAGACACTTCCTGACCTGCATATTTGCCATACATGACTGTATCACCGGGTTTGAGTTCCATCTTCTCGTCGCTCTTGCCGGGGCCTGTTGCGATGACAACACCCTGCTGGGGTTTTTCTTTTGCTGAATCGGGGATGAAAAGTCCGCTCGCTGTCTTGGTCTCTGCCTCTTTAGGCTCTACCAATACTCTGTCTGCCAATGGTTTGATCATAATGTTAAGAATTTTATATTTATTTTTTGATTTGTTCCTTGTTCAGGGTGGCTCATATTAAGACAAATTGAGTGCCACGCCGCTTTTCGTGACAATTTGTCATAATTGTCACAAATTTGCTAAATTGCGGTTGAATTACCCAACATTATGGAAGAAATTGACATAAAATATATGCGTGAAGCCCTTGCGCAGGCACGCCAGGCAGGTGAACAGGGCGAGATTCCCATCGGAGCTGTCATAGTATGCGGAGGCCGTGTCATTGCACGGGCCCACAACCTCACCGAAACTCTCAACGACCCCACCGCCCACGCCGAGATGCTCTCCATCACAGCCGCCACCGACTATCTCGGCGGCAAGTATCTTTCAGAGTGCACCATCTACGTCACAGTGGAGCCCTGCCCCATGTGCGCCGCCGCTCTGGCTTGGGCCCAGATAGGACGCATAGTGTACGGTGCCGCCGACCCCAAGCGCGGCTTCTCACTCTTCACCCCTTCTCTGCTTCATCCCAGAACCACTGTGCAGCAGGGCATTCTGGCCGATGAGTGCGGCACGCTCGTCTCAGAATTTTTCAAGGCCCGCCGCTGAAATCAAAAAAATCATTATATTTGCGCCACCATACGGGTTATGGCAGACTGAGATATGGTGTAATGGTAGCACTACAGATTTTGGTTCTGTCTGTGGAGGTTCGAATCCCCCTATCTCAACGAAAAGCGGAATGAAAACAAACCGGTGCCGAGCTTGCTCGAGCATCGGTTTTTTTCATGACGGTTTTCAGGGCCCCCGCGGCAGCGGGGAGGGGATGTCGGAGTGGCGTCAGCCACGACGAAATCCCAGTTGAGACGGGGGTTCGGCGGGCCACAAGCAGAGCGCAGTGCGACAAAATCCCACGTTCCCTAAGCTGTAATACCGAGCATCTCGGCAGGAGAGATGTTAAGGACCTGGCACAGCTGCCGCGCAATCTTCAGCGTAGGTTCACAACGGTTGTGGATATAATCGCTGATCCGGCTCGGGCTGACCCCGATCTTTTCTGCCAGCTGCTTTGCAGTCATTCCAGCGGTATCAAGAGCATCGTAGATTATCTCACCCAGAGTCGGAACCGGAATCTGGCAGTTTTCGGCCTCATAAGCCTCGACGATGTCAGTCACAATCATAAGCTCCAACATTAACGGGTCTTCTTGCGGAGTATTTTCCGTAATGAGTGGAAGCAGCGCATCTATGCGCCCCTGGGCATATTCGTACTTCTCTTTTGTAATATCCATAGCAAATTCTCCTATACAATGCTGCAGTTTATCTTTTCATACTCCTTATGTGTCCCTACCCAACGGATATAGACCAACCCGGGAGTGAACATCACGACCACCACCAGCCTATAGTTATTCCCTTTGATATTGAACACATAATGCTGGTTGCCCACATAATCCGCACTCGGAAAGTCTTTCCTCATATCAGAGAAATTCTTCCATTCAGCCCGAAGAACTTTCTGATGCCATCTCTCCAATGCCACACGGCAGTCCGAGTGACCTTCCTGACTATAAAACTCCTCAATCTTTCTTTTCGTGATTATCCTCATACCACTAAATCTTTCTGTCTGCAATATTACGCCAATTATTCTATATCTCAAAATAAAATATAATATCTATTCTGCATTACAGAATTTTCGCTACTTTACATACGCCAAAGTGCTTTGCAGTCAGTCCCACAACCACCGTGGCGCGGATATCACTGATTATTAGCTATTTAAATAAAACAGCCCCTCCGAAATGACATGAACCCCAAAAGTTGGACGGTTTAACATTAAAAGCTTATTGGTAAAGAGTTCGGTATTGCACCGGACTCTTTCCTTTTAGTCTCAACTTTATACGGTCATAATTGTAGTAGTGAATGTAGGAGCGGAGCTC
>JAZLJK010000034.1:0-3628 GCA_045617865.1 Bacteroidales bacterium | reverse complement strand
CTGGGTGCTCGTGGAAAGCGGCCCGACCAGCGGCCTGGCCATCGATGCCAGCGCCAAGGCTGATTCGACACGCGCCGCCAACCTTGCCGCAGGCGAAAAGGCTGCCGTGCCTTTCTACCGTCAGATGGTCGAGGCCGGCGTGCTCGGATTCATCCGCCCCGGCGCACTCCCGATGCAGGTCCTCTACAACCGCGCGACATGCTTTGACATCACGATGGACAATCTCCCGAAGGCGTGCGACATCATCCTTGACGAGCATCAGTTCGCGGTGGTGAAGCAGAAGGCGGTTGACCGTCAGGACTTCCTGCTGGAGTTTGACATCAGAAACCATTTCTTCCCGGGACCAGTCAAGTACAACAACATCATAGGCATCATGCGCGGCAGCAAGTACCCGGACGAGTACGTGCTTCTCGGAGGACATCTTGACGCTTTCGATATCGCCACCGGGTCAGTGGATGACTGCAACGGAGTGTCTGTGACCATGGAGGCAGCAAGACTCCTGGCCGCTGCCGGCGCAAAGCCGAAGCGCACCATCATGTTCTGTATCTGGACCGCTGAGGAGTACGGCCTTCTCGGCTCGAAGTATTTCGTCCACAACAAGACCATTCCGTGGAACAAGATTTCAAACTATTTCAACCGTGACGGCGGCCCTCTCGCCACGACTTCCATCTCCGTGCCTCCGGCAATGTATGATGACTTCGTGGAGGTCTGCAAGCCGATAATGAACTATTCGGAGTCCATGCCTTTCTCTGTGATAAAGCGCGAAGAGCCTCAGGAGCGTCCAACGAGTGCGGGTGGATCAGACCATGCTCATTTCAGGATAAACGGGCTGCCAGCCATCTCCTTCACGGAGACGGATGCTCTCGGATACGATTTCGTATATCGTGACATCTGGCATACGGAGGATGACCTTTTCGACAAACTCATCCCTGAATATATGGAACATTCGGCTGTCGTGAACGCCGTGGTTTCCTATGGCATAGCAAACCTTAACCATCTCCTTTCGCGAGAGGGGCTTTATAAGGAGTAATTAAGTATTAAATATTAACAGTTCAAACATTCAATTATGATTACAAAAATGACTAATGAAGGGATTTACTCTTCGCCTGAAGTCAGAGTGATTCAAGTCCTGGCTCAAACAATTGTATGCGGGTCACCTTCCGCAAGTCTCGATGATCCGGAAAGTGGTGGTGACGTCGAAGGAGATTAATAATTTAACAAAAATGTAGGTATGAACTATTCTAAAATTGCGTTACCCGTTGTTGCTTTGGCAATGATGGCATCATGTACCGACTCTTTCACAGAAAACCAGGCAAAGTTGCCTGACGGCCTGTCTGCATCCATTTCTGACCCTGAAAGCGGTGATGAACCCAGCACAAAGGCTTTGGCCAGTGATTTTACCTTCTCTTTTGTCGAAGACGAGCAGATCAATGTCTTTTCATTGAAAGAAAATTCCAATGCAGCGATGATTTATGCTCTTCTCCCGGATGCTGCTAATGTGAAGTCCGCTTCTTTCAAGCCAAATAGTTATACTCTGGAAGACGGAGACTTTGCGGCTCTTTATCCGTCGCAAACATTTCAACTTGCCAGTTTGCCTGCTGTTTCTTTGAGTTTTTCAGGGCAGGCTCAGGCATCAGACGCTTCTTCAGCACATCTTGCAGCTTACGATTACTGCTGGGCAAAAGCAGCTGTTGCCAATAACGCCGGTAACTTCAGTTTTAACCATAAAGTGACTTGGCTGAAAGTTTCTCTTCTGACAACTGACGCGGCCAATATCAAGGCTATTACGGTTTCTGCAGACGAGGGTGTTGCCAATACTGGAACCATCGACATTTCGACCGGTGTCCTCACACCGAGCCGTTCCGCCACTGATGTGATCACCCTTTCATTAGGTGGCGACAGCGGAATTGATGTAGCAGCGAACGACACTTTGACCGCATTCATTACTCTCGCACCTGGTAAATATACAAATCTTAACCTGAGTGCTACGGATGCAGCGGGCAAGACTTACAAATTCCACCGTACGAGCGAGATAAGCTTTGTAGAAGGAAAGTACTACAATATCACTGTCAAGAGGACCGACATACCTGAGAACACTCCTTTCACGGCATTGACAGCTTTCGGTTCTTACAGTAAGACCAATACCACTGCTCCGACTGGTGTGAAACTGTATGATGATGACAACGACCAGATGTCTTACGGGACAGGCTCCAGCTACAGGACTTTCAAGCTGGCGGACATGGCTACCAACAGTTACGCTATCTTCGAGATTGCGTCCGGCACTCTGACCGTAGGTGAGACTTATACAGTATCATCGGATATCAACGGTACAAAGTCCGAGACTTCCTGCAAGGTGGTCAAGATGACAGATGACTGCGTCTGGCTTGAGGACAAGACAAACAATATCGGTTTCATCTTTGCAATTGAGTAGAGTATGAGGAAGTTCATTTTTTCATTAGTCATATTTCTGACAGGAGTATCAGCCTTTGCAGGTGTTGTAACCAAGAGCCAGGCTGAAAATGTAGCAAAAAATGTTCTTGGCGCTTCCAGCGTGCAATATGTATGGAACGGCCTCGGAGACAAAGTGTATGGTGACGTTTATCCAGCATTCTATGTTTTTGACGGCAATGGACAGTGGGCTATCATTGCTGCCGATGACTGCGCCACCCCTGTGCTCATGCACGGAGAAGGCACATTCGATCCGGACAATATGCCGGACAATATGAAATCTCTCCTCGGAGATGTCGAATACAATATCTTCGCAGCCAGAAATCAGGGACTTGCTCAGACCCCTGAAATCAAGCAGGCATGGACGGCATATAGTGTGATGACCAAGGCAGGAAGTTCAACTCCTGTGGACTATTTGGTCATAGATAAGGACGGCAATGCCGGCACCGCCCTCTGGAACCAGGGCAGCCCGTACAATGCCAAGTGTCCTGTAGTCGTATCCGGAGGCAGCGGTGGTCACTGCTACGCAGGATGTGTAGCCGCTGCGATGGCCATCATCATGCGTTTCCACCAGTGGCCGGAGACCGGTACAGGCACAATCAGTGGGTACACTTCAGAATCATACGGCTATACCATACCTTCAATTGATATCAGCAATTATGAATATCATTGGGCTGGTCTTCCTACAACCGATGCTTGGGATTCTTTTTATTCATCGGCTACTGACTGGAATGACAACCAGCTCAGCGAAGTCGCTGACATCATATATCATTGTGGTGCCATGGTTGAGATGGATTACGGCCCAAGCGGCTCAGGTGCAGTTACCAACTATGCAATGAGCGCTATGATCGACCATATGTCCTATTCACCAGATGCTGTAAGTCTTTCCAGAAGCAGTTATACCAACCAGCAGTGGTTCAATATGATCAAGTCCGAACTTGTCCAGAATCATCCTTTGATCTACCACGGTCAGAACAAATATGCGAATTCAGGCCATGCTCTTGTCTGTGATGGATATAATTCCAACAATGAGATTCACATCAACTGGGGTTGGGGTGGATCATACAACGGTTGGTTCGCAGTATGTTATCTGGGTGAAGTCGGTGGTGAAGGAACAGCCGTCTACAGTCGTTCTGACGGCGCATTCTTCGGTCTCGTCCCTGCGACAGGTACAGAATCT
>JAZLJK010000033.1:0-6392 GCA_045617865.1 Bacteroidales bacterium | reverse complement strand
ATTGAACCCGTACGGACATTGCTGCCCACAGGATTTTAAGTCCTGCGTGTCTACCAGTTCCACCACCAGAGCAAATCCGTGGGCGAAGGTAAGACTATTTTATCAAATTGCAAAGATATCCGTCCACTACTTCTG
Organism: Bacteroidales bacterium; assembly: GCA_045617865.1. Taxonomy (GTDB): domain Bacteria; phylum Bacteroidota; class Bacteroidia; order Bacteroidales; family UBA932; genus Equibacterium. The sequence goes on along the minus strand of JAZLJK010000033.1, from coordinate 6,257 downwards.
GGAAGTGCTCCTGCTCGAGGAGATGGATCTTTGCTGCCACGTCATGCGCAGTGTCGCAGGGGAGCACATCGCAATGTGCCTGGAACAGGATGGTGCCGTGGTCGTACTGTTCGTCTACAAGATGGATGGTGATGCCGCTTTCAACCTCTTTGTTGGCCACCACTGCTTCGTGCACATGCATGCCGTGCATCCCCTTGCCGCCATATTTTGGAAGCAGGGCGGGGTGGATGTTGATGATGCGGCCGGGGTAGGCCTTCACGATCTGAGGAGGAACCATCATGAGGAAGCCTGCAAGGATGAGGGCCCATGCGTCGTAAGATTTGAGGATCTCCTCCACGCGTCCGCCCCACAGGTCGTCGCGGTTGAAGATGTGCGTGGGTACGTTGAGCCTCTTTGCGCGCTCCAGGACGAAGGCGTCGGGCTTGTTGCAGAGGACGGCACTGATTTTGAATTCAGCCGACCCCGCAAAATAGTTGATAAGGTTCTCGGCATTGGTGCCGGAGCCGGAAGCGAATATGACGATGTTTTTCATATCGGCAAATATACGAAAAAACCGCTGATTTGCCATTTAAGAAAAATTACCTATATTTGCGTTCCCAATAATTGTAAAAACTCAAACGAAATCTGTTTATTAATTAAATATCTTTTAAGAAATGGAAGAAATTGCTTCAAAAGTAACTGCCATTATCGCCGACAAGCTTGGCGTTGATGAAAGCGAGGTTCGCCCCGAGGCAAGCCTTACAAATGACCTTGGTGCAGATTCTCTCGACACAGTAGAGCTCATCATGGAATTTGAGAAAGTATTCGGTATCCCCACTATCCCCCCCGAGGTTGCTGAGAAAATCGCCACTGTAGGCGACGCAATCAAATACATCGAGGAGAACGTCAACAAATAGTATATGCAGTTCAAGAGAGTCGTCGTAACCGGTATCGGGACAATCAACCCGATTGGAGATGATGTTCCTGAATTCTTCCAGTCACTCGACGAAGGGAAAAGTGGAGCAGCACCGATAACCCGTTTTGACGCGTCTCTCTTCCAGACAAGATTTGCATGCGAAGTCAAAGACTTCGATTTCCTGAAATTCGGGTTTACCCGCAAGGAGGCCAACAAATACGATCTGTATACCCAGTTTGCCCTGGTTGCCGCTCAGGAGGCGGTGAAGGACAGTGGTCTTGATACAGATGAAAGCATCGATAAAAACCGCGTAGGTGTGCTGGTATCATCAGGAGTCGGCGGTCTTGAAACTTTCTCAAGAGAAGTAGCGGACTATACCGTGGGTGAACCCCCTCGGTATAGCCCGTTTCTTATACCCAAGATAATCACCGACATGGCTGCCGGCCACATCTCCATCAGATATGGTTTCCGCGGCCCCAATTTCGGTGTCACTGCCGCCTGTGCCACTGCTTCAGAGAGTATGTGCGTTGGCGCGCAGATGATTCAGACATCACGCGCCGACGTGGTGCTGGTAGGTGGTGCGGAGGCACCCATAGCCACGGCAGGTGTGGGCAGCTTCAACTCGATGCGCGCCCTCTCCACAAGAAACGACGACTGCGCAGGTGCTTCCCGCCCCTTCGACAAAGGCCGCGACGGTTTTGTAATGGCAGAAGGTGCCGGTGTACTGGTGCTTGAAGAATATGAGCATGCAGTGCGCCGTGGGGCGAAGATCTATGCAGAGCTCACAGGCATCGGAATGTCTGCCGATGCATACCATTTCACTGCTCCAGACCCTCAGGGCTCAGGGGCCATGCTTGCAATGCAGAATGCCCTTGACGATGCCGGTATCAGCCCGGCAGACGTGGATTACATCAATGCCCACGGCACTTCCACACATCTGGGCGACATAGCCGAAGTGCTTGCCATAAAGCAGGTGTTCGGCGAGTCGGCATACAAGCTCAACATCAGCTCCACCAAGTCCATGACGGGCCATCTGCTGGGAGCTGCAGGTGCGGTTGAGGCAATTGCCTGCATCCACGCCATCCAGGACGGCATTATTCCGCCCACCATCAATTTTGAAACAGAAGACGAGGAGATCGACTACTCGCTCAACTATACATTCAACAAGCCACAGCGCCGCGAGGTCAACGTTGCGCTCAGCAACAGCTTCGGTTTCGGCGGCCACAACTCATGCGTGGTGCTTCAGAAACTCAAATAATCTGATATGGTTAAAAGAATAATGCTGTCAGCGGCCCTGGCCCTGACCTGTATCACTGTATCTGCTCAGACAGAACCCACTGTAAAGGAGAGGCTCCAGCAGCATCTCGGATATCTTGCCTCAGATTCGATGTGCGGACGTGAGGCTGGCACTGCGACTGCCCGCCTTGCCGCAACCTACATTGCCGACCAGTTTGCGCAGATCGGGCTCAAACCCTTTGGAGACACTACATATTATGCCTATTTCGACAAAGGCGGCGTTCTTGGCGAAGGCGACAAGTATTGCAATGTCATCGGCATGCTGGAGGGCAGCGACCCTGTGCTGAAGGATGAAGTAGTGATAATAGGTGCGCATTATGACCATCTCGGCATCATGGGCGGAGAGGTCTACAACGGTGCCGACGACAATGCTTCGGGCACCTCGGCCCTGATTGAGGTGGCGCGCATCCTGGCTGCCAGAAGGAGTGAGTTGAAACGCACCGTGATGTTTGCGGCCTTTGATGCAGAAGAAGTGGGCCTTTATGGCTCTACAGCCCTGGCAAAGACGCTTGCACCGCTTGAAGTCTATGAAAAGGACAATGAAGATGTATGGATCCACAGGCCGCATAAGGTGTGCCTGATGGTCAGCGCCGACATGGTTGGCTGGCTGCGTGCCAACGGCAGGCTGGAGGTGGAAGGGGTGAACACTGTCAAGCATGGTGCTGATGTTCTGGAAGAGATTGCAGCAGCGCACGGGATAGTACTGGACACCAAAGGGTTCGAGGGCTCGCTCTATACCGCCACCGACACTCAGGGCTTTGCAGTGATGCGTGTGCCTACTCTGGCTGTGTCAACAGGTCTCAAATCACCGTATCACAAACCAGGTGACGATGTGGAATACATTGATTTCGAAGGGCTTGAAAAGATTACAGGATATCTTGCAGACGTTATGGCGGCTGCAGCTGACGGAGAAAGCCTGCAGTCTTCCGGCCGCGTGGCAAAGATTCACCGTGGCAGAGAGCTCTTTGAGTTTGGTGCAACCGCAGGTATCGGCGGCACAAGGGCTGTGTTTGCAAAAGAGAGCGCATTCAACGGCAAGAGCAACCTTGTGGGTTCGCTCGGCCTGGCGGCTCAGCTGAATCTTGGCAACCACCTTGCCATCCGTCCCGAGGCATATTTCGAGGCCGGCTCTCTGTGTCTTCCCTCATCAGCCCCCGCATCCCATTTTGATGTCAGCTACAACTTCCACTACGGTCGCGTGATGACACCTGTGAGCCTGCTTCTCAAGGCCGGATCGAGTGATGCACTGATACCTGCATATATGTATCTCGGCGGTGGCGTCAACTGGTCGTTCGACATCTATTCACAGATGCACCGTCCGGACATAAAAAACAGTGCCGATCCTTTCGGATGGCACTGGATATTGGGAATGAACCTGAAGAAGTCGGCCTTTGAGGTTATCTGCACCTACCCGCTCAAGGGGTTTGACTGCGAAGAGTGCGAAACCTTCGGAACAGTCAAAAGCTGCACAAGTCAGTTCCGACTGATACGCTGGTTCTAGAACTCGCGGATTTCCAAGCTTCAACAGTTGTCTCTGTTATCGTGAATGTATAAACGCCTTTTCTAACGGATTCTTTCGTTGCCTTATACATCTCCACAGAAAAACTTTTGTCCGACAGAGGCACGTACGTAGGAAGCGTGCTATCTGCCTTGGCCTCAAAGTACGCCGTCATTTCACCATCCACATAGATGGTGCATGCCCTCATTGGTAAAATGAATACGTTCTGTTCCCCACGTTTCATAGCAATTGTATACTCCCATTTGGCCATTGGTTGTATTTCTATGTTACTGACATGCCACGAAGGGTGATTGACTTCGAAATAGATATGGTGGTTTGTCTGATTGTCAAAACAGATCACTATTTTGCAATCTTCTTTCAATGGCGATGGATAAGAATCTTCGTCTTTTGAGCATCCAATAATGCAAAACATCACAAAAAGTGATATGATAAAACTCTTCAAGTATTTCATATTATATATCGTATGTAATATATCTAAAACTCCAAGTATATGGCTTTAGAGTCTCGTCAACATTATACCAATATGTTTCATTATCTATGCTGTCAGAATAGGTTTCCCTGCCTCCTTGTGGATCAAATGTCCCCTTGGCAAAATAACCGTCATATAGCCCATTCCATCCCCAGTTTATATGGAAATACTCCCCCCATTCGCAAGAAATCAAGAAGATTAGTGATGCAAAAATCAATGAAAATCGTTTCATAATGATAGAGTATGATTGATGAGCGGTAACAAAAATTAAAGTTAAAATAAACTAACAAAATTAATCAATAGTCAAATAGTGTTTATTCCGTTTTTTAATATTGGGGATAGTGTCCTTGTGGGCACGCTCGGCATGGCGGCCCAGCTTAATTTCGGTGGTGGTGTGAACAGGTCTTATGACATTTATTCCCAGATGCACCGTCCGGCCATAATAAACAGTGCCGATCCTTTCGGATGGCACTGGATATTGGGGATGAACCTTAAGAAGTCGGCTTTCGAGGTTATGTGCACCTGCCCGCTGAGAGGGCTTGACTGCGAAGAGTGCGAGACCTTCGGAACTGTCAAAAGCTGCACAAGCCAGTTGATACGCTGGTTCTAGAACTCGCGGATTTTCTTGGGGTATACGCCAGCCTCGATGAGGGCGTTGATCTTCTCCACTGTGAAGGGGCGGTCTTCCTTGTATGTCACACCAAACCATTTGGCATCGCACTCAAGCACTTTCACAGATGCGCTCTTCTCTGCGATGAGCTTGTCCATGATGTAGGGGATGAAGAATTCTGCCTTGAGGTTGCCTGATGCAAGGGCCTCGTCGAGGAATGTCTTGAATATGCGCTCGCTGTGCTGGAAGTACTCGGGTGTGAATCCCCAGAAGTTCATTGATACAGCGCAGTTGGGGTCAAGCTCGTGGTCGGTGCCGTTCTCGCAGTAAACAACCTTGTCGCCCTTGCGTGAGATTGCTGTGCGCTCCACAACAGTGGTGAGCAGACCTTCATCGTTCACACCGCACACGCCTCTTGAAACGCTTCCGAAATCAGAAAGGGTATTTTTGAGGTAGTAACCTACCATTGCATACTTGCCGGTTGTGCCTTCGATGCTGCGGAGGTAGTCGGCCATTGTCTGGTAGCTCTCCTTGCCGTAGAAATCATCGGCATTGATGACTGCGAAGGGCTCGTTGATAACATCCTTGGCCATCATCACAGCGTGGTTGGTGCCCCAGGGTTTTTCGCGGCCTTCGGGGACCTTGTATCCTTCAGGAAGGTAGTCGAGCTCCTGATATACGAATTCGAATTTGACGTCGCCGCCGAACTTCTCGGCTTTGAAATGCTCCATGAAAGGCTCTGCGAAAGAGTGTCTGATTACAAACACGATTTTGCCGAATCCCGCACGGATTGCGTCATAGATTGAATAATCGATAATAGCCTCACCGTTAGGGCCGAGACCGTCCATCTGCTTGAGGGAACCATAGCGTGAACCCATTCCGGCAGCAAGAATCAGAAGAGTAGGTTTCATTTAAGATATTATTAGTGTTTTTGTATCAGTGAAGTACAAATGTACAAAATAATCCCTACATATTGCAGTTACCCTGAATTTTATTGGTTTTTCAATATTCGATCGGAACGAGTTGTACTTCAAAGTTGAATTCACAGTCAACGACCGCACATGGACAGAAAGCCATTTTCAATGTCACGGCTGAAAGCTTTAATGCAAAAGTTCGAAGTCGGACAGAGGCAACAGTTGCGTGGCGCGGAAGTCGTTGATAACCAGGATGTTACATAAAACAGCCCCTTGGAATTTCAAGGGGCTGATATACATAATCAACTGATTACCAACGTATAACGCGCCACGGCTTCCGCTGCTGCCGCCTCTTGCCGTCGCTGCGTTTGGCCGCACAAAGGAGCGCCTGGCAGAATGGGCCGGAGCATATCGCCGACCATGGCGTTTGAATGGGAGGACCCGCCGCAGATGAGTTCCGCGTCAGCGGGACGAAAGCTGCGAGCGGGGGGATGGAGCGCAGCGGAAATGCGTTCAGATTGCTGCCAGTAAAAAAATGTTCTAGCGGTACCCCA
>JAZLJK010000032.1:0-9284 GCA_045617865.1 Bacteroidales bacterium | reverse complement strand
ATATTTGCGGGGGTCGGACTCGCCCGGCTTCTCGGTGAACACCTTGCGGACAGCGGCAGTGAATGCGAGACGGCTGTCAGAATCGATATTGATCTTGCAGTCAGCGCTCTTCGATGCCTCGCGGAGCTGCTCCTCGGGGATGCCGACTGCATCGGGAAGTTTTCCGCCGTTGGCATTGATGATATCAACATATTCCTGAGGTACGGAAGAAGAACCGTGAAGGACGATGGGGAATCCGGGAAGCTTCTTCTCGACTTCGTGGAGAACGTCAAATGCGAGGGGAGGGGGAACGAGACGGCCTGTCTGAGGATCTACTGTGCACTGCTCGGGTTTGAACTTGTATGCACCGTGAGATGTTCCGATTGAGATTGCGAGAGAGTCGCAACCAGTCTTGCTTACGAAGTCAACAACCTCTTCGGGTTTTGTATAGTGTGACTCTTCAGCAGCTACTTCATCCTCAACACCTGCGAGAACGCCGAGCTCAGCCTCGACTGTAACGTCGAACTGATGAGCGTATTCAACAACTTTCTTTGTGAGAGCGATGTTCTCTTCGTAAGGAAGAGCGCTGCCGTCGATCATAACTGATGAGAAACCGAAGTCTACGCAGCTTTTGCAAGTCTCGTATGAATCACCGTGGTCGAGGTGGAGGACAATCTGGGGTTTCTCCCAGCCGAGTTCCTTTGCATACTCGACAGCACCCTGGGCCATGTAGCGGAGGAGGGTCTGGTTTGCATATGCACGTGCACCTTTGCTGACCTGGAGGATTACAGGGCTCTTAGTCTCTGCAGAAGCCTGGATGATGGCCTGGAGCTGCTCCATGTTGTTGAAGTTGAATGCGGGGATTGCGTATCCGCCGTCGATAGCCTTTGCAAACATTTCACGAGTGTTTACAAGACCTAATTCTTTGTAAGAAACCATAGTAAGAAATTAAATATATAAGTTATTGCTTTTACTCTCAAATAGGAGTGCAAATTTACATAAAAAACTTAATTTTGCCTTATGAAACATAAAGTAATTATTTTTTCCGCACCGTCAGGCTCCGGCAAGAGCACGGTGATTAACCATCTGCTTGAAAAATGCTCTGACCTGGAGCTCTCCATATCCGCGACATCACGCGCCCCGAGAGGTGAAGAGAAGGATGGAGTTGAATATTATTTCCTCAGTACAGAGGAGTTTGAATCAAGGATAGAAGCCAATGAGTTTGTTGAATATGAACAAGTCTACAAAGGCTCATATTACGGCACTCTCAAAAGCGAGCTTCAGCGCATCTGGGACAAGGGACACATCATCCTTTTCGATGTTGACGTGAAGGGCGGAGTGAACCTCAAGAAAATCTTCGGCGACGACGCACTTTCCGTGTTCATTCAGGCACCATCCGTGGAAGTTCTGAGAGACAGGCTCATCAAGCGTGGCACCGACACCCCCGAAGCGATAGAGACACGCGTGGCGAAGGCCAGGGAAGAGATGGCGTATGCCCCGCAGTTCGACCGCATCCTTATCAACGACGACCTTGCAACCTGCCTGGCTGAGGCCGAGCAGATTGTGGCGGACTACTGAACAGCCGGTGCCGCAACCAAGCGGGCAGCCCTCTATTTCGGCACTTTCAACCCCCTGCACGCGGGGCATGCGGCCATATTGCGCCATCTCAAGCAGAGCGGCTTCGACAGCGTGAGGCTGGTGGTGTCTCCGCAGAGCCCTTTCAAGATGGAGGCGGCGGAAACTGCGGAAGAGCGGCTGGAAAAGGTTCGCGAAGCGGTTAAGAGGGCAGGATTGGATGTAGAAGTGAGCGACGTGGAGTTTTCGCTTCCAAAACCCAACTATACGGTGAACACTCTCCGCTTTCTGAAAGAGCAGGAGCCCGGCACCGAGTTTACAGTGGCCATGGGCGCCGACAATATCGTCAATATAGAGAAATGGTATGAATGGCGCGAGCTGGTGGACAACCATCAGATATGGGTCTATCCGAGAAGAGGCTATGATGTGGCTGAACTGTGCGACAGGCTTGGCGGCAATGTCAGGCTGATCGACGTGCCGATGGTTGACATTTCATCTACAGAAATACGCGAAGGAAAAGCAAATAAAGAATTGATAATATGATTTATAGAGAACTTCCCGAAGAGGAATTTGAAGATATTGCGGACCGCATCCTGTATGAAGACAACCATCTGCTTGTGATAAATAAGAAGGTGGGCGAGATTGTGCAGGGAGACAATACCGGTGATGAACCGCTGAGCGAGACTCTGAAGGCGTTTGTCGCACAGCGCGACGGCAAGCCTGGCCATGTATTCATGGGAGTGCCGCACCGCCTGGACCGTCCCGTGAGCGGTATCGCAATGTTTGCAAAGACTTCAAAGGCGCTGGAGCGTATGAACGAGGCGTTCCGCACAAGCAACGTTTCGAAGACCTACTGGGCTCTGACTTGTGCGGCTCCCGAAAAGAAGGAAGACACCCTCACCGACATGCTGCTCCGCAATGAAAAGCAGAACAAGACATATATCTGCCACAACGGCAATCCGCAGGCAAAGGAGGCGAAGCTTCGCTACAAACTGCTCAAGTCGTTTGACCGCTATCATCTGGTTGAGGTCGAGCTCATCACAGGCCGCCACCACCAGATACGCTGCCAGCTTGCGGGCATCGGCTGTGTGATAAAGGGTGATTTGAAATACGGTGCGGCGCGCAGCAACCGCGACGGCGGCATCAACCTGCACGCCCGCTCCATCACATTTGTCCATCCCACAAAAGGCGAGATGATAACAGTAACGGCTCCGGTAAGCTGGCCGCCGTTCATAAATGAATAACTGCACACGAAATCATGAAACAATTATCTTTTATCGTTGTGGCGCTCCTGCTTTTTGCGCAGGGCTGCAACAAGGTTGCTGAAGGGACTTTTGTCCTGGACGGGACCATAGAGAATGCCGGAGACTTCACGGAATTGTATCTCTTGTCTTCCCACCATTCTGTCGACACCATCGCGGTCGTTGACGGCAAGTTCTCTTTCAGCGATTCGCTTGATGCCCCTGTGGACGAGCGTGTCCTCACAGACAAATATCCAATGGGATATCGCGACCGCAACATGGTCCATCTCTACCTGGAAGAGGGAAGGATGACCATTGTGATCCCTTCTGCCGATTCACTCGCCGGTGCAAAGATGACAGGCTCGGTGACCCAGGCTGAAATGGACGAACTCAATGCTGTTGTCAAACCTTACCTCGATCCGTTGACAGAGCTGAGCAGTGAGTTTTACGAAGTGCGCTCTGCGGGTGACACCGCGAGGCTGGCACAGATAGAGAAGGAGAGGGCTGAGCTGGGAAAAGTTTATCGCGAGACAGAGGGCAAATGGATATCCGAGCATCCTCTTTCATACTATGCCTTCCAGTCGAAGAGCCACGAACTCTCGAGAATGAGCTATGAAGAGGTTGACTCTCTGTACAGCGCATTCCCCGAGAAACTGAAAGGTACAACAGTTTATTCGAGAGTTGAGAAAGAGTTGAACAACCTCAAGAAATCAGCTCCCGGTGCCGTTGCTCCCGACTTCGCAGACAAAGACATCAACGGTGAGGAATTTACACTCTCTTCACTCAAGGGACATTATATCATCCTGGATTTCTGGGCTTCATGGTGCGGCCCCTGCCGTGCTTCCATGCCGCACGTACTCGCGCTCTACGAGAAATACAAAGGTAATGGTCTTGAAGTGGTCTGCGTTGCAGACGACGACCACTCTCCGGACAAATGGAAGGCTGCAGTTGAGAAAGACGGTACACAGGCGTTCCACCATGTGCTCCGCGGCCTCAAGCGTACGGCCGACGGCGATTATGATACCAGCGAAGACAAGAGCGACGACTATGCCGTACATTATCTTCCAACCAAGTATCTCATCGGCCCCGACTTCACAATCATCGGCAAAGTTGAAGACGATGAGCTTGATGCCAAGCTTCAGGAAGCATTTGGATTCTAGCAATAGTACATTATAATAAACAATCCCGTGCAGCTGTCGACCAACTGCACGGGATTGCTCTTTTAATGCTCCGGACTGATTACTTCACCTCCTCGAAGTCAACATCCTCGGCAGCACCTGACTTGTCGCTGCCCTGGCTGTTGTCCTGTGCACCGCCGTTGAAGCCGGCACCACCGTTGAATCCGGCATTGGGGTCGAAGCCTGCACCACCGTTGAAGCCTGCACCTGCACCGCCCTGCTGAGCCTGAGCTGCGCGTGCCATGTCTTCAGAAGCTGCATGCCATGCACTCTCAAGAGCTGCGTTGGCGGCGTCAAGCTTGTCGGTAGGAACTGTGCGGCCTGCATCATACTCGTCCTTTGCAATCTTGTGGGCATCCTTGAGCTGCTGGAGTGCACTCTCGATTGCCGACTTCTTGTCTGCGGGGATCTTGTCGCCGTATTCCTTGAGGTTCTTCTCTGTCTGGAATACCATTGCGTCGGCGGCGTTGATCTTGTCGATGAGCTCTTTCTTGGCCTTGTCTGCTGCCTCGTTGGCCTTGGCCTCGTCGCGCATGCGCTTGATTTCGGCGTCTGACAGACCTGATGAAGCCTCGATGCGGATCTTCTGCTCCTTGCCGGTAGCCTTGTCCTTTGCAGATACGTTCAGGATGCCGTTGGCATCGATGTCGAATGTAACCTCGATCTGAGGTATTCCGCGGGGAGCGGGAGCGATGCCGTCAAGGTTGAACACGCCGATCTGCTTGTTGTCGCGTGCCATGGGACGCTCACCCTGCAGCACGTTGATCTGTACTGAAGGCTGGTTGTCTGAAGCTGTTGAGAACACCTCGCTCTTGCGGGTGGGGATGGTGGTGTTGCTTTCGATGAGCTTGGTCATCACGCCGCCGAGAGTCTCGATACCGAGGCTGAGGGGAGTGACATCAAGAAGAAGGACATCCTTCACGTCACCTGCGAGGACACCGCCCTGGATAGCGGCACCTACTGCCACCACTTCGTCGGGGTTGACACCCTTGTTGGGAGTTCTGCCGAAGAATTTCTCCACGATTGCCTGGATTGCGGGGATACGGGTTGAACCGCCCACGAGAAGCACTTCGTCTATCTGGCTTGCCTGGAGACCTGCGTCTGCAAGAGCTTTGCGGCAGGGCTCGATTGTGGCATTGATGAGAGCGTCGCAGAGCTGCTCGAACTTGGCGCGGCTGAGGGTCTTGACAAGGTGTTTGGGGACACCGTCGACAGGCATGATATAAGGGAGGTTGATCTCTGCTGTTGTCTGGCTTGAAAGCTCGATCTTTGCTTTCTCTGCAGCCTCTTTGAGACGCTGGAGAGCCATGGGGTCTTTGCGGAGGTCGATGCCGGGGTTCTCTGTCATGAACTCTTCCGCCAGCCAGTCGATGATCTTGTGGTCGAAGTCGTCACCGCCGAGGTGAGTGTCACCGTTGGTTGATTTCACCTCGAAGACACCGTCGCCGAGCTCGAGGATTGAGATATCGAATGTACCGCCGCCGAGGTCGAATACAGCCACCTTCATGTCAGAGTCTTTCTTGTCAAGACCGTATGCGAGAGCTGCAGCTGTGGGCTCGTTGATGATACGTTTCACGGTAAGACCGGCAATCTCACCGGCCTCTTTGGTGGCCTGGCGCTGGCTGTCGCTGAAGTATGCGGGAACTGTGATGACAGCTTCTGTGACTGTTGTGCCGAGGTAGTCCTCTGCAGTCTTCTTCATCTTCTGGAGCACCATTGCTGAGATCTCCTGAGGTGAATAGAGACGTCCGTCGATCTTGACACGGGGAGTGTCGTTGTCGCCACGCTCCACAACGTAGGGGACGCGTCCGATTTCAGTCTGAACGTTTGAGAATTTCTCGCCCATGAATCTCTTGATGGAGAAGATGGTGCGTTCGGGGTTGGTGATGGCCTGACGTTTTGCGGGGTCACCCACCTTGCGCTCACCGTTGTCGGTGAATGCTACGATTGAGGGAGTGGTGCGCTTGCCTTCGCTGTTGATGATGACTGCGGGTTCGTTACCCTCCATTACGGATACACAAGAGTTTGTTGTTCCGAGGTCGATTCCAATAATTTTTCCCATAATTGATATTTTTTACAATTTATTTTCAATTCTTCCTGCCGCATCGCGGCGTGGCATACAGACAACGAACATTATGCCATGAATCAAATACTGACAATGTGTCACTCACGCTGTCATGAATTGTCATTTCCGACAAACAAAATTATTTGTTATATTTGCAGAATGCATGTCATTGATTCCATAAACAACATCTTCTGGGGCTACTTCCTGATAGCCGCACTCCTCGGTTGTGCGCTGTGGTTCACAATCCGCACAAAAGGGGTGCAGTTCAGGATGCTTGGGGAGATGCTGCGACTCGTGGGGGAGAGCAACTCGGGAAAGGATGGGAAACATATCAGTTCGTTCCAGGCTTTCATGGTGTCGCTGGCAGGCCGCGTGGGTACAGGCAATCTGGCAGGCGTTGCAGGTGCGATATCGATAGGCGGGCCGGGAGCCGTATTCTGGATGTGGATGACAGCCCTGCTGGGATCGGCCACTTCTTTCATAGAGTGTACACTTGCACAGCTTTTCAAAGTCCGCGGCAATGATTCTTTCCGGGGCGGTCCGGCATATTATATTGAGAAAGGGCTGGGAAAGAGATGGCTTGGTGTGCTTGTGTCGGTGCTGCTCATAATCTCTTTCGGACTGTCTAACAATTCTGTGCAGAGCAATACTATCTGTGCGGCAATGCAGGAGGCTTTCGGCGTCAAACCTTATGTGATGGGGCTCATTCTCAGCGTCCTCACTGCTGCCATCATTTTCGGAGGCATCCAGCGCATCGCGAAGGCAAGCTCGATGATAGTGCCTTTCATGGCACTGATCTACATCGTGGTGGCTTTGGTTGTGGTGGCCTGCAACATAAAGATGCTTCCATCGGCCATAGGTCTGATCTTCAAAAGTGCCTTCGGCTGGAAGCAGGCTGTTGGGGGATTCTGTGGGGCGGCGATAATGCAGGGTATCAAGCGAGGACTCTTCAGCAATGAGGCGGGTGAGGGTTCAAGCCCCAACGTGGCTTCAACGGCAAATGTCAGCCATCCCGTGAAACAGGGACTGGTTCAGTCGCTTGGAGTGTTTACCGACACACTTGTGATATGCTCCTGCACTGCATTTATAATCCTCTGCAGCGGAGTGGACATTTACGGAGGTCTCGGCGGTGCCAACCTTACTCAGGCTGCAATCTCCGCTACCATGGGACCTGCCGGTAAAGTGCTTGTTGCGGTTGTTCTGTTTTTCTTTGTCTTCAGCACTATCCTCGGCAACTATTATTACGGAGAGGCTAACGTCAGATACATAACATCCAGCCGTGCAGCACTGAATGTTTTCAGAATATGCACAATCGGTATGGTGATGTTCGGTGCGCTTACAAGCATCACCACAGCATGGTCGCTGATTGACATCTGCATGGCACTTCTCACCACATGCAACCTTGTGGCTCTGATGTTCCTTTACAAATGGGCGGTACGTCTTCTGGATGATTACTGCAGGCAGAAAAAAGAGGGGAGGAACCCTGTATTCCATAAATCACAACTGAAAGAAATATCCGACAGGATTGACTGTTGGGAATAACAATATCACGCTATGTCATCTTTTATCATCCAAGGCGGCAACCGGCTGCACGGCACAATAACCCCGCAGGGGGCAAAGAACGAGGCGCTTCAGATACTGTGCGCAACTCTGCTCACATCCGAAGAGATAGTGGTGGACAATGTCCCCGACATCATGGATGTCAACAACCTTATCGAGCTGCTCGGCAACATGGGTGTGTCAGTGAAGAAGCTTGATGCCGGAAAATGGTCATTCAAGGCTTCTGATGTCAATCAGGAGTATTTTGAGAGTGACGAGTTCGCGCGCCAGAACAGTGCCCTCCGCGGCTCGATAATGCTGGTGGGGCCCATGCTGGCCCGTTTCAACCGTGCGATAGTTGCAAAGCCCGGCGGTGACAAGATTGGAAGAAGACATATCGACACGCACCTGGAAGGACTGGTCCAACTGGGGGCTGAATTTGAGTATGACACAGAAAAAGCCAAGTATGTGCTCCGTTCCAACGGCCTCAAAGGTTGCGACATGGTGCTGGCAGAGGCTTCTGTCACGGGAACTGCCAATGTGGTGATGGCATCTGTGCTTGCAAAGGGCCGCACCACCATCTACAACGCTGCATGTGAGCCGTATGTACAGCAGCTGTGCCGAATGCTCTGCAGCATGGGCGCAAAGATTTCCGGCATCGCCTCCAATCTCCTTACAATAGACGGTGTGGACGAACTGCACGGCTGCACCCACACCATCCTTCCCGATATGATAGAGGTGGGCAGCTTCATCGGCATGGCAGCAATGACTCAGAGCGAACTTACCATCAAAAACGTGTCATATCACAATCTTGGTGTGATACCCGGCAGCTTCCGCCGCCTCGGCATCAACCTGGTGCAGCGTGGCGATGACATCTTCATCCCGTCACAGGAAGAGTATCAGATAGACTCGTTCATGGACGGCTCCATAATGAAGATTGCTGACGCTCCATGGCCCGGCCTGACCCCTGACCTCCTGAGCGTGATGCTGGTGGTTGCCACACAGTCGAAGGGCAGTGTGCTCATTCATCAGAAGATGTTTGAGAGCCGCCTGTTCTTTGTTGACAAACTGATAGACATGGGAGCACAGATAATACTCTGCGACCCGCACCGTGCGGTGGTGATAGGTCACAACCACACCCGCAACCTGAAGGGCAGGGTGATGACATCCCCAGATATCCGTGCCGGCATCGCAATGCTGATTGCAGCGCTTGGCGCTGAAGGTCAGAGTGTAATTCACAACATAGAGCAGATAGACCGAGGATATGAAAACATCGAGCAGCGCCTGGCATCGCTCGGGGCTGATATCAGAAGGGTTGAAGGGCCGATGACTCACTAGCGTATGATTCAGAAGAACCACAGGATATATAACACATTCGGACTGAAGGCGGTGGCTGCAAATTATGTCGACTACCGGTCTCCTTCAGAGTTGAAGAAGGCGCTTTCTTCAGCGGTGAGGCCATTCCTTCATGTAGGCGGAGGAAGCAACCTGCTTTTTGCAACGCCTCTTTTCGAAGGGACTGTTTTCCACAATTCAGACATTGATGTCAAGGAGCTTGAATATACCGACGATTCGGTGCTGATAAGGGCCGGAGGCGGTGTGGTATGGGACTCTTTTGTGGGTTACTGCGTGGATATGGGCTACTATGGCGCCGAGAACCTTTCGCTGATTCCCGGCGAGGTTGGTGCGGCTGCAGTCCAGAACATC
>JAZLJK010000031.1:0-8277 GCA_045617865.1 Bacteroidales bacterium | reverse complement strand
ACCGTTTGACGTTCCGTTGATTCTAACAGCCACTCCAGGAAGCGGCTCATTCTCTGTATCAGATACAACTCCGGAAACGGAGATGCTCTGCGCGAGAATGACCTGACAGGACAGAAGAAGCAACAATATCGGTGCTGCTGCTCTGAATAAGAGGTTCTGTTTCTTCATAATGAAATAGTCTTTCTACAGGTTGGTTAATAATTGATGTTTAACTGATGCCTCTAAGGTATAACATTTTTATGGATATTTACCAAAGAATGGGAAAAAAATAAAATATTTTATCAAACTAATAAAACCACTCCACCAGTCATGTCCGGCAATAAATAAGAAAGGGAACCTCAACCGAGATTCCCTTTCCAATGATTATGATGTGATATATATTCCTAGAGAATGCCTTTTGTGCGGAGGAATGCTGCAACTGCTGTCACTGCGAAGCCGCCCATGAGGATTGTGTCAACGATGATTGTGATGACTTTTGTGCGTTTGAGCCACTTGTCGTTGCTCCAGCCGATTGTCTGGAATGCGCTCCAGAAACCGTGGGTGAGGTGCATCCATATTGCGAAGAACCACACAAGGTAGAGCACTGTTACAACGGGGCTGCCGAATGTTGCGGCAAGCAGTTCGTTGGGGTTCGAAGCCTCACCGCCCGTCCAGTCCTGAAGCTGCATGTGTGCCCAGAAGTCTGTGAGGTGGAGTGCGATACCGCCGAGGACGATGATACCGAGCCAGATCATATTTTTTGCAGCCCATGAATCGGTGGCAGCCTTGTTTGAAACTTCGTATCTCTTCACACCGCCGCGTGCTTTCAGGTTACCGAATGAAAGGATGAAAGCATAGATGATGTGGATGATGAATCCGGCTGCAAGAACAGGAACCATGATGCCCACAACAGGGAGAGCCATGAATTCGCAGACACCCTCGAAAGCCTCGGGGCTGAACACTGACACGAAATTAAGAGTCATGTGAAGAGTAAGGAACAGGATTACGAAAAGACCTGTAACACTCATAATGAGCTTCTTACCGATTGAACTTTTAAAAATATTTGCCATAATTATGCTGATGTTGTTTATTATCGTTGCCGTTATAAGGCGCAAATTTAACTTAAAGTTGTAAATAACACAATCTTTGGCTACTTTTGTTTGATAAAAAACTTTAATCAGACAATGGAATACAAGAGAATATTGCTGAAATTGAGCGGCGAGGCACTTGCCGGAGCCGAAGGAAAAGGGCTTGACGAAGATGTAATGGCCTGCTTTGCAGAGCAGATCGCAGAAGTTGTGAAAAAAGGCACCCAGGTGGCCATTGTGGTGGGCGGCGGCAATATCTTCCGCGGCCTGAGCGGCGTGAACGCAGGTTTTGAACGTGTGCGCGGCGACCAGATGGGCATGCTTGCCACCGTCATCAACTCTATCGGGCTCTCGCTCTCCATCAAAGCTGCCGGAGTGCCTGCAGAGGTATACACCAGTATCCCGATGGAGCCCATGGGCAGATATTATGTAAGGGACCTGGCAGTAAGCTTTATGGAGAAAGGCGGCGTGGCGCTGATTGCAGGCGGCACGGGCAACCCCTTCTTCACCACCGACTCGGCAGCCGCCCTGCGCGCATGTGAGATAGGTGCAGACGCTCTTCTGAAAGGCACAAAGGTCGATGGCGTATACGACTGCGACCCCATGAAGAACCCCGATGCAAAGAAATATCAGACTCTGAGCTTCGACAAGGCACTTGCCGACGGTCTGAAAGTGATGGACAGCACCGCCTTCGCTCTCTGCAAAGACAACAAGATGCCCATCATTGTGTTCAACATGAACAACAAGGGCGACCTGGCGCGTCTGCTGGCAGGCGAGGCTGTGGGCACAGTAGTATCATAACCCGATAATCAATTATTAATAATATTACAACTATGATCGAGAAAGCACAAGAAGTATTGGAGCTTGCCGAGATGAAGATGGACGACGCTGTCAACCACCTCCAGGCCGAACTCAAGACATACCGCGCAGGCAAGGCCAATCCCGAAGTATTCAACGCAGTGATAGTAAACTATTACGGCACAGCAACCCCTCTGCCGCAGATGTCAAGCATCACCAGCCCCGATGCCAAGACTATGCTCATCCAGCCCTGGGACCGCAGCATGATTGCAGCCATCGAAAAGGCAATCATGGACGCCAACCTCGGCTTCACTCCCCAGAACAACGGTGAGGTTATCCGCATCAATGTCCCCGCACTCACTGAAGACCGCCGCAAGGAACTCGTGAAAAAGGCTAAGACTGCCGGAGAGACTGCAAAAGTAAGCGTACGCAACTGCCGCCGCGATGCTATCGACGCACTCAAGAAGCTCCAGAAAGAGGGTCTTCCCGAGGATGTGGAGAAAGACAGCGAAGCTGCCATGCAGAAATCTACCGACAAGTTCACCAAAAAGATAGACGAAGTTCTCGCCGCAAAGGAAAAAGAGATAATGACTGTCTAGTCTGTGAACAGCCGTTCAATAATGGAATCGCACACAAACAGCCTGCTGCGCGGAATTCTGTAGCAGGAACCCGATTCCTCAAGCAGGCCGTCGGCCACCATGCCGGCAGCCGTTTCAGACAGAGGCCTCCCCATCACATACGGGGCGGCCTCTATCGTTTTCTTCTCAACCCCGTGCACCGTGCGCAGACCAAGCATCACCTGTTCGTTGAAGATATCCGACGCACTCAGAGTCTCGCTCCCCTCGGGAACGCCCGGCGCCTTCATATATTCCTCTATCGATGCCGGATTCCAGCTGCGCAGGGCATTTCCGTCAAAGGAATGTGCCGCCGCCCCCAGCCCGAGATATGGTCTGCGTGTCCAGTAGGCGGAATTGTGGCGGGAGTGGAATCCATCCCTTGCAAAATTTGAAATCTCATACTGCCGCCAGCCACGCTGCTCAAGAAATTCCTGCAGCATGGCATACTGTGCAGCACATGCCTCATCTGCCGGCTCGACATACTTTCCTGCCGAAGCCATTTCTGCCAGAGCACTGTTCGAGTCAAGACTCATCTGGTAGGCAGAAATATGCTCGGGTCCGAGGTCTGCCGCCTGCTCGAGGCTGCTCAGCCACTCAGCTTCTGTCAATCCGGTGAAGCCGAAGATCAAGTCGATAGATATGTTGCAAAAACCAGCTGCACGAAGCTTTCTGAAAGCCTCCGCAGCAGAGGCTGCGGTGTGCCGGCGGTTCATGAACTTCAGGTGCCGGTCGCAGAAAGACTGCACTCCCATGCTGATACGGTTCACACCAAGCCTTCTGAATCCTTCCAGCATGGCATCGCCCCCAGCCCCCACAACATCTTCAGGATTGACCTCAACGGTAAATTCATCAAGCCCAGTCAGGTCAAAATCAGCACGGAGCGCCTCACAGATCTCCTCCATCAGTTCCGGAGCGAGAAGCGAAGGAGTGCCGCCGCCGAAATATAGTGTGCGCACCGGTCCGCCGCCCTCAAAGAAGCCGCGCCGCAGAGCCGATTCACGCTTGAGCGCCTCTATATATGCAGAGTGTGCCGGCTGATGTCGGCACACTTCTGAATAAAAGCCACAATAAGTGCAGAATGATGCACAGAAAGGGATATGTACATATATCCCCATCGGCGCCTATTTGAGAAGAAGGTCTGCGCTTCCCAGCTTGCCGTCGGTAGAATAGACGTCAACTGAGTATGTACCCTTCACGTAAGGCTGGTCGCCTGAGAAATAGATGCTCATCTCCACCTCGGCGCCCTGATAGTCCACCGAACGAGAAGCGGAGCTTATCATCTCCTCACCTCCGCAGGTGAAGATCTTCTGCTCCGAAGATGTCATGAGGATGCCGTCCGGACCCTTGACGCGGATGTAGATGCGGCGCGAACCGCTCTTTGCAAGTGCGTTCTCTACCAGTGCGAGGTCGGTGCGCAGCTTCACCACGCGGCTGCTGCGGTCGGTGACATCACCAGAGCCGTTGATGCCCACCAGGGTGATGCCGCGGGCCTTGACAACAGAGCCTTTCTCCACCTGCTTTGCATATTCGTCGGTGGTGGTGCGCAGCTCTTCGTATTTCTTCTTGCTGTCGGCAGCCTCTTTCTTGGCTGTTGAAGCCTCTTCTCGGAGTGTGATATTGAGGTTGTTGAGAGAGTCTATCTGAACGATATAATGCTTCATGATGCTGCGCATGGTGCCCAGCTCGGCCTCATATTTCTTTATCTGCGCACGGTTGGTGGCCTCTGTCTTCTTGAGACGCTCGATCATCTGGTCGACCTTCTCGCGCTCCACTGCCAGCGAATCGGTGAGCAGGGTGCTGTTGACATAGAGTGAGTCGTAGTCTGTGCGGAGCTGCTCCATCTCGGCGGTGAGGTCTGCCTTTTCAACCTTGAGCTGCCCTACAAGCTTGTTCTTGTTGACCATGATGACAAGCAGGGCTGCCAGCAGACCCACTGCTATCATACCCAGTGCAACAATCACTTTCCTTAATTTCTCTTCCTGTTCCATATTCGAAAAAATGAATAATAAGTTTACAAAAATAGTTTATTTTTGCATAAAACATTCCAAAAAGCTGAAATAATGAAGTATATAGTACGCTCTCTCAAGTACCTGGTCTATTTTATACTGATATTCTGCCTCTGTGTCCTCATCATCAGGGTTGCCATGCACGGGCAGGACGTCCCTCTGGCAGAAATGTTCGAGGAGGGCGCTTTCATCAAGATTGCCGCAATATTTGTGTTCTTTGCAGCAATCTACCCGCTGGTTGGATACAAGAAAGGCAAACTCACCCTCGACGGCAGCTGGGAAGACTATCACGACGTGGTGGTGGATACCATGAACAACGCTGAATACTCGCTTGTGAGCGAGGAGAATGGCGTGATGAAGTTCCGCAGCGACAAGGTGGCCCTGCGCATCTCACGCATGTGGGAGGACGCCATCACATTCACCCCCGCGGCCGACGGCATCCATGTGGAAGTGGACGGACGCTTCCGCGACACCTCCCGCGTCATCAGCGCCATCTATTACAACTACCGGATGAAGCACCCTCAGACTGAAGAATAATGCAGGTTGTAAGACGATACACATCCCCCATGGATGCACACATAGACGCATCTCTGCTGGAGAGCGAGGGCATCATGTGCGAAGTCCTGAACGAGAATCTGGTGTTTGTGGGGCTTGGAGCCTCGGCAGGTTTTGATGTCAGACTTGTGGTGAACGACGAAGACTACGAGCTGGCCTCAAGCATTCTTGCCGCCTCGCACAGCTGCGAATAGAACTCCTCTCCAAAAGCATCGGTGAGCGGGCCTTTCAGAAATTGGTAGACCCGTACTCCTTCACGCCTCCCCTTGTCGAAAGCATTGTGACAGATGGCCCATCTGTGCAGGTTCAGAGCTTTCTGCCCGGTGGCGAACTGGCTTACCCTGATGGGATAGAGACTGCACGATATCGGCTTCTTGAACCTGCATTCTCCCTGGCAGAAAGCACGCTCTACGGCACAAAGGCAGTTGCCGTCTTCATACATGGTGAAAGCACATGGAAGGTCATTCCCCTCCTTCACCACAGCCATCCCGGTGGCCTCACGCTCTTCGGCGGACATATCCATTATAGGGGTGACCATATCGCCGTCGCGGTCTATCTCAAAGAAACCTTTCTCATCCACGCACCTGCGGCCGACTTCTGTCATAAGGTCTTTATAGACCGGCCATTCGCGCTCAAGAGCCTCAGCCTCAGCCGCTTCCATCGGGGCGCCGCTGTCGCCTATCACGCAGCACACTCCCCTGCAGGCCTCATAGTCGCACGCAAAGTATTCGGTGATTATCTCACTGGAGACCAATATATCGTCAATTTCTATAATCATTTACGCTGCAGTTTAAATTTTGTGCAAATGTACATTTTTTTTACCTTTGCACCACTTGGCACGATATGTGCCTAGTATGACGCTCCGAACAAATAATTTTAATCTGAATATGAAAAAGATCGTTCTCACATTAGCTGTTGTACTTGCATCATTCGGTTTTGCACAGGCACAGGACATGGAAACTGCAGTAAACCTTTACAATGAAGCCGGTACACTTCTCAACGAGGGTAACAAAGAAGAATCCCTCCCCAAATTCCTCGAATGTCTCGAAATGGCCAAAGGACTTGGCGAAGAGGCTGTGAATGTAGTTGGTGACTGCCAGGACATCATTCCTCAGATCTATATGAAACTTGGTGAGGAAGCAGCTGAAGCCAGCGAGTTTGACGCAGCACTCACAAACTTCAAGAAAGTGGTTGAGCTTGCAACTGAATATGACAACAACGCCGACGCAGCAGAGCGCGCAACAAACCTCATCCCCAAGATGTATATGGCGAAAGGCGGTTCACTCCTCAATGCAAAAAGCTTTGCAGAGGCTGCTGAGGCATTCAAGAACGCAGTTGAGGCTGACGAGACCAACACCACCGCTCTTCTCCGTCTCGGTATCGCTCTTGCAGGTGCAGGCGAGGCTGATTCAGCAATCGTAGTGTTCAACCGCGCAAGCGAGGCAGGCGCTGAGGCTGAAGCCAACAAGCAGCTTTCAAACATCTACCTCAAGAAGGCAGTCGCATGCCAGAAGGCAAAAGACTACAAGGGCGCTCTTGAGAATGCACAGCTTTCAGCACAGGCAAAGGATTCTCCCAACGCTCAGAAGCTTATCGGCATGAACGCTCTCAACCTCAAGCAGTTCTCAACAGCCATTGCAGGTTTCGAGGCTTACATCGCCCTCGCCCCCAATGCAAAGGACAAGAGCCAGATCATCTATCAGCTTGCAACTGCATACGAAGGTCAGAAAGACCGTGCTAAAGCTTGCGGTTACTACAAGCAGCTTCTCAACGATGCACAGTTCAAGGCCATCGCTGAATACAAAATCAACGAAGAGCTTAAATGCAACATGTAAAGCTTGAGATACTTGCTCCGGCAAAGAACAAAGACATCGGCATCGCGGCCATAAACTGCGGTGCCGATGCTGTATATATCGCCGGTCCGGCGTTCGGAGCCCGCGAAGCTGCCGGCAATCCTGTAAGCGGAATAGCAGAGCTGGCAGAATATGCCCACCGCTTCTCCGCCAGAGTATACGCCACAGTCAACACAATCCTCTATGAGGATGAGCTGGAGCAGGCCCGTGACATGATATGGAAGCTCTATGATGCCGGAGTGGATGCCATAATTGTGCAGGACCTCGGCATCACACGTATGGACCTGCCGCCGATAGAGCTGCACGCCTCCACCCAGTGCGCCATCCGCACACCAGAGCAGGCCAGATTCCTGGAGAGCCTCGGTTTCACACGGTTGATTCTGGAAAGGGAGCTGAGCATGGACCAGATACGGGCGATTGCAGATGCAGTGCAGTGCGAGCTGGAATTCTTTGTCCACGGTGCTCTGTGTGTATGCTACAGCGGCAACTGCTACCTGAGCCAGTATCTGGCGGGGCGCAGCGCCAACCGGGGCAGCTGCATCCAGGCCTGCCGCAGCCTCTACGACCTTGTTGATGCAGATGGGAAAGTGCTTGTGAAGGCCGCGCCGCTGCTTTCTCTGAAAGATTACAGGCTTGACGGCCGCCTTGCAGAGCTGGCGCAGGCTGGCATCTGCTCTTTCAAGATAGAGGGCAGGCTCAAGAATGCATCATACGTCAAGAACATAGTAAGATATTACCGTTCGCTGGCAGATGAGCTCTGCCGCAGGGATCCAAGGTTCATGAAAGCCTCGTCGGGTTCGCTGCACGGCGGCTTCACCCCCAACCCCGACGCCACATTCAACCGCGGCTACACTTCTCTCTTCATCGACGGACAGCGCGGGCGGTGGAACTCTGCAGTAAGCAGCAAGTCCAGCGGAGAATATATCGGCACTATCTCTTCAATCGGTCCGGGATGGATCACGGTTGAGACTGACAAGGTGCTTGCAAATGGCGACGGTCTTGTGTTTGCTGCCACAAAGGGAGATGCGGAAGGGATGCGTGTAGACACTATCCGCAACGGCAGGATCTTCATAAAGGATACAGCAGGGCTGAAAAACGGGCAGAAGGTATACCGCAATTTCAATATTGCTTTTGAGAAGGAGCTTGAGAACAATATGCCGGAGAGGCTGATTGATGTTGCTGTAAGCTTTTCTGCGGAGAGAATCACGGCAAGGGATGAGGATGGTTTTGAGGCATGCCTTGTGCCGGACGCTGAGGCGCCTGAAGCTGAGAAGAGGGCTGCCGCTGTGGCGAATATCCAGCGTCAGATGGGCAAACGGGCGCTGCATTATAACTTTCATTGCGGTGAGGTGGATG
The DNA here is from genome assembly GCA_045617865.1 of Bacteroidales bacterium. Taxonomy (GTDB): domain Bacteria; phylum Bacteroidota; class Bacteroidia; order Bacteroidales; family UBA932; genus Equibacterium. The sequence continues at coordinate 25 of JAZLJK010000031.1, read as the reverse complement.
AGAGTGACGTGAGGTTTTACAGTGC
>JAZLJK010000030.1:0-23966 GCA_045617865.1 Bacteroidales bacterium | reverse complement strand
AGGTGTGGCTACATTCGAAGCCATGCGCGAATACAACCGCAAGATGGCAGAGTGGTAGGCTGCGTGTGTCGGAAGCTTTCCGGTGTGGCACTACCAGCTTCTCTTCTTGCTCAGATTAAGCACCAGTCCGAAGTTCACATCGCCCTTCAGCGGACCTACAGGCAGCTGGAGGCTTACTCCGTCGGCATTGATGGGAGCGGTGTAGCGGGTGGCAAGCGCGTTGGTATTGACAAACAGAGTGAAGACCCTGTTGTGGAGGTTGAGGCCGAAGCCCAGCTCGGGGCCGAAGGTTGACACAGCACCGCTGAGGCTGGCGCTGAACCATCCGGCAGGCTTGAAGTTGGCGCTGAGGCGGGCCTCTGTCCAGTTGCATACTGCGGTGGATCTGGTGGTGAAGAGCAATCCTGCAGAGAGCATCTTCACAACCTGATATTCAGCACCAAGGTTGAGAGTGGCGTGGAGCAGCCTTGAGTTGCCGCCGCGGGCCGAGAGATTCAGCTGGTCCATGCCGTTGAAACCTTCGCCCAGGCTGCTGAAGCGGTCGCCGAACTCCATGCTCTTGAGCTCGTCGGCGGTGATGGTGCCGAAGCCGTCAAAGTCAAAGCTGGCTGTGTTGGTGTTCAGCTCTATATAGTCTTTCCAGTGCATGAAACCACAGTCCAGCAGAGCTGCCGAAAGGGTGAGCTTGTTGTCAAGCATTCTGTAAGATGCACCAAGGTCCAGCGCCAGACCGAATCCGTTCAGGAAGTCGCCAGCCTTGGATGGCTCGTTGAGGTCTATGGCATCAAAGGCAAACTGCCCGCCCGGACGGGTGGGGATGTCTATCAGGCCGTTGCCTGCAGCCAGTTCGGCCCTTGCACCCAGCCGCGCGCTCCAGAGATCCTCAGACATTGTGAGGGTGGCATTGTCCACATCCACAAGGGCTTTTGCAATTCCCACCAGCACCTTCACCTTGGCGCCTACGCGCAGGTGGCTGCCAATGTTGCGCGACTGGCCCAGAGCCACCTCGAGGTAGTTGTCGGTGCCGACGGCAAGGTTGGAGAAACTGTATTCATCCTTCGCTCCGAAAGTCTTCATGATCTCAAACATGTCGTAGGGAAGCGAAAGGCTTGTGAGCGACTTGAGGTTGATGTCGAAAGATGTGAATGTGCTCTTCTTGCCCCATGCGCCCACAGAAAGCAGCTTGGTGTTTATTCCAAGGTCGAAAGTGTTCTTCTTGTTGAGACTGCCCAGGAACTGGTCGGCGCTTATGGCAGGGTTGAGGAAGGTGGTGACACCGCCCTTGTCCATAGGATAGAGGAATGTGCTCACACCCATGTTGGACTTGATGCTGAGGTTCAACGAACCCACTCCGGCCAGAGCCAGGTAGCTGCGCTCTGTGGCAAAAGAGGGATTGAGGTCGTGGCAGTATGTGTAGCCGTCCAGAAAATATGCGTTCTGGGCTGAACTCTGTGCAAACGATGCGGCAGAAATGCAGACGGCCGCAATAATCAGTAAAATCTTTTTCATTATAACTCGCCCTCCACTTTTCCGTTGACAAACACCTTGATGTTTTCAACCTTTATTCCTTGATTCTTATTGAAAGGCTCGCTTGCCGAGCCGTTGCCCTCCACCACAATATCCAGGCAGATGCCTTCCATGGTCTCGAGGTCATCCAGAGAGTCCATGCTGCACACAAGCTCGATGTGATTGGTGCTGGGGTTGGCAAGTGTGCCTGATACAACGCTGCCGTTGACCTGCACATTGACTGCGTCGCAGGGGACATATTCGCCCACACCGTCGGGGGTCTCGACATACTTGGTGGCGTGTGCGCCCAGCGTGATTGATGCAGGGATTGAGTTGATGATGTCGAATGTGACCTTGGCCTCGCCCACCTGGCATTTGATGTCGTCGCTCACTGTGAAGTTGAAGCCGTTGAGGTTCAGTTCGTAGGGGATTCTTAACTCGGGGCCGAACTCAACTTCGGTGTCGATGCCAGCCTTGACTTCGAACTCCATCGTCATGCCCGGCGTTACAGTGAAATATTCATCGCTGGTGGCGAGGTTGATGTTGGTGATCTCCACGGTCTCGGGGAACTTCTTGAACATGTCTCCCAGTTTGGGCTCGACAATCTCGACATCAGGCGCTGTGTGGCCCGAGCCTTTCGGCGACAGAAACGCGTTGGTGGTGGCTGCTGCCGGGAACTGCATCTTTTCCGGTGTGAAGTTGAAGCTGCAGTAGCTCTCTCCGTCGGCGAGGCAGTTGACATCGGCCGACATCTGCAGCCCGACCGGCGAGCGGTTGACCAGCGAGAGGGTGATGCAGGGGTTGGCAATGTCAAACCTGTAGTTTTCTTCGTTGAATTTCTTTCCGGTCTCTTCTGTCTCGACCCTGATGTCGCCTATCAGCCCGTTCAGGTCGCATTTCAGCTGGATGGACTCTACATTGGCTCTGCCGATTTCGTATGAGTAGCTGAGTCTGAGCGATGAGGGAATCGATTCGAAATCACCGCTTTTTGCAACCACTTTGCCGCGCAGCATCACCTGGGCCCGCATCACAAGTTTCTGCTTGTCGCCCATGTTTATGATGCCCTGTCCTTCGGGCAGCCTGCTCAGGTCCATCGACTTGCAGAGGAAGCGGACATCCTGCCCTGAATCGCAGTCTTTGAGGAATGTCACGATATGTCCGTCGGTGATGGCGACATTGTCGTCTACCGCTTCAAGCACTATGTAGTCGGGATATGTCATGGTGGCGCCGGCCTTTACCGTCGCCTTGCCTGCGCTTACAGTAAACCTGCAGCTGAACTCGGTGTCTTTGAATACGGCCAGACCCACGCCTCTGAGGAAGGTGTTGTCTATTGTCTCTTCAAAGGCAAGGTTGCATGGCACTGTCACATCCTTTTCTACGATGAGGTAATCGGCTGCCGGGTTGTCGCCCTGCAGTGCTGCAGGCACCAGCGCCTCGTCTTCGGCATAGCCGAACATGGGACCGATGGTTATGTCGGGGACTTCCATGCTGTAGGTCTCGCTGTAGCCTTCCATCACAAATCGGTATGTGCCGTCTTCACCTACCTTGAGGATGTCGTTGTCTTCGCCAAAGTCTACAATGTCGCCGAAGGTGAGCAGACCGATGTCTCCCACAGGCAGTTTGAGATTGATGTCAAGCCCTATGGTGGTGTCTATGTCGTTGAGGTTGTAAGCCTCGTCTGTGCACGCACATAAAAGGGCAGCTGCCGCAGCCAAGGCGGCGTAACGTGTCAGTTTCTTCATGTTTTGCTATTTGAATGCAACGTCAAGATACACTCCGAAATTGTGGATATGGCTGGTTTCGGGTGTCATCTGAACCTTTGTTTCTTTCTTGTTGATGTCTATGTCGTAGTTCTTGCCCAGGTCGTATCTGTAGAAGAAATCCAGGGCAAGCTCTTTTGTGAGTCTCCACTTCACTCCGGCTTCGTATCTGTTGCCGCAGATGTAGTTGCCGCTGAGATATGGAGAGTGGTTGAGAGTGTTGCAGAGCTCGTATGAGACATACGGCATGAGGGGCTTGGAGAAGAACTTGTAGGATATCTCGGCCTTTGAACGGAGCTCCAGCTCGGGGTTCACCTTCTCCTTGGGATTGAACTCTCCTGTGCGCCAGGTTGCTACGGTGCGCTCTCGCAGCGACATTTTCCATCTGCCCAGATGGGCCTGGCCTATGAAGCTGAGGTAGGCGCGGTTGCGGATGTCCCAGTATTTTTCAAATTCAGTGCTCTTCTTGCCATCGTGGTTGATGGCCATGAAGCGGTAGGCGGCACCTACCTTGAAGTAGGGGTTCACCTTGTATGTGGCGCTGAGGGTGGTGTAGCTGCGGTCGAAGGTGGAAACATTCTCTTTGAAGCGCAGCTCCTGGTCTAGTGTGAGGTAGAGGGAGGGGGTTACATAATACTCCAGCTCGGCGCCGGTGCGCAGCAGGATGTCTTCCTCCACCACCTCGGGATTTGTGATAAGCTCCGGCTCCTGTGAGAATGCGGGCAGAAAGGCCAGCAGAGCGGCAAAGAGGGCAAGTGTCTTTTTCATGGCTTATTCCTGGCCTTTATATTTGGTGATGCTCTCAATGGAGCTGTAGGTCTTTTCGTTGGAGTAGTAGTGCACCTTGATGTATGCCACATCCCTCAGGAAATCAATGTGACCAATCTCCACATTGCTGATTTCCAGCCCTGTGCGCGCCTTGAGGTCGGCAAGCAGCTCGTCTCTCTTCTCGGGCAGGATCAGGTCGATCTTGTCGTAAAGAATGATCTTTGTGGCGGTCTGCTTCAGCACCTTGGGACTTTCCAGAATCCACATCAGCGCGAGCAGCAGGATGTTTGATGCCAGCAGTTCGGCGTAAGAGACAGTCATGGCCAGTGCGTTTATCACCGATGCTCCGATGATGATGAAGAGGTAGGTCATCTCGCGGATGGGCACTGTTTCGGTGCGGTACCTTATCATACCGAAGATGGCGAAAAGACCCAGCGTGAAGCCGATCTGCATGCTTACGTTCTCCATCAGGAAAAGAAGCAGGAACATGGTGGCGCTGAACAGCAGGAAGGTGAAATAATAGTCGCGGCGCTTGCTCTTCGGATAGTAGAAGCAGTGGACAATCAGAAATGCAATGAGCATGTTGAAGGCGAAGCGGACCACAAGGTTCAGCAGGCTGGTGGATTCGAAGAGAGGCACTCCCAGGAATTCGGCCTGTCCGTAGCTCATGTTGCCGTACATCGCTCCGATGGTGGTGTCGATGGCGGCGAAGGTATCACTTTGCAGAATCATAGTTCAGAGGTGTTATTTTATTTATTATTCTTATTTTTTTCTTGAATCTGTTCTTCTTGATTTCGGGGTCGGTCATTGCCGTTCCGACACAATACTTGCTTACGCTTATGTTCTTGATGCGCAGTTCGTTAAGAATCTTGAGCATACCCGATTCGGCCCTGCCGTCGCGCTTGAGCTCGAGTATGGCGAGCTGCTCGGGGCACACGGATATTCCGGTGCGCTGGTTGGTGAAGCGGAGGTTGGTGTCGATGGTGACTCTTTCGGTGCGGGCCTTGTTTACGAGGGTGATGCGGTCGAACTCTGTCATCAATGCGGGCTCGAGGGTGTCTACGGGGAAGTCGCTCTTGTCTCTCAGATATTCTCTTGCCTCAGGGTCGGCTGTGACGTTATGGAAGGCTTCGGGCGTGATGATGGTGCGGACCTTGGCGGTGCGCCCCTTGTTGCTCTTGTTCTTTACCTCGATGAAGTAGAGGTCAGACTCTACATACACGCGGCTGCGGATCTTCTGCCTCTTGAGATGCCTGTTGTGGTGCAGGATGTACATGTCCCTTCCGGGGGTGTCGTAATAGAGGGTACGGTACGAGCATAGGCGGCACTTCCGCAGCGGCTCTGCCGGCTGCCGGGGCTGCTGGGGCTGCTGAGGCTGCTGGGACTGCTGGGGCTGCTGAGGCTGCTGAAGCTGCTGTGAGGGCATTTCTGCCGGCTCGGGGATTCTTGCCGTATCGTCTATCTCCTGCACGAAATAGTTGCTGCCCGCCATTTCCAGGATAGAGAAAACCTGGCTCATCGACGAGATGAACTTGGTGTCTATGCGGTCCATCAGCCTGATCTCTTTCATCTGCGCGATGGTGATGGGATCAAACTGCTCGAGGGCGGCTTCTATCTGCTTATTTTTTGGCATCAGAGAATTCGTAGACAAACTCTTTTATCGAATAGAGCTTGCCGCTGGGCATATAGTTGTATTGCTTTTTCTTGGTTCCGTCGGGGTTGTATTCGTATTTGCGGATACGCTCGGGCTTGTTGTGGCTGTCGTAGACAACCTCGGCGGACACTCTTCCGGTTTCGTCGTATTCGGTGGTGACGCGGCTCACCTGACCGTAGGTGGAATACTCTATCTCTTCAATCTTGCGCCCTTCGTCGTCGTAGACATTGACATGGTCAAGCCACTGCGACTTGCCTTTGGCGTCGGTGTTGTATTCCTTTACGGTGAGGTTCTTGCGTTTGTTGCGTTTTGCAAGTGTTTCGGGGCTGACCTGTGCGTATGCGCACATTGCCGCCGTAACGATGAGAATTATTGTGGTAAGTATGCGTTTCATTGCTGCAAAATGGTTTTAGCAAAAAATACTTTGACTGACAAAAATAGTACCATTTCTAATCAAATGCAAGTGAAGTGTAGCGGCGCAGGTAGAATTGGTCTATGGTGCCGGCACCCTTCTTCGTGACTATGAAACGGACTATTTCTGCCACTTCTTCGGGCTGGATGAGTTCGTCCGGGTTGATGTCGGGGCGCATCTTCTTCACCATTTCGGTGGCCACGCCGCCCGGGGATATCAGATGCACCCTGATGCCGAATGGCTGTACCTCTTTTGCGAACACTTTGGTGAAGCCTGTGAGTGCGTGCTTGCTGGACGAGTATACCGACTGGTTGATGTATCCTTTGAAGCCCACCACCGATGCGATGTTGATGACTATCGGCTTCTCTGACTGCTTGAGGTAGGGGAGTGCGGCCTTGCTTATGAAGAACGGTGCCTTTGCGTTCACGGCAAATATGGTGTCCCACTGCTCGGGGGTGACTTCGGTAAAGCTGCCGGCCTGTGAAAGCCCAGCGCAGTTCACCAGCACGTCTATTCCGCCCAGCGCCTCAACGGTTGCCGCCACCACTTCCTCGTACGAGGCGGGATCCTCCAGATCCGCCGCAATGCAGACAGTCCTGGGTGCTGCTGGCGTTGCTTCTGGTGCTGCTTCTGCCGGTGCGGGAGCGGTGCGCTTCACCTCTGCGGCGGTGGCGGCAAGGGCGGCGGCATCACGACCCACCAATGCCAGGTCATATCCGCAGGCTGCCAGTTCAAGAGCAATCGCTTTCCCGATTCCGCGCGATGCTCCGGTTACAAGTGCTATCATAGTCTTTCCTCCAGCATAGTTTTCAAGGGGGTGAGACCGAGGCTGCGGTAAAACGCCATCGCTCCCGGGTTCAGATCCCACACGTTCAAGGTGATGTTGTGGCAGTTATGGTCTGCGGCAGTTCTGCGCACCGCCTCATACAGCTTTGTGCCAATGTTCTGGCGGCGGTGACTGTCATCAACGCAGATATCGTCTACATACAGAGTCTTGATGTCGGTAAGAAGCTGGCTGTCAAGATGTTGCTGGAACATACAGAACGCGTGGCCGCACACCTGGCCGTCGCCGTCCTCTGCTACAAGCAGCAGCTGATCCGCATCGTCCATGATTGCTTTCAGCTCCTCGCCTGTGTATTTGGTGGCCTTCTTGAAGATGTCGGGCCGCCCCAGATGATGCACCAGGTTCACCTGCTCCAGCAGCCGAAGAATCGCCGGCACGTCGCCGTACCGCGCCTCCCGCACGTTGCAGCAGGCCTCGCCGATGACCGGCCGTGCATCATTGGCTTTGCCGCCCGGTTCCCGGCTCATTCCGGCTCCGTGCATATCCTCACTGCCGGCTGCGTATGTTCCCTGTTTTGCCATAACTTGTTAATCACGGAAAGTTAGCACTATTCCACGATTATCCCAAATTTTTGATGCCCCCTGCGTCCGTTCGTGAAATTCATCTAAGCACGGCAAAGTGGGCTGTAGCGGTGTCTGGGGCACATCGGCGTGCGTAGATGCGGGGAATGAGGTCTCATCTAAGCATGGCAATCGCCACTGCAGGCATCTGTGGGGCACTTCAGCGTGCTTAGATGAATTTCACGAGGCTGTTCGGGAGGGGACATTGCCCTCACATCGCCCCGATTCCAAGCCTGCCCCCTCAAACGAGGTGATTATTTCCTCATAATGCCCCGATGTCATGATAGAATGCCTTGCCAGCAGCAGTCCGGGGCTGGCAGGTGTGATTCAGCGTCAAATCTGCCGTTTTTGCTGCAGTTTCGGACTGGCGGGCGTGGGAACCGTGCTGGCGGTTATCTCCCGTCGGACCTGCGGGGAGCTGTGCGGGGCTCTCCTCGGCCCGCCGAGGATAACCGCCCATAGAATGCCGCGCAGGCGGCAATCCGGGTGCAGGGGAGAGGCTCTGGATTGGGTTCTGGTTGGGGCGCATGGAACCCATGGCTTGATTTGGGCTCCTGGGTGTCGGCGATGACCCCCGGACGGTCCTCTGACGGTGGCGTGCGGAACCAAGGGGCTTGCAAATTTGCTCTAACGGTAGGTAAGAGTACCACCGCTAGAACATAAAAACACAAAGCTGCGGCAAAGGGGCCGGTGGCTAAGAAGCGGACGGCAGGCTCATCAAGGGGCATATGGCCCCAGCGGGCTAAAGCCCTGCTGCTCGGGCCGCAAGCATAACATGCTTGCTGTTAACACCCTCGCGACCTATGGCCTTTGAATGGGAGGGAAGTGCGCAGCGAAATGCCCCGGAGAAACTGCCGCCGCGCCTCGGCCGGCACGGGTATGGGGCTTGAGGCTCCGCCCCGCGCTGCCGCACTACTCGGCGTAGGCGATTTCGCGGAGGACGTCGTGCATGCCGGCGTAGGTGTCGAGAATCCAGAGGACGTAGCGGATGTCGACACATACAGAGTTGGTGTAGCCGGGGATGTACATAGCGTCGCCGGCCAGAGACTCTTTGTTGCCGTCGAAGGCCAGCCCCACAAGCTCACCGCGTCCGTTGATGACCGGGCTGCCACTGTTCCCGCCTGTGATGTCGTTGTTGGTGAGGAAGTTGACGGGGAAGCGGCCGGCATTCTCAATGAGAGCCTTGTATTCCGGTTTAAGAATGTAATTGTAGTCGGAAGGGTTGTATTTCTCGAGAAGGCCTTTCGCAGAGCTCCAGAAGTCGTAGGTGATGCCGTCGCGCGGAGTCATCCTGCAGACATTGCCGTAGGTCACGCGCATTGTAGAGTTTGCGTCGGGATACTGCGACTCGCCCAGGCTGCAGCGCTTTTTGTAAAGCGTCTTGCTGTATTCATTCTCGAGGTCGTGAACCGAAGCATCGCACTCAACCGCCGAAATCGCCTTGTTGATGTCTCCCACCAGCATAGGCACGAACAGCTTGAAGACAGGGTCGTTTTCGAAGAACGAGAAAGGCTTGCTTTCCATGGCGGCCGCCTTGAGCGCGGCAACATCCGTGAATATCGAATTTTCCCAGCACCAGTCGACGAATGCGGACATGTCGTTGTTGAAGCGGATGCTGATCCCTTCGAACATGGGGCTGAGTTCAGCTGCAGGGATGTTGTCGAGAAGCTCCTGAAGACAGAAGGTAAGCAGCTCTTTCTCAACCCTGAGGTCCAGGTCAGATTCCATTGCATTCACTTTCTTGGCATTCCTCTCGTTGTCGGCCACCCTCACACAGTCTTTCTTGTTCTTTTTGGCATCGGTGATGGCAGAGTTCACAGCGAAGATGCCGCTGCTGAGCCTGGTGCCGCGGACCAGAGCCTCACGGTAATAGGTGGCCTTGGTCTTGAGGTCATATACATCGGCATATTTCCGTGAGATAAGCGGAAGAAGAGTGTCGATGCCAAGCCTGCTGACCTCGTTCTGCCACTTAAGTCCTTCTACATCAAAGCGTTTGAAGCACTGTACCTGACCTTCGTTGAGCTCCTGCACATTACTAAGACCAAAGTAATAGTCGGCATATTTCAGACGGATCAGAGGGTCCTGCTCCATCCATTTCCAGATAATCTCCATCTCTTTCTTGCGCATAGAATTGGAGATTGGAAGAAGGTGGTCGCGCGAGTCGCACACCTTGCAGGGCGACTGGTAGCGGTCGGTTACACCCGGGTATCCGATCACCATTGTGTAGTCGCCTTCAGTCACGCCCTTCGTTGAAACCTTGAGGCAGTCTGCAGTGTGGAGAGGCACATTGTGGATGTTGAACTCGGCTGGCTTGCCGTCGGGACCGGCATAGATGCGGTACATGGCAAAGTCGCCCTTGTGCTGAGGCCACTCCCAGTTGTCGGGGTCGCCGCCGAAGGCAGCCACCGACACCGGCGGTGCAGCCACCAGCCTTATGTCGCGGAACACCTCATATACAGATAGATAGTGCTTGAGTCCCTTGTACATATTGTCGCACGAAATCTCGCAGCCCGGGAACATATCCCTGTATTTGTTCTCTACCAGATATGTGACCTTGCGCGAGCCTGCCACTCCACCGCCAGCGGTGATGGAGTCGCAGATGGCGTCGTAGTCGGCAGTCACATCCAGAGTCTTCTTCAGAAACCAGATGGTGGCTCCGGGAAGAGGCATCTCTTCCTCACGTGTCTTGGCCCAGAACCCGTCTTCCAGATAGTTGTGCTCGGGGGTGCTGAGGGCATGGACAAAGCTGTAGGCGCAATGGTGGTTGGTGATCATAAGGCCGTCGTGCGATATGACACTGCCAGAGCAGCTGAACTCCAGGCTCACCACAGAATTGCATACCGCGCCGGGACCGCCGTAGATCTGGCTTGCATCAAGCTGCAGACCCGCCGCCTGCATCCTGCCAAGCAGCTGGCTGTCGATATTGTGTACCATCCACATGCCTTCATCGGCAAAACAGTTGAATGCCATGAGAATGGCAAAAACAAGTGAGAGAGATCTTTTCATTTGGAGCTAGAAGATAAATCCTATTGTAAGGCTTGACGAGCCGCGTTTCTGCATAGTGGCCGAGGCGGGGTCGCTGTTATCAACAACATTGCCGGCAACTCCGTCGGCCTTGATGATGCTGTAGAGAGTGGCCTTCTTGAGCTGGCGGCTGAGCCTCAGATGCAGGCCTGCCGAAAGCATGTCGGCTGTGAGATAACCGTATTCCTGCTGCAACGCTGATGTGAGGATGAACTCCTTTGTGCCGGTTGCCGAGATGGTGATGGCATCATCTTCCTTCACAACATCAAGCATGGTGCCTTCAGGGGAGGTTGAATATGTCGCGCAGGGGGTTATCTCAACATTCAGCCCGCCAAGATTGAGATACTTTGTAAATGAGAGGTTTGCTGTGACCGTGCGGTAGTCCTGGCAGAAGCGCTGGGGATATTCCTTGTAGGCCCTTTCCATGCTTTCCATGCCGAAGCCTGCAGTTGCCTCCCAGCTGATGTCGGTGAGTGAGGCGGCCTGGCGGAAGGTATATGACGCGCCTGCGCTGCTGAAGTTGTTGAAGTAGCAGTTGTAGCGTGCATAGTCGACCCACTGCCTTATCATGGATGCCTGGTCAAGCTCCTGGCGCTGCAGGTATTTGTAAGCGGCACCCTTTTCGTTGCTGTACGATGCGCTCAGGCGGTGCTTGAGCCCGAACTGCAGCGATGTTGAGCAGTTGATCTGCAGCGACTCGTAGTCGCCTGCCTTGAAGTTGTTGTATTTGGTTTCGCCCTGGCGGTCGTTGGACCGGTCTATGTCGAACTGGGCTGTCCATATGAAACCGCCTGTGTTGTACTGCAGTGCGGCGCCTGCCAGGTAAGAGTCGGTCTGTTTGTAGCGTTTCGAGCGTGTCGACTCGCTGTCTGAATATCCCTGTGCGTTGCAGGTCCAGAGGCCGCTTATTTCAAAGATATATTTTTCTATAGACGAGTCAACCTGTTTGTACTCAATCAATTCGGTGCGGCGGCGGATGCCTGCGGACACTCCGGCCGTGAACGGTCCGCAGGTGTATGAAAGGGCGGGCCTGATCTCGAAGTTCATGAGTGTGTTGAGGTTGCGGAGGTCTTTCTTCTTTGCCATCATTCCGGCGGTGTAGCGCATGTCTGCCGCAATGGTGAACCTTTCGCCCAGAGGAAGGGCTGCCGCTGCCTGCAGGCGGTACACCTCGTTAGAGGCGTTGCCGGGAATGGTGTCGGTAAGCATGAAAGGCGAGCGTGACGGCTCGTTCAGGCCAAGCAGCCTTGCCTGCCTCATCCATGAGTAGTCGTATCCGAAGCTGCCGGAAAGATACAGTTTGCCGAGACGGGTGTATGACTTGACGTCCAGGACGGCATCTGTGCTGCTCTCCGGATCGTATGCGTTCCTGAATCTGCCCGCTTCGTGAAGCACTCCGGCATTGAGGTCGGTGAAAGAGCCGCCCAGAGTGGTGAGCAGTGTGTCGCTCAGCCGCATGAAAGCGGCATTTTCGCTCTGCAGCAGAGGGTTCTGCCATCCAATCTTCTCAAAGGTATACTCCCCCTTGCTCTGACCGAACAGGGCGGCCGAGCAGCACATCAGGAAAACTATGATATTGATCTTACGTGCTTTCATAGGGGCTTATCTGTTGAAATGAGGGTCGGGTGCCACATCGGTGATGAAGTCTTCGGCAGAGTTGTTGGTGTCTTTGTATTTCATGACCCCGCCGGCCATGCCTTTCTCGCGGCGGGTTATGACCTTGCCGGAATAGTGGGCCGACTCCATATATGTATAGGAGGCGTCTACGCTTGTGGGGAGCCTCTTCACTGATTTCTGAGGTGTGTCGGCGCACTCCACGCCGTCTACAATCCAGTCTTTGGCAATGTGCCAGTATTTTGTGCCGGATGTCTTGCCGATTTCGTATCTCTCCCAGAGTGAAGGGTCGGCCAGATATGCCGCCACACCATGTTCGGGGCGGAAGACGGCCACTGCCGGGCTGTGGATGGAAAGTGTCCATGCTGTGCCCTGCGCGGCTATGATTCTGGTGAGGGCGGGGATGCCGGCTGCAATCTCGTGCTTGCTGAGCAGCGGGTCGTAGAAACCGAAGTCGGCGCGGGACATGTCGAGGTGCGAGGTGGCGCGGTTGGTGTGGTCAACTGCGCAGAATGCCAGCACGCACGACTGGCCGGGCTCTATGGGATATTGTGTGCCGTGGCCCGGAATCATCCAGCACATGCCTGCGATGGGGATGGTGTCCTGGCCTGCCCAGGGGTTGTTGCCCGTTGTGGAGTTGTGTGGATATATTGTGCAGACGCACAGCGAGTCGAGATACTCGCGCACGGCGCCGTTGTTGTACAGCTCGATATAGCGGTCGTTGGTATAGTTGGCACCTTCGAGTGTAGACGAGCCGTGGTAGTAAATCTCGCGGATTATTATCGAGGCGGGCTTGGCGATGTTGAGGGTGAGGTCAAGCTCGGGTGCTCCTGTTGTGCCGTCTTCCTGTATGATTCCTTCCGATGTGAGGATGAACTCCGATGCGGAGGTGTTTGCAGAGAGGCCCGACTCGTACTCTACCGATGCAAGAAGGTCGTATTTGCCGCATCCCATCTCTATCTCAACCTCTCCGTCGGCGTCGGGGTGGCAGCTGTAGTTGAAGGGGAGGCTCTTGTTGTTGATGGTTATGCTGAGGTCTTCCAGATTGATGGATTCTACAACTGCCTGCTCTGTCCCTTCGGGGAATGATATCTTTATCTTGAGCGATACCTTCTCAAGATTGTCTTCTATGCATGAGGCCAGCAGCATTGCCGAAACGAGTATTGCAAACAGTCTTTTCATCGTGAACCTCCTTGTCTTACCGTTATCTTGACTTCGGCACCGAAGTAGATCTTTGAGTTCATATCCTGCAGGTAACCTGTGACTGAGTTTGCCACACGGCCACGCTGGTTCAGGAAGTTGTTGGCATAGAAAGAGATGGTGGCGATGTCGCGGATCTCTTTGGTGAGCCTCAGGTTGAGCATTCCGTAGCAGGGATATCCGCTGCGCAGGTAATATGTAGAGTTGTTGGTGTCGATGATGAGGTTTTCAAATGTCTTGTCGCGCTCCATCTCTTCTGTAAACCTGTACACATTGCCAGCCATGTCCATTATGAACTGAGGGTTGACATGCTTGGTGTGTGCCTGGTCTGCAAGTGCCGCCTCGCCGCTGATGCGGTTGCCCGCCTCGTCGTAGTAGTAGGGGAGAGAATCTCCGCTCAGCACATTCCTGTATGTCGTTGCATTTACAAACACCATCTGAGCGCCCAGTGTCACCACCATCGCCAGACGCGGGATGTGGGTGATGAAGCGGACATTGGTGCTGAAGCGCTCCTTGACAGAGCTGTTCTGGCTTTCCTTTCCGCCGGGATAGATTCCTACATAAGGATAAGCGCGGTTGTTGACGGAAGAAAGGTAGTGATAATATGAATATGCATTGTTGAGAGTGGTGATGTTCATGTATGCACCGCTCACGTTGATGCTGGTGTTGATGGCCTTGATCTTGGCGAAGTCAAGGGTGTATTCGATGCCCCACTTGTAGTTGTTGATGCTGTTTACCGGGAGGCTGTATTTCATGAATGTGGTGTCGGTGATGGATGACACGGGTTTGCCGTCGGCCAGCACGTTGCCGTCTACATATACAGGGAACTGCCCTGAGGGGATGGTCTGTGCAGAAGGGGTTCCGCCAGTCCATTCATAGCCGTAGCGCTTGTATTCCATCGGTGTGTAGACTGTGGCGAATCCGTAGCCGTTGGAGAGGTTCTCTTCGAAGAACACCAGGCTTCCGCTCACCAGACGGGTGTCGAAATCAATGCCTGTCTCGAAGTTCACCGACTTCTGGAGCTTCAGCGAGCTGGTGGTGGTCTCCACCTTCTTGGTGGTCATCACTGCCAGCGACCAGTCGTTGGCGTCGATGTCGTTATATGAGAATGAAACCTTGTCGGAATATGCCGGCTCGGGGTATAGGTAAATCATCGAGGGAGCCTTTGTGGCGATACCCCACCCGGCACGGGCGCTGAGGTCTTTGAACACGCTGCCGTTGTGGATGAGCCCCAGCTTGAGGTTGAGACGCGGCTCTATTGCCGTGAAGTCGCTTATGTTGGGTATCTTTTCGGCATAGATGCCTGTGTAGCGCAGACCGGCCTGCATCTCTACATACTGCTTTCCGAAGCTGTATTTGAACTTGTCTTCTGCAAATGCGGTGTATTTGTGCACCAGAGGAATGTCGCGGTACGAGCGTTCGCGGTACGATGCAATTCCGGGCGTGGGGGGCAGAGTGACGTCAAACACTTTTCCGCGGCCCAGGTTGCCGTCCATGAAATACTCTGCACCGAGTATCACTTTGTTGGTGACAGATTCTCCCTTGTAGAAGTGAGATGCCATCAGCTTGCCCTGTGCGTTGACCGGTGTTCCGAACACCTGCACATCGCTGTAGTACTGGGCCGGTGTGAAGAATCCGATGTTCTCGCCCTCGTTCATGGTGGACGATCCGGGGATGCGCCCGACGGCGGTGTATCTTCTGTCACGCGAGTACTGTGTGCCGTAGCTTCCTGCAAACAGGTAGTCTACGTTTGTGATCCATTTTTTATTGAGAGTCCACTTGCCGTTGACGTTGAGGCTGATGCTCTTGTCGGTCTCTTCTGCGATTTCGTCAAGGAAGAGGTCGGGGTCGCTGGCTGTGGATGCGCTGCTGTAGTGGGCGCGGAGCTTGGCGTTGAGTGTGAGACGGCGGTGGAATGTGTTGGAATAGCCCATCTGGAAATTCACACGGTCGTACTTCTCCGCAACCGAGCGGATATCGTTGTAGGCCAGAGCGTAGTCGGTGTCGAAGTTGAGCACGCCGGCCTTGTTCCCCAGTGAGAATCCTTTGCCGGCATATACCTGCTTGAGAGCGGGGTCGGTCTTGATTCTGAATTCCCAGGGGGTGACGCCCGCCTTGGTCTTCACCAGCACTGCGCCTGACGTCATGTTGCCATATTCCGCCGAGGGGATTCCTCGGATAACCTCTACAGACTCGATATTGTCTGTGGATATCTGGCGGGTGTCCACGCTGCCGCCTGCACTTGATGCGGCATTTTCGGTGGAGTTGTTCATTGCGTTGCCAGACGCCAGCATCTGGATGTTGGCGTCGTTGCTGAGCGTGGCTCCATCCACAATGAGTGCCGTGCCCACCACGTTGGCGCTGTTGCAGCCGATGTCACGGATAGAGATGCTGTTGACTGTGGTGAGCGAGGGGTTGGTGGTGATGCTTCCGGGAAGCAGCTGCATCACGTCGGTGAGGCTAGAGGGCTGGATATGCTCCAGAGTCTGCTTCGCGATATGGCTGGATGAGGTCATCCCGCCGCCTTCCTTCGCTGTGACAACCACCTCGTCAAGCGCGATGGAAGAAGGGTTGAGCGAGATATCCACCTTGATGTTGCCTTTCAGCACAATCTCCCTGGTGAATGTCTCGTATCCTAAAGACGAAACCTCAACGGTGTATTTTCCGCCGTTGAGGTTGTCTATGATGTATTTTCCGTCGAGGTCTGTGGTTGCCCACTGCTCACACTCCTTCACAACCACGGTCACCAGATATACGGGCTCCGATGTGGTTGCGTCGTGTACTGTGCCGCTGAGGGTGTATTTCTGTGCGAATGAACTCACAGAAAACAGCATCACGGCGAGTATGGACAGCAGCCTTTTCAAATCAGCAGGTTGAAGAGATTATTCTTCGTTTCTGATGCAGCGGAGTGAAGCAGCGAAGGGACGTGCCGATGCGTAGTTGTAAAGGGTGTTTACAACAGTGCCTTTGCCGTTGGCATCAATCTGCAGACCGTACCACTGAGTTGTGGTTGAATATGTAGAGCAGAAGTAGTAGGTGCTTGTGAGGCCCTTGCCGCTTGTGTAACCCTTGTAGCTGAATCCATTCTCATATCCAGTACCTGAGCCCTGCACGTAACCTGCCTGTGTGGGGTTGAATCCGGCTGCCTTGAGGTCGGGAGCTGCTGCCACGAGAGCGTCAAACTCTGCCTTGGTGGGGATGTGCCATCCTTCGGGGCAGATACCCTGCTTGCCTTCCTGCTTCTTGCAGGTTGTCTTTGTGATCTGAGTGTCGAACGCCACCTGATCTGAGTAGAGAAGACCTTTGGCCTGGATGCTTGCGGTCTCTGAATCAGCCTCGGCTGCATCGCCCTTGCTGGGATACCAGATTCCGCACTTGCCGTCGCCGATGACAATGCCTTTGGCTGCGTAGCAGATGTTTTCGGTGATCCACCATCTTCCGTCGGGCATCCTTCTGATGGGATACTCACGTGTGCCGATGGTTACTGAAGGTGATTTCTGGGTGATGGTGAGGGTGTCTTTCACCACACCGTCATCTGTATTTGACACAACATAGAGGTTGATTTCTCTTGCTGCGGGCTCGAGGTATTCACCTATCTTGACGGTGATCACGCCGTTGTCTTTGACATCCTCGGCTGCGGGATCGCCTGTGAGAGGCTTTACCTCCACGTCAGCTGCGTCGCATGTGATGGTCCAGGGGTTGTTGCCTGACACTGTGAATGATGCTTCCTCGCCTGTGTATTCAACCATGTAGATGCTTTTGTTGAATTTGATGAAGGCCGAAGCGGGCTGTGAAATCACGAATGTCTTAAGTGCATCTCTTTCTGTGCCGTGAGCCACAACTGTAAGGTAGAAGTTCTGGTCTTTCTCCGATGTGTTGGGAGCCACCTTCACCTGGATGGTTGCGGGACCTTCACCGTTGAGCTGTGAGATTGTAAGCAGGGAATCGTCGTCGCAAAGGAGTTCCCAGGGGTAGTTGGCGTCTACACTGAGGTCTACGTTTCCACCAGTGTGGTCGATTTCAACAGACTCTTTGTCGATTGAGACTGTGGGTTCTTCTGAGCAGGCTGCCAGTGCAGCGATTGCAAATAAGATGATAAGAATTCTTTTCATTATGTTTGGTTGTTATTATTATTCGTTTTTGATACACCTCACGGCTCCTGCAATCGGACTTGTCGACACGGCGCTGTTCTGTGTGGCCACCGACGCCTTTCCGTTGGTGCCGGAAAGCATCAGCGAGAAGAACTGGCACTGGTGCACGCCCTGTGAGTTTACAGTGTGATATACAGATGAGCCATAGTAGTATGACATTGTGATTTTGTCGTATGATGCGAGGTATCCGCCGGCAGTGCCGTTTCTGCCGTAGCCGCAGTGGACTGGGTTGAAGCCCGCCTGCTCCATCAGCTCTATCGAGCCGCTGTCGAGGTCTGCCGCATAGTAGACTGCCGTTGTGATGGTGGGGTAGATCTCTCCCTTCACGCTCTTTCCCACAAGCGCCATCCATTCGGGGGCGGTGGGGATGTGCCATCCTTCGGGGCAGATGCCCTGCATGCCTTCGAGCGATTCGTAGTTGTCCACAGTGACTTCGGTGCCGAAGGCAAGGTGGTCTGCGTAGAGGAGACCTTTGTCATGGATGCCCTCTTCACTTTCGTCGTATTCCGCTGCAGTGTCTTTGCAGGGGTAGAAGATATCTTTGCCGAACTCTGCTCCTTCGGGGACATAGCGGAGGTTTTCTGTCATCCACCATCTGCCGTCGGGGAACTGTGCGATGCCGTATTCAACCCCGCCGTAGGTGATGCTGGTGGGAACCTCGGGCTCCTCCGGTGTATCGGGCTCCTCAGGTGTATCGGGCTCGGTGGGCTCAGTGGGATCATCGGGCTGAACCGGATCTGTCGGATCAGAAGGATCAGCAGGATCAGTAGGGTCGTCGGGCTGAACCGGATCTGTGGGATCTGCCGGGTCTGCAGATTTAACCCATTCCTTGACATCCTGCGGTGTGTTCACAGGTGCATCGGGCAGCATGGGGCCGCATGATGCAACTGCGAGCAGAATAATAAATGCCAATGGAACAATCCTTTTCATCTGACGAACTTAACGACAATAAGTCACGCAAATTTAATATAAATTTCTACCTTTGAGAAATTTTTAACGAAAAACCTATGTCAAAACAGAGCATTGTAGGGCGTAACTGGCCCAAATATCTGCTCCAGTGGGGCGTTCTTGCAGCACTGGTGCTTTTCATCACAGGAATCATAAAGACTGCAACACCTGCAGATCCTGAAACTTACTGCCCCATGGGCGGTCTGGAGGCTTTCTCAACATATCTTGTGCTGGGCTCGCTTCCCTGCTCGATGAACACCCTTCAGATTGTGATGGGTCTGGCGCTCGCGGCCGCCGTGATTCTCTTCAGCAAGCTTTTCTGCGGCTACCTCTGCCCGATAGGTACTGTTGAAGACCTGTTGGCAAAGCTCCGCAAGGCCCTCAAGGTTAAGGCAGTAAGAGTAAAGTCACCTGTTCTTGACAAAATCCTTCGCATTGTGAAATATGCCATCCTTTTCTGGATTGTATATATGACCGCAAGTTCATCAGAGCTGTTCTGCAAGAACCTTGACCCCTACTACGCAGTGGCCACCGGCTTCAAGGGTGAGATAACCCTCTGGATGTCAATCATCACAGTGGCTCTTGTGCTGCTCTGCGGATTTTTCATCAACTCGTTCTGGTGCAAGTATATATGCCCTCTGGGCGCGGCCAGCAACACACTTAAGTTCTGGGTGTGGCTGGTAGTGCTTTTCGCAGCCTGGTTCGTGATGGGCAAGCTTGGGCTCCACATGCCCTGGTGGGTGCTTCTTGCAGCTTTCTGCCTGCTTGGCTATCTGCTTGAAATCCTCTGCGGCAAGCCGAAGATGCAGGTGATGCATGTCTATCGTGATGTAGAAAAGTGCAACAGCTGCGGCCTCTGCACCAAGCGCTGCCCCATGAATGTGGACATCGCCAAGTTTGACGGCGCTGTGAACTGCGTCGACTGCACCCTCTGCGGTGACTGCGTGGCTGCCTGCAACCAGGATGCGCTTGCAATGGGCATTACAAAGAAGGCAAAGGGCGGCTTCTGGAAGTTCGCTCCCGCAATCATAGCGGTGGCTCTGGCGGTTGCAGCATATTTCATAGGCAATTCGTACGAGCTTCCCACCATCAACGAAAAGTGGAATATGGATCAGGTTGACGAGGCGTCACTCACCACAATGACGGTCGAGAACCTCAAGACAGTGAAGTGCTACGGCAGCTCAATGGCATTCAAGGCAAAGGCAGAGAAGATAAAGGGCGTCTACGGTGTGAAGACATTCGTCCGCAGCCACAAGGTGGTGCTGACCTACGACCCTTCTGCAACCACAGAGGATGCCATCCGTGAAAAGATATTCACTCCTTCTAAATTCCGCATCGTGAGCCCCTCTCCCGCAGAGACCGACAGCGTGAAGGTGGTTACTATCCGCACCGAAGGGATGTTCGACAAGATGGACCTCAACTACCTCGGTCTGCAGATGCGCAACTTCGACAAGAAGATCTACGGACTGGAGAGCGAATTTGCATGCCCTCTCATCGTGAGGGTGTATATGGACCCCACTTCAGATGCAGACAAAGCCTGGTTCAAGGAGGTTGTGAACATGCCTCAGCTCGAGCTCGGCAAGAAGATGATAGACCTCAATTCAGAGTTTGTAAGCATGGAAGACGAGGTGTCTTACGTGAGCATTTCGGATTATCTCCACAGCATGTTCAGCCCCTTCAAGGCAGAGTTCAAGTCTAGAGTAGAGGCTGCTCAGGGCAAGGAACAGTTTGTATATCAGATTGTTGACCAGAACTACGAGAAACCGGTTGTTTCCCGCAACTTCCCGTTTGTAAGCAACCATCTCTCACGCAACGAGGGCGTCATCAGCGTGATTGTGGACCTTAACGACAACCTCGAGCCTTCGCTCAATGTGCGCTACTGCGAGCCTATGACGGCAGAGAAGATATGGGAGCTTCTGAACATGGAGAAATGGACTATCACCTACTCGCAGGATGACGTGCGTGAGGTTGATGCCAAGATGAAATTCGATAATGAGGGAGTTGTGCTTCCCTATGTTGAGGAATAACAGATGATATCGATATTCTGCAAGAACACCGGCACTGCAAAAGAGTTTCCGGAAGGTGCGTCGCTGCTTGATATGCTGCCCGAGTTTGAATTCGAGCAGCCTTATCAGATAGTTTCAGCCAAGGTCAACAATGTGTCGCAGGGGCTCAAGTACCGCGCATACCACAGCAACATCGTGGAGTTTCTGGATGCACGAGAGATGAGCGGCCAGCGGGTGTATTTCCGTTCGCTCTGCTTCCTGCTGTGCAAGGCCACTCACGATGTGGTGCCCGGGGCACGCTTTTATGTGGAGCATCCGGTTTCCAACGGGTATTACTGCAATCTGCGAAAGGCCGACCGCACTGCGGTGACCGATGCCGACATTGAGAAGATTTGCGGCAGGATGCAGGAGATTGTGGATGAGGACATGCCTTTCCGCCGCTACGAGGCTCCCATCGAGGATGTGATAAAGCTCTTTGAGGAGCGGGGCTGCGACGACAAGGTCAAGCTGCTTCAGACCAGCGGTGAGGTGTATATGGACTATTACATGCTGGGTGACTTTGCGGATTATTATTACGGCCGCCTGGTTCCTTCGGCAGGTTATCTGAAGGTGTGGGGGCTTGAAAAATATCATGAAGGAATCCTGCTCAGGATGCCTGACACCTGCAATCCTTCGGTGCTGGCTCCGGTTGCAGACCAGCCCAAGACTTTCGGCATGTTCACCGAGGCTCTGCGCTGGAATATCATAATGGGGCTGAGCAATGCAGGTGATGTCAACAGTGCTGTGCTGGACGGCAATGCCAGTGAGCTGATCCAGGTGGCTGAGGCGCTGCAGGAAAAGAAGATTGTGCAGATTGCCGAAGATATCTACCATCGCTCGCGCCGCCGCAGGAATCCTCTGAAGGTGGTGCTTATCACGGGCCCGAGCAGCAGCGGCAAGACTACTTTCTGCAAGAGGCTCAGCATCCAGCTCAAGGCGTGCGGCCTGCACCCGGTGTCCATTTCCACCGACGACTATTTCGTGAACCGAGTGGAGACTCCGCTGCTTCCCGACGGCCGCTATGACTTCGACAATTTCGAGACTGTAGACCATGCCATGCTTGAGCGTGATGTGGCTCGTCTGCTTGCCGGCAAGACGGTGGATGCTCCCGAATACAATTTCGTGACCGGCCTGCGTGAGTTCAACGGACGCAGGCTGCGCCTGACGCGCGGTTCTGTGCTTCTTATAGAAGGCATCCATGCCTTGAATCCCGGTCTGATCCCTTCGGTGGATGATGCATTGAAATACAGAATCTTCATAAACACGCTCACCAGCACTTCGCTCGACAATCACAACTCTATCCCCACAAGTGACAACCGCCTGTTGCGCCGCATTGTGCGTGACTACAACAAGGGTGCTTTCACGGCTGTGGAGACGATAGGGCAGTGGCCCAGTGTGTGTGCGGCAGAGCAGCAGTGGATTCTGCCGTTCCAGGAGACTGCCGACGTGATGTTCAACAGCGCCTATCTGATTGAGTTCGCAGTGCTGCGCAACCACGCCGAGACCATCCTGCGCACAGTGCCCAAGAACTGCCCTGAATACAGCGAAGCTCACCGCCTGCTCAAGTTCATCAGCTATTTCACCCCCGTCTCCGACAAGGAGATTCCGCAGACATCACTGCTGAGGGAGTTCATCTAGCATTCCTGCCGCGCCTTTCTGCAACCTCGCCTTTTGAGGCTGCGGCTGGCAGCTGCATAAGCAGCTTTCGTCCCGCTTGGGCTTCGCGGCCAGTGCAGTGCATGAGGGGGCGCTTTTCTCACTTCGTTCAAGCGCTAGCTTACCCCTCCTGCATCTGCACCTGGCCCGCTCCGCTGACGCGGAACTTGTCTGCTGTGGGCCTGAGCGGCAGTGCTTTAGCCCGCAGGGGCGATATGCTTGCGCAACAACTGCCAGCCGCGGTCCCCAAAGAGGCGCGGAAAGCATTGCTCTTAATGTTGGCGTGGCTCCGGGAGCCCGATAAACTTGTAATCTACCTCGTTATGAACAGGTCGAAGTCATAAGGCAGGGTGGGGTCGGTCCATGAGCAGTAGGATGAGACTATGCCGCTCGGGATGTTTGAACGGTAAGCGTTCATGGCACTGGCACTGGCTTTATTGGCGTATGCGCTGAATACCATATGGGAATAACTTGCGGAGTTGAAGACTACCGGCAGCTCGTTATTGTTGTTGGTCCATACGCAATAGTAATAATATCCGCCGGCGCTTCCACACAGGGCTCCGAGATGACGGTACTCGGCATATTCGGTGATTATTGCCGCAGGCATTCCGTCGTAGATGCCGGAAATCTCGCCTGTATTGACGCAGCAATAAACCTTGGTGTCGGAATCATAGCACTTGCCGAGCAGGCCTCCGGCGCATCCCGGCCTTCCTGTGGCGAGGATGTCCCCGGCGTTCAGGCAGTTGATGACATACGGGTCATCGCTACCATAGCCGTCAGCCCAGTTGTTGGCGACAAGGCCGCCTGCATTGGCGGACTGGTTCGCGCTGAGGGCTGTGACCTTGCCGTAGTTCGCGCAGTTGGTCATACGGAGCGTGACTTCGTCCTTCGAAAAGCTGGACGTCTCGATGATTTCGCCGACCAGGCCTCCCGCTGACGTGCCGGACACGTGATTGGCTTCAATGTCGCCCTTGTTCCAGCAGCGGTCTATCTTCAGGAACCTTGCATCCGGAGAGTCCGCACGGGCCAGCAGGCCGCCGACAGAGACCAGGTTGTATTTGGTATAATGTGAACCTGTAGGCGGATTGGTCTTCAGGACTGCTTCATTACTGCAGTATGTTATGCTCAGGTTGCCGCTGCTCTTGCCTATCAGGCCACCATAATCCAGATACACGTCGTCCGGCAGGTCGATGGCAAGCGGCTTCTCCGCTCTCAGATGACAATTGTCTATGGTTACATATTCATTCTCACCCGAAGTTGCCACAGCGGCCAGACCGCCGCAATATGCGTACAGGCTTTCAGGCCATTTGACGTCGAAGGATTTCGGACAGATCACGATGTTCTTCAGAGTAGCGTTTTGTACGACGCCGAACAAGCCGGTCAGACCGTCCTTAGAGCCTGCAACAAAATTGGATATCGTGCAGCCGTCGCCGTCATATGTTCCGGTAAAAGGCTTTGATACGGAGCCGATGCTCAAGGTTTCCCCACTGCAGTCTATATTGGCTTTCTGGATATAGGATTTATTGCCATAGGCGGCATAGCCGGCAGTGTCGTCAAGCAGTTCGGCAAGCTTGAGAAGCTGCGCCTTGCCCATTATCTCATACGGCTCGTCAGCCGTACCCTTGCCCTTGAACGGAGCTCCTGAAGGGAACACATCAATATCAGCCTCGCTTATAGTACCCAGGTTGAGGATGCCGCTGCGCTTGAATGTGACGGACTTGGATGTGCCCTTGCGGCATTTCCCTTCTCCATCCGGCATTTCGAACGAGAGGGTGAAACCGTCCTCGAGAGTCTGCGGCAGCACCCCGATATAGTATGTGCCCG
>JAZLJK010000029.1:0-55192 GCA_045617865.1 Bacteroidales bacterium | reverse complement strand
TATCAGCGTCCGTCAAATCAAGATTACCACTAATAACCATGACATCTGGGGTGACTTCGAACTTTCACAAACCGCCGACGCATTTTCTATCAACGCATGTGATGCTGATGGAGCAAACCATACCGTCACCCTCGACTGTGGTGAGAATGGCGTAGATATCTCCACTGCTAAGGACTTCAATATCTACCTCCCCGCTGGCGAGTACAACGCGTTCGACATCGAAATCATTACGACTGATAACCGTGTCTGCACCAAGAGCCTCAATGGCAACGGCCCTCTCAATATCGTCCGCAACCAGATTACAACCCTCACCTGCAATGGCAACATGAATTTTGTATCCCAGATGCCTTTCACTGTTATCTTTGACGGCCAAGAGCAGGTATTCACCAGCTATACTGCTGAATTCTATGCAGGCGAGTATGACATTAGAGCCTACAATGAAAACACTGGTTCTGAATTATATCTCTATTTATATCCTGACGGACGAAACGGTCTCACGTTTGGTGGCTGTGCATACATGAAAAACGGTAGTGAGCAGTGGGATTATATATGTGATTATATGCCTTTTTCTCTCATTTCTTTTGATCCTACGACCCGTACAGCATCTTTCGATGTCTCAGTCTTGATGTTTGGAGCAGGTGTGGTTGTTTTAGAAATGAATGCCGAAAACATCACTTTCGAGCTCAGATAGAAAATAGAATAAAGTGGTTGTGAACGTATAAGTTACATCGCACGATACTTTTCATCTGTAATTTTAATGATGAAGCGGAGACCGCCCAATGGCGGCCTCCGCTTATATTAGGGATGAAAACAACTTTATAAAGATGGAATGCGTGTGTGGGATGACTTTGAGGTCGGGCTATTTCGTGACGGAGAGAAGGGTGAGGGTGGTGTCTTGGACGCGGAATTTCACTTCCATGTTGGCGAAGGCCATGCCGTAGATGCGGTTGGGGTCGTGTTGGTACTGCGGACGCGGGTCGTGGGTGAGGATGTCGAGGAGCGAGGCGCGGAGCTGTTCTGGCACCTGGGCGAGGACATCATCGTCATATCGCACCGTTAAGAGCTGCTCGGCGGGGCGCACGGCGAAGCCGCTGCGGGCGTCGGGGTGGCTGTCGGTGTAGGGCAGATAGGGCTTGATGTCGTAGATGGGGGTGCCGTCCATAAGGTCAGCACCAGAGATGTGCAGCACGGGTCCCAGCTCGGTGTTCTGCTCTATGCGGAGCAGCCGCACCGATGATAAGCCTACGGCGTTGGGACGGTAAGGACTGCGGGTGGCGAAGACGCCCATGCGCTGGTTGCCGCCTAAGCGGGGTGGACGCACGGTGGGTGACCAGTCATCGCGCACCGCTTCGCTGAATTGCCATATCAGCCAGATGTAGTCGAAGCCTTCCAGTCCGCGCACGGCTTCTGCCACGCGGTAGGGCGGCTCGAAGATTATGCGTCCCGGAGTGTCAACAATGCCTGCCTGACGTGGCACGCCAAATTTGGTGGTGAAGTATGTCTCTATGTGTGCGATGATTTTCATTGTGGTCTTTGTGTCGGTTTTGTCATAGCTGGCTTTTCCGGCTTTTTCGGGGCTATGTGATGCTAAAATCGCAAGTAGGGGGCGAGCCAGTACATGAGGCTGGCACTGAGTATACCCACACCCGCTCCAGCCAGCACGTCGCTGGCCCAGTGGCGGTTGTTATATATGCGCATCAGCCCTACGCCGGTGGCCACGGTGTAGCCCGCAATGGCTATGCCGGGGTATTCCTCGCCGTATTCGCGGCGTAGCAGTTCCGCACCCATGAAGGCAGTGAAGGTGTGTCCTGAGGGGAAACTGTTATATACACCGCCATAAGGACGTTCTACACCGATGCTGTATTTCATGGCAGTGGTCAGCGTCGTGCCCACGATAATCGATCCGGTTTCGAGGCAGATGATGTCGCGCCAACTGTGTCGGCTCTGTACGCCACAGGCTTTGAGCATCAACGCCGAAGCAGCGGGGAGGTATTGTGCATAGTTCTCCACCTCAAAGCGTGGGTGTCCGTCGCTTTGCGACCAGGTGCGTAGGCCACCGTCGATGTCTATGTGTTGCTGCGGCATCAATGAGATGATGGTTCCCGTGGTCAATAGGCTGGCGGGGGCTACGCATTGTTGCCAGCTAATAGAGTGATCGTATCCACAGCTGAGTGTGTCGGGACGTTGTGCCCGCAGTCCGAAGCACAGCGTGGCACAGAGTATCAGTATCGTTATTTTTTGCATGGAGGTGCCGGATTTTTCGGTGGGGGTGTCTGATTTTTTGGATTTTCCGGTTTATTTGGTTTTGCTGAGTCGTAGCACGGGGGTGTTGTCTGTGTCGAATAGTTGGGGCACCACGGGGCATGTGTCGGGTTTGAATGCAAAGCGTATGTCGGCTTCGGCACCGAAACCGAGGAGACGCTGCACATGGCTGGCCTGTCGCACACAATAGGCGTAGGGGTCGCCGTCACACAGCCGCCATAGGTCCATAGCCATCATCACGGGGTCGTGGTTGGTGGTGTACAGGCCACTCGCGACGAGGCGTTGGCAGAGGGCTCCGGCAAAAAGGGTGTCCTCGATGCTGAAGTCGTTCTTCCACCCGCTGCATAGGATCACAAGATTCTGCGGATCGGCAATGAGGTGTTGCGCCAAGACACTGATGTTGGCAAAGCTGCCCACCAGGGTGCGTTCGGCATCGCGTGCGCGCAGTACGGTGACGGTGCCGTTGGTGGTGCTGTAGGCCAAGCGTCGGCCATGGAGGTCCATGGCGAGGTATTCGGTGGGTGAGTTGCCGCATTCGGCGTCGCCAATCTTCTTGCCGCCACGTTCGGCCGCCCGCAAGTAGCCTTGGGCGCGGTAGGGTTCGAGGGCTTCGAGGGTGTTCAGAGGCACTATCTCATTCACACCGGCGGCAAAGGCGGCGCAGATGGCCGTGGTGGCGCGTAGCACGTCGACAGCCACGGTTATGTGATGCTGCTTTATTGTCCGCCACTCGTAGAGGGCAGGGGTCAGCGACAGCTCAATCGTTGAAACAGGCATTGCCGAAAGCGTCTTCGTTGTAGGTGGAGCGTTCCACGCTGCCGTCGGGGCCGATGGTGAAGCCGTAGTAGGCAGGGTTCGACGCAATGTATTGGTCGTGTTTGAAATACCAGCGGTTGGCACTGGTGGGGGTGTTGCGCAGAGCAAAGTCGCTTACCTGCTGTAGTAGGATGCAGCGGTGAGCCAGGTCGTTGCTCATCTCGGTTTGCTGCATGAATTTGATGTCGCTCTCTAGTTCCACTGTGTATCCCTTGGTGTCGACTGGCTGTATCTTGTTGCCACGCACCCAGTTGTGCATGAGCTCCATGCCAGTCTTGGTGGAACGCAGAGTGTATTCCACATACACGGCTATCTCGTTGGCTTCGGGTTCTTGCCAGTTGTGTATTGCCACTAGCAGCACGGCGTCGATGCCGTATTTTTGTGACAGTTCGGAGATGTCGCCATTCATCAGTTGTCGATAGTCTTTGCCCAATTGTTCCAGTACTACATCCGATGCAAGGGGGGGCAGGGTGTAGTAGCCTTGGCTCACAAGGGGTTCGGTGAGGGTTTGCCGTAGGTAGTAGGCGGCGGCCGTCAGCTCCTCGTTGCGAACCACGTCCTGCGTGGTTTTTTCGAGGAAACGTTTTGCGTTGTCCTGCACGGGGGCTATCAATATGGTGAATGTCTGCTCCTTGTAGAGGGTCTCGTATGTGGACACTCTCTTTTCGCCTTTGCACGACAGCAACAGGCAGAGTGCCATCAGCGGTATTATAAGTCTTATATGTCTCATGATGTGGGGTTTCGTTTGGTCGGAATTAGTCTTCTTGCTCCTCCTCGTTGTCGGTGCTGGCTGCCTTCTTCTCGGCCTTGGCGGCGGCTTTGGCAGCTTCTTTCTCAGCCTTGGCGGCGGCTTTCTCGGCTTCTTGCTGTGCCTTCAGGGCTTCTTCCTCGGCCAGTGCGGCGGCTTTCTGTGCCTCCTGTTGCGCCTTTAGGGCTTCTTTCTCGGCCTGTTTCTTGGCTTTGACGGCATCGCGTTTGGCCTGTTCTTTGGCTTTCTGTTCCTGTTTCTTAGCTTTGGCAGCATCGGCTTTTGCCTTCTCCTTGGCTTTTTGTTCGGCCTTCTTGGCTTTGGCTTTGGCCTTGTCGGCGGCGGCCTTCTCTTTGGCTCGGGCTTCGCGTTCGGCAGCCTTGGCCTTGGCAGTCTCTTTTTGCAGGGCTTTCTTGGCTTCAGCCTGTTGAGCTCGTTCCTGTTGTTGCTGCTCTTTAATCATCTTTTTGTATTCAGGATCGCTCTCCAATGCGCGTTGCTGAGCCATCTCCTCGGGGGTGAGGGTGATGTGCAGGGTGTCGAAGCTGTGGAGGTCTATCTTCGAGGTGTCGCAGATGGTTTCGCTGGCGTAGGTGGGAGCGAGAGTCTGTTTCAGCAGGTCTATGTAGCGTGAGCTGTTGGGGAATAGCATTTTCTCGTTGTTGAACATCACGTTGGCTTGGCGCGTGCAGCCCAGTCGTGCCAGAGCCACGCCGTAGTCGGCATACTGACCGGGATGCACTACGCCCTCTTCAAGGTTGCTGTTGATGGCTTTGGCATAGGAGAGGGTCATGGCCAGGAGGCGTGCCTCGGTGGGCTTATGCTGGTACCGCATCACGGCGGCGGGATTGTCCACCAGCGTGCCTTCGTTGTAGCACGCGGTCAGCAGCAGTCCTGCCAGCATTGCGAATATGATATTTTTCCTCATAGGTGACTATGTGTTATTATTGTCATAAAAAAACGGCAACCTCATAAGCCGGGTTCTGTTCTGTGGTTGTCCACAGCCTCTATCATCAATCTACTGCCGACGTCGCCATCGGCCTCTATCAACCTACCCCCCGACAATGGGCGAGCCAGCCCTTGACAGTCGGTATATTTGGTCTTTCAACCCATAAGGTTTGCCATCGTGCGACATTGCTGCCCCACGTCGTGAGCTCTTACCTCGCGTTTTCACCCTTGCTCCGTGCGTGACGGTGGCGGTTTGTTTTCTGTGGCACTTGCTGTCAGCGGGGTGCTTTCCTCCCCGTCGCCTTCCCGTTAGGAAGTATGGTGGCTCGTGTTGCCCGGACTTTCCTCCCGCAGTACCCGGGTGGGGCGCTGCCGGCGATAGAGTCAGTTGCCGTTATGTGTCAATGTCCTTTGTGTTTCAGAATGCAAAAATACAAAAAAAAACACATATATCAACTTTTTTTCGTACTTTTGCCTCAAAAAAGATGCGTATTGGTGTGATGTGCTTGAACGGTATGCTTGCCCAAAGTTTAACTTAATGCTCAAGAATAGTGATGAATAGGAATAATAGGAATTTGCTGAAGGACATCGTCCCACAACCATTTTTCGGGTGTATTTCTTATATTCTCTTCGGCTTCTGTGGCAGGTTTTGGCTTTGGTCGCAAAATGACTTTGGGTTTCTTGTCTTTTGTAATGTTCGACCTCGATTATTGATGTGTATGATAAAAACTGTGTGACTGTATGATTTTTAAATGTTTACGTCAATTGCTCTGTTTCCATATAGCCTCCGCTTAAAAAAAAGTAAAAAAAAATTTCATTTTTTTGCAGCAAAAATCATTTTTTCTTGTCTTATATATATGACACCCGAAGAAAAATACATCATCGATGCCTGTCGACGCAACGATCCCAAGGCTCAGAAGCGCCTCTACGATAAGTATGCGCCTATGGCTTTTGGCGTATGTTTGCGCTATGTGCCCTCGTTTGACGAGGCTCAGGATGTGTTGCAAGAGGTGTTTATCAAAGTTTTTGACGGACTTGGAGGGTTGCGTAACTACGAGGCCATCAAAGCGTGGATATGCAGGATTGCTTCTCGTGCGGCTGTCAATTATCTCTTAGCGCTGCCTCATGTTGAGTTCGTCGACATCAGTAGTCCGATATTTCAGGATGGTTTGGCGGATATGTCAATTCCCGAGGTACCGTTCGATACTGACATTTTTGAGTCGGACAGCGTGTTGCATGCCCTCGCCTGTTTGCCAGAGAAATATCGTGTGGTCTTCAATATGTTGGAAGTTGACGATATGTCATATTCTGATGTGGCTGACACCCTCGGCATCAATGAGTCCACAGCGCGCTGCTATCTCTCCCGTGCAAAAAAGATGCTCCAAGAAAAATTGCAAGAAACATTATAATATTATGAATAATAATTTGAAAAATTACACACAGCAACCCAGTCCCGAGGTATGGAACAAAATCCAACATACGCTTCGCCGTCGTACCCTTCGTCGCCAGATTTGCACTGCCGCCATCGGCTTTACGCTGGTGGCAGCTGCCGTTGCCGGCGTCATGCTATGGCCCAAGGCCGAGCAGCAGCCGGTGCAACTGACCGCCAAACAGTCGACAATGCCGAAAGCCGTCGTCGTACCGGAGATTGCTGAAATACCCGCATTGCCGACTGAGACTCCGATGCGTAAGAACGTTGACTCACAATCGGAAACTGTGCCTGTGGCATTGCATGCCGAGTCCTCACCTGTGACAGCGGTTGCACCGACATTGGAGAAAATCGCTCAGCCTGAGCCTATCGCCGTTGTAGCCCAAGCAACGCAACCAGTTGCCGTACCAGCTGCGCTGCCTCCAGTGGCCAGCACGATGATTACGGCCAGCCTCGCCGAGGTCGCAGACAACGCCCCGGCCACTCCGTCAAAGCCGGCTCCGGCCAAGGCTACTTCGAGCAATGTGTCCGAGGATACGATTTTGTGGATTCCTAATATCTTTATGCCCGCATCGGATGATGCAGATTTGGTGGTGTTCAGACCCCGTTTGAACAAGAAGGATGAGACGGTGAGCAAGTATAAGATGACTATTTTCAACCGCAGTGGACAAATGGTTTTTGTCTCTAACGACATCTCATACGGCTGGGATGGCACATACAGGGGAGTGGAACAGCCTCAGGCAGCATACGTATATGTGATTAATTACATGGATGCGAAAGGTTTGCGTCACCAACGAAAGGGAACGGTGACACTTGTTCGATAAGATTTAAGCGAGGCGAACATTCGGCTGCCCCGCTTATGGAAATGTTCGTTTCTTCGCAACGGTCGTTTTCTCGCCTCGGCATACAAGTGAACTTGTCTGCTCTCGGCTTATCGAAAACGTTCTCAATATCCCGCATCACGGGACGATGTCTGGGTGTTGGGACTAAAAGAAATAACGATTATCCGCAATTGCCACAAAGCGTACGACCTGTACCAGGCTGCCGCAGTAGCTTTCTGTGATCCGTGACATGAGAACTTTGTAGAGACGCGGCGCGCCACGTCTGTACAGGCGGTAGCCATTATTCATTATTCAATATTTCACAGTTCACTTCCAAAGTCAGTCGTCGAATTCTCGGAGAAGGCCCGAATCTCAAAGGTTTGTCACCCACTATTCAAAGGCTATTCGCCCAACCTCCTGTTGGGCGAATAGCCTTTGAGAAGTCTTTGAGAAATCTTTGAGAGGCGGAGTTACTACTGGGCATCCGGGCGGACGATTGGACCAGCTACATGAACAATGTTTTCAGATTTTCAGATTTCTGATTGTCTGAATGTCTTTCTTCCCATTTGTTGGTGATGATTGCGGATGATCGTTGAAGAAATCGTCTGAGTTTGCCGGCTGTACGGTCGTTCTCAGACGATTTCTGCTTTGAATAATATTGTCGTTGTCTATTCGGCAGGACGCAGTTGGAATGTGAATTTCTTTTGTAGCCGGTTGCGGAAAAGGTATAGTACTATTCCATACAGCGCCACGACGAGGAGTGTGAGGATTGCCACCCAGAGTTCGGGAAGTCGCAGTAGGTAGAAGAACGTGAAGGCGGCGAGGAGCAGTACGGCGGGCAGCACGTAGGCGATGAGCACTGCGAGAAGTCCACGGCCTGAGTTGATGACTACGGTGACGGAATCGCCGACGCGGTAACGCTTCCAGTCGGAGGTCTGAATGTCGACTATTTTGTCTTTTTTTTCGGCGAAGCCGCATTTTGAGTGCCCTTCGCAGGTGGCACAGGCGCTGAGTATCTGCATTTGTACGCGGACTTGGCCGTGGTGGATTGCGACGACATGGCCGTGGTGGGTTGCTATTGTCTCCATGATTTGGGTGCGTTTTTACAGTTTTTGACACAACGTCCTTGGGTGTTCATTTTGTGAATTTCTCCACGATAGACGACTTCGGCGCGGCCCCACTCGAATGGCGATGCCATGTCGAAGACGGGCATAATGAAGAAGTCTCCCTTGGTGTCGATGTAGCCCCAGGCACCGAGGAACACGGGGGCCAGGCTGTCGGAGAACTGGTATGCGTTTTCGAAGCAGGGATAGACAACCAGGTTGCCGTCGCGGTCGGCATAGCCGTAGCGATGGTTTTTCTCTACGAGGGCAAGGCCGTCGTGGTAGCGGTAGGCTTCGCCACGGTAGCCGCTGTGGTCGTATTCTATGGGCAAGATGGCTTTGCCCTTGGTGTCGATGATTCCATATTTGCCGTTGAGGCACACCCAGGCACGTTCGTCGGAGAAGAGGCCGGCATTGTCGTACTGGCAGGGAATGACCTCGCGACCTTTGTCGTCGAGGTAGCCATATTTGTTGTCACGAACCACCAGGATACGTCCATCGGTTTTGCCGATGAGTTGGGTGTAGACGGGTTGTGTGAGGGGCTTGAACTTGTTGTCGTACATAGCCAGTCCGTCGTCGTCGCCAGCAAAGAGTCGCCCTTCGAACATGGAGGTGAGTATTTCCCACTTGATGGGAAATACTTCTCGGTTGTCGCGGTCTATCATGCCGTAGCGGTCGTAGTTTTTTACCACGGCGTGGCCTTCGTAGAAGGGGTAAGCGTATTCGTATTGGGGGGCGATGATGGTGCGGCCCTGCTTGTCGATGTAGCCGTAGGACACTAGAGTGCTGTCGATGTCGACGGCTATGACGGCGAGGCCTTCGTTGAAAGAGGATGCGGCACGGTAGGCGTAGGGAATGACGAGGTTGCCGAGGGTGTCGAAGTAGCCGTAGAGGCTGTCCCTGACGGCCAGAATCATGCCGTCGGTGGGGTAGAAGACATCGTGGTGGATGCAGGGTACCACTTCGACACCGTCGCGGTTGATGAGGCCGCAGCTGTCGTAGTTCATGTACACTTTGCAGTATTGGCCATGAAACTGATCCACAAACATGTATTTATTGGGGACGATGATGTCGCCGGTTTCGCTCTTGAAGCCAAAGCGTTCGCCGTCGGTGGTGGTTTGTATGCCGTCGATGAAGACGAGTTCACAGCCACATTCTTCATCGTCGACGTATTCAACTTTATCCTGTGCCATAGCAAAAGTGAGTGGCAGCAGGGCAAGTAGAAGTGTTAATGTCTTTTTCATATTGTGGTGTTGTTTATGAAAATGTTTGTTTTGATTGATGGGTTTGGGACATACGATGTTCTGTAATGCACTTTAACCCGCACAAAAAAAGATCTCGTTATATATATAGAGCCAAAATATTCAAATTTGCTGCACCTGCCTCCTAATTTTAATGATATTTATATATTATTAATAATTGGAACGGGCAGAGATTCCACTTTTCGGCCTTCATTGGCATTATATCACTGTGATGTCGTCGGTGGTTACCCAGCCGGTATTGCCGTCGGCGATGTGTATCTTCAGCCACTGGTCGAGGCTTTCGTCGACATGCACCTTTGTGCCCTCGTGTAGGATGAGTTTGTCTACGCTGTTGTTCTCGGGCGAGCTCTTAACCACCACCATGGGGCTAGTAACGATGGCTTGGTTGTGTCGGCGGTATTGTACGTTGGAGGAAATGGCGCAGGCAATGGCAATAATGAGTAAGACACTTAAGGCAATGCCACCAATGAGCGCACTTTTGCGCCATCGGTAGTCGGCAGAGAGGAGGACGACAGCTAAAAGTCCGCCCAGCAGGGCGATGATGCAGAGAATGATGATGTGCCAGCCCGAGGGAGAAAACCATGCGACAACATTGTGAGCCCACGTCACAATGAACAGTTGAGGCAGGGCGGCAATCTCGTCTTCTGTCTTGCTGTATGCAAGAGCCAGGTTTTCACGTGCATCGCGGAAATTGGGTTTGATGCGGAGTGCGCGCTCGTAGTTGAGGATGGCAAGGCCGAACTCGTCTTGTCGGTAGTATGCGTTGCCCAAATTGTAGTATACAGAGGCATTGGAATATCCCGCTTCGAGGATGGCATTGTATGCTTCAGAGGCAGCGGCAAAGTCGCCTTTCTGGAAAGCCTGGTTTCCTTGCGACATGAGTTGCTTGGGTGTCTGTGCCATGGTTGTGATGGTGCAGAGAAGGGCTATGATGATGAGTATCTTTTTCATTGTGTGTCTTTTTCTACCAAAACGGTGGTTTAAATCATGACAATCATTTGTATGGCCTCGTCGTAAATCTGTTGCTTTTTTGCGGTGGCATCGCCTGGGGCAAAACGGGCAAAGTCGACGTCTTCAAGAGTTCGCATGATGCGTTCTTGCTGTTCCTGTGGCACATTCTTCTCGATGAGGCACTCGCGCACGGTGTCGCTGCTGAGGCGCGAGAGTTCGATGTTGTATTTGTCTGCAAGACAGCCCCAAATGGCCTTGTATATTTCCTCATAGAAGAGGTTGTCGTCGCCAGAATAGAGATGTACGGCAGCTTTTTTGAGACGGCGACGAGCCTCTTTGGTGGCACGACGCAGACGTGTGCCGGCAATGTCCTGTAACTGAGCTTGGTGACGGCGACCGAGAAGGATGGCTGCGGCAGTGCCGCCGAGAATGAGGACGAGGAGTACCCAGAACCACCACTGCGACCCAGAGTTCTGCTTGAAGGCAGGCATCGAGGTTTGGATGTAGTTGATGTCGGAATTGAGAAGTTTGACGTCGCTTTTGTTGGAGGTGACATTCTTCATTGATTTCGGGTCACCCTTATTGATATGGAGGGGGATGGCATCGAGATGTTTGGTGATATAGCGTCCCGAGGCGGGGTCGAAATAGACAAAGTCGATGGCTGGCACTTCATAGTCGCCTTGATTGCGTGGGATGAGTACCCATTCAAATGTGCGGCTGCCACTGATGCCGCTGTTGGTGCGGTTGATGTGGTCGTTGATTTGCGGGTCGTAAACTTCAAAAACTTTGGAGAAGTTGATTTGCGGGGCATCAATGAGCATGAGATTACCACTACCGCTCACCGTAAGGCGGTAAGTGATGGCCTCGTTGGCTCGCACTTCGCGGGTGTCAACGTCACCTTTCACGTTGAAACTGCCGACGGCACCGTTGAATCCGTCGGGTGCGGCGGGCAGTGGCTTGACGTGGACACCGAGACTGTTGGTCTGTAAGTGTTTCTCTACGGCCTGCGTGGGATTGAAGAAGGGGTCGTCGAAGAGGTCGAAGATGCTGCCAGTGCGTTGGCGCTGGCGCTGCACGAGGGCGAGTACATCGAGATCGAGAGGCTCGATGGTGAGTTTGCCGCTCTCTTGTGCGAAGAGGGCACCGCGGCGAATCTCGGCCACCATGTATCTGCGGCCGTCTATAGTTTCCTCGTAGGGATGGATGTTGCCGTCCTTGGTGAGGTCTTCGCTCCAGAAACCCTTGTTGCCGGGTAGCTTGTCAATCTGGTACTGGCTGAGTGACACTTGCGTGTATATCTTGTATGTGAGGATGACCTGTTCGCCTTGGTATGGGTTGTTTTTGCTGAGGCTGGCGCGGGCAAAGAGTTGGCGACTGTCGATGTTGCCCGACTGGGCGGGCTGTGCGGCACGTTGCTGGCGTTGCCCCTGGCTTTGGTATGCGTTGCTCTGTCCGTATCCGTAACCTTGTTGTTGCGGCTGTGCGGCTCCTTTTTCCACCTTGATGGTGAAGCCCGGGCAGGTGAGTCTCTTGCCCTCCACGGTGCAGCTCGCGCTGCCGATGCTGAAGGTGCCCTCAACATCGGCCTGCAAAATATATGTATAGCCCATGGTGAAGGAACGCGACATCTGGCCATTGATGATGGTCATGCTCTGCTGTGTGGAGCTGTTGGGGCCTGACAGTACGGTAAGGCCCTTGAATGTCGGCCCTTGGAAACCCTTGGCTTGGGCGTTGACTTCGTATCGGACTTCGAAACGGCGACCCAGGTCGACGCGGCCGGGTGCCCGTACGGTAAGTTCCTGTGCCACTATGTCGAAGGCGAGGGCGATGAAGATGAGAATGAACAGGTATCGTTTCATTTTTTCAATATAATCAGTATTCTAATTGTTTTTTCGATGAGATTTTGCAAGCTCTTGTGGCAGCGTCATGGTTTATTGCGGAGACTACCAGTCTTTTTCAATCTTTGCGGGAGAGGCGACCTCAACCTTCTTGGCGTTGTCCTTCATGGTATTCTTTTCGTTGTTCTTCACAGCCTCGAGCAAACGCTCGGCATCTTGTTTCTTCTGCTGCTGTTTTTGTTGTTGCTGTTTCTGTTGCTGACGGTCTTGCTGGTCTTGTTGCTGCTGGTTTTGACCATTTTGATTCTGCTGGTTGTCTTGGTTTTGCTGCTGTTGGTTCTGGCCGTTGTTGCCGTCCTTCTTGTCGTTATCTTTTTTGTTGTCTTGGCCTCCGCCACCATTCTGATTTTGTTGCTGCTGTTGCTGTTGCGCCTGCTGGAGCATCTTCTTGGCATACGAGAGGTTGTAGCGTGTGTCCTCGCTTTTAGGGTTGAGTTTGAGCGCCTCCTGATAATCGTTCACGGCGTTCTGAAATTCCTTCATACCATCGGCTCGATTCTCTTTGTCGAGGCCAGCTTTGAGGTAGCTGTTGCCCCTGTTGTGCAAAATACGGCTGCGGGTTTTGCCGTTCAGGTCGGGATATTGGAGGGCTTGATTGAAGTGCTGTGTGGCCTCGTCGTATTTCTTTTGACGATAGAGTGTGTTGCCGAGGTTGTAGTGGGCGCGGTATGCGGTGCTGTCATCGTGCAGGGCGCGGCGGTAGTTCACTTCGGCTTTGTCGTAATGTTTTGCTTTGTATTCGTGGTTGCCTTTGCGAGTCTCTTTCCTCGCCACGTTGCTTTGTGCTGCTGCAGTGACTGTCAGCGTGGTGAAAATGAGTATGATGGATAAATATAGGAGACGTTTCATGACGACGGTGGGTGCTAATTGTTCTTTTTCAATATTTTGTCCAAATTATATTTCTTGTTGCGGCGTTCGAAGATAAGGACTTCGGCAAGGAGGCAGAGCAGTGCTGCGGCAAGTGGGTATTGGTAGCGACTCTCGAACTCGGTAAAAGTGGCTTCGCCGAAGTTGTCTTTTTCGAGTCCCTCGATGAGTTTGACGATTTCCTGCACTCCGGAGTTGATGTTGTTGGCCCGCACGTAGATGCCTTTGCCCGCGTGGGCGATGTCGGTGAGAGTGGCCTCGTCGAGGTGTGTGGTTACCGTGTTGCCCTGGCTGTCGCGTTTGTAGCCGACTTGTTGGTTGCCGCGATACTCGGGGATTGGGGTGCCTTCGGGCAAACCCATGCCGATGGTACACACACGCACGCCTTGCGTTGCGGCATCGTGGGCAGCGGCTTTTGCGTCGTCTTCGAAATTTTCGCCATCGGAGATGACAATGATGGCACGACCTTGGTTCTTGACCCATTCACGGTCGGGGTCGCCGTAGCCGAAAGTTTCCATGGCCTTGTCGATGGCGTCGCCTATAGCGGTGCCCTGCACACTGATGAGTGAGCAGTCAACTTGGTCGAGGAATAGCTTGACGGCACTGTAGTCGTTGGTGAGGGGCATCTGCACGTAGCTGCTGCCGGCAAAAACAACCAAAGAGATGCGGTCGCTGCCGAGTTCGTTGAGCAGGTTTTGGACTGTGCGTTTGCTACGTTCCAGACGGTTGGGCTGAATGTCTTCGGCCATCATGCTGTTCGAGATGTCGAGACACACGGCCACATCGCTGCCGATACGTTTGCCTTTCACCATCTTACTGCCTTCCTGCGGGTTGGCAAGGGCTATGATGAGAAACGCGGTGGCCAGCATGATGAGTCCGTACTTGGTGGCCGGACGCCAACGTGATGAGTCGGGAATAAGGCGGCCGAACATGGCCCGGTCGGCAAATTCTTCGAGTCGTTTTCTATTCCGATACTGCTGCCAAATCCACAGCCCGACGAACAGGGGGATGAGGAGCAGTGTCCAAAGTATTGCGGGATGTTCGAAATGAATCATGATTTTCTGATGTCTTGGTGTTTGAGACGGGTGGAATGTTAGGGAGTGGAGCGGAAATAGAAGAGTCCGAGGATGATTTCGAGGAGGAGGGCGAGAGCGGACACAATAAGCCAAATCTGGTATTCGTCCTTGGTTTGGGAGTATTGGGTTACATCTATCTTACTCTTTTCCATTTTGTCGATCTGCTTGAAAATGCTCTCAAGTGATTTCTTGTTGGTAGCGCGGAAATAGTGGCCGTCTGCGGTAGAATGCGCCATCTGGGTGAGTAGGTGTTCGTCGAGTTCGGCGGGGACGTTGATGTAGTGCACATGCCCCATTTGGTCGCGGGCAGGGTAGGGTGCCATGCCTTGTGTGCCTACACCGATGGTGTAGAGACGAATATTGTACATGGCGGCTATCTCGGCAGCACTTTGAGGATCAACGGCGCCTTGGTTGTTGATGCCGTCGGTGAGGAGAATGATGACCTTGCTCTTGGCCTCGCTGTCCTTGATGCGGTTGATGGCGGTGGCCAGTCCGTCGCCGAGAGCCGTACCGTCTTTAATCATGCCGCTTTTGAGATTATACAGCTGGTTGAGGAGAACGTTGTGGTCGATGGTGAGGGGCACCTGGGTGAAGGCCTCGCCCGAGAATACCACCAGTCCGATGCGGTCGTTTTTGCGTCCGTCGATGAAGTCGGCAGCCACTTTTTTGGCCGATTCGAGTCGGTTGGGGCGGAAATCTTCGGCCAACATGCTGCCACTCACGTCCATGGTGAGCACTATGTCGATGCCTTCCACCTTCATTTCTTGTCGGCTGAGCATACTCTGGGGCCGGGCCAAGGCGATGACTATGGCTGCCACAGCCACCATGCGCAGGGCAAACAGGGCAGGGTATGCCTGCTGGCGGAAAGTCTTGCGCAATCCTTTGAAAAGACTGATGTTGGAAAATTGCAATGCGGGCTTCTGCTTGCGGTAGCGCAACACATACCACGCTGTCATCAGCGGGATGAGCAACAGTAGCAAAAGCAGATATGGATGGGCAAAAGTGATGTGGTTCATGCTTGTTCTTCGGGTTTCCGATTGACGTTTTCGGGTTGTGTGGCAGGCTCGGTAGCGGCGTGGGTCGCCTTCACAAAGTTGACTGCCTGGGTGAGCGAGAGGTCGTGCTGGTAGGGCATGGGCTCCGATTTGGCAAACTTCACCATGTCGGCGGTTTGCAGTATCTGGCGCAGACTGCTGGCGGTCTCGTCGCTGAAGGCCGCACTTTGGCGGAAGGCTTCGAGGGTTTGGTCGCTGGTCATTTCGGTGGACTGGATGTGGTAGGCCTCTTCCAGATAATTGCGCAAGGTGTCAGTCAGTTCGGTGTGATATTCTTTCACCTTGCCTTGTTGCCATAACTGGCGCTGGCGTAGCTCTTCGAGGCTTTGCAGTGCACGTGTATGAGGCGGCAGGGGCGGGGCTTGGGGCACGGCGATGATGGGCTTGTGCTTTCTGAGACGGATAATAACATACACAATGGCGGCCAGTAAAGCGAGAATGCCGAGCACGATACCGACCACCTTGGCCACCTCGCCAAAGGTGACGGGCTGCCGCATGATGTCGGCAATATCGCGAATGTTGAGGGTGGTGGTGTCGACGTTGGGCACGTCTTTGACAGTGAGCAGCACAGAGTCGGCCCCTATGTGCAGCCAGTGCTCACCTTCTTCGAAGCAGGTGAGTGCGGTGCGGATGGTGCCGTCGGTGCTGTCAACCCACTGGCGCACAGCCACGATGTCGTTGTTCGTCAGTTCCTCCATAGTGGGGTACACGGCCAGTCCTGGCTCCAATGTCAGCACGGTTTGGTCGCCTATCATGAAGGTGGTGCTGTCTAATTTGAACTTATACTGAGGCAGTGCTGCATTCACAACTGAGTCCTGAGCCTCGGCGGCGAGGCCCGAAAGGAAAAGCAGGACTACCAATAAATATTGTTTCATTTTTTATAACCTAAACTATTACAAATGCGTGTCCCCGGCGAGGTTATGCCCCTCTCCGTTCGAACAGTTTCTTCAATTCTTTCACATAGTCTTCGCCCGTGTAGAGTACCGTCTGGTCTATACCGTACTTCGAGAAGGTCTCGTCCACACGGTTGGTGTGGTCGGCGTAGCGCGAGGCGAACTGGTTGCGGATGCCGCTGTCGGCGGTGTCTATCCATATAGTCTCGCCCGTCTCAGGGTCGTAGAACTTGGCCAGACCGAGGTCGGGGAGTCGGGCCTCCTTCTCGTCGGCAATGCGTATGGCCACCAGGTCGTGCTTGCTCGAGGCAATCTTCAGGGCGTCGGTGTAGTTGTCGTCGTAGAAGTCGCTGAGCAGGAATGCGGTACAACGCTTCTTGATGATGTTGGAGAAATAGCGCAGTGCCTCCGAGAGGTCTGTGCCGTTGCTGGTGGGGCGGAACGTGATGAGCTCGCGGATTATGCGGAGGATGTGGCTGCTGCCCTTCTTGGGGGGGATGAACTTCTCAATCTTGTCGCTGAATAGGATCATGCCCACCTTGTCGTTGTTCTGTATGGCACTGAAGGCCAGCGTGGCTGCCACTTCGGCTACGAGCTCCTCTTTGAATTGGTGGTGGGTGCCGAAGCGGTTAGAACCGCTGACGTCGACAAGCAGCATCACTGTGAGTTCGCGTTCCTCTTCGAAAACTTTGACATACGGGTGGTTCAGACGTGCCGTCACGTTCCAGTCTATGCTGCGCACATCGTCGCCGTACTGGTATTCGCGTACTTCGGAGAATGTCATACCACGCCCCTTGAAGGCGCTGTGGTATTCACCCGCAAACATCTGGTGCGACAGGGATCTGGTCTTGATCTCTATCTTCCTGACTTTCTTTAACAACTCGTTGCTGTCCATACGCTGTCTGCTACGGCACCTCTACTGCATTAAGGATTTCGCTGATGATCTGCTCTGTGGTGACATTCTCGGCTTCTGCCTCGTATGTGAGACCGATACGGTGACGGAGCACCTCATAGCATACGGCACGTACATCCTCTGGGATGACATAGCCGCGGCGATGGATGAATGCGTATGCCTTCGAAGCCATCGAGAGCGAGATGCTGGCACGGGGAGAACCGCCGTATGCAATCATGTTGCTGAGTTTCTGCAGACCGTATTCCTCGGGATTACGGGTCGCAAACACGATGTCAACGATATATTTCTCTATCTTTTCATCCATATATACGTCGCGGACAACTTCGCGGGCGCGGATGATATCCTCGGGCTTGAGCACGGGATTGAGTTTGGGAACACCTGCTCCGGTGTTGTTCATCCTCACGATCTGCTTCTCCTCTTCTTTCTTTGGATATTTCACAACCACCTTGAGCATGAAACGGTCCACCTGCGCCTCGGGCAGAGGATATGTACCCTCCTGCTCGATGGGGTTCTGCGTCGCCATCACCAGGAACGGCTCGGGAAGGCGGAAACTCTCATCGCCGATTGTAACCTGGCGCTCCTGCATAGCCTCGAGCAGTGCCGACTGAACTTTTGCGGGTGAACGGTTGATCTCATCGGCCAGGATGAAGTTGGCGAAGATGGGACCTTTCTTTATCTGGAACTGTTCGCTCTTCTGGCTGTAGATCAGTGTACCGATGACATCTGCCGGAAGCAGGTCGGGAGTAAACTGAATACGGCTGAACTTGGCGTCGACCACAGACGCCAGAGTGTTGATTGCAAGCGTCTTTGCAAGGCCGGGCACACCTTCGAGCAGGATGTGTCCGTTGGCCAGCAGGCCGATGAGAAGATTCTCCACCAGATTCTTCTGGCCCACGATGACCTTGCCCATCTCCATCTGGATGATGTCAACGAACTGGCTCTCCCTCTGGATACGCTCGTTTAATTCTTTGATGTTTTCACTATCCATATCAAAATGTTTTGTATTTTTGCCTATATTATAATCTACAAATGTAGCAATTTTTCTCAATGAGGTTCTTCATTTCCATCACATATAACGGCGAACATTACAGCGGATGGCAGAAACAGCCCAATGCAACTAGTGTTCAGGAAACTCTTGAGAATGCACTTTCGATTGCCATGGGATGCAGGACCGCCGTGACGGGCGCCGGCCGTACCGATACCGGAGTGAGTGCCGCAGACTATACAGCCCATTTCGACACAGAGACAGACATCGTCGAAGCCGGGGCGCTCGTATGCAAAATGAATGCCATCCTGCCGCCTGACATATCTGTCAATTTCATTGCCAGAGTGGCGCCTGAGGCGCATGCACGCTTTGACGCCACATCACGCACATACCGGTACAAGGTTCACACAGCAAAAGACCCGTTTGCCTATCATTCATATTACTGCAAATTCCCTCTG
The DNA here is from genome assembly GCA_045617865.1 of Bacteroidales bacterium. Taxonomy (GTDB): domain Bacteria; phylum Bacteroidota; class Bacteroidia; order Bacteroidales; family UBA932; genus Equibacterium. The sequence goes on along the minus strand of JAZLJK010000029.1, from coordinate 36,707 downwards.
GATATCGATAAGATGAACGAGGCCGCCTCGCTGCTGCTTGGAACACGCGATTTCTCGAGCTTCGAGAAGGTGGGGTCAGACAACACCAATTCTGTCTGCACTCTCACAAAAGCCCGCTGGACCGCACTCGACAGCAGCCATTTCGAATTTGAAATCAGCGCCAACAGATTCCTGCGCAACATGGTAAGGGCCATTGTAGGCACGCTTATTGATGTAGGGCGCGGCCGTACTGCAGTTAAAGACATCCCTTCAATCCTCGAAGCCGGCGACCGCTGCGCCGCCGGACAGTCGGTGCCGGGAGAGCCTCTTCTGCTGTGCAGGATAGAATATCCTTACGAGCTTTTGCCTATTTCATCTTTTTCTCGTTAATTTGCATCAAAAAAATCAAATCATACTAATTCAAAATGTTACTATTTTCACTCCTTCAGGCTTCAGAGGAAGCAGCAGAGGCACTCAATGAGGTGGCTGCCGAAGTCGCTCCCGATGCATCATTCTCACTTCTCGGACTTGCCACAAAAGGTGGCTGGCTTATGATTGTTCTGGCAATCCTCTCAGTTGTTGCCATTTATGTATTCGCAGAAAGGCTTTACGCCATCAATCATGCAGCCAAGATCGACAAGAACTTCATCAAAGACATCACAGACTACCTTCAGGACGGAAAGAAAAAATCAGCCCAGGCACTCTGCAAGAAAAGCGACTCACCTGTCGCACGCATGATCGAAAAGGGTATCGACCGCATGGGCCGTCCCCTGGAAGACATCCGCGCATCAGTTGAAAACGTGGGCAACGTAGAGATCGCTCGCCTCGAGAAGGGTCTTCCCGTACTTGCATCAATCGCCGGAGGCGCTCCCATGATCGGATTCCTCGGCACAGTGATGGGTATGGTCCAGGCATTCTTCAACATGTCCCAGGCAGGCAACAATATTGACATCACCCTCCTTTCTGGAGGTATCTACACTGCCATGATCACAACTGTCGGAGGTCTTATCGTAGGTATCATCGCATACTTCGGGTACAACTTCCTCACTTCACGCGTATCTGACGTGGTGTACAAGATGGAAAACAGCACCATCGAGTTCATGGACGCCCTCGAGAGCAAGAACAACGATTCCATTACAATTGACTAATTCATAGAAATGGCACTCAAAAGAACATCCAAGGTAGACGCAAGCTTCTCGATGTCATCAATGACCGACATCGTGTTCCTGCTGCTGATCTTCTTCCTGGTGACTTCGACACTTGTCAACCCCAACGCCCTGAAGCTTCTGCTCCCCAAGAGCACGGGACAGGTGTCAGCCAAACCTATGGCCACAGTCTCCATCAAGCATTATCCTGCACAGAACCGCGTCACATATCATATCAACGGCGACTCCACCCCTGTCAAATTCGACCAGATAGAGGGTGAGCTCCGCAATCTGCTCGATGAAGAGGACGACCCCACATTCAGCATCTATGCAGACGAGACAGTCCCCATCAAAGAGGTGGTTGCAGTGATGAACATTGCAAAGCACAACCACTACAAGGTCATAATGGCCACATCACCGGAATAGAATAACTCTATATGAACCGCGAATACGAAAGCAGATCCAAGTTTGTCGGGACAATGTCCGCGGCAGGATTCGTCGTGTTCGCGTTCCTTTTCTGTTCATACTCGTCAGTTTCTGTCAACGCGCTCCACAACGAGACAGAGATCCTTGTCGAGCCCGAGGATGAGATCGCTCCGCCGCCCGAGCCGCAGAAGATTGAAGTTGCAGCCGGAATAGAGCCCCGCTCGACAGAGCCGAAGCCTCAGGAGCCGGTGAAGCTGGTGCAGAAATCGGAATCTGCCACTGTTGCCAAGCGCGAAAATGTGAGCGAAGAGGCCACAGTTGGCGACAAGGGTGATGTGGAAGTGCCCGAGCCGCCTCGTGAAAAGGAGATAAACAAGCGCGCCCTCTTCTCCTCAGCACATAATTCCGACAAAGACACCCTGGCCGCGCAGGCTGCCGAAAAGGTGACAGAAGCTCTCAAGGCGGGACATTCAGACGGCAATACCAAAAACGGCAATCCCGAGGGCACACCTTCAGCCAAACTTGCCGGCAGAACCATCATGGGATCCCTTCCCCTTCCTGCCTACAACATTCAGAAAGAAGGCCGCGTGGTGGTGCAGATTCTTGTAAACCAGGACGGCAAGGTGTTCAAGGCTGTCCCCGGAGCAAAAGGCACCACTGTCACAGACCAGGCGCTCTGGCAGGCCGCAAAGCACGCCGCGCTCAAGGCTCAGTTCAATGTGAGCCGCGACGCCCCAGAATCCCAGGAAGGCACAATTACATACGTTTTCAAATTGAACTAGATGCGAAAGAGCCTCCACTATATCATACTGTTCATCTGTGCGTTCATCACATTCTCCTGCAAGCCCGAAGATACGGCGCTGCGGGAGTTGTGTTTTCAGCAGACATGGGTGAGGCTCACTGAAGGCGATGCACCTTTCAGCCTGCATGTTTCGGCAGTGCCCGAAGAGGCATCGGACGTGCTGATATCCTGGACATCAAGCAATCCAGGCGTTGCAACTGTGTCACACGAAGGAGTGGTGACACCTGTCTCTGAAGGAGAAACCGACATTACTGCATCTGCAGGCGAGTGTTCGGCAATCTGCAGGATAACGGTGTCCGCAAAAAAGGCCGACCCGTCAGACAACCCGGAAGAACCCGGTGATGAGCCGGACGACCCACAGGCACCTGTGCTTGTGTTCGGCATAAAGATAGACAAGACAGAACTGAATGTCGAAGAGGGGCACACAGGCAGTGTCACAGCCTCAGTATCGCCGGAGAATGCAGACAACACGAATATATCCTACAAAATCAGCAACACTGATGTTGCCACAATCGACGGCGACGGCACAGTCACAGGAGTGAAGGAAGGACAGGCCGTCATCACAGCAACCACTGCCGAAGGAGGATTCACTGCATACTGTCTGGTGACTGTGTTCCATGTGGCCGTCCATGTCACTGACATTTCCATGGACCGCAGTACGCTGGAGCTGGACGAAGGCACTGCATGCACACTCTCGGCAACTGTTTCGCCCGATAACGCAGACAATTCTGAATTCATCTGGAGCAGTTCCGACAGCAGCATCGCCACAGTAAGCAGCGATGGCAAGGTCAATGCAATTAAGCCAGGTGAAGCTATAATCTTCGCCACAGCCTCTGACGGCGGTGTGAAAGACAGCTGCGTGGTGACAGTCAAACACGTGGCAGTTCCTGTGACCGGCCTGACTATGCTTGACAGTGACATATACCTCACGGTCGGCGATGTCTATGCTGCAGCAGCCCGCGTAGAGCCTGCCGGGGCGGACAACCGCCAGATATTGTGGGAAGTTGAAGACCAGTCGGTCGTATCTGTGGATCCGGAAGGAATCCTCACCGCACTTGCACCGGGGCACACCGTTCTCAAGGTCACTTCCGCAGAAGGTGGATTTGAAGGTGAATGCAGTGTCACTGTCGAAGATGCTCCGACAGGTGTCACCGGGGTTGAAATCGCCCCCGCCGAGATTACAGTGCGTGAAGGTCAGTCGACCCGTCTGGAGATTCTGATTTCACCCTCCGAAGCCACAAACCGCCGATACACTGTTTCATCAGACAACGAAGACGTTGCCTCCGTATCTGCCGACGGCAATGTCACCTCCCGCTCCATCGGCACAGCAACCATTACAGTAAAGACAGCAGACGGTGCGCACACGGCATCATGTCAGGTAACAGTAATCCCCAAGTTCATACATGTCACCGACATTGCACTTGACAGAACATTGCTGACTCTGGTTGAAGGAGAGACAGCCCGTCTCACCGCCACAGTCATGCCTGCCGGTGCAGACAATCCGGCAGTAAGATTCGAGAGCAGCGACAGCAGCGTGGCTTCGGTAGATTCATACGGTGTTGTCACAGCTGTCTCAGCCGGTCAGGCGACCATTTCCGCAACAGCCATCGACGGAGGTCTCTCAGCCACTGCTGCAGTGGATGTGAAGGCAGCCGTCATACCGCTCCAGAGTATTGCTGTGGACAAGACATCATTGACTATACATTACCCTGACCAGACACAGCTCAAGGCGGTTCTGACACCTTCCAACGCCACGGCAGGAGCAGTGGAATGGAGCTGCGGCAATCCAGAGATTGTGGAAGTTGACAACTCCGGCAACATCACCGCCAGAGGAATCGGCAAGGCAGTGGTGATGGCCTCCTGCGGCGGTTTCACAGCAACCTGCACCGTTACAGTCGAGCATACTGTCATCACCTCCGTGAGGATAGACAGCGACACCCCTGTCATCACTGTTGAATCCGGCTCGACATACCAGCTGCGTGCCACAGTGCTGCCTGAAAATGCCTCTGACAAGAGTGTCAGCTGGAGCAGCAGCGACACCGGCATCGCCACAGTCGATGCAGACGGGCTTGTGACATTCGGGAGGTTCGGAGAAGACAAGGTTGTGACCATCACCGCCACAAGTGTCGCCACTCCTGATATCTTGAACAGGCAGGCATTCTCAGTGAAGAAAGGCAACCCCACACTTATCATCAACGAGACAAAGGAGTTCTATGACTACACCACTGGAAATCTGGCAGCCATGCTGACAGGGGGACGCGTATACACATTGCAATTCGGAGATGTCGCAATAAATGCCACCGACATTCAGTCCATCAAAGACAAGGCAAAGAACACACTCAACTCCATTGACCTCGGCAAGGCCAGATTTGCAGCTGACGGAACAGAGTTCATAGGATATCAGATAAACGACAACATTCTCAAGGTCAAAATCACCAGTGAGACTGCAGTGCCCGACTATATGTTCTACGAATTCTCTGCACTGACAGATGTCATCCTTCCCGAATGCACCACGAAGATAGGCGAGCGGGTGTTCAGCGACAGCAAGCTCAGTTCGCTGGTACTGCCTCCTCATACCGAATCAATCGGGCAGGGAGCCTTCGTGGCATGTCCTATTGCAAGCGTAACATTCAACGACGGACTTAAGAAAATCGGTGAGAACCTCTTCTCGGCAGGGTCCCACATCGACAATGTAGAGGAAATACTCCTGCCAGACAGTGTAACATCCATAGGCTCCGATTCATTCTTCGGAATGACAAAGCTCAAGAGTGTCAGGTTCGGTCCCGGAATCACAGCCGGAATGAATCCACTCTCCGGCTGCACAAGCCTCACCACCATCACAGTATCCGATGAAAACAAGAAATTGACCGTAGTTGACGGATGTCTTGTTTCAACCTCAGGCGTGCTTTTTCTCACCTACCCCATCGGTCTCAGCACCGGTCAGACTGACATCACCGTCGGCAACGGGGCATCCAAGATGACTGCATACAGCTGCAACTATCTTCAGAACACAGGATGTGTCACAGTGGTTGAAGGCATCGAATATATGGACAACTGCATGCAGTTCGGCACTTTCACAGCGCTTGACCTTCCATCCACCCTGCTCTACATCGCATACAATGCTTTCATGAGTTCGCCCGTAAAGAAAGTGAAGGTTCGTGCCACCACCCCTCCCGCAATCTCCGGAGGGCTTCTGATGCTGCCCGCCGTCAATGAGATACTTGTCCCGTCAGAATCAGTCGAAGCCTATAAGACCTCAACCTACTGGAGCAAGTTCGCCTCAAAGATCAAAGGATTCTGATATCCGGATCAGGACACATGTCATCTGCGCATGATCCTGAACTTGAAAGAGGCACCTACGACTCTACCCAGACTCATCGAGTTAGAGTGACTGATACGGTCGTCTGACATACCTATTCCACTTGTGAAATTGCTATTCAGGAGGTTGTTGCCGAAAATCGACACCGAACTGAGCCTGTCAGCCCCGAAAAGCCATGCCAGGCTCAGGCTGACCGTCGCATAGTGATAGTCCAGTTCCTCAACCGTTATCTTCTTGAGTGCATCGCAGGCGAACAGATTCACTTCGAAATGGTCAAGGATGCGCTGCTTGAGTTCGAATGATGAATGCATGCCTACGAAATCGTACAGCGGATTTCCATCACAGTTATCCCGTCCCACATTCGGCATAAGCCAGAATCTTATGTAATTAGTCTTACTCCTGTAATTCATGCGTATTTCTGCACTTAAAGTATTGCTGTTGTTCCTGTGCAGCACATCCGCAATATAATACGGCGTTGCGTAATCCCACCACCCAATGGTGACATTCAGTTTAGTCTTGATCTTGCGCAGGTATTTGTCAGCCCCGAGCCTCACATCAATGTTATATCGCCCACCGACATTTTCCGGAGTGACAAGGCTTGCCCCGGCAGGTGCCATGTAGTTGTAGCTGTTCAACCAGGTCTCCTTAGCGAAGTAGGTGGTTCTGGCTACGATTGCATTGCTGTAAAATGAAGCATTGGCTGAGAGTGTGGCCACAATGTTCTGTTTTGCGAACGAATGCCCGGCTGACAACCTGATGTTACGGCATACAGATAGGTCCAGGTCAGGGCTGCCGGCGAAAAGGAAGAGGGGGTTGCTGTCATTCACGACATTGCGCAGCTGGTCGACTGCCGGGACTGTTTCCATTTCACTGTATGAGATGGAGAAATTGTTCTGCACTTTTGAATACATAATATCAAGGCCGATCACAGGTCTTACATAATTATGTGACCAGTCCTTGACATCTCCCAGGTTTTCGTTACGCATATCAAGAATGTCTTTCACACCTAAGGAAACCTTTGAGTAGAGTCCGTCGTTCATACGGCCGTATGCAAACGAAGCATTTATGCTGTTTGTGAGATAATTCTGAGTGAAATCCTTGGAGTTGTTGTAATCCAGGCTGCCTGTAAAGACATTTGTATAAAGTTTTGTGACACCTGAATAGAGATAGCTGCTGCCGGCATCAACCATAAGCGAGGCTTTTTTTCCAAATGGCTCCGTCCACACCACCTGGAGTGATGGATTGAGGCTTTTCTCCGACAATGTGCCGGTAAGCCACTCACGGCTCATGCTTGTCTGGAGTGTGTCCAGACGGCTTCCGTCTCCTTCGGAAACAGTGAGTTTCAGACTCGGAAGAACAGCCAGGCTGCGCCTGGGCTTGGCGAACGATATGCTGACGGAAGGCTGGAACGCCCCGGAAAATTTGTCGGAGCCATTCTTTTCCACCATTTTAAAAGACGATACTGTTGCATCCATCAACGAGGATGTCATGTTCATGGATTCCGAGCCATCATGCGAATAGCCGAAGTTGGAATTCAATCTAAGACTTGCTTTTCCCTTGCGCGTGTAGCCTGATCCACTCATGGTTATCGAGCGGTGACGGCCTGCAGACATGGACAATGAGCTGTCAACCCTCGATGTCCATAGTTCAGACGGGAAGAATGTGGAAACGCTGCTGCTCTCGAAGTGGTCTTTGCGTGTTTTTCCACCAATCGAAACCTGGTAGCCTCCCTTTTCGTATGTGTCTTTTCCTACGCTTACCATTGCAGACATGTCTGTGATGGGATGGTGAGTCTGGAATGTATGACACGCGTTCTCCGCATAGTTCAAAGAGGCATTGATCCTTGGCTTGTCTCCAGTCGAATAGCTGCCAAGCGTCATATCTTCGGAAAGAAGCACATCATGTCCTCCTTCAGGTTTCTCATCTGTATATAAACCGGCATCAGACAAACTGCTCAGATCGCCTACATGATTGAGCGGCTTCCATGTATGGACATCCATCACACGCTCCTTCGCCGCATACAGGTTGGGATCAAGCGATTCCACCGCCTCCTTTTCATAAACTTTCACCGACTTCACCTCCCTGGCCAGCACCATGTCCATCGCGTTTGCCATATCCTTGCCGAAAAGGTTGTTGCCATTGAACAGGATACGGTCTATACGCTGCCCCTTGTAAGTTACGCTGCCTCCCTGCACCTTCACTCCCGGCATGGATTCCAGAAGATTTCTCAAAGCATCTCCTTTCATTGTCTTGAATGCCGCGGCATTGAACACCGTGGTGTCGCCATGCATCACCATTGCCACCGCATCGCCCTTGATAATCAGAGAATTCAGCTGCATAGGATCTTCCTGTAGACTTACTGTGACACGGTTCCAGTTGTTCAAATTCAGTTTTACGGTGTCTTTCCTGGTACGAAACCCTAAATATGAGGTCTGCAGCACAACAGAGTCATGATTGAATTCCTCAGGGGAGTAATCTATAAATCCAAGCATTGAATCAGTGGCCTTCTTCAGAGTATCAGTCCCTGATATTACAAACACTGTGGCCCCTGGCAAAGGCTTGGATGACGATGAATCCCTCACAGAAATCATGACACCAGGCTTCTCCCCCAGGATACGCAGTTCTGCGTAGGTCACCTCGACCTGTGCAGAGAGCCTGCAGTAGAAAAGAATCAGGAAAATGATACAGGAGGTAAGTTTTCGTGGCATATGTGTCGGAGTTTTGAGTCGTATACCATATTAGACGCAAAAACTGCCGATAAAGTTACAGTGCCCTGAAAAAATAAAAAAAGGTGGGGCTGTAAGCCGAGTTCTGTAAGGATTTCTCCCCCTCCATCATTTATCTGTCGCAGCCTACCCCCCGGCAGCGGGCAGAGCAACCCTTGATTGCCGGTATATTTGGCCTTGCAGCGCGCAGGTGCGTACCGGAAGCATGTCGCCATGCCTCCGAGTGGGCTCTTACCCCACTTTTTCACCGTTGGTCAGAGCCATGAAGACTCCGGCCGGTCATTCTCTGTTACGCGGGCCATAAGCTTACGCCCATCTGTGCTTTCCACAGTGCGCCGCTCTTGTGCTGCCCGGACTTTCCTGGGGAAACGGGTTCCCCCGATGGAGCGCCCCACCTTAGAGGTTGCAAAAGTACTAAAACAATTTGGATATTCTCTCCTCAACGTCAGGATCAGATGCACTCATCACTGCAGCAGGCTCGAGAAGCGACACCTTGCCGCTTGACTTGCAGAGTTTTTCTCCGCCACCCGTGATGTTGAGCATTGCAACTGCATCACGCGGCATCTTGCCTGCATCAAAGGCATTTATCATGCCCTGGAGCGCCACTGCTGCAGCGGGATGGATATCCACACCTTCAGTCTCCTCGAACATCTGCATGCACTTCTTGATGTCGGCATTGGTGGCAAGCTCGATGTCACCGCCGGCGTCGCACAGCGCATCATACACACCGCCTGCCACAGAATAAGGAGGACGGCGGTTGGAGAGCACCTTGGCATCAATTTCAAGCGCCTTCACGCGGGCATCCTCATCGTCCATCGGCAGCAGCGGGCGGCTGCCTGCCTTCCAGGCGTCGTACATGGGTGTGAAAGGAATATTCTGAGAAGGGAAAAGTTTCATCTTGCCGGTGCCGAAACGGCTGTCTTCAATAAGGCGCAGGTTGGCCTCCCAGGCTGCGATTGTACCTGTGCCGCTGCCGATTGCCTGGAAATAGCAGTCGGGGATGCGGCCGATTGCCTGAGCCGCCGAAAGCACTGTGGTGGACATTCCGTCGCGGCGCGCCACATTCTTCGCGCCTCCCTCGGCCATGAAGCCCGGCATTGCGGCAATCTTGTCGCCCAGCGCTATTGCATCGAAATAATCGGTGCCGGCGGGAGTGCAGATGAGCTTCACGCAGGGATTGATCTCCTGCTTGAACCAGAGAGCCTCACGGCAGTCGTACGGCACCGTGAGCACCAGAGGAATATTGTTTTCAGAGCATACCCGTGCGAATGCCCTGGCTGTGTTGCCGGCAGAAGAGACCACCAGAGTCTTTCCACTGTCAGCGGCAAGACGCGCGCATACCGAAAATGCCTCGGTCTCCTTGAATGTGCAGGTCTGCATCATCGCTCCCTTTTCGGGCCACCAGCCGGAGAAAGCGATATAGAGGTTGCTGAGCCCCAGCTGCTTTGCCAGGCCTTCACTCTTATAGGTGACTGTGGGAGCGGAGCCCTGCAGGCGGCGTGAAGTGGGGAGCCAGTCCTCGAACTTGTAGATTCCGGCGCTGTCGGGGCCGAACTCAATCTGTTTCTTTGAATATATTGTTCTGACAAGTGAGGGAGTCTTGCACTCCGCATCGTTGAGGGTCCATCCGGCATCGTCGAACACGCGGCCGGTGGCGACTGTCATAAGCTGGTACTTTTTCATTTTGTCATTCGATGTTTTCGTCAAGGATCTGGGCAAAGTCGCAGACCTCGACAGGTGATTGTGCTTTATAAGTTTTCAGACAGAGCGGACATGCTGTCACGATCTTGTCAGGATTTGAATACATGAGGTTCTCCACCGATTTGGCGGTGATGGCGGCACGGTCTTCCCAGCTGAGGGTGAGGCTGCCCAGCGAACCGCCGCAGCAGATGCTCTCCACCTTCTCCTTTTCTGCAGGGACCACCTCGCCTATTGTGGCAAGAGCTTCGCGCGGGGCACTGTAGATGCCGCATCCGCGCCCGAGCTCACAGGGGTCGTGATATACCAGTTTCTGCGCCGCAAACCTGGTGGCGAAGATACCGCCTTTGATAAGGTCGTTGAAATAGTCGGTATAGTGCATCACCTGTATGCCTTCAAGCTTGTATTCCTCTTTGAACACACGGTAGCATATAGGGCAGGAGACCAGCAGGATGTCCGCGCCCGACTTTTCTATTATCTCTTTGTTCTTTGCCATGAGAGCCTCCGCCTCTGCCTTCTTCCCGGCAAGGATGAGAGGTCTTCCGCAGCAGATTGTGCCGTCTTCGTCCATCAGCGAATATGTGACGCCGCTCTTGTCAAGCAGATTGATCACAGCCCGTTTGATGGTGGGCGTGAGAGAAGTCATGCAGCCGGCATAATAGAGCACCCTGTCGCCGCCACGTGCCATTGCACGTGCAAAGCTGTCCTGCTCGTTGAGCAAGTCGCTCTTCTTGATGGACTTGACACCGGGCGATGTGGCCTCGATTGCGTTCACATAGCCGAAATCGTGCTTCACGCCATATTTTGTACGGCTTCGGATAATCTGTCTCAATCCTGTGGCTGAAACCTGTATCTGGCACAGTGCCTCACATTTGCCGCACATGAGGCAAGTCTCGGAGATCTGGGTGAAGCGCCTCTCGTTGTCGCGGCGGATCTGGCGGTTGAGATATACAGTTGCGCTGCGGTTGAACTTTTTCTGGGCTCCCATGGGGCATGCGTCTATGCACACTCCGCAGCTCGGGCAGGCAAACACCTGTGCAAGCGCGAACCCCTTGCGGTAATGCACCACCTTCAGCCCGGCATTGCGCATCGGGATCAGCATTATCTCTGCAGGAATGTGCATATAGCGGGTGAATGGCAGCACGAAGAAAAATACGCTGAGTGCAAGCGAGTATGCCCACCACATGATTGTGAAGTTCTCAGGGTTGTTTATGAAGCTTTCCAGCAGCCAGTTGATGGGAATTGTCATAAAGCTTCCTCCGGCCACACCGGCTGTGAATCCCTCTGCAATCCAGCGCAGCGGGAAGATTGCCCACAGTGCATATTTGCCTATCTGGTCGGGCAGGGTGAGGCGGGTGGTGCGCCGCATGCCCATGGCAAGCGAGCGGAAGCGCTTGAAGATGGCAAGCGCGATGCCGCTGAGTACAACCAGCAGGAAGAAGTCCATCAGGAAGAAGAACACTGCACCTCCCAGCTGAACCTCATTCACCTTCATGAAGAAGCGGAAGAAGATGGGGAAATAGAACAGATATGCCTTCTGGGGAATGTATAGGAATGTCTCTACATGGCCCAGCACAATCAGCATGAACCAACCGAATGCTATGCTGCTGTGCATGTAGCCGAGCAGCTTGTTGCGCTTCCACAGCCTTACGTGGAGCAGACAGTCCTTGAAGATATCTGCAAGATTCTTCAATATCATGTTGGGGGTGATGAGCGAGACGTAAAAACGCTTGCGGTCGGCTCTTGGAAGCTGATAAAGCACCTTTATGATGCCTCCGATGCACCACAGCAGCACAAACGCCATGCCTGCCAGGAATGGCAGCACGAACGGGTGGAAACTGGTAAGCAATCTCTCTTCCATAGGCTAGTCGGTGGTGTTGTATATCTTCATGATTGACAGGATGATGTGGCGGGTGTTCAAGCCGCGCGGGCACACCAGTGTACATTTGCCGCACAGCATGCAGTGGCTCAGCATCGAAAGGGCCTCTTTGTCGGCCCCGCGCTGCAGAGCGGCAATCACCCTGCGCAGGCTCATCGGTGCAAACACACCGGCAGAGCAGCTTCCGGCACACGAGCCGCAGGCCATGCAGCGCGCAGCATCCGGTTCAACCTCCAGCAGAGCATTGAATTTTGTATCATCAATGTTCGTGAGGTTGACTGCAGAACTCTTGGAAAGCGTGAAACCGAAATCTATCATATTGACTGAAGATACTGATGAATCTGAAGGGCGGCTGCACGCGCTTCGGAAAGTGTTTCGGGCAGGGTCTTCGGGCCCGTGCAGGCCCCTGCGAAGAACAGCCCCGGCTTGGTCGAGGCGTTGGGGTTCACTATGTTGTTATGAGGCATGAAGAATCCGTCCTCACCAAGCTGCAGCTTGAGCATCTGAGCAAAATCTTTGTTGATGGGGTCAGACACCACACCGCTCATGAGCACCAGCAGGTCCATGGAGATGCGGACAGGCTTGCTGAGCAGAGTGTCTTCGGCCTTTACGAAAAGCCTCCCCTCCTTGTCTTCGCTGACCTCTGACACACGGCCGCGGACAAACCTCACACCGTAGTTCTTCTGGGCGTTGAAATACATGTCCTCATATTTGCGCCCGAACATCCGCAGGTCCATGTAGAAGCAGTAGACGGTTGCGTCTGGGAAAAGCTGTTTGATCTCCATCGACTGCTTCACAGCTGTTGCACAGCACACTTTGGAGCACTGGCGGTTGCAAACTTTCTCGTCGCGGCTTCCTACACAATGCACGAATCCTATCACTTTCGGATCTTTGATTCTCCAGTCATCCTTTGTCTGAAAATATTTCTCAAGGTCGGCATTGGTAATGACATGGTCATATATCCCGTAGCCGTATTCTTCTTTTCTTGCAGCATCGAAAAGGTTGAAACCCGTGGTGATGAGCAGTGCGTTTGCCTGCGCTGAGATACCGTTCGAAAGCTTCACCTGGTAGAGGTCTGCAAGACGGTTGATCGATGTAACTTTCGTACCGGTGAAGTGGTTGATACCCGACAGGTCGTCAAGCATCTCCTTGAGCACTCCCTGTGCGCTGATTCCGTCGGGGAACAGGCGGTCCCATTGTGCGAGGTGTCCGCCCAGCTTATCTTCCTTCTCTATGAGGATGGGAGTGTAGCCCAGCTTCTTGATCTGGCGTGCCGCCTCCATACCGGCGGGGCCGCCGCCAATGATTATTACATTTTTGTTCATACTAACAGCACTTTATATTGTCCGGGAACTCCGGGGGCACGAGTTTCCTGCCATCCGGGCCGTCGTATTTCTTATTGGGGTCATACTTGATGCCGAGCTTGTCAAGCAACGGTTCCAGCGCCACCTGATGCATCTGCAGACCAAGGTCCCAGGGATTATATCCGAGGACAAGGCCCGCCACCTCCTCGAAGGTCAGCACCGGTATGCCGTATTTGTCAGGGCCGTAGGTCTTGCCTGTGGTTTCGGCAATCACATACTGCCAGCGGTCCATGAAATAGGCGCAGCCCGGGCAGTTTGTGATAATCATATCGGGGCGGTAAGGCTCCATCGATTCGAATTTCTTGTGGGTGTTGCTCACGCAGTAGCCACGGTTGGCCTTCACATGATACTGGCGGAATCCATATCCGCAGCAGTGACGGCGCTCGGGATAGTCGATTATCGAGCCGCCCCAGCTGTCTATCATACCTGCAAGCACGTACGGATACTCTGCACCGCCCACACCTTTTGAAGGAAACATCTTGGCATAGTGGCAGCCGATGTGCTCGACCACATTCAGCGGCGAACCGTCGGCCACATTCACAAGCCTGAGAGCGGCCTTTTCAGCAATTTCGTTGCGGTAATGGTACATGAGGTCGCTTGCGTGCACTATCACCTTCGGGATCTTGAACTCCCTCTTGCATGATTTCCACAGATTTTCGCGTATTTTTGCCTCAAGTTCAGGGAATTCGCGCCATGTCTCTATCGCCTCGCAGTAGAGGCCGAAGGAGGTCACACAGCTGCAGACATAATTCTCATAGCCTGCCTCTGTCATCAGGGCGAACTGACGGGCGATGATGGTCATCTGAGTCTCCTGCGGAATGCATTCATTGTGGTATGCAATTCCGCCGCAGGTGGTGTGATACGGATTTTCATACACATCCCTGCCCAGGTCCTTGCAGAGAATGTCAAGATACACACGCTCAGCTGCGGGGAAGAAATTCTGACGGATGCAGCTTCTGACATAGAACCAATGGTCATCAGGAATATCTTTCTGATAGTCCGACCATATCTTCTGTTTTCCTTGATATATCATAACTCAAGTTTCGCAAGTACTCCTTTTTCAGTTATTCAGGCTCTGTGCGGCACTTGCGAAACTTCTCCAGCCGCACTTTTCCTGTTTACGTCACCCCCATCCTAAATCCTTCCCCTCGGGGGAAGGACTTTCTGACGGCCTGACGGCCTATAAATCTGTAGTTTCGCACCTGCGAAACTTAAATCATAACAACCTTATTCGTTTAAATGGCAGCTGCCTGTCTCGTTGAAAACCTTTTCGTAATACTCCTCCACTGTCAGCCCCAGCTCCTCTGCCTTCTGTGCGGAGAGACGCTCCACTGTCTCCATACGCTCAGTTGCGCCCGTGACATCAAATATCGCTTTCAGCTCGTCCAGGGCCTCCTGAGGAATCTTGCGCAGCACACCCGGACCTTCCCCGTCAAGGTTGGCACCAAGACGGCTGAACACATCATCCAGGTTTTCGGTGGTCCATTTCATGACAGGTCCCGATTCAGGATGCTCCCTGAACTGGAAGGTGCGTGGATATATGCAGTAGCCGTAATTCAATATGTTGCCGCAGAGCTGGCGCTGGAGCGGGAACTGCTGGCGCCCTTTCTCACTCTCGATGAAATATCCCATGTCGATGCTCAGGCTGCGCAGAGCCATTATTACCATTCCGGGCACATTCTTCCTGGGGCAGCGGGTCATGCAGCTCATGCATTCTCCGCAATACCAGATTGTCTCGCTCTTCAGAAGAGCCTCGATCTGCTCGTCGTCCTGAGTCTGGACGATGTTGACTATCGTCTTCGGATTATATTTGTAGAACTCTGCGGCAGGACATATCGCCACGCAGGTGCCACAATTGATGCACGACTTCAATCCTTCCTTGATGCGTACATCCTGAGCCAGTCTGTCAAATAGTTTTCCCATATTCTTGCAAAGGTATAAAAAATATTGGAATAGTAACACTTCCAACTATTCGAAGCGCAAAAGTCAGCCGATGCATGAAACCGCGTCGGACACAGTGAAATTGCTGCCGCCGATGAATATGAAGTCGGAGGGCCCGGCCAAGCTGCTGGCTGCCGCAACAGCCTCATGCACAGTAGCGTACAAGCTGCCGTGTATACCGTAGGGCTCAAGTCGCGATGCCAGTGTCTCCACAGGCATTGCGCGCTGTGCGGAGGGCTGGGTGAGCAGATAGCTTATCTTCTCGGATGGTTTTGACATGAGAGGGGCTATTGCCTCCACATCCTTGTCACTCACCACCCCGAACACGATGTAGATGTGGTCATATTCAGGAGCCACAGCCTCTATCTGAGAGAAGACCTGACGCAGTCCGTGGGCATTGTGGCCTATGTCGCAGATGATGTCGGGCTTCGAGCCAAGCCTCTCCCACCGGCCTCGGAAATCTGTAAGACGCGCCGAGGCAGCAATCCGTTCAGAACTGAATTCAAACTCCGCTGCACGGCCGCTGTCCTGCAGCATGTCGAGCGCAGCAAGCACAGTGGCCAGATTCTGGCGCTGATAAACGCCCGCCAGGTCCATCTTCGGCAGAAGCTCTGTCCAGAGCAGGGCATTCTCCACCACAGATACATAATCCTCTGCAAACACAATCCTGCTGCCGCGTTCAACCGCCAGACGCTCGAACACCGGTCTGGTTTCAGGATTGTCCTCCCCTATCACCACCGGGACCCCCGGCTTGATGATGCCACCCTTTTCAAAGGCGATTTCGGAAAGGGTGTTACCGAGGTACATGCAGTGTTCCAGCCCGATGTTGGTGATGACACTCAGCTCCGGAGTTATCACGTTGGTTGAATCGAGGCGGCCTCCGAGACCCGTCTCTATCACTGCCAGATCCACCTTTTCAGAGGCGAACCAGTCGAATGCCATTGCAGTGGTTATCTCGAAGAAAGACGAGGACTCGCGCTCCATAAACCCGTCGTACCGGTCAAGGAATGACTCCACCGCCTCTTCGGAAATCATCTCAGCCCCATTCTCAGACACAATCTTCATCCTCTCGCGGAAATCCACCAGATGGGGGGATGTGTAAAGTCCCACACGGCGTCCACCACCGGAAAGCGCCGCGGCCAGCATGCTGCTGACAGAGCCCTTGCCGTTGGTTCCGGCAATATGTATCGTGGGATAGATGCGGTGAGGATGACCCAGAATTTCATCAAAGGCCATCATGCTGTCGACACCCATCTTGTATGCTCTTCCGCCCACCTTCTGATAAGAAGGGAAGCGAGCAAACAATCTTTCTATCTTTTCGTCGTAAGTCATGTTGCAAAAGTAATCAATGTTGGCTATTTTTGTAGTCAGAAATTTACAATAGTTCACCAGTCAAATTCATTCACAGATGAAAATACTTTTTTTCAAAGGCTCAAACGGCAATGTAATAGCAGTTCAGTCACAGACTGCCCAGCCACAAGAGGCCATCAGCGCACTCGAGTGGCTTTTTTCTTACGCAAAACCTCTGGCAGATGAAAGTCTGGAGGGTTTGTATGTAGGACCCCGCCGCGAGATGATCACCCCCTGGAGCACCACGGCAGTGGAGATTGCCCAGAACATGAACATCACAGGTATCAGGCGCATCGAGGAATACATCCCCGTTGCCGACGAGCAGGCATCGTTCGACAAGATGCTGTCAAGGCTCTACCACGGCCTTGACCAGGATATTTTCACAGTGAACCACAAGCCCGAGGAGATTGTACACATCACAGATTTCGAGAGCTATAACCTCCAGGAGGGTCTTGCACTCTCGGCAGAAGAGATCGGCTACCTGAAAGACCTCAGCCAGAGACTCGGCAGGCCGCTCACAGACTCGGAGGTATTCGGATTCAGCCAGGTGAATTCAGAACACTGCCGCCACAAGATATTCAACGGCACATTCATCATAGACGGTGAGGAGAAAGAGCTCTCGCTCTTCAAGCTCATCAAGAAGACCACAGCCGAAAACCGCAACAAGGTAGTTTCAGCCTACAAAGACAACTGCGCATTCATCCAGGGTCCCGAAGTGATGCTCTTCCACCCCCACAACGGTGCCGAGCCCTCATTCTTCGAGACAGAAGATGTGGAGACAGTGATCTCGCTCAAGGCGGAGACACACAACTTCCCCACCACTGTCGAGCCGTTCAACGGTGCGGCAACCGGTACAGGCGGAGAAATCCGTGACCGTATCGCAGGTGGAAAAGGTTCATTCCCCATCGCAGGTACAGCAGTATACATGACCTCATACCCCCGCTTCGAGGAGTGTCCACGTGAGTGGGAGGAAAAGGTTACGCCCCGCCCCTGGCTGTATCAGACACCACAGCAGATTCTTATCAAGGCGTCAAACGGAGCCAGCGACTTCGGCAACAAGTTCGGACAGCCCATCATCTGCGGCTCGCTCAACACTTTCGAATTCAGTGACGGGCGCGGCACCTACGGCTTTGACAAGGTCATCATGCAGGCCGGCGGTGTGGGTTATGCAAAGAAATGCGACTCACTCAAAGAGACACCCGGCACAGGTGATGCAGTGGTGCTGCTGGGAGGTGACAACTACCGCATCGGTATGGGCGGCGGAGCGGTAAGCTCAGTTGCCACAGGTGAATATGCCAACGCCATCGAGCTCAACGCCGTGCAGCGTTCAAACCCCGAGATGCAGAAGAGAGCATACAACGCCATCCGTGCCATCGCGGAGGAGAAGCGCAACAGCATCATCTCTGTCCACGACCACGGTGCAGGCGGTCACCTCAACTGCCTTTCAGAGCTCGTTGAGGAAGTGGGAGGAAACATCGACATAAGCAAGCTCCCCATCGGAGACCCCACCCTTTCATATAAGGAGATCATCGGCAACGAGAGTCAGGAGAGAATGGGGCTGGTGATGAAGAAAGAAGATGCAGAGCATCTGAAAGCCATCGCAGAGCGCGAGAGGGCACCTTTCTACAACATCGGCGAAACCACCGGCAAGCACAACTTCACATTGAAGGACAACACCACAGGTGCCGCTCCCATCGACCTCGCAATCAGCGATATGCTGGGCTCTACACCCAAGACAGTGATGACAGGCACCACAGTTGAGAAGAAATACAAGGATGTGCGTCAGGTGGACGGTTACAGCCCCGCAGAGCTCACAGATGTAGTCAAGAACATCCTGTCGCTCGAGAGCGTTGCCTGCAAGGACTGGCTCACCAACAAGGTTGACCGCAGTGTCACAGGACTCATCGCCTGTCAGCAGAGCACCGGAGAGATACAGCTGCCTCTCAACGATGTGGCAGTGACCGCAATCGGCTATGACGACGAAGAAGGTATCGCCACAAGTATCGGCCACGCACCTGCAACAGGTCTGATCGACGCCGCAGCCGGCAGCCGCATCGCCATCTCCGAAGCGCTCACCAACCTCGTATGGGCGAGCCTCAAGGACGGTCTGAAAGGTGTGTCACTCAGTGCCAACTGGATGTGGCCCACCCGCAACGAAGGCGAAGACTCACGTCTCTACAGCGCCGTGAAGGGTGCATCTGACTTTGCCTGCGCTCTGGGCATCAACATCCCTACAGGCAAGGATTCGATGTCAATGACTCAGAAATATCCCACCGGCGAGAAGGTTCTCTCGCCCGGAACACTCATAATCTCGACTGTGGCACCCGTCGACGATGTTGCAAAGACTGTCCACACAGCGTTTGACTGCCGCCCTTCAACTATCCTCTATGTTCCGTTCGACCGCGATCCCGAATACAATCTCGGCGGATCGGCTTACGCACAGGTGTGCGGTGAGGTGGGCACAAACTGCATCGACATCAAGGATCCCGCATATTTCGCAAAATGCTTCGAGGCCATCCAGGACCTCGTGCGCCGCGAACTCATAATCGCAGGACACGACGTTTCTGCCGGCGGTATGGTCACCACTCTTCTCGAGGGGCTCTTCCCCTGCAACCAGGGCGGTCTCCGCATCGACCTCACAGGGCTTGACGACAACTTGCTGCTCAGCGAGCTTCCCGGCGTGATTCTCCAGGTTGACGGCAAGAAAGTGGGACGCATCCTGCGCCGCCACGGCATAGAGTGCTACGAAATCGGCTACTGGCAGTCAGCTCGCGCTCTCGAAATCGAATACTCACGCGGTCTGCTGAACCTTGATGTCGATGAAATGCGCGACGCATGGTTCAAGACATCATATCTCTTTGACAAACGCCAGGTTGCCAACGGTCTGGCAGAGAAACGCTTCGAGAACTACAAGAAACAGCCTCTGCGCTACATTTTCCCTATGGTCCGCACAGAAAAGGCGCGCACAGGCAACAAACCCGTGGCAGCCATCATACGTGAGAAAGGCAGCAACGGCGACCGCGAGATGGCATGGGCTCTCTATATGGCCGGCTTCGACGTGAAGGACGTACACACCACCGACCTCACAAGCGGCCGCGAGACTCTCAATGATGTGAACATGATAGTGTTTGTAGGCGGCTTCTCGAATGCCGACACCCTCGGTTCAGCAAAGGGATGGGCAGGTGCTCTGCTCTACAACGACAAGGCACGCAAGGCCATCGACGACTTCTATGCACGTGAAGACACACTCAGTCTCGGTATCTGCAACGGCTGCCAGCTGATGGCAGAACTTGGCGTGATGACACCCGCCAGCCGCGCCACCGCTCCCAAGATGCAGCACAACGACTCTCACAAGTTCGAAAGCTCATTTGTGGGTGTCACCATCGAAGACTCACCCGCAGTGATGCTCCAGTCACTCAAGGGGTGCAAGCTCGGCATCTGGGTGGCTCATGGAGAGGGCAAGTTCAGCTTCGGTCCCGAGTGCACCGCAATCCCTGCAGTGAGATACAACTACAACGACTATCCCGGCAACCCCAACGGTTCGCCCGAAGGTATCGCCGGCATGTGCAGCCCCGACGGCCGTCATCTTGCAATGATGCCCCATCCCGAGCGCTGTCTCCGTCCCTGGAACTGGCCCTGGTATCCCGCATCAATGCGCCACGACGTCGACACACCCTGGGTCGACATGTTCGTCAACGCCTACAACTGGCTTTGCAATAAATAGAAAGGAGATTACATTCTCAGCCGCCAGGCGGCAGGAAAGAGATTGTTGCAGCGGTTGCCCAGATTCTTCACGAATCCCTGGGCAACTCCTTTATAGCGCAGCAGCACAAAGCCGCGCGGAGCGTCGGGTAAAACAACAGGCTGCAGCCGCAGATATGCCAGAGCCTGTTCAAGGTCGGTCTCGACTGATGGATAAACTCCGGAATCCAGCGCGGTGCTCAGCGCAAGCGCTGCGGAGGGGACAAGGTCCTTCCCTTTCACTGTTGCAGCTGCGATACCGCTTCTGATTACGCGCAATGCGCCCTCCAGAAGACGCATATCAGCCTCCAACGCGGCCGGATAGCCTTTTATTATCTGTTCACCTGAAGAAGTGGTGACATCATATGCGTTGAAGCCGTCACTCAATTGCCGGCAGTCACACTTTTTTGCCGTTCTGCCCTGCCTGTCGGACCTGCGTCGCGAAGGTTCGGCAGCACCGCTCTTTCTGAGCAGAGCCACAAAAAGACCTTCGCCGCGGGTTGTGCCGGGCACGAACTGCAGACCACAGCGGGTCTTGATTGCACCCGTGCATGCAGTGTCGGCCACAGAGCTTACCGGCACCACTTCAGCACCGAGTTCTGCACAGATCCACTCAACATTATCGTCATTCTCAAAATGATTGAAGGTGCAGGTCGAGTAAATCAGATAGCCTCCACACTTCAAAGCCGGCCATGCGTCACTCACAATGCGGCGCTGCCTTGAAGCGCACAGAGCCACGTTGTCGGCCGACCACTCACCCACCGCATCGGCATCCTTGCGGAACATCCCCTCCCCCGAGCAGGGTACATCGGTGAGCATGACATCGAAGAATCCTGGCACAGCCGCAAATGCAGAAGGGTCGCAGCTTGTGACAACTGCATTGGGACAGCCCCATTTTGTCATATTCTCGGCAAGAACAGTGGCGCGTGAGGATATCACTTCGTTTGACACCATAAGGTCATTGTCTGAAAGAAGTGATGCCATTGACGTGCTTTTGCCGCCAGGAGCGGCGCACAGATCAAGCAGGCGTACAGACTGTGGGAGAGCGGCACCGCCGGTGGCAGAATATCTCTTCAAGCCCTTCACCAGTGAAGCCACGAACATAGAGGATGCATCCTGCACATAATACGCCCCTGCATGGAACCACGGATCCAAAGCAAACACAGGGCGGTGCTGGAGATAGAACGCCTCCGGGCACCACGGAACAGGTTCGGGCTCTGCATCCTTGAAATGTTCCGCGAGTGCTTCTGCGGAAATCTTTGCTGGATTCACGCGCACCGCAGTTACGCTCTCCCCAGCCTCTACGGCAGCGAAAAGACGCGCAGCAACATCATCTCCCAGAGCCTCTCTGGCAGACGCGACAAAACTATCCGGAAGGCTTGTCATCAGATTCAGTCTTTACGCCAGACTGCGGGCAATCATATCGGTGACTTCGTCAAGAAAACTCTGCATCTTGCCGCCGAGCATCATCTTGAGCATACCGGGCAGCTCCACATCCATCTCAAGGTGGAAGCCGGTCTGGCAGTCGATGTCAGGGTTGTCCGGAAAGTCTACAGTATCAAAGCAGGCGGCGATATTGAAATTGACGGGAGAGCCGTCGCCCTGCCCTATCACCACACGGCTGAAAGGAGTGCGTTCCAGGACTCTCACTCCCACATTGAAACCCTGCACGCTGAAGGTGACAGTATCTTCAGTGGCGGTTACTCCTGCCCTCTTGTCTTCGGGCAGCCCCTTCACGATATTGCGCAGGTCACTCACCATGCTGTACATCACAGCCGGCTGGCGACCTACCACAACACGTTTTCCTGAATAATGCGCAGACATTCTACTTGCCCCAGGTTTCAGGACTGAAACGCCACTCACGCAGAGTCTCGAGGTCCTCCATAGAAACCACATTCTGCTCTACTGCAGTCTCCAGCAGTGCATCATAGTTGGAGAGAGTGTGCAGCTCTATGCTGGTGTTTTCAAAGGCGCGGCGCGCTGTGGGGAAATTGTATGAGAATACAGCCACCATTCCGTCTACCAGGCAGCCTGCGTCTGACATAGCCTTGGAAGCAGCCAGAGAGCTCATTCCAGTAGAGATGAGGTCTTCTATCACAACCACCTTGTCTCCCTTGTGCCATACACCCTCTATCTGAGAGCCGGTGCCATGATCCTTCGGTTTCGGACGGATATATACAAACGGTTTGTTCATGCGGTCTGCCACAAGAGCGCCCATTGCGATGGCACCTGTTGCAACACCGGCGATAAGGTCCACGTCCTTGAAGTGCTCTTTGACGGTCTCAACCATACATTCGCACACCATCGAACGGATCTCGGGGTATGAAAGGATTTTGCGGTTGTCGCAATAAATTGGTGATTTCCAGCCTGATGCAAATGTAAACGGTTCATCCGGGCGAAGCATCACGGCTTTTATCTGAAGCAGAGCCTCAGCCACTTTTTTCTCAATTGTATTCATAATATCAATATTAATTTCGATTGTTTGGAAATGTAAATATAATGAATTTGTTTAATTTTGGCAAATCTTCAAACGAATGGTAAAAATGTCTGACAATTATAAAGTCTATTTCGGAGAACGCAGCATTTCTTTCATAAAAGCAGAAGGGTGCTGCGCAGCCTTCCGTGCCGACGGCTCTGTCTTCTCTTCCGAGGCGGCCGACGGAGAGTGCTGGCTGCAGAACCTGGCCGCAAAATTTGACGGAGCGGCAGACGAGCCGCACATTGCAGTGCGCGGCACCGATACCGATGCCGCTTTCGAACTTTTCAAGAAAGGGCTTAAGGTGGAAGTCGCCGCCGGAGGAGCCATCTTCCGCAAGCCGATGCTTGGCAGAGACAGGCTGCTGCTTTTTTTCCGCCGCGGTTTCTGGGATATGCCGAAAGGGCATGTGGAGGAGGGCGAAACTCTTGAGCAGTGCGCTGTCCGCGAAGTGCGGGAAGAGACCGGGCTCGAGCATCTGGCGATCGGCGAAAAGATCTGCGTCACATTCCACACCTACCACATGAAAGGCAATTTCGTGCTTAAGGAGTCGCACTGGTACCGGATGACCTCAACCGTCCGCGAACCGCTCAAGGTGCAGACTGAAGAAGACATCATGACAGGCAGGTGGTGCAGTCCGCGCCGCGCCAGCCGCCTTCTCCGCCACGCCTACCCCTCCATCCGCGACGTCGCCTCGAAGTTGTAACCATACCGTTATCTGCTATCTGATGTCGGTGACAATCACGTCATCGCCGAGAGCATCCACATCGCACTTGAAATATGATGCGGCGAACTTCTTTTCAATATGCTTGAGCGAAGTGATGTACACCTGGAACTTGATGTCATCGGCAGTATATGTGGCAGTGATGTTACCCTGCTGGTCTTTTCTGACATTTGCAGCCTTCATGAACGGCATGGTCTCATTGCCGCTTATCACCAGTTCATCGATATCCTTGGAGAGCACCCACATCGACGCGCCGTCGCACCAGATATCTGTGCTTTCACTTTCAATCCTGTAAGAGTCACCCTGCATCCAGGCATTACCGGACTCCGACACCACCTGACGCCCCTGGGCATCCATACCCTTGAGAGTGAACTTTGCCGAAACCGGTCCCTCAGATGAGATTTCAGACCAGAGAGTCACTCCGCTCTGCTGAGCGAAAGACGCCACTGCAAAAACCATAAAGGCCAAAGTAAGAACAATCTTTTTCATAACAGCTTGAATTTAGGTCACGGAGGCCTGAATAAATCAAATTACATACCAAATGTCTACTGATGGTCAAGCGACATAATGATACGGTCCAGAGTGTCGAAGTCGGTGACAAGCACATCACGCGACTTGCTGCCGTTTGAAGGCCCCACGATACCCGCCGCCTCAAGCTGGTCGATAAGCCTGCCGGCACGGTTGTAACCCAGGTTGAGCTTACGCTGCAGCAGCGAGGTAGAGCCCTGCTGAGTCTGCACCACAATCTTGGCAGCCTCCTCGAACAGTCCGTCACGCTTTGTGAGGTTGACAGAAGATGCCGCACCTTCCTCACCCTCCTCGACATACTCGGGAAGATAGAATGCATGGTCGTAGCCCCTCTGCTGCCCGATGAACTCGGTGATACGGTCAATCTCGGCAGTATCGATGAGTGCACACTGAACACGGACCATCTCCTCGCCAGGATAGATGACCAACATGTCACCACGACCGATAAGGCGCTGCGCACCGCTTGTATCGATGATGGTCTTGCTGTCGACAGCAGAGTTGACCTTGAATGCGATACGCGAGTTGATGTTGGCCTTGATGGTACCTGTGATCACATCTGTGGTGGGGCGCTGGGTTGCAATGACAAGGTGGATGCCCACGGCACGCGCCTTCTGTGCAAGACGGGCGATAGGCTCCTCAATCTCGCGGCCCGCTGTCATGAGCAGGTCGGCGAACTCGTCAATCACAACTACTATATACGGCAAGAACTTATGCCCCTTGAGAGGGTTGAGCCTGCGGTTGAGGAATTTCTCGTTGTATTCGGTAATCTTGCGGGTACCTGCCTTGCGGAGCAGCTCATAGCGTTCCTCCATCTCGATGCAGAGCGACTTGAGGGTGTGAACCACCTTGGTAGTATCGGTAATCACAGCCTCCTCGGCATCAGGCAGTTCGGCGAGATAATGCTTCTCGAGCTTGCGGTAGAAGTCAAGCTCCACCTTCTTCGGGTCAACCATCACAAACTTCATCTCTGCGGGATGTTTTGCAAACAGCAGCGAAGTGATGATACAGTTGAGACCGACAGACTTACCCTGACCGGTGGCACCTGCCACCAGAAGGTGCGGCATCTTTGCCAGGTCGACGAAGAAAGGCTCGTTGGTGACAGTGATACCGAGTGCGATGGGAAGTTCCATCTTCGCGCTCTTCTCACGGTACTGCGGAGAGTTGAGGATCATCTTCAGAGGCACCACGCTTGCCCTTTCATTCGCCACCTCGATACCTATGGCACCTTCAAGCACCAGCACGCGCACACCTTTGGCGGCCATTGACATTGCAATGTCCTCCTCCAGCCTCTTGACAGCTGCAATGCGGGTTCCTTCTGCAAGGCGTATCTTGTAAAGTGTCACGGTAGGGCCTTTCTTTGCAGAGATGTTCTCAACTTTAATCTTGTAGCTTGCAAGAGTATGCACAATGCGGTTCTTGTTGCGCTCAAGCTCGTCCTTTGAAATCTCATACCATTTGTCCTGATAGTCATCAAGCATCTGGACAGAAGGGAATTCATATCTTGAAAGGTCAAGGCGCGGGTTGTACAGGTGCGACATGTCATCTTCCTCCATGTTGGCCCCGGGGTTGAACCCACCATCCTCGATTGTGATAGACACCTCGTCTGATGCAGGAGTATCTGCAGAAGCCACAGGCACTGCGGGAGCCACAGGGGCCGCGGGAGCCACAGGTTCCTCCTCTATCTCAAGCACCTCTTCCTCATCAGCTTGTTCTATTTCAAGTGCAGGAGCAGCTGCGAACACAGGCTCCGGCACAGGTCCGTCAGCGACTGGAGCGGAATCCGGTTCCTCCTCCAGCTCAAGGGCAGCGCCCTCTCCATCAGGCAAATCTTCTTCAGGAGCCTGATCAGTAGCCTCTGCAGGCTTGCCGTGGAAGGCCCGGTCAATGAAACTGTCTATCGCTGTGGCCACCTTGCCTGAAAGCAGGAAAAGCCACACAAGGAACAGAAAAGCCAGCACACAGCCCGTGCCGAGCTCTCCCATCAGGATATTGCTCCACCGGACTGCATTGTAGCCGTATGCCCCGCCGGCACCGTTTGAGAAGAGCTGTTGATTGAGCACCCCCGCCACAAAGGCAGCAATGAGAGAAATCACTATGCAGCCCATGAGCGAAAGCAGAAAAGCCCTCAGCAGCCTCACCTTACGGATCCTGAAACATGCCACGGTAAGCGTCAGCAGGAATATGGGTATGCAGTATGCCCCTACACCGAACAGACGCGAAATAAAGAAGTCGGAAATCCTGCAGCCCAGCAGACCGCATACATTCTGCGCCACCAGAGCATCGCTGAAACCGCCCTCTGCATTTTTGATGCTGTAGTCGGCGCCCCATGTGAACGGGTAAGAGACAAGCGATGCTGTCACGATGATCGTGACCACAACCAGAACAAGTCCCAACAATATCCTGAGAGCTGTCTTGCGCTGAGGAGTAAGTATCGGTTCTCTCTTCTTTTTCTTTTTGTACTTCTTCTTTGCCATTACAGATTAGTTGTAGAAGCGCTTTCTCTTGTTGTTCTTTTTCTTGTTGAACTGCTGGTAGTTCTTACCCTGCTGGCTGGGATCCATCGCAGCGCGGGGGCGGTTGAACTCACCGTGGACCGCGCCGAGGCTAAGCCCTTCGGGAATGGTGAGCCTGCCCTGGGAAAGGGCCGCCATATCCTTGAAGATGGTCTCGTCCGCCACATTGTCCTTGTTCCAGATAAGATACTGCTGCCTCATGTAGCGGGCCAGATTCCTTATCATCTCTGTCCTGACGGTTTCATCTTCTATTCCTGCCACGAGTTCGATCATATTTTCGATGTTGCGGCCGTACACCGTAGACTTTATCTGTGTCTTGTTGACCTCGATGGGGTCGGGACGGGCAGCCTTCTCGGCAGGTGTGGGAGCCGGATAGGGTGAATCGATATCGATGTCATAGCCGGCAATCATATATACGTGGTCCCAAAGCTTCCGCTTGTAGTCGGGATAGTCTTTCAGCGAAGGATTGAGAATAGTCATCACATTCACCACAGCCTGAATCTGCTCGTTACGCTTGTCGCGGTCTTCGATCAGCTTGATGTGGTCTATCATCTTCTGCACGTGGCGCCCGTATTCGGGAAGCACCAGTTTCTCTCTTTGAGTATTATAATCCATTAATAAAATCCTTACAGTTTACGTTTGATTTCTACAATCTGGTATGCCTCGATGATATCTCCGATCTTGATATCATTGAAGTTCTCGATGTTCATACCGCAGTCAAATCCTGAAGCGACCTCCTTCACATCCTCCTTGAAACGCTTGAGGGAGCCGAGGTTGCCTGTATAGACCACGATACCGTCGCGGATCACGCGCACCTTGGATGTACGTGTGAGCTTGCCTTCCTTGACCATTGCACCGGCAATTGTTCCGACCTTGCTGATCTTGAATGTCTCGCGCACCTCTGCTGTTGCAGTAACCTCTTCTTTCTCCTCAGGAGCAAGCATACCCTCGATACCGTCCTTGACCTCGTTGATAGCATCGTAGATGACTGAATACAGACGGATTTCTATGCCCTCTTTCTCTGCCTGACGGCGTGCCTCGGCAGAAGGACGCACCTGGAAACCGATGATGATGGCGTTGGATGCAGCGGCAAGCAGTACATCAGACTCGGAAATTGCTCCTACAGCCTTGTGGATGACGCTGACATTGACCTCTTCGGTAGAAAGTTTGATGAGTGAGTCTGTGAGAGCCTCGATAGAACCGTCGACATCACCCTTGAGCACAATCTTTAGCTCCTTGAAGTTGCCGATGGCGATACGGCGGCCGATCTCTTCCAGGGTGACATGTGTCTGAGTCTTGATTCCCTGGATACGGAGCAGCTGCTCGCGCTTGTTTGCGATATCCTTGGCCTCGCGTTCGTCTTCGAGGACATTGAACTTGTCACCCGCTGCGGGAGCACCGTTCAGACCAAGCACTGACACAGGAGTTGATGGACCGGCTTCGGTAACTTTCTGACCACGTTCGTTGAACATAGCCTTCACTCTACCCGTGAAGCAGCCGGAGAGCATTACATCACCTACATGGAGTGTACCCTGCTGAACAAGTACGGTGGCAAGATAACCACGGCCTTTGTCGAGAGACGACTCAACCACACTTCCCACAGCACGTTTGTTCGGATTGGCCTTGAGCTCCAGAAGGTCTGCCTCAAGCAGCACTTTCTCAAGCAGCTTCTCCACATTGGTACCCTTCTTGGCTGCGATTTCCTGGCACTGGTAGTTGCCGCCCCAGTCCTCTACAAGGATATTCATGTTTGCAAGCTGCTCCTTGATCTTTTCCGAGTTTGCACCGGGTTTGTCTATCTTGTTGATGGCGAACACCATAGGGACGCCTGCCGCCTGAGCATGGTTGATTGCCTCAACTGTCTGGGGCATCACAGCGTCGTCGGCAGCGATGATGATGATGGCGATATCGGTGAGCTTCACACCACGGGCACGCATTGCTGTGAACGCCTCATGACCGGGGGTGTCGAGGAATGTGATGTGGCGGCCGTCGGGCATCTTCACATTGTATGCACCGATGTGCTGCGTGATACCACCGGCCTCACCTGCTATGACATTTGTCTTGCGGATGTAGTCCAGCAGAGATGTCTTGCCATGGTCCACATGACCCATCACTGTGATCACAGGGGGACGCTCCACGAGATCCTCTGCCGAATCATCTTCCTGCTCGATGGCATTCTGGTCATCTGCCGTTGTGAACTCTATCTTATATCCGAATTCCTCTGCCACAAGCACGAGTGCCTCTGCATCAAGACGCTGGTTGATGGATACCATCAGACCGAGGTTCATGCAGGCTGCGATGACCTTGGTGACGGGAGTGTTGTTCATCATGATGGCAAGTTCGTTTACAGTCACGAACTCAGTGACTTTCAGGATGTTGCTGGTAAGCATCTCCTGCTCCTGCTCTTCTGCGAGCTTCTGTTCGAACATCTCGCGTTTTTCGCGGCGGTGCTTGCTGCCCTTGGTCTTGCCCTTGCCCTCAAGCATGCGGGCATAGGTCTCTTTGATCTGTTTCTGAACTTCGTCGTCTTCAACTTCGGGGCGTACGAACTGGTCGCGTGATTTCTTGCCTTTCTGGTTCTTGCCTCCCTTGCCGCTCTGCTGTTGCTGGTGCTTGTTGTTGCCGGCATTTGACTGATTGTCGTTATATCCACCGGGCTGGTTGATATCGACCTTAGCGCCATTCTTGTGGATTCTTTCACGTTTCTTTGACTTTTCGTGATGATCTTTTGAATGGGTGGGCTTTTCTACGGGAAGCTCTATCTTGCCGATGATGGCAGGACCCTTCAGTTCCTCAACTCTGGTTTCAATGTGCTCTATGACAGGTTTTGCAGGAGCCTCGTCAACAGGCTCGACTTTTTCTGCGGGTTTTTCAGGTTCCGCCGGCTTCTCGGGCTGCGGCTCCGGTTTTTTCTCAACCTTCCTGGGTGCGTCAAGATCTATCTTGCCGAGAACCTTTATCTCGGGCTCGACTGTCTTTTCCTCCTCCTTGG
This sequence comes from Bacteroidales bacterium, assembly GCA_045617865.1. Lineage (GTDB taxonomy): Bacteria > Bacteroidota > Bacteroidia > Bacteroidales > UBA932 > Equibacterium. Next base: position 7,104 of record JAZLJK010000029.1, on the reverse strand, counting down.
GTTCCGGTTTCACAGGCTCGGGTGCCTGTGCGGGAGCAGGCTCCGGTTTGGGTGCAGGTGCGGGCTCAGGTGCAGGTACAGTGGCACTTTCGCTCTTTGGAAGAGTGGGCTTCTCCACAAGATTGCTCTTGATGAAGAGCTCCTCCTCAACCTCCTCGACTGCCGGTTTGGCGCTCTCTTTTTCTGTGAGGCCCTTGACTTTGATGGCCACTTTCCTTGACTGCTCCTTGAGGTCGTGTTCTTTTGCGAACTCCTTGGCAATCAAATCGTAGATGTCATCTTCAATCTGGGTGTTAGGTTTAACCTCGATATCAATGCCTTTCTTCTTCAGGAACTCTTCTATTGTTCCCAAACCTATGTTGAATTCTTTCTGTACCTTGTTTATCCTGATCATAGAGTATTGTTTATTCGTTAATTATTGTTGTCAAAAATGTGGGGCGCAGGCTACTCCTCGTCCTCGAATTCCGCACGCAGAATCTTCTGGACCTCTTCCACTGTCTCGTCCTCGAGATCGGCGCGGTGGCTGATCTCAGCGACAGAGAGAGCCAGAACGCTCTTGGCAGTGTCAAGACCGATGCCCTTGAGTGCGTCGATGATCCATCCGTCGATTTCATCGCGGAAGTCTTCCAGCAGTACGTCCTCCTCCTCAGTTACATCCTGATCTTCAATGTCACGATATGCATCAATCTGATAGTCAATCAGCTGGCCTGCAAGCTTGATGTTGCATCCATTCTTTCCGATGGCGATTGAAACCTCTGAAGGCTTGAGATATACCTGCACTGTCTTGTTCTCCTCGTCGAAGCTCATTGAAGAAATCTTGGCGGGTGAGAGAGCGCGCTGGATAAGGAGCTGCTTGTTGGTGGTGTAGTTGATGACATCGATATTCTCGTTGCGGAGCTCTTTCACGATGCCGTGGATACGTGCACCCTTCATACCGACGCATGCGCCTACAGGGTCGATGCGGTCATCGTATGACTCCACTGCAACCTTTGCGCGTTCGCCGGGGATGCGGACCACTTTCTTGATTGTTATGAGACCGTCGAAGATTTCAGGCACCTCCTGCTCGAACAGTTTTTCCAGGAAAACGCTGGATGTACGTGACAGAGTGATGACGGGATTGTTGTTCTTCATCTCCACATCCTTGATGATAGCCTTTACTGTGTCATCCTTGTGGAAGAAGTCGGTAGGGATCTGCTCTGACTTTGGAAGCACCAGCTCGTTCTTGTTCTCGTCGAACAGAATGGTCTCTTTCTTCCATGACTGATGTACCTGGCCCACGAAGATTTCACCGATACGCTCTTTATATTTGTTGTAGAGGTTTGCCTTCTCAATGTCCATGATGCGGCCGGAAAGATTCTGGCGGATGTTGAGGATACCGCGGCGGCCGAAGCTCTCGAGCTTCACCTCCTCAGTGAAGTCCTCACCGACGTCGTATGAATCATCGATTTTGTGAACGTCTTCCAGTGAAATCTGTGTTGCGGGATTCTCCACTTCCTCAACAACCTCGCGTGTACGCCAGATCTCGAAGTCACCCTTGTCAATGTTGATGATGATGTCAAAGTTGGCGTCTTCGCCGTACATCCTCTCGAGCTGTGCGCGGAACGCCTCCTCGAGAACGCTCATCATTGTGGGGCGGTCGATGTTCTTACCCTCTTTGAATTCGGCAAATGTGCCGACAAGATTTAAAACTTCCATTTTTGGTTTTAAAGATTTATGAATTTGATAGTTATTTGATTATTCGAACTTGATGACAGGTTTTGCCGACTTGATCTCAGAGAACGGGATGTGCTCGGTGACTGTCTCCTTCACTTTCTTCTTGCTTCCCTCCACAGCCCTGCTCTGCTCGTATGTGACGTCGATGCCGTCTTCAGAAACTGCCGCAAGCATAACCTTCTGGCGGGCGCCTGTGCTTCTGGTGACCTGTATTTCTGAGCCGACAGACTTTTTATACTGGCGGTTGACCTTGAAAGGTGAAGTGAGACCGGCAGATCCGATTGTGAGGGAATAGTCCTCCACATCACGGCTTACGCGCTCCTCGATATAGCGGGTCATGTCCACGCAGTCGTCCAGAGCTATGTCACGTTCATCTGCTTCGATGGTGATGTCGATGTCATTGTCTGCAGTGACCTTTATTTCAACCACATAAAGGCCGTGAGAAGCTGTGTATTCCTCTGCCGCCTGTTTGAGTATGTCTTGCTGTTTCATATGTCCTGTATAAAAAAGAGGGGCTTTCGCAAGCCCCTCAAATCGTGTTGCAAATGTACCACATATAATTAAAAACACCAAATAATTACAATAAATACTTAAGTACTTGAGTAAATATATTACTTTTGCGGATATGAAAATGACAGCAAGAGAAATAGCGGAGCGCCTGAACGGCGACATAATCGGAAATCCAGATGTGACAGCCACATCCGCCGCCCGCATCGAGTTTGGCAGACCCGGCAACGTATGCTTCTATGCCAACCCGAAGTATGAGAAGTATGTCTACACGACCAACGCCTCCATCCTGCTGGTGAACCGTACTTTCAAGCCCAGACAGGAAGTGAAGGCCACAATGATTGCGGTTGACGACGCGTATGCTGCAGTGGCCGAGATGCTCAACTATATCGCATCTCTCAGGAAGAGCAACCGCAGGTCAAGCTTTTTCGGCAGGCTTTTCACCCGCTGCAGGATAAGCGGCAAGGTGGGGCGCGGCACATACGTGGGGACCTTCTCGGTGATTGAGAAAGGAGCGAAGGTGGGCCGCAACTGCCAGATATATCCCCAGGTCTATATCGGTCCGGACGTCACAATAGGCGACGATGTCATAATCTACCCCAACGTGAGCATCTACCACGACTGTCAGGTCGGAGACCGCTGCATCCTCCATTCCGGATGTGTGATTGGATCTGACGGTTTCGGGTTCGCCCCTCTTGAAGACGGGACCTACAAGAAAATCCAGCAGACCGGCAACGTTGTCATCGAAGACGACGTGGAGGTTGGTGCAAACACCACCATCGACCGTGCAGCAATGGGCTCTACAGTGGTGCGCAGGGGCGTCAAGCTTGACAACCTCATCCAGATTGCGCACAATGTGGAAGTTGGTGCCGACACAGTCATGGCAGCCCAGACCGGCATCGCCGGCAGCGCCCATATCGGAGAGCACTGCGTATTCGGCGGAAAGAGCGGTCTTGGCGGGCACATCACAGTGGCACCGAACACCACTTTCGCAGCACAGACAGTTATGGCCAACAGCGTGAAGGAGAGCGGCAAGACCTACATGGGCTATCCCGCCCTGGAATACATGCACTTCATGCGCGCATACGCCAAATTCAAACAGAGCGGCGCAGCACCGGCAGCACCGAAGCCCGCGCCCTCACAGACCGACAAGAACTGACACACTATGCAGCATACCCTGAAAAACAGCTACAGCTTTGAAGGCAAAGGGCTTCACACCGGCGCCTTCGCACGCATGACCATCCGTCCCGCAGAAAAGAACACAGGCATCGTGTTCGTCCGCACCGACATAGGTCGGGAGGCGCGCATACGCCCGCTGGCCAGCAATGTCTCGTCCACAGCCCGATGCACCACAATTTCAGAGGGCGATGCTTCTGTCAGCACGATAGAGCATCTGATGTCGGCGGCCGCAGGGCTTGGCATAGACAACATGATTGTGGAGATTGATGCGCAGGAAGTCCCTATTCTTGACGGCAGCGCAATGCCATACGTCAGCGCCATATTGGCCGACGGTCTGCAGGAGCAGGATGCACCGCGCAGATATATCGAAATAACCGAACCTTTCCGCTATGAAGACGCAGAGTCCGGTGCAACAATAGAAATACTGCCGGCAGACAGCCTTTCTGTGGATCTCACCGCAGATTTCAATTCAAAAGTGCTGGGCGTGCAGCGCTTCAGATATGACAGCACCGTCGACTATGCGGCAGAGCTTGCACCGTGCCGCACATTCTGCTTCTTCCACGAGCTTGAATTCCTCGCGTCGAAAGGGCTCATCAAGGGCGGTGATGTGGAAAACGCCATCGTAATTGTGGAGCATCCAGTTGATGAAACCACACTTACCCGTATGCAGGAACTGTTCGGCACAGGCACGCTGGAGGTCCGTCAGGGATACCTCAACAACCTCACGCTCCATTTCCCCGACGAGATAGTACGCCACAAGACACTTGACCTTCTGGGTGATTTCGCACTGCTCGGAGCACCATTGAAGGGCACAATCATTGCATGCAGAACCGGCCATCGCGTGAATTCCGCGGTCTGCAGGATACTTTCAGAAAAATACAACAAATAAACGATATGGAACAGAATAACCTTTCCTTCATTCATCCGGGTGCCAAAATCGGCAAGAACGTAGTGATCGAGCCTTTCTCTTACATTGCAGACAATGTGGAGATCGGCGACAACTGCCACATCGGTCCGCACGCCACAATCTACGAATATGTCCGTCTGGGCAACGGATGCAGCGTCTTTCCCGGCGCCGTTGTGGGAGCAGTCCCGCAAGACCTCAAGTTTGACGGAGAGGTGACCTGGGTGGAGATAGGTGACAACACCACAATCCGTGAATGCGCCACCATCAACCGCGGCACAGCGGCCAGCGGAAAGTATCTCACAAAAGTGGGCAGCAACTGCCTTATCATGTCGTACGCACACATTGCGCACGACTGCCGCATCGGTGACAACTGCATCATAGTAAGCCATGTGGGTGTGGCCGGCGAGACCGACATAGACGACTGGGCCATCATCGGAGGCGGCACCATGCTGCACCAGTTCTCAAAGATCGGAGCACATGCAATGGTGGGTGGTGCCAGCGCAGTGAACAAGGACGTTCCTCCGTATATGCTGTGCGCAGGACGCCCCATCACATACGAAGGCATCAATATCGTGGGACTGCGCCGCCGAGGGTTCTCCATCGAAGAAATCGAAGAGATCAAGGCCATCTACAAGATCATCTACGAAAGCGACAAGAATGTGTCAGACGCGCTCCGCGTAATTGACGAATTCTATCCAGAGAGCAAACACGCCAAAATCATCACCGGCTTCATACGTTCGTCCAAACGAGGCATCTGCAAATAATAGGAATTGGACTCACTTCTTCTCAGCACGGCTTATTTCCCTCCGGTGTCATTCTTCATGGCAGCGGCCGGGGCGGAGTCGGTGCTGGTGGAAACGTGTGAGAACTACCAGAAACAGTCGTATCGCAACCGCTGCAGGATTTATGCGGCAGGCGGTCCCGAGGTGCTGCAGATACCCGTATGTCATGAAGAGTCACGCCTTATCAGCGACATCCGCATAGACTGGTCACGCGGCTGGCTTCACCAGCACAAATACGCCATCACATCGGCATATCGCTCGTCTCCTTTCTTCGAGTATTATTGGGATGACATCGAGGCCATCCTGGATTCACACCATGAGTTTCTTTTTGACCTGAACATGCAGCTCACAGAATGCATCGCATCACTCATGAACCTGCGGATACAGTTCGGTGTGACAGAAGAATTCTCTGCGCCACAGTCAGTTCAGGACGCCGCGGCTGGTTCATGTGACCTCAGGTACGCAATCCACCCAAAGAAAAACCTCCCCGAAGGGATGTTCACCTTCAAGGAGTATTACCAGGTATTTTCGGCAAAGCACGGATTTATTCCGGACCTCTCTGTACTGGACCTTCTTTTTCACGAAGGCCCGCAGGCTTCTGATTATCTGAAATAGCCTACATATCCTTTACGAAGACGCGGCGGCGTTTGTGGTTTTCGTGAGGGAAATTCTTCCAGAGGTTGTTCATCTTGTAGTTATATTCAAGCTCGCAGTTTGTCTCGCATGATTTGAATCCTTTCCTGTGGAAGACAGGAAGCAGATAAGACATCATGACAGCGTTCAAGCCTTTGCCCTGATACTCCGGTTTGATGGCGATCAAGAGAAGCTCTACGGTGTCGTTTTTCTTTGATTTGAGACCTTTCAGCAGATGGATCCAGCCAAACGGGAAGAGTCTGCCGCGGCATTTCTGAATGGCCTTTGCTATGGATGGAATCATAAGCGCCGTGCCCACCAGTTCGCCTTTCTGGTCGTATACCATAGGCAGAAGCTCAAGGTCTGCATAAGGGATATAGTCATTCACATATTTGTCTATCTGGCCGTCGGAGAGCTTTGAGAATCCATAAAGGGGGGCATAGCACTCATTAAGCAGATTGAATATTTTGTGGGCCGCCTGCTTCTTTATCTCAGATGATGATTTATAAATTCTCAAAGTTAGGCCGTAGCGCTCGGTAATGACCTTGCTCATACGTGCATAGCTCTCAGGCAGGTTTTCAGGAACAGTTATGAGATATTCCAGCCAGTCAGCAGCCTTAACCAACCCATAGCGCTCGTAATACTCAATATAGTACGGATAGTTGTAGATTGTTGCCATTGTTGCGATGCGGTCATATCCCATTATCATCGCCCCTTCGCGGTCAAAATCAGTAAAGCCCATCGGTCCTTCAAGCCTTGTCATTCCGTGTTCCCTGCCCCAGTCGCACACAGCATCAAGAAGAGCCTTGCACACCTCATAGTCCTCTATGAAATCTATCCACCCGAAACGGACGTCACTGTGCCCCCAGGTCTGATTTGCACGAGTGTTGATGAGGGCCACCACACGGCCGACCGTCCTGCCGTCCTTCATTGCCAGGAAAGGCTGCGCCTTGCAGAATTCAAATGCAGGGTTTTTCTTTGAAGAGAGCGTTGCCCGCGTATCGATATCAAGTTCAGGGATATAATACGGGCAATCTTTGTATAAGTTCAAGGTAAAGCAGATGAATGACTCCATCTGTGCAGGAGACTCAACTTTAACTATCTGAATCGCCATCAGTTCTGTAGTTTTGGTCAAGGTTATCCACAAATGTAGGAAAATTGTCTTAAGTTATAAAAAAAATGTTCCCGCGGGCACTCACGTGTACACGGGAACAACGATATATAATAAAGCTAATATGTATTGTCTATTTGAGGCTGTTGTCTTCGATGTCCTCGTCGTGCAGAGGGGTGTCATCTGCGTGGGTGTTCTCGAACGAGAAGACCACAAGTCCCTTGCCCGAGTCGATTGTCTCTGTCTTCTTGATGTCGGCGGGGTCGTTGCTG
>JAZLJK010000028.1:0-34289 GCA_045617865.1 Bacteroidales bacterium | reverse complement strand
AGCTCTTCATCGATTTGTGATTCCTTGGATTGCATAAGTGTCTGTGGAGTTACTTCTCCGTTCTCGGCCACAAAGTTAGCAATCCATTTTTCAATTGCATGCTCTCCGACCGGGACAAGATTCAGTTTCGCTATTCGATACCCTGAATAGCCTGTTCGCTTGTAAATCTCGATTACTTGATCGTAATACTTTAGCTTCTTCTCTGTTTGATAAATGAACATCGTTAACTCTTTGTTGTGAGTCAACCTTTTTCAGTTAAAGACAAAACGTTGCAGAATCGTGCCCGGAGCAGTCATACTTGGGCGGCGATCCGCAGCACAGGGCGGACAGCAGGCGTATTACGGGACGGGGTCGTAGCCGGAACCGCCCCAGGGATGGCAGCGGAGAAGGCGCTTGAGGGCAAGCCAGCCGCCTTTGATGATCCCGTATTTTTGGATAGCCTCCATCGCATAGACGCTGCATGTTGGGGTGTATCGGCAGTGGTTGCCAAGATACGGAGAAATGCACAGCTTGTAGAATTTGAGAAGGGCAAGCGGCAGCGCACTGGCTATTCTGCGCAGCTTCTGAAAGAACGGACTCATTGCTCCGCCGATTTGGCGAGGATGTCCACCACAGCGGCCTGTATATCCTCGAATGAGCGTTCTTCGCGTGCTATGTATACAAAGAGATAGTCGGCTTTGAAGCCGCCTAAAACAGCCGTCTGATTGAGCCTGATGGCCTCGCGGGTACGGCGCTTGAGCGTGTTGCGCCAGACAGCCCTCTTGAAAGATTTCTTCGGGACCGAAATGACATAGCGGGGAACATCAGCCTCTCCGGGCTTGTAATATACCTTGAACGGATATTTGAACAGAACCTTCCCTTCGGATGCAAGTCCGTTGATGATGCGTCTGCTGCACAGGCGCTGTTCTTTGGAGAAGCCGAACTGCATTGCCGGAAAGGTATGAGATTATCTGAGCTGGCTGCAGTACAGTGAGAGAGCCTGCGCAATTGAAGGAGCCTGGGGCGTGGGAGCCATGATCTCTACGTTCAGACCGGCGTCCTTTGCTGCCTGGGCTGTCTTGTCGCCGTATGTGGCGATGATGATGCCGTCCTGCTTGAAGTCCGGATAGTTCTCAAGAAGAGACCTGACGTCGCAGGGGCTGTAGAATACCATCACACTGTAGTCGGCGAGGGTTAGGTGCTTGATGTCACCGATAACTGAGGTCATGAACACCGCGCTGCCGAATTTGAGGTTGGCTGCTGTGAGTGCCTTTGCAAGTTCGGGACGGAGAGAGTCGGTGCAGGCCACAAGGAAGTTTTCGTTCTTGTGCTTTGCTCCGATGATGTCCACAACGCTCATGGGTTTGCCGTCGCCGAAGAAGATCTTGCGCTTGCGGTAGACTATGTATTTCTGGAGATAGAGCGCGATCTGCTGGTTCTGGCAGAAATATTTCATTGTCTCGGGCACGGTGATGCGGAACTCTTCACAGATATGGAAGAAAGAGTCGATGACACTCTTCGATGTGAAGATGATGGCTGAATAGTCAAGGATATTCACGTGCTGAGCCCTGAAGTTGCGTGACGTCACAGGCTCAACCTTGAAAAAAGGCTGGAAGTCGAATGTCAGGTTGTACTTGGTCTGAAGCTCCGTGTACGGCGAATTGTTCACGGGTGCCGGTTGAGCTACCAGTACTTTCTTTCCTCTAATATCTATCATAATCTGATAAGTGCGCTAATAAGTAGCCCAAGTGGTAAAATTTCGAGCGTGCAAAGGTATAAAAACCAAAACAATAATGAATAATTTTCTTCAAGAAATATTTTGGCGTTGCGTGCATTGCACAGGATGAAGCATATCGCACCCACCGCAGCGACATACCACCCGACAACCCGCACTGATACAGAAGGAACCAGATAAGATATGACAAGCGACAGTGCCGCAAGAGTTGTGAAGACGATAAGGTGCATCCTGATGTTCATCGACACCTTCCTGAGCATCTCGGTGCAGTTCTTCATCCAGCCTGTGAGACCGAACAGGCACGACCTCAGCACAAGGAAGGCCGCCAGTGCCAGCAGGATGAACAGGAAGTTCATGGGGGAGAGGTTCTCCTGGTATATCACAAGCGCCAGGACAGGGATGCAGAATATGGCTGTGTAGCTCACCGCGTTGATGAGGTTCTTGTTCTGCATTGTGTCGGAAAGCCCCGCTGCATTGAATATGGAGCCGAACGAGATGGCTTCGGAGATTGTGATGCTGCCGATGAAGAAGATGAAGTAGATGAGAGTGGCGAGTATTACATACGAAACCACGGCCGGTGTGCTTTCAAACATCACGGTGGGGATGTCCGCCGCATTTTCTACAATGAGCGAGCTTCCCTTCCAGCACTCGGTGCCGATGGTCTGAAGTAATGGTGCCAGCATCTAGTTGCCTCTTTTTGCCTTGTAGTTCATTGAGGTGAGAAGAGCCACGATCTTGTCGCGGAAATCACCCTGGATGAGAATCTGTCCGTCCTTGGCGCTGCCGCCCACACCGCATTTGGTCTTGAGCGTCTTGGCCAGTGCCAGAAGATCCTCTTCCGTACCTATGAATCCGGTGATGAGAGTGACCTGCTTGCCGCCGCGGCTTCTGCGGTCGATGGCAACCACAAGCTTCTGCTTCTCGGGAGCGAGTGTTTCAGGCTCGCTTTCGAGGTCAGACAAGGTTGTGTATTTGAAATCGGGATTGGTGGAGTAGACCACACCAAGCCTGTCTTTCCAGTCGTTGCTCTCTTTTCCCATCTTGTAATGGCTTACTTAATTTCCGGCAAAGGTATGTATTATTTTTATATATTTGCCTTTTATACCAATCGTAAAGAAATAAAAATGGAGAAAAAAACATTCAACAGAATCAAGAACATACTGGCGATGGTGGTGCTTGCCTTCTCGTCTTTTGTATATCTTGCCACAATCGAACCTACAGCCAGTTTCTGGGACTGCGGCGAATTCATCACTTCTTCCTACAAGCTTGAGGTGGGACACGCACCCGGCAACCCAATGTTCCAGCTGATAGCGCGATTCTTTACGATATTCACCGACAATATGCATGCAGCTGCAGCTGTGAACTGCTGCAGCGCGATGTGCTCTTCATTCACAATATTCTTCCTGTTCCTGACGATAGTTCATTTCGGACGCAGGATTCTGGAAAAACAGGGGAAGAAGCTCACAACTGGCAATGCCATTGCGGTACTCGGGGCAGGTCTGGCCGGTTCTCTGGCATTCTGCTTCTCTGATTCCTTCTGGTTCAATGCTGTGGAAGGTGAGGTTTATGCCATGTCATCTCTTGCCACGGCGGTTGTGCTGTGGGCCATCCTCAAGTGGGAGGAGCAGGCAGACGAGCCATACGCAGACCGCTGGCTTGTGCTCATAGCATTCCTGATGGGCCTTTCAATCGGCATCCATCTGCTGAACCTGCTGGTGATTCCCGCAATGGTGTTCATCTATTACTACCGCAAGCACGAAGATGAGCATATCTCTTTCTGGAAAGGTCTGGAGATTCTCTGCATCTCAGGCGCTCTGGTGGCTCTGGTGCTTTACATAATAATCCCCTGCCTTCCCAAGATCGTCGCCTTTGTCGACAGAATCTTTGTGAACGGCTTCGGTGCACCCTTCAACATCGGTGCAAGCATCCTGATGCTGTTGCTGTTCGCAGCGCTTTTCGTGCTGCTTGCGCGCCTCAGAAAGCAGGGCAGGGCCGGATGGCACACAGCTGTGCTCTCGCTGCTCTGCATCCTCATAGGATATTCGGTGTTTGCAGTGGTTGTGATACGTGCAAACGCCAACACTCCCACCAACGAGTATTCTCCCGACAATGCATATACCCTCAACCGCTACATCGCACGTGAGCAGTACGGCAGCAAGCCGGTTGTATATGGTGAATCATACAAGTCAATCTATGACATCAAGGAAAGCACATACTGGGCAACACTTGATGACAGATATGTAAAGGTAGACGCCCCTCTGTCGGCCACTTACCCCGCAGGTGCGAAGATGATCTTCCCCAGAATGTGGAGCACTCAGAGCGGCAACCACGAGAAATTCTACGACGCATACACCAATGGCGATTTCAAGGTCAAGGATGTGCGTATGGAAGACGGCTCGGTGCGCAGGACTCAGATGCCCAGGATGAAAGACAATCTGGCATACTTCTTCGACTACCAGCTCAACTACATGTATTTCCGCTATTTCTTCTGGAACTTCGTGGGACGTCAGAATGACCTGCAGGGGCAGGTTCCCGGCGACTTGCAGTGCGGTAACTGGGCAAGCGGCATCAAGTTCATAGACAACGCCCGCCTCGGCAGCCAGGAGATTGCCCCCGACTATATCGGCAACAGCAAGTCCACCAACCACTATTTCTTCCTTCCTCTCATCCTGGGTCTCATAGGCTTCTTCTTCCAGGTGAACAGAGACGGACGCAACGGCTGGATCACATTCATGCTTTTCTTCATGACAGGCATCGCCATCATCATATATCTCAACCAGACACCTTACCAGGCCCGTGAGCGTGATTATTCTTATGCAGGATCATTCTATGTCTTTGCAATATGGATAGGACTTGCAGTCATGGCCATCAAGGGGTGGCTCGACACGCTTTTCAGCAAAAAAGAAGTAGAAGAGGAGGGTGAGGCAGTATGCGGCAAGGCAGGCATCGCAACTGCTTCGATGGCGTCGGCACTCGGGCTGGCGGTGGCTGTGCTGATGGGATGCCAGAACTGGGACGACCATGACCGCAGCAACCGCTACACCGTTGTGGAGCATGCATTCAACTATCTTTCAAGCTGCGACAAGGATGCAATCCTGCTGACACACGGTGACAACGACACATTCCCCCTCTGGTATGCTCAGGAGGTTGAAGGTTTCCGCACCGACATCCGCATAATGAACACTTCCCTTGCCGGCATGGACTGGTACATCGACCAGATGAAGTGCAGGTGCAACGAGTCGGCTCCCCTGCCGATCTCGCTGCCGCGTGAGGATTACCTTTACGGTACGAATGATTTCGTAAGGGTTTATGAGGCATTCGGCCGCCCTGCAACTGCCAGAGAGGTCATGGCAGTGTTCAAAGACCCCAAGTACCGCACCGGCAATGTAGGTCTGATAGCTGCCAAGGAGATTGTTGTGCCTGTAAACAAGGAGAATGCTGTCAAATCAGGCATCGTGCTGGAGAAAGACGCCGAGAGGATGCTTGACCAGCTTGTGCTCAGGTTACCTGAGGGCACCTCATCAATCTCCAAGACCGACCTTGTGCTGCTTGATATCCTCAGCAACTACCAGTGGGACCGCCCCATATATTTCGTGAGCCAGAACGGTGACTGCACCTTCGAGATAGGCAAGTATCTCCAGTTTGACGGTTATACATACAAGTTTGTGCCTCTGGAGTGCCCCGGCCGCGGCGATCCCAAGCAGATGGATGTAGACAAGATGTACGACAGAGTGATGAATGTCTATAAGTTCGACAGCATCGCCGACACCACAGCCCTCTGCGACTACACAAACCTCTATACCTTCAGTTCTGTGACTCCCATCCGCGGAATCTTCAACCAGGTGGCCATCAAGCTCCTGGACGAAAACCGCCCCGAAGATGCAGAGAAAGTCCTTGACCGCTGCTACGAGGTCACTCCTCAGTCTAAATATCCGTACTGCCTCTCAGTGCTCCGCGGCTCCAATGAATATGAAGTGCTGAGCTCTGTGGATTCATATCTCAAGATAGGCCGTTTCGAGAAGGCTCAGAACATCTCACGCAAGTTTGTGGAGGAGACAATCCAGTCTATGATTTACAGTGCACAGAGCCATATGGGTGCACCGCTCGACGACGAGACTCTTGACCGTGACATGACATATCTCTCATATCTGGCAAATACATTCCGCGGCTACGGCTTTGAGGATGAGTACAACTGGATTGACCAGGCCATTAAAGCCATTGCGGATTAGATGCTGAATCTGAAGGAGAAGGTAAGCCTGCTCCCGCATACGCCGGGTGTCTATCGCTTTCTCAACAGTGATGGAACGGTCATCTATGTGGGAAAGGCAAAGGACCTGCACCGCAGAGTGGCGCAGTATTTCCGTTCTCCCGAAAGTCTTAACACCAAGACCCGCGTGATGGTTTCCAAGATCGCGGATATGATGCACACGGTGGTGGCCACCGAAGAGGATGCCCTGCTGCTGGAGAACAACCTCATAAAACAGCTGCAGCCGCGCTATAACATCCTTCTGAAAGACAGCAAGACATATCCCTGGATATGCATCAAGAAAGAGCCGTTCCCGAGGGTTGTCATCACACGCACCCTGAACCGTGACGGAAGCAAGTATTTCGGCCCCTACAGCTCTGTGCAGCATGCCCATGCCTTGATGGACCTGATAGGGCAGGTGTATCGCCTGCGTACCTGCAAGCTGCGCCTGAACCCGGAATCCATTGAAAAGGGGAAGTTCAAGAAGTGCCTCAACGCCCATATCGGCAAGTGTGACGCGCCCTGCATAGCAGCAATCTCGCAGGAGGAATACGACGCGCAGATTGCAAAGGTAGAGTCGCTCCTGAAAGGAGGAGTGAGAGAGCAGATCCGTGAGAACCGCGACAAGATGATGGAGGCTGCGGCGGAGTTGAGGTTTGAAGATGCCCACATATACAAGGAGAGGATGCAGATGCTGGAGAAGCACTACGCATCTTCGCCCATTGTGAACAGCACCGACACTGACACAGACATATTCTCGCTGATAAACGAAGGGCAGGAGTATTTCTGCAACTTCATGAGAATCCGAGGCGGATGCATCATACAGAGTTTCAGCACAGAGCTGGAGGCACGCATAGAGGAGGAGAAAGAGACTGTGCTGGCCACATTCATAGCAGAGATGATAGTTAAGTTCGGGGAGCTCTCAAAAGAGGTGATAGTGCCTTTCGTGCCCGACAACCAGTTTGAGAATGTGAATTTCACAGTGCCGCAGAGAGGAGGCAAGGCTGCGCTGCTGGAGCTGAGCCGCAGGAACGCGGCGGCCTGCAAGGCAGAGAGATACAAGCACGAAGAGAAGGTCAATCCCGATGCATACAAAGAGATGGTGCTGGAGTCGCTGCAGCGCGATCTTGGGATGAAGGTGCTGCCGCGCCACATGGAGTGCTTCGACAACTCCAACACTCAGGGCACCAATCCCGTGGCTGCCTGCGTGGTGTTCCGCGACGGAAAGCCTTCTAAAAAGGAATACCGCCACTTCAACATCAAGACTGTGGTGGGCGCCAACGACTATGCCAGCATGAAAGAGATTGTGAACCGCCGCTATTCAAGGATGCTGGCCGAGGGAGAGCCCCTGCCCGACCTGATTGTGATAGATGGTGGAAAGGGGCAGCTTCACTTTGCGATAGATGCCCTGCAGGAGCTTGGCATCGCCGACCAGGTGCATATCATAGGTCTGGCCGAGAGGCTGGAGGAGGTGGTGCGTGCCGACGATCCGTATCCTCTCTTCCTTGACAAGAACTCCAGCTCGCTCAAGGTGCTGATGCACATCCGCGACGAGGCGCACCGCTTCGGAATCACTTTCCACCGCAGCAAGCGAGGCAAGGCCATGCTCACCACATCGCTCACTTCAATCAAAGGGATAGGCGAAGCGACGGCCGAGAAGCTTCTTGCTCATTTCAAGGGGATAACTAAGATAAAAAATGCTACATTTGCGGAGTTGGCCGAGGTCGTGGGGCCCCGTGCCGCAAAGCTTGTGTATAACCATTATAACCAGCCTGAATAATTGAGAATCAACAGAATCATATCAGTTGCAGTGCTTCTGCTGGCCTTCAGCCTGGCAGGAAGAGCTCAGTATTACACTGTGGGCTCCGATCCTGCCTCCATACGCTGGCGCACCATGAAAAGCCCCACTTTCCAGATAGTGTATCCATCACACATGGATTCACTGGCAAGGGAATATCTTTATGCATTTGAAAGGTTCAGCTATGCCAACGAGCAGCAGCTGAAGATAAATTATCACACAATTCCCATAGTGCTGCATCCGTGCATAGCCCAGAGCAACGCCTCTGTGGCATGGGTGCCCCACCGTGTGGATGTGTTCACAACCCCTGAGTTCAACAGCGGCTATGCCGAGGGGTGGGTCAACCAGCTTGCAAAGCACGAAGGGCGCCACATCGCGCAGATGACCCACTACACCACAGGCGTGTTCAAATATATGCACTGGATTCTTGGCGAGCAGTCTGTGGCGTTGGGAATAGGGCTTTATCCCACCAGCTGGATGTTCGAGGGCGACGCGGTGCATGCAGAAACCGACTTTTCGCAGGTGGGCCGCGGCCGTGACCCCAATTTCCTGATGTATTACAAGGCATCGTTCATGGATGGCGACCGCCGTGCATACGACCGGTGGAGATACGGTTCATACCGCTATTACACCCCCAGCAAGTATGCCTTCGGATATATGATGCAGACAGCAATGCGGCGCAACACCGGCCGCAACGATGTGATAGGCGACATAGAGCACGATTTTGCCAACTTCTGGTACAATCCTTTCAACTGGAACAAGACCTTCCTCTACCGCACCGGTATGACGGCGCGCAAGAACTACCGCAGTGCCGTGACCACCTTCGAGAATGCATGGCGCAGTGACTACCTGCGCCGCATACCTTACTCTGGTTTTGACAGAATTGCTTCAGAATCAGAAGGATATGAGGTCTTTGGCTGGAAGGGAGGATATTATACCGAATATCATTCGCTGCTGCCTTTTGACAACGGCAGTCTGATTGCAGTCCGTTCCGGAATGACCCAGGCGCCGCATCTGGTGCGCATTATGCCCGACGGTTCGGAGGAATGTCTCAGGCCTTTCGCCGCCCGGGGACTCACAAGCAGCCTGGTGAAGCGTGACCCCGACCATATCGTGTGGTCTGAGATTGTGGCTGACCCGCGTTGGGAGCTGCGCGACCGCTCCATCATCCGCGAGTATGAGGTTTCTTCAGGTAAGATACGGAACATCACCCGCAAGGGGCATTATTTCAATCCTTCCTTTGCCTTTGACGGCAGAGTGATGCTGGTTACCGAGTATCCCGAGGAAGGTAGCTCTTTCCTGGTGCTTCAAGATGCCGGCAGCGGAGAGATTCTGCGCCGTATCGAGGCTCCTGAAAAGGGTCAGATCCGCCGCAGCGTGGCCATAGGAGACCGGATTTATGCCGACATTGTCACGGGAGAGGCCGCCTGGGGCATCTGGTCCACCGATGAGACCGGTGCGGAGTGGCGCGTTGAGCTTGAGCCTCAGGGACGCTCTATCCTGAACCTTCAGGCATACGAAGGTAAGCTGGTTTTTGAAAGCGACCTTGACGGTGTCACCAACATTTATGCTTTCGACCCTTCGTGCGGCTCGCTGCAGAAGCTGACCAACGCCCGCTTCGGTGCGTTCTCACCATATCTGGATTCCGACGGCTCGCTCTATTACACCGATTTTGACAAAGGCGGATATCATCCGGTGCGGGCTGTGGCGGATTCTCTGCTGTGGCAGCCCGCCTCAATCGACTATCCGTTTGAGTTTGACCTGGTGGAGGATATTGCAGCGCAGTCGAAGCGCGAGACAGAAGCACTTCCGGCAGAACAGGATTCTTTGCTGCGCCGCGAGGTGATGGGGCTGGAGAGCAGCCGTTACGGCAAGCTTGGCAACATCATGCGCATCCACTCGTGGGCGCCTCTGTATGTCTCGATCGACCGCATAATGGATTTCAGCTACGACCATATCTACCAGCTGGCCGCGCCCGGTGTCACTCTCATTTCACAGAACACCCTTGGCAATGCTGTCACCACCCTGGGCTATTCGCGTCACGGTGGAAGGAATGCCGGGCATTTCAACTTCAACTATTCGGGTCTGCCGCCTGTGCTTGAAGTGAATCTTGACTATAACGACCGAGAGGCGGCAACATATGACTATGACCGCGCCGGCGTGGCGGTGGATACAGTTATGTGCGGCTCCAATTCGGTGGACTTCTCAGCTTCGGCATACGTGCCTGTGAATCTGTCGCGGGGTGGCTGGCAGAGCGCTGTGATTCCCAAAATTTCCTATGAATTCACCAATGACAGATATGTGATTGACGGTGTGGGTGACGGATACAAGCAGGGCGTGGAGGCCAGTGTGCGCTACTACCGCATGCTGCCCAAACTCAAGACAGCCCTGATGCCCCACCTCGGTTTCGGTGTGGAGGGCAAGTTCATCGACTATACAGGTCCGTACAAGCAGAATGGCAGTGCCGCATCGCTCTATATGTATGGATATGTGCCAGGCTTCACTCCGATACAGGGGTTCAAGATCTCTGCTCTTGCGCAGAAGCAGTTCAACAGCACGTGCGGTTCGTATCTGGCTTCGTTCTCAAAGCTGCCGCGCGGCTACAGCAAGATGATTCTGGGTGATTACGCAAAGCTGTCTGTGGACTATTCGATCCCCATAGCCCTGAACGACTATGAGCCCACGCCTCTCTTCTATTTCATGCGCGTGAACATGGTTCCGTTTGTGGACATCGCCCGCAACAAGCCAGTGGGAGCTCCAGCCTACAACATGTTTTCGTACGGCACATCGCTTTCACTGAGAGGCCACTATTTCCGCATCGGTGCCGAGCTTGAAATCGGCGCCCGCCTCAGCCGCTACTGGGATCCTGTGACCATGCGCTGGGCCTGCAGGTGGGACATCGTGACCAGCTCATCACTGTAGAAGGAGAAAAGTTTTTGCAGAGTTTTGGAAAGTCATTATATTTGCGCTCACTTAACAATCAGATATCACGAACGTGGAACAGCCTCCGAGTTGCAATTGCATTGAATCAGTCGAGTCCGCCGGCGATGGCGGTCTTGAACCTTTATCCTGTTGCTGTTTTCACGTTGCCTCACCCACTTTTTTGAGCAACTGCCGTCGTGCACAGATGCATGGCGTGACAGTCCGTGTCTTATAGTCAGAATACCAATCCTTTAATATTATATGGCCCTATACCTTACAAAAGAACTTGACAACGAAGCAACCATCTACGTCTGGGAGATAACCGAGAGCGAAGAGGAGTTGATGAACATGTGCTCCATCCCCAAAGACGAACTGGAAGAGCTGAGCATGATCTCCAGCGAAGCACGCCGCAAGGAGAAGCTTGCCGTACGCGCTCTTCTTGGCGAAATCTTCGACGAGAAGGTATATCTGGGCCATCACGACAACGGCCGTCCTTTCCTGCACAATTCGGCGCAGGAGATAAGCATTTCCCACACCAACCGCTTTGTGGCCATCATCACTCACCGCGACGAGTACCTCGGCATAGACATAGAGTCACTGAACCGTAACTTCGCCGCTGTGGAGAAGAAGGTCCTGAGCGAGGATGAGATCGACGACCTCAGCGAGAAGGATGAGAACCGTAACAAGCAGCTTGCCATCATCTGGTGTGCAAAGGAGGCCATCTACAAGAGAATGTCCCTCATGGGTGTGGATTTTGCCGAGCAGATAGAGATAGACAAGTTCACTCCTCACGACGAGGGCACCCTCGATGCCGTATTCACATACAAAGACGGTATGGAGATGGAGTTCGAACTGGAATACATGGTATTTGAAGGCCATGTAATGGTCTGGTTGGTAGGATAAAATGTTATTTCACATGAGACAGTTCAGAATTGCTGCAGCTGCCGCGCTGGTTTTGGCAGCATTATGTTCATGCAAAGGCGGGTCGTCTTCAGCACCTGTGCCCGACAACAAGTTCACAATGCCCGAGATCCCCGCTGTTATCACAGAGCAGCAGGAAGCCATCGATTATGTGGTGAAGCACTACTGGGATTCATTCTTTGCAGAAGAGCGCCCCGGTATGCGCGACACATCGCTTGTGCTAGGTTTTAAAAGGGATGTTATCAGCGAGGCATTCTGCCGCTATGCTCTCTTTCTCCGTGGTGTGGACAAAGACAAAGCCCTGGCATCATGCACAAACCTGCTGGACAGGCTTGAGAAAGCGCAGCTTGAAAATCCTGACGGCACTCTCTGGAAGAATTTCACAGAGCTTTATGATTATGCCATCAGGGATGTCAACTCACCTTACCGCAACGAAGAGTTCTGCATTCCTCTGCTTCAGAAAATCATTGCAAGCCCTCTGTCAACCGACGAGGAAAAGGCAACTGCTGCTGCAGAACTGCCCCGTTTCTGCCTGAACCGTCTTGGCGAGCCTGCGGCAGATTTCGAGTTCACCCTGCAGAACGGCCGTCCCGCTTCGCTTTACGGAATCAAGAGTGATTATACCATTATTTTCTTCAGCAATCCGGGCTGTCCCAACTGCCGCGAGGTCATGGAGTCGCTCCAGCAGGTTCCCGGCATCGACGACCTGATTGCCGCCAACCGCCTGACAGTTGCCAATGTATATCCCGATGAAGACCTTGGAGAATGGATAAAATATGCTCCCATCTATCCTGACAACTGGCTCAACGGATATGACCATCTTCATGTGATAAACGGCACGCCGTTGTATAATATCCGCGCCATCCCTTCTGTCTATCTGCTTGACAAAGACAAGAAAGTGATGCTGAAGGATGCTCCCACAGAATATCTTATAGATACCATCTACAGTATTTTCAATCTGGACAACGTTCAGCAGTAGGTCATTCGCGCGGCCTTATACGACAACAACTTTCACACCGTAACCCTCCAGCTCTTTTTTCTGCTCCGGACGGATGTTGCTGTCTGTTATCAGAATGTCAACTTCATCTATCTTGCAGATGCAGCCGAAGTTGGCGAAGCCTATCTTTGAGGAGTCGGCAAGGACAATCACTGTAGAGCAAAGGTCCATCATCTTGCGTGTCATCGAGGCTTCCTCTGGAGTGGCACAGGTGAAACCGATCTCAGGATTGACGCCGTCCACCCCGAAGAACAGTTTGGTACAATGCAGGTTCTGCAGCTGCTGCAGAGTGTCGCCACCTGTCACGCACATAGAGTTGCCATAGAGGATGCCTCCCAGCTGCATAACATTTACGTTAGGCATGTCACCAAGCAGCATGGACACGTTCACTGCCGGTGTGACCACGCTGAGCCTGCCCTTCGGTTTGATGTTTTCAGTGAACACAGCCATGGTGGATCCGGCTGATATCATGATGGAGTCGTTCTCTGTGATATACTCGGCGGCTTTCTGCGCGATGCGCTGTTTTTCTGCGAAATGAATCAGCCTCTTTGTGTGAAGGTTGATGTCCATGACAGGAGCGGAGGCAGTCATGGCACTGCCGTATGCACGATACAGCACACCCTGGCTCTCAAGATATGTGAGGTCTTTTCTTATGGTGGTCTGCGTTACCTGGAGCTTCTCGGCCAGGTCTGCAACTTTCACAAAACCCTGCTCCTTGATGTTGTCAAGGATATATTTTCTTCTTTCTGCTATGCTGGACATTCTGAGGTGATGTTTTTTGCTCTGTTTGCAAAGATAGGAAAAAATAGCATTGCGGCAACAGAAACGAATAACGAAACAAAACGAAACAAAACGAAACAAAAATATCAATTAATTGTTTGTAAAAAGAAATTATATACCTAAATTCGCAATTATGAAGCAGAGCATATACTGCTTTTGGTTGAAAACGATACAATTCAAAACATTCTTTTTATGAAAGAAAAACTGCTGATACTCCTGACCTGCGTCCTCATGAGCGTGTCTGCTTTTGCTCAAAGTGGACAGAGACTTCTGGTCAAGGGAGTTGTAACTGATGCGTCCGGAGTGCCTCTGCCGGGCGTCACCGTGATGGTTGAGGGTACAACCATAGGTTCCTCGACTGACATGGACGGAACGTTCAGCCTGTATGTACAGCAATCTGTCAAGGAGCTGCTGTTCTCTTACCTTGGCTACGCTCCTGTCAAGTCGGCCATTCCTGATGACGGAGTTATGTTTGTCGTTATGGAAGAGGACAACACCATGCTCGATGAGGTGGTCTTTGTGGGATATGGTACACAGAAGAAGATGACTATCACAGGAGCTGTCACGACAGCCAACCTGACTGATGTCGCCAAAGTTGCCACTCCTTCCATCTCAAATGCAATCGCCGGCCAGCTGCCCGGTATCATCAGCCGTCAGTCGACAGGTGAACCCGGCTATGACGCCGCTCAGATTTTTATTCGTGGTATGTCGACATGGGGCAACACCAACCCCCTCATCCTAATTGACGGTATCGAGCGTGACCTCAACAGAATCAATGCTCAGGAGGTGGAGAGCTTCACTATCCTCAAGGATGCTTCAGCTACAGCTGTATATGGAGCGAGAGGTGCCAACGGAGTGATTCTCATCACCACCAAGAGGGGAAGCATCGGCAAGCCTGACGTCACGTTCAGAAGCGAGTCTGCGATGCTGACTGCACTGCGCCGTCCAGAATACATCAACGGTTACGAGTATGCCTCGTTGATGAACGAGGCTCTCATCTACAATGGTCAGGATCCGCGATGGACTCCCGAAGAGCTTGAGAAATACCGTACCGGATCCGACCCCTACCTTTACCCGAGTGTCGACTGGATGGGGGAGGTTCTGAACAAGAACACTTTCCAGACAATCGACAACCTCAGTGTCTCTGGAGGAACCGACATCATCAAGTACTATATGAATGTGGGCTATACGTTGCAGAACGGACTCTGGAAGACCGACCCCACAAACAAGTACAGCAGAAACACGGCAATGAACAGGTATAACTTCAGAAACAACGTGGATGTGAACCTGTCGAAAGACCTTGTTATGTCGCTGGGACTTGGAGCCATCATCCAGAACGGTACCTATCCGGCGTGGAGCTCAGACAACATCTTCAGTTCTATCAATACAATTTCACCAATTGCATATCCTGTGCGCAACCCTGACGGAAGCCTTGGAGGTGAGCAGACTTTCATAGGCTGGAACCCCTACGGCCGTGCCACTCAGGCGGGATACAGAACCGAAGACAGTGCCACGCTGCAAGCCAGCCTGAGCCTTAACTGGGACCTCGGATGGCTGGTGGAGGGTTTGTCTCTCCGTGGTCTGTTCTCTTATGACCGATATGCAGTGACACTCAACAACCGTGTGAAAGACTTCCTGGTCAAAAGATATCTGGGCCCCGACCCTGTAACTGGAGAAGATATTTATTCTCCCGCATACCGCGATGAGTCGGCACTTGCATTCAGCCAGTCAACCAGTTCAAACAGAGCACAGTATGCAGAAGCACAGATCAACTATGCGCGTGACTTCGGCAAGCATGGTGTGACTGCTATGGCCCTGTTCAACCAGAGAGAGTACATCGACCTCACTGCAGGATCATCAAGGGCCAATATCCCATACAGACGGCTCGGACTGGCAGCGAGAGCCACTTATGCCTATGACGGGAAGTATCTCGCAGAGTTCAACATGGGCTACAACGGTTCAGAGAACTTCGCTCCGGGCCACCGTTTCGGATTCTTCCCATCAATTTCTCTTGGATGGACGATTTCAAAGGAAAAATGGTTCGGTATGGATGCCGTCAACAACCTTAAGGTAAGAGGTTCATACGGTATTGTAGGTAATGATGCAATGAGCCAGAGATTCGGATATCTCAGCACCATAAAGACAGACGGACAGTACTTCTTCTTCGGCCCGACACAGTCGAGATACTCAGGCATGGAGGAGAGCTCAATGGGCAATGAGGAGCTGACATGGGAGAACGCCCATAAGCTTGATATCGGAATCGACCTCGGTATGTTCGACAACAGAATTGTGCTGCAGGCCGATTATTTCAAGGAGCGCAGGACGGATATCCTCCAGCAGAGGCAGACAATCCCCAACTCAACCGGTATCTACCCCTGGTGTGTTCCTTACGGCAACATAGGTATTGTCAACAATGAAGGCTTCGACGGTATGCTCGAGATCAGGAACACGACTCCCGGAGGTTTCTTCTATTCATTCAGGGGCAACTTCACCTATGCAAGGAACATCATCATCGAGAACGACGAGGTTCCTCCCGTATACCCCTATCTGACAATGAAGGGACAGAGACTAGGACAGTCTCTCGGCTTTGCTGCAGAAGGTCTTTTCCAGAGTTGGGAAGAGATTGAATCAAGCCCCAAGCAGACATTCGGTTCTGTCCGTCCCGGCGATATCAAGTACAAGGACATCAATGGTGACGGTCAGATAGACTCATACGACCAGGTTCCTCTAGGTTACCCTCGAAACCCTGAAATGTCGTTCGGCTTCGGTGGAACGATACAATACAAAGGTGTGGACCTCAGTGTATATTTCACAGGAGCTGCACATACCTCGATATATCTCGCCGGTCTTGGAATGTTCCCCTTCTATGACGGAATGGGAACCAATAACGTCCTCAGGGAATATTATGACAACCGCTGGACTCCGGACAATCCTGACGCGATGTATCCGGCAATCTATGTCAGCAACAACACCAACAACTACATAGTGTCCAACCTCTGGTTCCGCAATGGTAACTATCTCAGGCTCCGTAATGCCGAGATTGGATATACTTTCCCCCAGAGACGTCTTGAAAGGACTTCGATCGGTTCGCTCCGCTTCTTCATCAACGGCACGAACCTCCTGACCTTCGACCATATCAAGATCATTGACCCTGAGTCGAATGACGGAACAGGAAGGTATCCTCTCCAAAGAAGCCTCAACTTCGGTTTCCAGATTAACTTTAAATAGTGAGCAGTTATGAAGAAGTTCAATATCATTTTTTCCATCGCTGCAGCAATCGTGCTGTGCACTGCCTGCAACTATCTTGACAAGGCCCCTGAAGAGGACATCACCATCGAGGAAGCCTTCTTGAAGAGAAACTATGCAGAAGCGTTCCTCACAGATGTCTATGCCGACATGCCCGAGGAGCTCTTCTTCTGTGACAATGCAGACATCAACCCTTTCACTGCTGCTTCAGACGAGATGTGCCTCTGCTGGCCCGGCAAGTTCTGCAAGACCATATCAAGAGGATCGATGAACCCTTACAATGCCACCGGACGTGTGTGGATCAATATGTACGAGGGTATCAGAAAAGCTAACATTTTCCTCAAATACATTCCTATCACACCTACCAACAAGGAGTTTACCGAGACAGACAAGGAGACATGGATAGGTGAGGCTTACCTGCTTCGTGCACTGTATCATTTCTTTGTACTCAGAACATACGGACCCTGCCTGATCATGGACAGGCCGGTCACTGCCAACGATGACTTCAACGCCATCAAGAGACATCCTGTGGATGAGTGCGTGGAGTTCATCCTTTCTGACATTGAGAAGGCAATCGAAAGGCTTCCGATGAGGATAGAGGATGCTTCAAAGTATGGTCATGTCAATGGAGGAATGGCCTATGCGCTCAGGTCGAGGCTTCTTCTCTACAGGGCAAGTGACCTGCTCAACGGCAATCCTCTTTATGCTGATTTTGTTGACAATGACGGAGTTCATATTTTCCCTACGGAAAAAGACGCAAGCTGGTGGAAGAAAGCGGCTGACGCATCAAAACTTGCCATCGATGCCTGCGAACAGGCAGGATATGCAATTTATTATTCAGCCAGCGGTGACCCTGTGAAGAACTATACCGAGCTGTTCCTGGTCAATGAAAACTGCGAGAGCATCTACAGCCGTCCTACTGGAACCACCGATGACGGATACGGATGGATAGAGAAGTGCTCTTTCCCCAATTACCTTGGTGGATGGGGAGGTTATGACCCCACACAGCAGATGGTTGATGCCTACGAAATGGACAATGGAGAGATTCCCATCACCGGCTACAAGAGTGACGGCTCTCCCATCATCAATGCGGCATCTGGCTACAAGGAAACAGGCTTTGCTACCGAAGACGGTCCGGAAGGACGCTGGACTGCCGGAGTCAGCAACATGTATGTACACAGAGATCCCCGTTTCTATGCTTCCATCAACTACTGCGGGGCTGTATTCAAGAATCATCAGATAGAACTCTGGAACAGCGGTGTGGATGGTCGTGGCAACACTTCGGTTGACTACTGTATCACAGGCTACCTCCTCAAGAAGTTTGTGGATCCGGTTGTGAATCTCACCGGTACAAAGAACTTCACCATCAAGTCATTCATCATGTTCAGGCTTGGAGAGCTCTATCTGAACTATGCAGAGGCTCTGAATGAGGCTGACGGCCCTGTATCAGACGTATACAAATATGTCAACCTGATAAGGAAGCGTGCCGGTATGCCCGACCTGCCTGCCGGTCTCAGCAAGGATGAGATGCGTGACCGTATACGCAGAGAGCGTCAGGTTGAGCTTGCATTTGAGACCCACAGATACTTTGACTGCCACAGATGGATGATTGCCCAGGATACCGAAAGCGGCAGCGTATGGGGAATGAACATAGCTGCGGGCACCAGCCTTGACGATCCTGAGTATTACAAGAGGACAGTGGTTGAAACCAGGGTCTTCCGTTATCCCGAATACTACCTTTTCCCTATCATTCAGTCGGAAGTCGACAAGATGCAGGGTTTGGTGCAGAATCCATATTGGGAGTAACCATATAGAAATTATTAACAATTATAAATCGATGATATCATGAAATTCAAGTATTTGTTTGTAGCTGCCGCTTTTTTCGGTGCACTGGTTTCCTGCACTGAAAAACCAGTGGACCCCACTCCTGACGACACACCGGAGGATTCTGCGGATTATGGCAGCCTTTATCTTTCCCAGGCGAAGGACTCTCCGATTGAGGCGACTCTTGACATAACTGATGCTGCCGTTACCGTAATGGCAACCGCTTACCTTGAGAAAGCCCCCAAGGAGGAGGTCTCTGTAGAGATGGAAGTGAATGCATCTCTTGTGTCTGCATTTAACACGCAGCAGTCTGCTTCGTATGAGGCAGTTCCTGAAAGCGCATACAGCGTAAAGACTGCATCAGTAAAGATAAAAGCAGGAAGTTTCCATGCCGGAGATGCGGTTGTCGAGGTCAATCCAGCCGCTCTTGAGGCAGGAAAGTCCTACGTACTTCCCTTTGCAGTGAAGTCTTCTTCATATGACAAGATTAATGCAGAGAAGAATGTTGTTTATTACATATTCAATATCACCAAACAGGAAGTGGAGCCCGAACCCGAGCCGGAAGTGGTGTTCACTCAGGTGATGGACTTCGGTCATAAGGTGAACGGTGAAATGTTCTGCGCAGGTTCCAGCTTCATCCTCAATGACTATGACAGGACATGCAATCTTTTCCTGTATAAGAGAGATGACCAGGGGAATTATGCAGAAGACAGGGAAATCGGCCAGCAGTGGTGGATCGACGGAACTCCTTTCGACTGCCATGGTTTCATAGAGCCCAATACCATCACATTCCGTCTTGGAGACACTTTCCAGGAGTTCGGTTTCAACGGTGTCCTTGAGGACGCAGGTTCCTTCGGGTGGCTTCCCGGTGCATTCATCGGCACAGCGGGCTGGAACACAACAGCAATTAAATGGATATTCCAGTTCAAGAACATAACATGGCTCACTGTACAGGGTGATGCTCTGATCCGCTACGACGTACAGTACTGTGACCCTTATGATCCTAATCACTGGGTGATCATCGATCCTGCACAGTGTGGTGTCATGGTCAGCGAAAGTGGTTGGTCGGCATACGAGAAGTTCTTCTGCTGCGGCAACTATATCTTTGCCATCAATGCAGAAGGCAAGATGACGGCATGGCCGTTCTCTGATGACAAAGTAATCGGAGAACCTTTTGAAATGCCCGAAACATGGAATTATCAGCAGGTGGTTGGATGTGAGGAGAATCATTTCCTCTGCCTTGCAGATGACGGTAAACTTTATAAGGCAGAACTTAAACTCTTTGCTGAGTAGATATGAAATTCAGACGCATACTGATATTATTGCTGGCTGTTGCCGGCTTTGCCTGCGCCTGTGGCGATGATGTGCGTGTTGATCTCGATATCAAGGACGCTGACAGCTATTGCACAGTGTATGTGGCACAGGCCTGCAACTCACCGGTAGAAAAGACTTTCACAAGGGAAGATACATCCATAGAGCTGCCCGTAAACATTTTTCTTGGCGGTCCGAAAACTGCCTGGGAGCAGATTACGGCGGAGTTTGAATTGGATAACTCTCTTGTAAGCTCGTACAACGAGCTCACAGGCAAGACGTATCTTCAGATACCGTCGGAGGCCTGCACTGTAGAGGCGGCATCTGCGGTCATAGAAGTAGGAGAAAACAGTTCCTCACCCGTCAAGGTGACGGTGGATCCTGGAATGCTCAAGGGCAACAAGCAGTATCTGCTGCCGGTTGCCATGAAGACTTGCTCTTTCGAGCAGGTGGCGGACAATCTTTCTGTGGCGTATTATGTCATTACCATAGAGGAAGAGATTCCACAGGATCCCAGGGTACTGGTTCTCGATTTCGGGCACAAGGTCAACGGACGCATAGCCTGCGCCTACAGTGACCTTCTCTTCAGGGACGATGACGACAGTTCCAACCTGCATCTGTATGCACGTGACGCAGATGGCAACTTTGTCTACGAAAGCCAGATTGGAGCGGGATGGAATGTCGGCGGACTTCTTGACCCTCTGATCTTCATTCCTCCCTATACGATATGCTTCCGTCTGAACGACACCTTCCAGGAGTTCTCATTCTTTGACAGATATACCGGATGGCTCGGCGCAATGATAAGTTTCGCCGGATGGACAGACATGAAGTTCATCTTCAATTATAAAGACATCACATTCCTTGCGGTATCCGGTGATGCACTCAATTATTACGATATCAAGAGAACAGACGACTTTGATGCCAACCATTGGGTGATAATCAACGAAGAAGAGGGACATTGCGGAACAATCGCCTCTTCAGGATGGGGAAGCGACAAGTTCTGGTTCTGTCACAAGAATTACATCGTTACAGTCGACAGTGCCGGCAACATGTACAAATGGCCGTTCTCTGATGACAAAGTACTGGGTGAACCGATATTCGTGAGTGAAGGCTGGGGTGATTACGAACAGGTGATTTCATGCAACGACGAGTACATCCTGGCACTTGACGCCAGAGGAAAGCTGTACCGCATGCCTGATGAACTTTAAAAAACACTAAATTTATCAGTCCTGTCGGACGCGTTCCGACAGGATTTTTTTGTATGGACAGACTCATATTCAAAACTATTGCGATTTTTACATGCCTGGCCATGGCGGGATGTTCCGTATCTCAGGAAGAACAGACTGTCAGGTCGGCCGAAGCTTTGGTGCGCAGAGTGATACCGGAGTATGCCGGAAATTTTGAGGTGGAGCATATAGAAGCTGATGGCGGTGAAGATGTGTTTGAGATTGAGAGCAGCGGAGACAAGGTTGTGCTGAGAGGAAACAATGGAATCAGCGCGGCCAGTGCGCTGAACTATTATCTGGAACATTATTGCAACAGAGAAGTGAGCTGGAACACTACAAAAATCACACTTCCGTCGCCTCTTCCGCGGGTTGAAGAAAAGGTCCGCAGGACGTCTCCGTATGAATACAGACATTATTTCAACTACTGCACTTTCAATTATTCAGCATCATGGTGGGATTGGAAACGCTGGAGCAGGGAGATAGACTTCATGGCGCTGCACGGCATCAATATGCCAATGGCGCTGACAGGCCAGAACATCATCTGGTATGAGGTGTACAGAGAGCTCGGTTTCACCGACGGGGAGCTGAAGGATTTCTTCACAGGTCCGGATTATTTCATCTGGTTCTGGATGGGTAACATGGACGGCTGGGGAGGACCTCTTTCCAAGAGTTTCATGAGATACCACAAGAGACTGCAGAAAAAGATCCTTGCAAGAGAAAGGTCGCTTGGCATGACTCCGGTACTGCCCTCTTTCACCGGGCATGTGCCTCAGTCTTTTGTTGAAAAGTATCCCGAAGCGAAAGTCAACTATGTGCAATGGGGTGAGGAGTGCAACATCGCCCCTCCTGTATTTGTACTTGACCCCGAGGAACCGATGTTTGAGGAAATAGGCCGCAGATTCCTGGAGAAGCAGACGAAAGTGTTCGGCACAGACCATCTCTATTCTGCAGACACCTTCAACGAGATGACACCCCCGACGAATGATTCCACATATCTGAACCACATAGCGCAGAAGGTCTTTGAATCTATGGCTTCGGTGGATGACAAGGCAGTGTGGGTCATGCAGGGCTGGATGTTCTTCGACAGAGCATGGTTCTGGGAACCCACCCAGATGCGGGCCTTGTTCGACGCCGCTCCGGAAGACCGTATCATCGTCCTTGACCTCTGGAGTGAGCTGCATCCTGTGTGGGACAGGACAGAAGCCTTCTACGGAGAACAGTGGATCTGGAACATGCTGCACAATTTCGGAGGTGTACAGAGTATTTACGGAGATATGGATGTGATAGCGGAGGGACCTTCCTCAGCGCTGGCAGACCCCGGATCAGGAAAGATGAAAGGCATAGGACTCACCATGGAGGCGATCGAGCAGAATCCTGCGATATATTCCCTCATGCTTGAAAATGTCTGGAACAGCTCTCCCATTAATCTTGATGAATGGCTTGACAGCTATGTGACGCGCAGATACGGTATGGAAGACCGGAATGCACAAAAAGCATGGGACATTCTGCGTGGTACTGCGTATGCCGCCCAGCCTGCATACGGCAACTCGTCGATGATTCTGGCAAGACCCACATTCGATGAAGAGGGCGTATGGGTGTTTACCGATTCATTCTATGACGAGGCTGAATTTCTGGAGGCGGCGGATGCTCTTGTGGCGGCTTCTGAAAGACTTGGTGAAAGTGAAGGATACAGATATGACCTTGTTAATGTTGTCAGACAGGCACTTGCCAATTACTCAAACCATGTGCAGCAGCGTCTGGCAGCTGCATACAATTCAGGCGACAAGGCGGAATGGAACAGTTCCAAGGATGAGTTCATCGCCATAATGGACGATATGGACAGGCTCCTTGGTTCTCACCCGTCGTTCCTGCTGGGAAGCTGGCTTGAGAGTGCGAGGAAGCTGGGAAGAAATCGGACCGAGAAAGATCTGTTTGAAATGAATGCGAGAGATATCATCACATTGTGGACAGGTCCTGACTGTACAATTCATGAATATGCGTCGAAAGAATGGTCTGGGCTTATCAGTGGTTTCTACAAGCCCAGATGGATGAAGTTCTTCGAGGAAGTGGAACGCTGCATGGATTCCGGGGAGGAATTCGACCAGGATTCCTTCAATGAAGAAATAGCCGGATGGGAATGGCAGTGGGTGAACTCGCATGAAAGCTATCCGAGCAGACCCGAAGGGGATTGTGTATCCATTGCAACAGAGATTTACAAGGCATATTCAGACAAAATGAAAAATAACAATAACTAATTGATCGAAATGAAACGGAAAGCAATCTTTTTCGCAGTATTGGGGATGATGCTCATGACATCATGCGCCATGACTCCTCAGAAACAGGCAGTGACTGCAGCCAAGGGGCTTATTCAGCGCGTTCTGCCTGAATATGCCGGCAAGTTCAAGTTGGAGTATATCGAGCAGGCTGAGGATGCTCCCGATGTCTTTGAAATTGAATCAAAAGGGAATAAAATCGTGCTGCGCGGAAACAACGGTGGAAGTATTGCAAGTGCGTTCAATTACTATCTTGAGAATTACTGCCACTGTGACTACAGCTGGAATGCATCAAATCTGGAGATACCGGAGCCGATGCCTGTCGTGGACACTCTTGTGCGCAAGGAGACTCCTTATGCTTTGAGGCATTATTTCAACTACTGCACATTCAACTATACAGAATCATGGTGGGACTGGGACAGATGGGAGAAAGAGATTGACTACATGGCGATGCACGGCATCAACATGCCTCTGGCAATGACAGGGCAGAATGCAGTGTGGGACAGAGTCTACCGCAAGCTTGGCTTCGGTGATGAGGATATGGACAAGTTCTTTACAGGTCCTGCATATTTCATGTGGTTCTGGGCAGGTAATATCGATGCCTGGGACGGTCCGCTTCCCGCAAGCTGGAAAGAGAGCCATGAGGAGCTGCAGAAAAAGATTCTCAAGAGAGAGAGGGAGTTCGGCATGAAACCGGTCCTTCCGGCATTCACAGGCCACGTGCCCCCCACATTCGCCGAGAAGTTCCCTGACTCGAAGGTGCAGCGCATAAACTGGGAAGACCGTTTTGCAGACACTTACGTTCTGTCTCCTGACGATCCCATGTTCCAGAAAATCGGAGACATGTTCATGGAAGAGCAGATCAGAACATACGGGACAGACCATTATTATGGCGCGGACACATTCAACGAGATGGTCCCTCCGGACACAAGTGCCGAATATCTGAGCAAGATTGGCTCGGCGGTGTACAAGTCGATGGCTGCCGTCGACCCTGAAGCTGTCTGGGTGATGCAGGGATGGCTGTTCGTAGATAAGGAGTGGTTCTGGGGACCTGACCAGATTCAGGCTTATCTCGGTGCAGTGCCGGATGATGGCATGGTGATCCTCGACCTCTGGGCAGAGGAGCATCCTGTCTGGGAGAGGACACAGTCGTTCTATGGCAAACCGTGGATCTGGTGCATGCTTCACAATTTTGGAGGAAGGAATATGATTTACGGAAATGCACCCAAGATTGCAACGGAACTCAGCAGAAGCCTTAATCATCCTCAGGCAGGGAACATCGTCGGCATGGGTGCGGTTCCTGAAGGTATTGAGCAGAACCCGCTCATTTATTCATTGCTGTATGACCAGGTATGGCAGCGCGAGCCGATTGACATAGAAGAGTGGATAGTTGACTATTCACATAGAAGATATGGCAAGGCATACCCTCAGATGGAGAAGGCATGGAAGATACTTCTTCACACTGCATACTCTCACGAAGGGGATTATCAAAGTACTATAAGCGCCCGCCCTACTTTCGACAAGGAGACTGACTGGGCGTTCACAGAACTGCCTTACAACCCCAGACCTTTGCTGGAGGCATGGAAGAATATGCTTGAATGCAGTGAGGAACTCAAAGACAACGAGTGCTACAGATATGACCTCCTGCTGGTGACCAAACAGGTGCTTGCCAACTTTGCGACAGAAATACAGCAATATTTCATAATGGACTACGAAACTTCAGACCTTGCTGCATTTGATGAGAACAGCAAAGCGTTCCTGGATCTGGCTGACGATATGGAGAGTGTGATGCTCACCCATGACGCATTCCTGCTTGGCAAATGGATCAAGGATGCAAGGAGCTGGGGAACCACCCCGGAGGAGTCAGACCTTTATGAGAAGAACGCGAGAGATATCGTGACTCTCTGGGGAGGCCGGGATGCAGTTCTTCACGACTACTCCAACAGGCAGTGGGCTGGATTGTTCTCAGGCTTCTATAAGCAGCGCTGGATTATGTTCATTGACGAAGTGAAAAGATGTATGGCTGAAGGAGAAGAAATAGACCTTGAGGCACTGGATCTCAGAATCCGCGAATGGGAATGGAAGTGGGTGAACTCAACGGAAGAAGAGTTTCAGGCTGAACCCTCAGGCGACATAGTAACCATCTCCAAGGCAATGTATGACAAATATATAGAGATAATATAATGAAAAGAATGATTTTGCTCGTCACAGCTGTGACTCTGATGCTTGCCTCAGCCTTTTCAGCGGCTGCCGGCACCGACAGAAACTGTGGTATAATTCCGGCACCCGCCAGCATTGTGGCTGACGGTGAGGCTTTTGACGCCGGGGACAAGGTTATTGTCAGATATGATGGTCCGGAATCGTGTAAGAGTGCCGGATTCCTTGCCGGCATCATGTCACAGGACTTTGGAATCGAGCCCGTCCTTACCGACAGGAAGAAGCCGGGGAAGGGCAAAATCATAGATCTTTCTTACAGTGAAAGACTGCCTGAAGAAGGATATGAGATAACCGTGAGTTCGGATGCAGTAAAAGTGACTGGCGATGAGGCAGGGCTTTTCTATGCAGTCGTGACAATCGGACAGATGGCCAGATTTTCCGGTGACCGGTCATTCCATCTTCCAGGTGTGACAATAAAAGATGCTCCGCGGTTCCGGTACAGGGGCATCATGCAGGATGTGGGCTACCATATCTATCCAGTTGAGTTTATAAAACGGGAGATTGACTGGCTTGCCGAGTATAAGATGAACGTGTATCACTGGCATCTTACAGAAGACCACGGATGGAGGATTGAAAGCAAGAAATATCCTGAGCTCAACAAGGTGGCTTCGTGGAGAGCACAGACATGTATCAGCAACTACGATTCTGATTTTGAAGGTATGGACGGTACGCCGTATGGAGGCTACTATACACAGGATCAGATTCGTGAGATAGTTGAATATGCCGCACAGAGGCATGTGACTGTCATTCCAGAAATCGAACTGCCGGGCCATACCCTTGCAGTTCTTGCCGCTTACCCGCAGCTGGCTTGCGGCGATGACCCGGGTCCGTTCAAGGTGGCGGAGACATGGGGCATATTCCCCGACGTCTTCTGTGCCGGGAAGGAAGAAACGTTCAAGTTTCTTGAAGATGTGCTTGACGAGGTCATGGAGCTGTTCCCGAGCCACTATATCCATATCGGAGGTGATGAGTGTCCCAAGGACAGATGGAGAGAGTGCAAGTACTGTCAGCAGCGCATTGCAGAAGAAGGTCTGAAGGATGAAGATGAACTTCAGAGCTATTTCATCCGCAGGATTGAGCGTTACCTCAATTCAAAAGGGCGTGACATAATCGGCTGGGATGAGATTCTGGAAGGCGGGCTGGCCCCGAATGCCACCGTGATGAACTGGCGCGACATCTCTGAGGGAGTGAAGGCTGCCAGAAGTCATCACAACGTGGTGATGGCACCCACCTCCCACCTATATTTCGACTATGGACAGGGCGACCGCAGTCAGGAACCGCTCACGATAGGCTGGGGCCACAATCCCACAGAACGTGTGTATGAGTTCGAGCCGGTACCTCATGAACTTGCAGCCGACGAGGCTCAGTACATCATAGGTGTTGAGGCTCCGTTGTGGACAGAGCATATGAACACATACAGGAAAGTGTCATATATGCTGCTGCCACGCCTTTTTGCCTTGAGCGAGGTGGCCTGGACCACTCCTGATAACAAAGATCCAGACAATTTCTTCTCAGAAAGACTTCCGAAGCACATCGGCAGACTTGATTCGACAGATATGCTGTACCGTGTTCCGACTCCGGGTGGTATAAAGGATGAGGTGCTCAGGGGCGGAGAGTTCACTCTTGAGATGACATGCCCTGTTGAAGGGGCTCAAATCTACTATAACTTTGACGGCCAGGAGCCCAGAGAGACTGACTATTTGTATGAAGGCCCTGTAAAGATACATGTGCCGGCAGGGGAGATGCATGAAGTGAGGGCTGTGGTCATCACCCCTTCCGGAAAGAGGAGCAACAGTGTGAGGACTGTGTATGACAACCGTTTCGGCACGGAATATCAGGTTGGTACGGCCACTTCAAGCCTTGAGCCGGACTTGTCGATATTTTCGGCTACTCTTGCAGGTTATGGTGCTCCGGCCGAGGGAAGATTCAGCCTTGACTGGCAGAAAATCGGCGTGGCAGACGACTTCGAATGGACCAAGACATTGGATGACAAGGCATTTAATGCCATGGCAGGTCCGGATGGCGCGATTGTCAGCTCTGCATCCCATAATAACCGGGCGATAGCACTGACAGAAGCAGGTACGCTGTGGAGGAAGGATATTGACAAAAAGAATGCACGGTGGGAGAAGATTGGATACAACAACGGTATCACTTACAATATTGATGTGAAGCGTATCGCTGTAAGGGACGACAGGCTGTATGCCATTGACAGCAACGGCAACCTCTACATCAATTATCACAGGACGAACGGTAACCTCACAGCACGTGCGGCAGCTTTCTCCCATGAGGGGAAAACAGTTGTCATAGTGGGGCTTGACCTTACAGGTTTTGACCTTGCATTCATCAATTCCGTGAAGGAGGAAATAACCGCCGCCACCGGGCTGCCGGCCGAGGCAGTGCTGATAAATGCTTCACATACTCATTTCGCTCCTGTGTCGCAGGGATGGTACTCGTGGCTTGAGCCGAATCAATATCCTGATGAGGAGTACATGGAGAAGATAGTCCGTCCTGCAATCATCAAGGCTGTTGAAGGAGCCCTTGCAGACCTGCATCCCGGCCACTTGTTCTTCGGCCGTACACAGACTTCCATCGGCGGCAACCGTTGCCTCGGATGGCCGGAAAATGTCTGTGACCGTACTGCCGACCTTGTAGAGGTGGTCGATCCTGACGGGAAGGTGGAGAATGTCATTTTCCTCGCAGGATGCCATCCTGTCTTCAATAATTCAGGTGCCGAAGGGTTCACTCTGAACGCCAATTTCCCTGCAGTGGCAAAGGACATCATCATGAAGAGCACCGGCGCAAAGAATGCAATATTCCTTCAGGGCTGCGCCGGAGACGTCAACCCGATATATGATGATTTCAGGGAAATGGGTTCCATTCTTGCCGGAGACATCCTCAGTTGCATGGACGGCAAGCTGCAGACTGTGGATGGTGGCATATCATACGCCATCGATTCTGTGATGTTCAAGACTACGCCATGGAAGAAGGGAGACATCATCCGTCTCCGTGATGAGAATGCCATGTATCCCGGCGACGTGGAGTGCGACAAGAATGTCCGCTGGGCAGATATCATGCTTGACAAGCTGAAGAACGGGACGATGCCGGAATATATGCCTGTCTACATCCATACCGTCAATATCGGTGACTGGAAGCTGGTGGCACTGTCCCGCGAGGCAGTGACAAGCTACGGAATTATGATCAGGGACCTCTGGCCGAACCGCAACGTGTCTGTCATCGGTTATACCGACGATGTATGCAGTTATCTGCCGTCGATGGAGCATATCAGAGCCCATACCTATGAGGGTGACAACTCATTCTTCTGGTATTCACAGCCAAACATATTCCCTGAGAATGTTCAGGAAACCATTCTGGAAAACATAAGAAAGAACAACAGATAGAATAAACCAGCTATAGCTTTCTGATGGCCGAATCCATCCAGGCAAGGCGCTGTGAGTAGAAAGACTTCAGGTAACTGATTTCT
The DNA here is from genome assembly GCA_045617865.1 of Bacteroidales bacterium. GTDB lineage: Bacteria > Bacteroidota > Bacteroidia > Bacteroidales > UBA932 > Equibacterium. The sequence continues at coordinate 5,333 of JAZLJK010000028.1, read as the reverse complement.
TCGTCATAAGTCTTGAAAACCTTGAGGTTCGGCCATACGTATGCTCCGAGGATGCTGTGTGTGGCGAAATTGTCGTCTTGAGCGCCATGGAGCCCCTCGACGCATGTGTCAATGTATGCTGGAATTGTCTGCAGTTCGCTGTACAGTTCATTCCACCTGGCCTGGAGCTTCCTCACATAAGCAGGGTCCTCCATGAGCCTTCCGAACCATCCTGGGCTGGAACCTCTGGAATAATAGTCTCCTATGATGTATTTGCATGTGAACCATCCTTCCGGGCCATTGGTCGCTCCGTGATATGAGCTGTCCATATAGTCACAGTTGCCGAAAGCAAGGTCGTAGTCCCATGTGTGGCAGAATGTAAGTTTTCCTCCGCGGTCTTTCGACAGGAAGCAGCTTTTTGCCAGGTTTCCGTCGATATTCTTGCTGAGTTCTGCAACGATGTAATAGTTTATGAATGATTCAACGTCGATGTATGCGGCGTAGCCTTTCTGCGGGTCTGTGAAATTGGCGGAATAGAGTGCTGTCTCAAAATCCTTGAGATATTTCTTTATGTATGAAATCTGCTCTTTGGTGGGATTCTCAGGGTCACTGAACATTATGGGGATACCTACGTCGGTGTAGAAATGAACAGGATTGTCCTGGCTGGTGTCGATTTCAAGATAGTATCCCCCAGTAAGGGCATCTCCGCTGTTGTCATTCTCCCCAACCGGCTGTATCTCCACCTTATGGTCCCCCACTTCCTTATGCTCTATCAAATCATATACACCCTTGTAGACACCGTTCAGATACAGGTTTACGCTTCTTAATTCCGGAGTCCACGGCATCTCACAGATTCGCGACAGCTGCATCGCAACATGGTTGCGCAGCAACGATTTGTCGGACTGGTTGGCCAGCAGGTCCCAGTCTTTGTCTTTCTGAATGCCGAAAACCTTTTTTGATGATTCAAGCTTCACCCTGTACGGCCTTTTCTCAGGGAAACTGCTCCACGATGTGTTGCCGCGTCCGCGTATCTGCATTACTGATTCGACCAGGGCGGTGCTGCTGTAGATAAGGCTGGGGTCTTCGAATGAGATGTTTCCGCTGATGTAATTCGTTTTTGACACAATGGGTGACTTGTTGGCTGTCGTGATTCTGACTATCGGCAGGATGGTTCTGCAGTCGATGCTTACGGTATATCTGACAGTTTCACCATTGTGCTTGTGCACTTCGTAGCAGACAGGTTCGGTAAAGTCCTGGACCGAAGATGAACTTGTCTGGACAGCTCCGTTCACTGTTACCGATTCCGCCTCGAAGGTAAAGGTCGGGACCAGTTCATTTTTTGCACATGCCCCATCTACCGTGCCCGTGACGTCGGTGCCGTCGATGCTGAAGTGAATGTCGGCTGCCAGACCTGGGTTGAACTGTGAGAGCAGGGAGAAAGACTTGAGAGGGTCTGCCTCGCTTGAGAACAATTTCAGGATGCATCCGTTGCTTGCGTACAGGCAGAACATCCAGCTGTTGTAATATGCGTAGACCGGGTATGAATCTTCAAGGGAGGCTTCGGAATTGTATGGAATCCCCGTGTCTCTGCCACCGACGGTCCAGTGGCCCGACTTGTTGGTTTCCGGAATCTGGGGATCTTTGAAAGTGCAGTTGCTGACCTGGAAGTCGCGGGAGTCGACCTTTATGCTGCCGCCATGGTCGAAACTGACCACTGTGGTGCTTCCGTTCTTCTCCGCCCCCGCGAACGCAATGTCTTCCTGATACCTTGATACAAGCTGCAGATATGAATCAGGTCTCACCGGCAGCTCTTCTTTTGTGCAGGCACAGCACAAGAGCACGACAATGATTGCAGGAATATGTCTGACATGCAGTTTCATGCCGTGAAGATAATCTTTTATAAGGGTATTGTCAAGATATTGAGATGATAAAACACAATAAAACGAAACAAAACGAAATTAATTTTTATCAAACCGAAACTATTTTGTATGTTTGTAGAGAATTAAATCTTTAAGAAATGGCTTTACGATTGACTGAACAGCCGTCATTGTACGACAATCTAGAGAAAAAGAGTGTTGCGGAGCTTCTGCGCGACATCAATAACGAAGATAAGAAGGTGGCTCTTGCAATAGAGAAAGTGCTTCCAGACCTGGAAAAGCTGGTAAGTGCCATAGAACAGAAAGTCAAGGCGGGTGGACGTATGTTCTACCTCGGTGCCGGTACAGGTGGCAAACTTGCAGTTCTTGACACCTTGGAGGTCCCCAATACATACGGTGTGGACCCCGAAATAGTTCAATGTGTTCTTGCCGGTGGTGTGGAGAACCTTGTCCTCGACCTGGAAGAGGCGGAAGATGATGTCAATGAGGGATGGGAGACTCTTCAGAAGAAGCACAACATCTCTGAGAAAGATATAGTGATCGGTATTTCAGCAAGCGGAAACACACCCTATGTCCTCGCCGCCCTCAAGGCCTGCAGGGAACATGGTATCACAACAGGTTCTTTCGTGAACAATCCCGAATCTCCCATATCAGAATATTCAGATTATCCGGTTGAGGTTATCACAGGCCCTGAGTTCATCACAGGAAGCACGCGCATGAAATCGGGAACATCGCAGAAGCTTATCTGCGATATGATCAGCACCACTCTCATGATCAGGCTTGGCCGTGTTGAGGGAAACAGAATGGTTCACGCGCACCTTATCAACAACAAAGTGATAGACAGGCTTACCAGGACAATGATGGAGCGCAATCCCGAGTTGACCGACTATGAGGTTTGTGTCGAGGCAATCAAGAAATACGGCGGTCTCAAGGAGGCAGAGGCACATCTTCTCGGCAAAGAATGATACTCATAGCAGACAGCGGAGCATCCAAGACCGACTGGGGATGCGTTTCACGCGGCTCGGACAAAGTGATCCGGTTCGTGAGCCAGGGGTATAATCCGAATTACATAACAGGGCCTCAGATTGTTGAAGACATCATAAAGAATCTGCCCGCATCACTTGACCCGGACGAAGTCAGTGAAATATTCTTCTATGGTGCGGGAGTGACAGAGCTGCAGTATCCTTTCATGAGGGAGACTCTCATGAAAGTCTTTAAAAAGGCAGACAGGATAGATATTGCCATGGACACTCTGGCATCGTGCCGTGCCGTGCTCCAGAACAAACCCGGATTTGCGGCAATTCTCGGTACAGGCACTAATTCATGTCTGTACGATGGATGCAATGAGGGGTTGAATGTTGACAGCTGCGGTTTCATCCTCGGTGATGAGGGGTCAGGTGCAAATCTGGGCAAGAGGATGATCACCGACTACATACGCAGGAATATGCCTTCAGACGTCTATGAGCTTGTGGGCAAAGAGCTGGGATACAGCAATGACGAGCTGATAGATATTATTTATACCAAACCGTTCCCCAACCGTTTCTGCGCGCAATATGCAGTGTTCATCAGAAAGAACTGTGAAGCATACCCATATTTCCGGAACCTGGTTGATACTGCCTTCCGTGATTTCTTTGAAAGGATAGTCACCCATTATCCTGATTACCGCAAATATTCATTCAACGCTGTGGGATCGGTGGCATATCACTACAAAGACATTCTGGAGCCGGTTGTCAAAGAATATGGCATGGAGATGGGCGTCATTCTCAAAGCACCGATGGAAGGGTTGATAAAATATCATCTTGAAAACGAATAGACAATGTCAAGAAACAATTTTGCACTGCCTCTCGCTTTCATAGGTGCCATGTTCTTCACGGTGGGCTTCGCCACCGGCATCAATGGGTATTTTGTACCGTTTCTTGAAAACAATCTCAGCCTGACATCGGCACAGAGCTATCTGGTCATAGCATCAACTTTCTGTGCGTTCCTGATATTCAGCTTTCCTGCTGCAGGGATAATCAACCGGATTGGATACAAGCGGACTATGTCGGCTTCTTTCTTTCTGTTTGCCGTGGCGTTCGCCCTCTTCATCCCCGCATCGCGCATGGAGAGCTTTGCTCTCTATCTGCTGGCTTGTTTCATCAGCGGCACAGCCAATACTGTGCTTCAGGCTGCAATCAACCCCTATGTGACTATACTCGGCCCTATTGACAGTGCAGCCAGAAGAATCAGCATCATGGGGATATGCAACTCCCTTGCGCTGGCACTGCCTTCGGTGTTCATTGCTGCCGTGACAGGCAAGAATATTGACAATGTGGCCCTCGGAGATCTTGACAAACCATTCATCATTATCATAAGTGTGCTGATAGTGCTGGGTATCATTACTTTCTTTGCCCCTCTTGAGGAAATCAAGGCGGAGGGTGAGGAGAATGAGGATGACTGCCCGTATGCCGCTGGCAAGAAGAGTATCTGGCAGTTCCCGCACCTTGTGCTGGGGGCACTTGCCATTTTCGTTTATGTGGGTGTGGAGAATTTGGCCTTGCTCACGGTGCTTGACTATGCTCAGGACCTCGGCCTTCCCAACCCGGAGAAATACACGCTGTTCCCGGGACTTGGAATGGCGTTTGGATATGTCATAGGAATAATATGCATTCCGAAATATATGTCTCAGGTGAAGGCGCTGCGGATCTGTACGTGGGTTGCAGTGATAGATTCATTCATGATAGTGCTGACACCTCCGGAGGTTTCAGTATGGTGCGTGGCCTTGCTGAGTCTTGCATGTTCGCTGATGTATCCTGCAATCTGGCCGCTTGCCATAACAGATCTGGGGAAATTCACGAAAAAAGGTTCATCGCTGCTGGTGGCATGCATAGGCGGCGGTGCTGTCATTCCCCTGCTGTTCGGATTTCTCAAGGATGTGACAGGGAGCAGACAGGCTTATTGGATATGCCTTCCGTTCTACCTTCTGATTATGTTCTACGCGTATTACGGTTATAAGATCCGCAGGAATTAGTTGTCCACAATTACAAGTGTCTGATAAGGCTCCATCGAAGGGATTGACACGCCATAATAGAGCATCAGTTCTGTGATGCCTGAGGCAATCTGGTGGGCACTTTGCCCAGGACATACTATTTCCTTCGCCTCCACCGCAGGGTCTGCCTCAGGTGCTCCCATCCTGCCTCGTCCTTAAGATAACCGGGTCCTGAAAAGTTCACCACAATGCCTCCAAGCGCGCATGAGTCGGCATAATAGTCGATCAGGTCATGAGTCAATCTTATCCCCAAATTTACCAATAAGCAGATAAAAAACAAAAAAGACCGACTGTTGAAGCCGGTCTTGTGTTTAGTTGAGATAGAAGGACTCGAACCCTCACTGACAGAGCCAGAATCTGTAGTGCTACCATTACACCATATCTCAGTGGCATTTGCGGGTGCAAATATATATCTAATTATTGTTTAAGCAAAAAAAATTAAAAAATAT
>JAZLJK010000027.1:0-47920 GCA_045617865.1 Bacteroidales bacterium | reverse complement strand
ACGTATTTTCTATTATGCATATGCCATTCTACGATAGTCTGGCAAAGATAATTTCAAATCGGTTGACTCGTAAAGCCTCTGTAATTACCTAACTTTCAATATTTTCAAAGAACTTTTATGAATTTTTAGTGGACACTAATGCGCAAAATTAAAAATTATTTTTGACATATTAAAATGTATATATTTGCCGGAACATTGCAGGAATGGAAGAACAGCATTACATAGAGGTGATTCTGCCAAACAGACTGCCCGCCAGGTGGCGCGGCGGCCTCACCTACTGCGTGCCCGATGGGATGAAAGTGACCACCGGCAGCTGGGTGGTGGTGACTCTTGTGGGCAAACGGTATCTCGCGGTAGTGTGCAACGACAAAGCCTCACTTCCGCCCGACATTCCCGCCGGGAAGATCCTTCCCATAGAAAAAGTGGCACAGCTGCCTCCCCTCTCCAAGAGCCAGATTGACCTTTGGAAAGCAATAGCAGGCTATTACATGTGTTCGGTGGGTGAAGTTTTCAAATGCGCCTTCCCTTCAGCATTCTTCAAACAGACCGAAAAGACACGCACAGTGAACCGCACTGCAGCAAAGCCGAAGGTCGAGGAGGAGAAAGAGCTGTCGGATGCGCAGCATGAGGCGTACAGGCAGATAAAGGAGTGTTATGCCGCCGGCAAGAGCACCGTGCTGCTGGCAGGCGCCACATCGTCGGGCAAGACCGAAATCTACCTCAAGCTGGCACGCGAGCATCTGGACGGAGGGAAGAACGTGCTGTATCTGGTGCCGGAGATTGCAGTCTCACGTCAGCTGGAGCAACGCCTGAAAGCTGCCGTGGGCGACAGGCTCCTTGTGTTCCACTCAAAGCAGACTGCCGCCACCCGCAAGAAGATTTTTGACAGGCTGGCCGCAGGAGACGGCAACTGGCTGGTGCTGGGCACACGCAGTGCACTGCTGCTCCCGATAAGCAGGCCCGGATTCATAATTGTTGACGAAGAGCACGACTCTTCATACAAGCAGACCGACCCGGCGCCGCGGTACAACGGCCGCGACGTGGCCCTGATGCTGGCGGCAAAAGAGAAGATAAACACGCTGCTTGGCAGCGCAACACCTTCACTTGAATCGCTCCATAACGCACAAAGCGGCAAATACGGTCTTGTCAAGCTAAGCGAGAAATATTTCGGTGCGGCGGAATCACCCGTCACCGTGATCGATATGAATAAAGTGTACAGGCTGCACAATGCCAGAGGCTCGTTCTCTATGCAGCTTGTGAACCTGATTGCCGACAGGCTGCAGAGAAAAGAGCAGGTCATGATATTCCGGAGCAGGCGCAGCTACAGCTCGTTCATTCAGTGCGACAGCTGCGGAACAGTCTTGAAATGCTCGAAATGCAATGTCTCGCTGTCATACCACAAATACAACAACAGCTGCAGCTGCCACTACTGCGGATACCGCATGCCGTTTTCTGAAAGCTGCGGCACCTGTGGCAAAGGGCGCTTCGTACCCAAAGGAGCCGGCACCGAAAAGCTGGTGGAAGAGCTCCAGGAGTTGTTTCCAGAAGCAAAGATCGCCCGTTTCGACGCCGAAACCATCCAGAGCCATGCAGCCGAAAAGCAGATTCTTACCGAATTTGAAAACGGCAGCACAGACATCCTTGTCGGGACGCAGATGATCACCAAAGGGTTTGATTTTGAAAGGCTGTCGCTTGTGGCTGTGATAAATGCCGACTCGATACTGTCGCTGCAGGATTTCCGTGCCGACGAGAAAGCCCTGTCACTGCTGCTTCAGCTGAAGGGACGTGTCTCGCGCCGTGGAGCACCCGGCCAGATGGTGATTCAGACCATGCTTCCAGACCATCCTGTGCTTCAGGCGGTTTGTGAAGAAGATTTTGAAAGGCAGCTGGAAGTGAGTGCCGGATCTCTGGCGCTGCGCGAGATGCTGGCATTCCCGCCTTTCGTTCGCATGATTCAGCTGACGCTGAAGAGCAAATCGCCCGACACACTGCGTTCTGCCTGCGCCACCGTCCGCAGCGCCGTGACAGACTGCGGCATCACATGCTGTTCGCAGCCAGTCGCTCCGGTTGTGGACCGCGTAGACGGAATGTACATCCGCCATATCTGGATAAAACTGCAGAAGACATCACGCGAGATGGCGAAAAAAGCGCTTCTATACGACCGGCTGGAGGCGCTGCGCGAAGAGATGCGCGGCACCGACATCGTGGTGGATGTGGACCCGCTGTAGACAAATTTTGAAATTCTCTGTGATATTTCGCAGCACTGCTGCATTTATTAAGGCAGAAAAACAAAAAGACACATGAAGAAGATTTTGCTATCCGCAGCGGCTGTTGCGTCAACAGTCCTTTTAATGCCCTCATGCATGAGTATGAAGATGGACTTTGCTTTTTCTGGCGACTATATGAAACCGATGAATGTCGCCGAAAATCAGATCAGCCAGGAAGAGATTTCCGGCGACAAGTTCGATGAAATTATAGAGAACAAGTTTATCAGCACCGCAGAAGAGCCTGTATCCACATTCAGCGTTGACGCTGACGGAGCCTCATACGCCATAATGCGCAGGTATCTGACACGTGGACAGCTTCCTAACAGGAATTCGGTCAGAATCGAGGAGTTCTTGAACTATTTCACATTCAATTATCCCGAGCCTGAGGGCAGTGATGCTGTCAGCTTCAATTACGAACTGGCGCAATGCCCCTGGAATTCAGAAAACATGCTGCTCCGCCTCGGAATGAAAGGAAAATCCATGAAAGAGAGCGAACTTCCCACATCAAATTATGTTTTCCTGATTGACGTTTCCGGCTCGATGGACTCCGACGACAAGCTCCCCCTTCTCAAGAACTGCCTCATATCACTTGTTGACAATCTGCAGCAGGACGACCGGGTTTCCATCATCACATATTCCGGCTCGGCAAATAAAATACTTGAATCAACCCCTGTCTCCAACTCCAGAACTATCAAGAAGGCAATCGACAAGCTCAACGCCAACGGTTCGACTGCAGGCGGCGCCGCAATTAAGATGGCATACGATGAGGCTCGTCAGAACTTCATAGACGGCGGCAACAACCGCATCATAATGGGCACCGACGGCGACTTCAACGTGGGCATATCAAGCACAGACTCTCTTGTGAAACTTGTTGAAAAGGAAGCGGCTGCAGGCATCTATCTTACAGTGTGCGGATTTGGCAGCGGCAACCTGAACGACGGTATGATGGAGTCAATCTCAAACCACGGCAACGGCACATACGAGTTTATCGACTGCGAGAAACAGATGGTGAAGGTGTTTGTGAATGAAGTATCAAAACTCTACTCCGTGGCCAACGATGTGAAGGTTCAGATCAGATTCAACCCCGCCCATGTAGAGTCATACCGTCTCATTGGTTACGAGAACCGCGTCATGGCGAACGAAGATTTCAATGATGACACCAAAGATGCGGCAGAGATCGGTGCCGGTCAGACTGTTACAGCTCTTTATGAGATTGTCCCCACAGAAGGCGCTGATGGCAGCTTCGCCACCTTCGATCTCAGATACAAGAAAAACCTTGGCGGCTCAAGCGTCATGCTCAGTCAGGAGATAGAGAATGTCTCTACCACCCCTTCAGAGGAATTCCGTTTCGCATCAGGCATAGCCGCCTTCGGCATGGTGCTTCGCAAGTCAGAATACCGTGGCAGCGCCACCTTCAAGATGGCACGTGAATACACGTCAGGTGCACAGGGTCAGGATCCTTTCGGATATCGTGCAGAAGCAGTTCAGCTCATCGACAAAGCGGCCGAACTGAGCGTTCAGCAGTAAAAAAAAGCTGCCGGCATTGGCCGGCAGCAGTATCTTCTGATATGTTTTTCTGATTATTCAGCCTTGTCGAGGTGAATCATTTCGCCATCCTCAGCGCGCTGGGGCTCAGCCACGATTTCGGGACGGCCGCCGGGACGCTGGTTGCGGGGATGCTGGAACATCGGGCGTCCGTTTTCGGGAAGGAACTCCACAATCTGGCACTTTGCTGTGAAGACGCGTTTTGTAACAAGACCAGCCCAGTCAGCCACAGATTCGTGAACAGTTACGTTAACCACTGCCTGCGAGCCTCTCAAGTGAGCGTTTTCTGTCATTTCAGCAAGAGCATTTGCCTTGAGGGCCTTGGGAGAAAGTCCGCCGATGCCCAGGATATAGGTGGCTTCTGAAACACCTTCAGCCTCGCCTATCACTCTGAAATTGTTCTGTGAAAGGACCACATTTGTCTGATTTACCACACCACCTGCTGTAAGGTTTGATGTGAATCCGCAGCTTGTTGTCATAACAAGTGCAGCTGCGAATGAGAGTGCAATTAAAAGTTTACGCATGATTTGTTTGTTTTGATTCTGGTACAAATATATCACAATTATTTCTTATTTGAGCAAGATTTGCTCCCTACGCAGAAAGAGCTTCTCGAATGAGAAGCTCTTAGGTTGCCTTGCGGCTTTGTCTGTGCCCAGGACAAGATTTGAACTTGCACGCCCAAAAGCGGGCACTACCCCCTCAAAGTAGCGTGTCTACCAATTTCACCACCTGGGCTTGAGTTGGGATTGCAAATGTAGACAGTTTTTTTGAAACACCAAACTTTTTTCAAGTTTTTTTTACCTTTATTTTTTTCGTAAAAGTTTTTACCTTTGAGAGATTTTTCATCACTACTATTATGAAAAGAATCTTTACACTCATCATTGCATCTGCCCTGTTTGCAGTGTCAATGCAGGCCCAGGAGGGCAACAAACCTGCCAACTCGCAGGAAATCAATAAAGAAAGTAAGAAAACACAGCCTAAGACCGGATGGAACTTCGGTTTCCTGCCTGCGGTAAGCTACAGCAGCGACCTTGGTTTCCAGTACGGCGCACTCTGCGACATCTACTGCTACGGCGACGGAAAACAGTATCCCGGCTACTACCATAAATTCAACGTGGAGGTGTCAACCTACACAAAAGGCATGAGCACTTTCCATCTTTTCTATGATTCAAAATTCCTGATTCCCGGCATCAGGGTGACTGCAGCAGTCACATATCAGCCCGACGGCAAGTACTCATTCTACGGATTCAACGGATACGAGAGCAAGTTCGACTACGACGCAGAGAACCGTTTCTATTTCATGCGCCGCAACACATTCCGCGCTCTTGCCGACTTCCAGGGTGAAATCATCAAAGGTTCAGGTCTGAGATGGGCTGCCGGTCTCACCTACTGGGATTATAAGACAGGTTATACAGATGTCGAGAACTTTGACGCGACCCAGACCCTCTACGGGCAGTACGTGGCTGCCGGCATCATTCCGGAAGACCAGGCCAAGGGAGGAAAGCATCTCGAAGCAAAATATGGCATAGTATACGATACACGCGACATAGAGGCGGCACCTACCAGAGGTATATGGGCCGAGCTGTACGGGACATCATCTCCCGACGTCTTCGGTACGGGCTACCACTACACCAGGGCAATCGCCCACTGGCGTCAGTACGTGCCCCTGGCAGGCGACAAGCTGGTGTTTGCATACCATCTGGCATATCAGGGACTTGCTCACGGCGAGGCTCCCTTCTACACCCTCTCCAACATCCCCACGATGTATCTGAAGCAGATCACCAGCGAGGGACTCGGCAGCAAGAACACAGTTCGCGGTACGCTCCGTAACAGAATCAACGCCAACGGCTATGCATGGAGCAACATGGAGCTCCGCATCAAGCTTGTCAGCTTTGACTTCATCAACCAGCACTGGTATGTTGCCACCAACCCCTTCTTCGACATGGGTGTCATCACCGACGAATATGAGCACAACGGCATCGCCCTCACAAACCCCGGTGAAGAGACATCCAAGATTCACTCAAGCGTCGGTGCAGGTCTCAAGATTGTGATGAACCACAACTTCATCATCTCTGCAGAGAAAGGCCAGCCTCTCAACAAGCAGGACGGCCCCGGCGGAATGGCAATCGGACTCAACTATATATTCTAACATATAACAGCAACAGATTAAAATGATTACAATTGACAGAAGCGGATGCAGCGCTTTCGCAAGTGAAGCACAGTATCAGCAGTACATTGAGAAGGCTTTCCAGGGCTTTGACACTCTCGAGAGCGGGAAAGGTGCAGGCAACGATTTCCTCGGATGGAACCGACTCCCCTCCACCATTACAAGCGACATTCTGGCACAATATAAAGAAGTTGTGGAGAGATGGAACAAGAAGAGCGTCGATCTCGTAGTAGTTATCGGTATCGGTGGCTCGTACCTCGGTGCAAAGGCTGCCATTGCCGCACTCAGCCACAATTTTGCACTCAACATCGGTCAGAAAGGCGCACAGGTGGTGTTTGCAGGCAACAACCTCAGCGAAGACTACATGGCAGAGCTGATGGACCTGATGCAGGTCAAGAATGTTGCGGCTGTGGTGATTTCAAAATCAGGCACAACCACAGAGCCCGCAGTGGCTTTCCGCCTTGTAAAGCAGTTCATCGAGCAGAAATACGGTGTGAAAGAGGCTGCAGAGCGCATCGTTGCAGTGACAGACAAAGCACGCGGTGCACTCAAGACCCTCTCGAATGCAGAAGGCTACACTTCATTTGTCATTGAAGACAACATCGGAGGCCGCTACTCAGTGCTCACTCCGGTAGGTCTGCTTCCCATCGCTCTTGCAGGATTTGACATCGACAAGATGGTTCAGGGAGCACAGGACATGGAGAAAATCTGCAGCCAGCGCAGTGCAGAGAACCCCGCCATCCAGTATGCGGCACTCCGCAACATGCTTTACGATGCAGGCAAGAAGACCGAGATTCTGGTAAACTACAATCCCAAGCTCCTCTATGTTTCTGAATGGTGGAAACAGCTCTACGGTGAGAGCGAAGGCAAAGACGGCAAGGGAATCTTCCCCGCTTCTGTAAGCAACACCACAGATCTCCACTCTATGGGTCAGTACATCCAGGAAGGCGAGCGCACTCTGTTCGAGACAGTGCTCTATGTAAGGAAATGCAACCGTTCACTTGCTGTACCTGCAGACAAAGAGAACCTTGACGGACTCAACTTCCTTGCAGGAAAACGCATTGAAGAGTGCAACACCAGCGCCATGCTTGCCACTATCATGGCCCATATCGACGGCGGTGTGCCTCAGATAGGCATCGAGTTCGACAATCTTGACGAATATCACCTGGGCGGCCTGTTCTATTTCTTCGAGAAAGCATGCGGCATAAGCGGATATGTGCTTGGTGTGAATCCTTTCAACCAGCCCGGCGTCGAGGCATACAAGAAGAACATGTTTGCTCTTCTGGGCAAGCCCGGCTACGAAGATCTTGCAGCAGAGCTGAAGAAGAGACTGTAAGAAACAAGTTATACAGATTATCAGAGAAAGAGTCCGGTGTTGTTCCGGGCTCTTTCTTTTTATCTCAGGGCATCAGAATTCAGCACCTTTGTCAGCTGACTGTTGAGCGAGGTATTGTACCCCTGCGAGAAATACACCACTCGGCCGAAACTGTCGGCCACAGCAATTATCGGGAGCCTGGCATTATCAGCCTCCACCCCTTCTGCAAGCATTCTGAACACGCTGCCTTCGGGGTCGGTGCCATACACTGCATTGACCAGTCCGTCAGGGCGGGCCTGCCCCAGGATCACAGCCGGACGCCCCCATTCGTTGATGAGCGGGGCAAGGTCAGACAGCTGCCCTTTCGCGTGGATTGTAGGCTCGTCGTGAGTTCCCATCACACATATCAGGAAAAATCCTCTGCCTGTTGCCGAAAGTATAGAGACCGGCTCTGCCGCACCGTCAGGCAGGAACTTGTGCTCTGCATCGATGCTGCCCAGAACAGCCGGAGCATCTGAGCCACTGCGCAGTACAAGCGGCATCTCCTTCTCACTCCCGGCCTCGACATTGAACATCTCAACATGCGCCAGCACACTTCCGTCGGCCAGTCTGGTGCCACTTGTCATCATATAGTATCCTTCTTCCAGATCATATCTGTCCGGTGTCGGACCGGTTTCCGGATATTCGCACAGTGAGCATGTGCCGTCGGCCACCTTGGAGAATGTATACTGATAATAATACTGAGGTGCTTTCACTGGCCCTGCCCCGTCGGTTTGCGGTCTGACAGTGCCAGTGGTGGCGGCCGATTTGACACCGGTCCCAAAATCAACGGTAATCCACTCTTCACCGTCGCGGTACTGCGGCATTGAAGTAACCCCGTCATAACGGGCCGGATAGCCGAGTGAGCGGCACATGGCCACAAAGAATATGTCGCGTGAACGGAAATCTGCAATCCTGCCCCTCCACACTGCAACGGGAGGAATCCTGAGCCCCTGCGTGTTGCGCCAGCTGACCAGGGTGATACTGTCCCTGACCCAGTCTGCAACTTCCGATGGTGAATGCAGCTGCTTTCCTATGCCGGATGCAGTTATCTCATGGCGGTATGGCATCAGCATTTCCAGCTCGATGCGCGGGGACACCACATACCTGTCATCGGATGTCTTACATTCAAGAGCATCATCTATCACCTCCCGGGTTACATCAATGGCATCTTTGTCTGCAAGATAGAGTTCCGGGGCTTCGATGCGTGGATGCTCGAGCAAGGCGCGCACCGCATCCTCTGCGGCAAGGCGGGCTGCATTTTCTTCAAGCTGCTCAGTAGTTGCCTTAGAAGGCAGCGGGTTCTCAACAGGCGGAACAATGTCCAGATCGAACGAGCATTCCTCTCCGAAAGTATGGTCAAGGACCACCTTCCCGCTTTCTGATGATACCACGGCCATGCCGTATCTGTCTCCTTTCGCTGCCCATATCACAATATCTCCAAGCCCTGTGTCAAGCGAAGCTTGGCCTGACACATCAGAGTGATATTTTGCAACAGTGTAGAATTCAGCGTAGTTGTATATCTTGAATTCGACATCCGCCCCCTCTACCGGATTGCCGTCGGCATCAACCACAGTGACAGTTGTGCGGCGGGTCGGGATATAGCTGCGGATGACATTGATTTCAGTATAGCACTTAGTCTTTGATATGACATCTTCGGGGCCGTCGTAGTCACCGAAGGCCTTGGTATGCAGCAGCATTGCGCGCGACACTGAAGAGTTGAACCATCCCAGGTCCAGCACCGGTTCGGGCTCGCAGGCTCCCATGAAGTGCCATTTGCCATCAACGAAAACCTCCACCCAGGCGTGATTGTCGTCGGTGTGAGCCCAGCGCGGAGTATAGACCTGACGCGCAGGGATTCCGGCGGCTCTGAGTGCGGAAACCGCAAGTACAGACTCCTCGCCGCAACGTCCCAATCCGGAGCGTATCAGCGCCATAGGGCCGAGAGTACGCCCGTCAGACGGCTTGTATGTGGCCCGCTCGTGGCACCAATGGTTGACTTCAAGCGCAGCCTGCTCCATTGTCATGCCGCTCACGCGCGCGCAGAGACTATCTGAATAGACTGTGCGGAAGTCATCAAGGTTCTCATTGTTGACTCTTAACGGCAGCACAAAGTGGCGGAACTCCCTTTCCGGAACATCCCATCCCATCTTTCTGCGCACCTCAAGTGTCTTGGCCACATTCGCCTCCCAATACTCGCGCGGATGCACCAGGCTGTCGGCTACAGGCATGGAATCATAAAGGAACTGGACATAATCGGTCTTTGCACAGCCCGCCGCGATCAGCATGGCAGACAGGCAAATAAAAAGGATGGACAATCTGCGGTTTTGCATGTTGTATATCATTTTGAAACGCCCAGCCTCGTGCCATGGAACTCTGTCGCACCAGTTGCACTGGCAAGGGCATCAATATTATCGGGAGAAATGCCGGCCCCCGGCATTATGATGATGCGGCCGGCCGCCTTTCTCACAAGTACTGCAAGCAGTTCTGCTCCTTCAACCGCCGTGGGACGCTGCCCCGAAGTGAGGATTCTGTCACAGCCCAGCGAGACAATCTCTTCAAGCGCGCGGAATGGGTCGGCACATTCATCAAAAGCTCTGTGGAATGTCACGCTCAGCCCTTCCGAAGCAGTCATAAGCCTGCGCATCGTGGTCATGTCCACATTGCCGGAAGCATCCAGAGCGCCGATTACAACACCATGCGCTCCGGCAGTACGGCAGAATGCAATGCTCTCTTCCATTTCAGCAATCTCATCTTCGCTGTAGATGAAATCACCGCCACGCGGACGTATCAGCACATTTACAGGAAGACCGGTGGCCACAGCGGCCATCACCTCACCGTCTGAAGGTGTGATTCCGCCGACCGACAGGTCCCGGCAGAGCTCAGCTCTTGAAGCACCCGCCTCAAGAGCCTCACTTACCTGGGCTGCCGATATGCAGCATCTTTCTATGTGTATCAATTTCAATTACAATGCAGGGGCAACAAAGGAAACAGGGTAAATGTTCCAGTATCTGTTGGCGTTGGTAGAGGAGTCTCGCGACATCGCCAATGTCCCAGAATTATCGTATGCGTAATAATACCCATAGTAAGCAGTACGATAGTGTGAGAACCGGAATGTATCAGTTATAGTCCAATCGTATTGCGTCGTACTCAGTGCAACATTGTTATAGCTTGAACTGCCAAGATAATACTGATTTTTTGAGTCAATCTTGACAAATGCAACATTACTTGCAGATGCTGTATTGCCGAATTTGACAAGCGAACTGAAATCGTATGCTGTTTTCAAAATACCGGTTGAATTGTTGGTCTCGTTGTTGTACAGATACCTGCCCGTCGAGTTGTTCTGAATGACATAATACTTGTCTGTATCAAACGAAACAGATGTCAGTTTGTCGCCCAGCTTGATGCCATACACAGGCATTGAGAACGAACCTTTGACCGCCGGATCTGCAGAGCCCGTCTTGACATATACCTTGAAAAGATTGTCGTACCCCTTGGAGATATCACCTCCTTCAGCCGGCACAGTGTAGGTTACTGTGTATTTATTGAAAGTATTACCATCAATATTTACAGTGGCACCTGCTCCTGATGTGATTCTTGATGCAGTATATGATGTACCGTTGTTGTCTGTTACAGACACCACATCGCTGGATGAAGCGGCAGTTGATATAATGTAAAATGCCAATGTAACATGTTGGCCGACCACAAGACCTCCATCATTCACATCTGAACTAATAAATGTCTTAAGCGACGTTCCTGAACCTGTACCGTCTGCATTGACATATACTTTACTGTCAGGATCAATGGCAGAGACATTCACTGAAGCATCATTGAACAGAAGTGATGACAGTTTGACGCCAACGCTTCCTTCCATATATGGAATTACGTTGAATCCGATATTTGTTGACGAAACGGCCAGTTCATAAAGCCAGTAGCCGTTGGCGTCCTTGCCCAAATATGTATAATCGGTCAATGAAGCCGGCTCAATGCCCTTCATCGCAACCAATACCTTTCCACTTGGCGGGACCTCGCTCATTGAGAATGAGAATGTCTCTTCCTGCCCCACCTTGTGCGTCGAGCCACTGAATGCCAGATTGCTGAATGTCTTCGGCGTGTAGTTCTTGACTTTCACGCTGCCGGTGGCGAAGTACTCATTGGAAACTTCGATTTCTGTAGCGTTGTCGGTCAGTATAGTAGTGAAATAAACAGGTATCTCCTTCTTGCCGTTGACAACCGGGGCAGCTTCGTATTCTGTCCAGCTGACCGCCTTTTCAAACCAATAGACAGGACGGCCGTTTGCATCTGTGCCATAGCGGACAGGGAGTTCCTGCATGTCGCTGTAGGCGTTGTCGGGAGTGAGGCTGTTCACACTCGGGTCAATGCTGAAATAGAGCGGGAACATCGAGGTCGGAAGATCCTTTTCTATCCCTATATGCAGAACTACCGGCCGGCCGGTCTGTGCCAGCACGTTCGCATCATTTTCTGAATCTGTGTTGGGAGAGGCTGTAAGTGTCATCTCCAGAGCATTGCGCAGCACAAGCTGTATGGTACGCGTGATGGTCTTGTAGCGGAAGCCGTCCCATCTGCGCCCCTCTATTGTGATGGTCTGAATCTTGGGTGTGGCTGATGCTGCGGTGGTGTTGATGGTGACATGGCGGTTGCCACCATCGTTGGCGGTGGCAACGCTGATGTTGTCTATGACCGCACCGGTGGATCCCTCTGTCCCTTCGTAAGTGATAAGCACATGAGGATTAGCCTTGTCGGTGGCTTCTGTTCCGGTGGCCAGATCATTATGTACGCCTGTATCGCCGTGCACCGTGATGTCTGGCTCGTACTTGTACCAGAAGTCTGATGAGGCTGTGTGTCCCTCCTGCCCTACGATAACCAGTTTGGTGGCACTGACTGTGATGCGGGCGTTTCCGTCAGAAATGTTCGGCAGATCCTGATAATCGACGTTCACCGAAATGTCACCGGTAGGTGCGCCTTCGAGTGCCTCCTTTGCTGTGGGATAGCCGGCAGCCGAAACGTCCTGAATCTGGACTGTATAGTTGAAGTTGCGGAGCATTGCATAGAAGTTGCCCTCCTCGTCCTGCATCGCAATCTTGTAGTATGTGTCAGCCCCCTTGTAGTTGCATTTGATAATCAAATACATAGGCGACTTCAATGCCTTCTCTCTTTCATATACATAGCCGTATGCAGTGTTCGAAACCGCAGAAATCATGTTTTTGTCCGCACCGCTTTCCATGAAGGATTCCGGTGTGATGAACTCGGTGGAAGCCAGAGTGAACCCCTGGTAGTTGCCCTTGGTCTTGTCCTCAACATCGTACATGTTGTTGTAATCAAGATATGTGAGGCGTTCGGTGCCGAACAGACCGGTGTTACGGTTGTAAGGCGCAACTGAACCGCGGTCGGGATAGTTCACGAACCACATTCCAAGAATCTGGAAGTTTTTGAAATCATTGCTGTCTTCAGCAACCGGTGTTTTCTTCGACAGAGTTATCTTGGAGAAGTTGCGGATAAGTTTGAGATTACGCAACGTCTCCACCATAGAGTTGTAATCCTGCCATGCCTGAGAGCCGTCGTCAGTACCTTCGGGACGCGGCGAAATCTTGTTGAACACGAGTCTCTGCCAATAGGAGTCCTTGCGGGTGTATTCATCCGATTCATCGGCATTGTACCTTGTGAACAGTTCGCCTATCACTTCCTGCTCAGTTCCGAAACGGAGCTCCTTCGGCCCGTTTGCAATGAAATGCAGGGTACGCTGCTTGTCGGAGGTCTTGAGTTCTACAGTAAACTGATATTTGTGGTCATTTTCGGGTCCTGTGGTGATGGGATTAGCCTTTACATATTCAGACAGCTTGTAACCGCTGGCGTCAAATACAGCCACATAAATATTCTGTATGTCAGGTGTTTCCGACAATGACTTGGTGGATATTCCGTCAAGTATTTCAACGTTGAATCCGAGTGTGACCTTGCCGTTGTGCTCCACGCCAATCTGATCATCGGCAAACTGGTCGCCAACTTCTTCTTTAACACACGAGCAAAGCAATGCTACAAGTGTCAGTATGTATATGAATTTCTTAATCATGTCCATTTCTGTTATAATGCCGGTATTACGAAATCATCAGGAACGTCGCCCCAGGTGAAGGTGGTTTTGTTGCTGTTATTCCAGCCCATCTTTGCATCCACCTGCGACCAGTACCACTCGTCATATACGCAGCGGGCTGCAGCATCATGCGAGGTGTCGCCTATTCTATAGTTGCCGACACCTGAAGAGTTAATTGTGAAATACCCTCCAGCATAGAAATAATAAGAAGACTGTCCATAAGCGTTTGTGCCTTGAATGAATATATTCGGAACCATACCATTTCCAGAAAGGACCTGACAGAGTTTACATTCAGCAAGCGTCGGTATTCTCCATCGTCCTGCTGGATATCCGTCTTCTTGATACGATGCGCATCGTTTTTTTATGTCGGCATAAGTATCATTCCTTCCGGATCTCGTATGAGCTGTACTAACTCTAAACGATGGTGCAACGAAGTTGTCGCGAGAACCATCGTCAATTGTAGGGTGATAATATTTGACCGTTCTATTACCCGTTTGTCCGTCACCGCTGTATTTAGCAGGGGCTTGGAATGGCGCATAATTTCCTGTTCCGGTCCATGGCAGATCACCCGTGCTGCCCAAGTTGTTTATCTCAGTATCTCGAGGGTCTCCGATGATATAACCGGTGCTAGGGTCAAACTGAGATACAGTGATAACTGTGAAGTAGCGACTGGTGTTACTTCCTGTAGTGCCAGAATTTGCGCCTAATACCGTCATCCAAGTCCCACCATCTTGTCTTCCGTTCACGTAAGTGTAACCTTTATAAGTTTCAGTGTCAGTAGTGCCTGAGGAGTTGAGTTCCGTAGTTACATAAATCGCGGGATACTGTGTTATGTGAATCACCTGACTGAAATCGTGATTGTCGTCGTGCCACAGTGTGAATGATATCTCGATAGGAGAAATATCCATTCCTGCGCCCAGGGTATTGTTCAGGTCATGATGCACCGTCACCTGATTTGGGATGGTGAGGTCTATTGTCACTCCAGAGACATTCTGATTCGCAGGCGTTCCGCTGCTGAAATCCTTCTTCGTCGCCGTGAGGTTGGCATATGAACACTGATGGCTTGAAGAGAAAGGAATGGTAACCTCGTTCTTGTTGTTCAGCACCCATTCCGTCTGATTGACTGCCAGGTATCTTGTATCCTTGATTGTGGCGGGAGTGTTGACCCCGTCATCGGAGAGAGCGCCCTTCCATCCGTTTACAAGATAATCCATGTAATAATAGATTTCTGTGGGCTCTTCGGGATAAAGGCTGCCGAGCACCGTGAGCTTTCCTGATATGTCGTACCACTCGTTGGGCATCACCGTCCTGCGGCCCAGAGTCAGTTTGTAATACAACGACTTGTATTGAGTGCTGCCGCCGTTTGTGATTTTCCATCTGAGCTCATACATCAGGTAAGGTTCTACATCACTGTTGAACTCCCATTCCATTGGATATGAATATATGGGCGATGAGAGTGTGTATTTCTTATAAGTATCTGAACCGACTGTTTCTGTGCCGGATGCGGTCATTGTCTTGTACTCGGTGCTGAAGTAGTCATCCTTGTCAACTGCGCTCTTGCTCCAGCCGCCGAGTGTGGTCTTGTTGATTCCGTTGCAGAAACTTACACTCAGGCCGTCAGGTGTGTAGGTGTCAGCCCCCTGTGTGATGGAAGGGATGACGATGGCGCCGATGGTGAATTTTGCAGCAAGATGTTTCATCTCAATTACAGCGTTGATTGAAACTTTCTGTGAAAGTGATGCCGCAGCAACGGTGCCGTCATACACCAATGTGAAGTTACTCTGTGGAACATTGGTCAGCGATGAAGCCACGGTCATTGCTCTCAGCTGTGCCAGTGTCGGCTTGCCTTCAAGCGCCGATACCAGAGAAGTTGGCGGATTTGCCACTGCGAAGAGCTGGCACTCGTTGCTTGATGCAAAGAGGTCGTTGATGATGGTGTTGGCGCTTACAGGAATCTTCACCTGATATGTCTCTGTCTCAGAAATGCCTGTCTTATATCCGCTGACCGACGGTGCAACGGCAGTTTTGCCCTGAGGGTAGAAGAAATAATAGACAGAGTTCAGGAGATTTTCATTGAATGCGTCATCTCCAGGAGCAGTCGATCCCTTCACCTGCACTTCGGCAGCATCTGCTGTGGTGAAGGTGATATTGATGCCATCGCTTACAGGAATCACCTCATCTCTTCCTGTGCATGACACGGCAGAAATAGCGGCGAGAAGAACGCTTACAAATAATGATGTTCTATATATTATCTTCATCTTCGATTCTTAATTACAATTTGATATATACAAATTTCGTCGGACAGGTTTCAAGGCTGCCGTCACCGTCTACATCTTCGTTGTCTGCAAAAATGTCTGACGGGGAAATGCTTACCATATCTCCGTTGTTAAGACGTACGGTGAATGAAAGTTCAAGTGAAAACTCTGACTTCTGCAGGTCTTTTGTCGGAGGGTCTATCGCAATCTTTACAGACTGACCGTCCACGAGACCTTCTGCCGTTACTATTTCATCAGGGGAAGTACGCGCACCATCTGGATAATTGTAAACATCAAACACGTCCCAGTCAAGTTTCTTGCCCACAATCCATGTGGCGTTTTCAGGTGCACCTATGGCAAACTCCAGAATAATGGGGATGCCTGGTTTGAAATAGGCGGTCCTGCCGTCTGCAGAAAGTGTGCAGCTGTTGTAGAACTCTTTTGCAAGATGCAGTTTCTGTGTGACTGCAACTGCTCCGTCATAGTCGATGACAGGCTCCAGCTTGTCCCAGGGGGCAGCCATGAAGCCAAGTCTGATCTCCCTGTCCTGTATTGCGAGCTCCAGTTCGTAGCGCACACCGCTTGTCCAGCCGTCTTCATCGTGAGGGATGGCCGCATAAGAAGTTATGTCTTCATCTCCCTGGTTGTAGGTTACCATGATATAAGGCTCGTCTGCATCAGCCGCCACAGGGGCAGGGTTGCCGACGCCGTCTGGCGTGCCGCTGTAAGTCATGTCGGTCTGAGGCCAGACAAGGAAATATGCCGGAGTTGTGGAAGGGGTGTTCACCACATTTGCCATGGCGTCGCCTGAAGTTCCGGCTGCGGAAAGGCTGAGCGTGCCGTTGAACAGAGTATGGTTGGTAACGCTGCCACCACTATATGTCACAGCCACGTCGGAACCGCTGTAATTTATGGTCGCACTTTTCCCGTCCTGCAGGCCGTGAATCTCTATTCGTTTGATTGTCACCTGCTTTGCCGAATAGTTCGTTGCCGAGAGGCTGAAGCTTGAGAACAGGTGGTTGAGTTCCAGTTCAACTGTGGAGTAATCGGCATCCGATGAGCTGCGGCTCACAATCTCGGAATATGCGAAATCAAAGTTTGATGTGCTGATTCCCAGTGTCTTTGCCGGCACTGTGAGGACATTCGTGTTGAAAGCGAAGCCCGATCCGAAGAAAGTGGCGGCTTCAATATTCGACTTTGCATCCTTTGCAAGCCATCCGAAGAACTTGTGCGTCTGCTCGTATTTCCACTGATAGAGTTCGTTGCTTGTAAACGACCAGCCGGCTGCACTGTACTGGATTGTCTGGCCGCTGTTCAATTTGGTTGTGCCGGCGACACCACCCTCTGTATGTCCGTCAAGGTCTTCATCTGCAAATCCGTAAACCTTGACCTGCGTGCCGGCAGTGAGAATGTCTTCGTTTTCAAGAAGAGCCTTTGTGTCTGTTCCTTCAGAGATATGCAGACCGAAGCGGATGTCCGGCATGTCTGTGGCAGCCGGAATATCCTTCTGGCATCCTGCAATGCTCAGCAGCAAGAGCGCTGATGGAAGTATGTGTAATCTATTTCTCATGGTATGAATTATCAGATGAATATTTCCTCCTTGCGGTTAGACCAGCCTACCAGGCTGACTGACATGTCTATGTCACGGCCAACTGTAGTTGCCTTTATCTTGTATGTGTAATAATGGTCACCGAGCCATTCAACACCGTCCGTGCCGGCGATGGGAACGGACTTGACTGTTTCGTCGCCCTTGTAGTCAAACACTACCGTCATCATATTGGAGGTGGCATCGGTGGCACCCTTGACTACTGTCTGCGGAATCATGAAGAACACGTTCTCGCAGGTGTACAGATTATATGAATCGCTGCCGCTTGTATAGCTGCCTTTTGTCCAGCCGCTTACCGTGGAAGCAGACAGGTCTGCGTCATAAATCTGTCCGAATGTGGCGCTGCCGCTCAGACCGGACCATACGAACTGTTCATTATGTTCCGCATTGCCTGAATCAGTAAAAGAAGCGTTGCCAGAAGTTTTCAGGTTGGATATTGAAATACTCTTGATTTTCAAGCTTTTGTCAAAAGTACCGTCATTGGTGCTGGCGCAGAACCTGACCTGTGCCAGAGCATGGTGGAATGTAATGTTGACAAGACTGTCACTGCCTGCAAAACGTTTTTTACTGTATGCGAAAATGATGTCCTTTGCGTTGTCGGCGTCAGACTCACCGTCAGGTGTGGGGACTGTGTATGAGAATGTCAGCTCGCCTGTGTACGGATATTCAGGATCGTCATCGTCCGGATCAGCCTTGAGTGACGGTGTGGGAGTGCTGCGTCCTGCAACAGTCACCGGGTGCCATGCCCAGAAGTGTGTGTTTGTGTTCGCAACACAGCGCGGGGTTCCTTCAATGATCCATTCACCGCTGCTCAGATGGACATTGCCGCCAGTACCGCAGGATATCTGCTTTCCGCCTTCGTATGTGTTAGTGTTATCCTTGTAGTCGTCTTCTACGTATGACTCCATCGAGAATGCCCCTGAGGCCTCCAGTATGGAATTGGTGGTGACGGTGCCTTTTGTATCAGCCGTAGTGACCAACAACCTGATGGTTGCATTCCTGCCGGAAAATTCCTTGTCCTGGCACGAAACCATCACAGTCAACAGTAAGAAGCAAGTTATAAATCGATTTATTCTCATAATCTGATTATTTCGAATCACAGCAATCTGTCTTTAAATTCGCAAATTTAGCAATTTTTCTAATATTTCCATTCACACAGCGCCATGAAGCACAAAAAAGAAGGACAACCAAATAGCTGTCCTTCAATTATTTCCGGTTAATATAGTACAAATTATCTGCTATTCTTTCTGTCTCTTTATACAGATCCATGCGCCAAGGGCGGCAAGAAGTAAAGGAAGCATCCAGACAAAGACCAGTTTGAACAAGGGCAGCTGGTCGTAGTTGGCCTTGATCTCGTTGTCGAGTCCGTGAGGACGGCCGACGTTTACGGGATACTTGCCGTCTGTGAACCATCTCACACTCTCGAGGATAAGATAGAAGTTGGCGGCGCTGATGTCCTTTCTGCTCATACCGAATTCAGCGTTCGAGATGCACTCGGCATTGCTGAGAACAGATATCTTCTGGAGTTTGTCTCCCACCTGCTTGACTGCACCTACCATAAGAGGCTGCAGGTTCCATTCCATATCACCTTTTTCAGGCTCGAATACGGGAACATCGTCAATGAAATCGGTAACGGTCTTCTCAATCCAGCAGCCTGTGCTGTCTGTGTTGAACACAGGGATGAACTGATATCCCTTGTCTTCAAACTGAGCGATAGGAATAGTTCTGGGGCTTGTCACCTGATATCCATTCGCTGCAAGGTACGAGAATGTACCTGACATGTTGGATGCTGCGGGAGAGAAGTCGCAGACAAGAAGCTCGGGAGCGTGCTGTTCGTCTTCCTTTACAATGACACCTTCGTCAAACACAAGACCAAGCTCTGCAATGACAGGGTTAAGGAAGTCACGGCTGTTTTCGCTTGCAGCCACAATCACATCACCGCCGCGGGCGATATAATCCTTGATTACAGAGAGCTCATGATCTGTATATGGTGTCTGAGGGTCACCAAGGACAAGGGCGATATAGCTTGAAGGGATGCTGTCAACAGCATTGAGGTCAAGTTCTGCATTGTCAAAGCCCTGGTTGATGAGAGCCGAACGCATTGTGATGTTGCGGCCGAATGTATAGAAGTCGCGGTCACCTTTCTTGTAGATGCTTCTCTCACCGTTTCCGCTGGCAAAGGCAATTACGGGAGGAACATCGTCGGTAAGCCTTCTCATTGCAGCCGAAATCTCAGCCTCGCCGGGATATCTCTGCATATCATCAAACATTCTCACATAACTCTTCTTTCCGCCACAGCTGATTTCACGGGTAAGGTAATACTCTTCACCCGAAAGGTCTACAAGGCTGTCTATCTGACTGGGGGTCAGGAAGTTTTCAAGTTTCATCCTGTAGCCTTTCGACAAAACCTGTGCCCTGTATTCAAGATCTTTGTTGGTAGGGAAACGATTGTCAAGGTCTTTGTTATCACAGTCGTGGTAATAATACACATACTTGAGCTCGATTTCCGGTTTGAACCTCTGATACCGGGTGAACATCTTAGAGTCTTCCTTGAACTGTCTGGGCACAGAATAGAAGAAGTTATTGTCCATCAGGTTTGCGTATGTCGTGATGGTCATAGGGCCTTCAAGCTTCTTCATGATCTCCTGGCTGGCAGGAGTAAGTGTGTTGGTCTTGCCATGGGTAAGGTCGGCGTAAGCCATCATCCTGGGGCGTGAGCTGACATAACCGATGACACATGCCACCGCTACGATTGCCACATATCTTGCCACCTTAACAAGCGTTCCTTTCTTAGTCCTGTCAAAATGGAGCTTTGTAAGAGTGAGAGAAAGGAACATTGCAATGATGACGATGAAATATATCACATCCTCACTGTTGATGAGTCCGCGCACAAAGTTGGAAGTTCTGCCGTTGATTGAGAGCCAATAGGTTATCTCCCTTACAAGGGGGTATTCCTGACCAATGTTGCCCACATTGTTGAGCACGGCCAGCACTGCGAAAGTACCGATTGCCGCAACTACCTGATAGCTTGTGAGGCATGACATGAAGAGGCCGATGGCAGAGTATGCACAGCACAGAAGGAAGAATCCGAGCAGACCCGCCAGAACCATGCCCAGGTCGAGGTGCGGCACAAGGGCAAGGCTTACCAAGATGAAGAGAGTGAGAACTGCAAGGAAAGAGAGGCTGAATACTACAAGGGCAAGATATTTTCCCCACACAATCTTTCTGTTGGAAACCGGTGAAGAGTAAAGGAGCGATATTGAACCTCCGCTGTATTCCTTACTCAGGATACCCATTGTAAGGAGAGGGAAATATATGAATATCTTGTCAAGCATCACAGAGAAAAGGCCGCGCCAGCCCACGAAAAGGTCTGCCGTGAGTGTCTCAAGGTCATAGCCCTGGGCCTTCCATCTGAGGTTAGGCTCGATTGCCTCACAGAATGAACTTCCGCTGTGGAAGAAGAAGATTACAAGTACGATCCAGGCAATAGGTGAGCAGAAGAGCATCCTCAGCTCATTTTTCATTATTTTAGAAGTCGTGTCCATATCCTATTTTCTATTACGTATTGTTCTGATTATTGCACAAAGAAGCACCAGAAGCAGAGGAATCACTGCCATAAAGACAACATAAGCCGCCACCTGGGTGTCGTGAGTTGCATTAAGTTTTCTGTCCTGATCATAAGGATGGCCGTCATCACACGGATATCTTCCCGAGCTGAGGAATGTGAGCATATACTCATATACTATGCTGTTATCCTGGTTCAGACCTGTCCTTCTTCTCATTGATTCAGCATTGGTGAGCCAGTCGGTCTCGGCGCATACAATGATGTTCTGCTCCTTTTCGCCGACCATCCTCTTCATCTGGCTGATGACAGGATAGCTCTTCTCTTCCATTGTGGCGTTGTTCCAGACTTTTTCTGCATCAGTCAGGAAGGTATTCATGATTTCAAAACCCTTGTCTTCAGTGAACTGGTATTCAGCGGCACGGCCCATGGGCACGCGGTAGTCCCACCTTCTCATCCATCTGAACTTTTTGTGGAGGTCCAATGCCAATGTATCCACCAGTCCAGTGACAAGTTCAGGCTCGAAGAGTTCGCTTTCCTGAATCAGACAGCCGGGCCGGTATTGAACACCTATTGCCTCTGCAACGGGGTTGACATACTGCTGATGGCCGCTTTCAGTACAGATAAGAGCGTTGCCGCCTTTATCGATATAGTTCTTTATCACAGCCAGCTCATCCCCGCTGAATTCCTGTTTGGGATCAGCTATCACAAGTATCTCGATATCTGAAGGGATTTCCTGCGAAAGATCCACGACAGACGACACAAAGCCATTGTTTGCCCATGACTTTCTGTAAGTGAGGTCGTTCACATTCACAAAGAACTCGCGGTCGCCCATCTTCTTTATGCTCCTTTCACCGTGTCCTGATGTGAAACCGATATTGCATGAGCCGATTGCAAGACGCTTGATGGCTGCCGCAACCTCTGTCTCATGAGGATATTTCCAGCTGTCGTTGAACATGGGTATCCATGCCTCACCACCGTCCTTGTTTGTAAGGCGGCGGGTCATAGTATAGCCGAACGCAGAAAGGTCCGCACCATACTCCTTCTCAACCTCTTCCGCTGTCTTGAACATCTTCTCTTTCAGACCGAGGCTCTCACACATCTTCTGCATCTTCTCCTTGTCGGTCGTGCCGGGATAGATGGCCTCGAGGTCGGGATTGGCATTAGGTCCATAGTAATAGACATATTTGAACTTCATACCCTTGTTGAAGCGGGCATAACCTTCAAACTGTTTCACGTCATTCACCCTGTTGTCGGGCATGCCATAGTTGTAGATGGGGTCCAGGAGGTTCACGAAAGTAGTCATGGTTATATCACCTTTGACTGACTTGAGCGCCTCTATGGTAGGCTCCGCAACTGTATTCTGTTTTGTTGCGGTTACATCTGCATAAAATCTGAGTCTGGGTCTGATGGTGACATATCCCAAAGCAACCACAACAAGGACAATTGTAATATATTCAAAGATTTTCTTCTTGGATGCTTTCTTTTCTCTCTCACCGTTGAGCTTGCAGATTGTGAGGGCGATGAAGAACCCGGCAATCAGCAGGAAGTAGAGAACATCCTCGCTTGCGATAAGACCGCGTATCATCTTGTTGGCGCGGCCGTTGATGCTGATCCAGTATGCAATGTCTCTCAGAACCGGAACACTCTGCCACATCTTGCCGGCAAGGGTGAGAAGTGAAAGCAGGGTGAGTGTTGCAAGAGCGGCCACAATCTGGTAAGATGTGAGGCTTGACATGAACAGACCGACAGCAGCGTATGCACAGGCCATCAGATAAAGACCGAGAACGGCAGAGAATATACGCCCGAAATCAAGGTTGGGAATATAGAATGTACCGAAGAGGACGGGAAGCAGCAGAATCACCACAAGCGCCAGATTATACACAAGCATCGCAAGATACTTTCCGAATGTAATCTCGGTGTTGGTGACAGGAGACGAATAGAGCAGCTTGATGGAGCCTGTGCTGCGCTCTTTGCTCAAAAGGCCCATCGTAACCAGAGGAATATACAGATAGAGATATTCCTGCATCTTTCTGAAGAAAGAGGTATATATCCTATCCGTAAGAGGCAGAAGCGAGTCACCAATCTCCTTGATCAGCACCTGCTGGCCGAAGAGGTCGGCAAAATACATTCCCGCCTGGAATGCGAATATCGCCAGAACAAGCCATGCGATAGGGCTGCAGAACAGCTGCTTGAGCTCGGTCCTGGCTATTTTTACAACGGTCTTCATCTGGCACTACTCCCCTTTCTTGCTGGTTTTTCCTGAAAGTGATGCGAAGATCTCATCAAGAGACACCTTCTGGAGCACAGACTCGCTCAAGCCCCAGCCACCGTTGACAGCAGCGCCGACAACTCTCTGCATAGTCTCTTTCGAGCCTTCGAATTTCAGTTTGAATCTTGTAGGGCTGACCTGCTCCACCTTCTTGATACCTTCGATTTTTGCAAGCTCTTCCACAGCGGGAGGAGTGGCAAGCTCTACGAAGAATGAATCAGGCTCTATATAGTTGTCGAACTCTTCGATTGTACCTGAGAAGACAGCCTTGCCAAGCTCGATCATGAGGATGCGGCTGCAAGTGGCCTGCACTTCAGACAGGATATGGGTTGAAAGGAGGACTGCACGGTCGGTGGCAATCTCCTTGATAAGTTCGCGGATCTCAACGATCTGGTTGGGATCGAGACCGTTGGTGGGTTCGTCGAGCACAACGAATTCGGGCTTGTGCACAATTGCCTGTGCAATGCCGACACGCTGCTGATAACCGCCTGAAAGGTTGCGGATAAGACGTTTGCGGAAATGAGTGATGCCGCAACGCTTCATGGCCTCCTCCACAGCTGCAGGAATCT
Source organism: Bacteroidales bacterium (assembly GCA_045617865.1). Lineage (GTDB taxonomy): Bacteria > Bacteroidota > Bacteroidia > Bacteroidales > UBA932 > Equibacterium. Next base: position 24,217 of record JAZLJK010000027.1, on the reverse strand, counting down.
CGTCCTTGGGCATAAGGCGGAGCTGGGCGCAGTAGGTTATGTATTCCTCCACATTGAGGTCACCGTATACGGGGGGACGCTGAGGAAGGAAACCCACATGTTTCTTTGCCTCTACAGGATTCTCACGAAGATTGATGCCTTTGATGTAGATATCGCCTTGTGTCTGGTTAAGGACGCCGCAGATAATGTTCATTGTGGTTGACTTGCCGGCACCGTTCGATCCGAGAAGTCCCACAACGCCATGACTGCTGATTTCAAAATTCACATCCTTTACCGCCCACTGGGTGGTGTAGCGGTGAGAGAGATGCTCAACTTTTACAATTGATTCCATTAGCTTGATTATGTGTTGTGATTAATAATTTACATAAAAAAAGTGGTGCGGCCTTCTGGACCGCACCACAAATATAAGAATTAATTAGATATTACCATTATTTGAAATACTGATAGTTTGCTTCATTAGAAGTCAGTTCAGCCCTCCATGTGTCAGGCTCATCATCGTAATAGTAAATAAACTCGCTTGCCCAAGAAGATGCACCGTAAACGATGTCAAACCATGACTTGAGAAGACCGTCTTCACGTACAGTGTAAGGAATAGTGTACCTTTCATCAGGATCGTTGTAAGAACAGCTGACAGAACCTACTGCATACTTGCAACCGATAAGCTGTGAGAAGTCATATCCACTGTAAGGAACCTGGAATCCAAGAGGATAATCCTTTATATACATAGGGTTGAGCACAGTTGTGTATGACTCGATAACAGCCCAGTCAGTTTCTTTTGTACCCCAGAATGAGTAAACACCGGTCATTGAATATCCAAGCAGTGAGCCATAGAGCATATTGCCCTCTTCAAAGTCCTCGATAAGTTTGAACTTACCATCCTTGTAAGGAACTGCAGTGGTCTTGGTGTCAATCATCTGAACGGTATATCTCTTACCGTTTACAGTCTCATATGTATTGAATGTAGGGTCAGAAGCAGTGGTGATTCTGTATACATAACCTTCAAGTTCTGTACCTGCCACGTCATTGAAGTTACCGCTTGCAGGAAGAGCCTTGAGTGCCTCTTTCCACCAGGGATCGAGAAGTTTGTGAACCTTTGATTCATCATGCGCCTTAGCGTCTGCCAAATCCTGAGGGAGTGAATAATATCCGAACAGAACGTTGCGATAGAGAGAACCGTCGTCGTTATACTCGAAATAGTTTGCATATCCACCGTTAGAGTAGTATGTACCGTAAGAGTCAAAACCGTTCTGGCCGATAGTGGCATTGGTGGTTCTGAACTGAACTACAACACGGTCCTGATCGTCGTACTGCATGGTTACATAGTGTCCGCCTGCGGGTTCATAGAGCCACTCGAGCAGACCTTTCTCGTTATAGTGGAATTCAACTACTGTAGACGAGCTGCCGTGTACGAACTTCATTGCAACAGGTTTCTTGAGAGGAGCCTTCACAAGATTGTAAGTGTAAGTCTTCTCTTCGTTGCTGGCCTTTACATATACGTTGAATTTGTATGACTTGCCATCCTCGAAGTCTTTAGTAACCTTCTCGAAGAGGTGGTAGCTGGTGGCACCGTTAAGGTCACTTGCACCAAGGTCACAAACTGTTTCGCCGTTAAGGTCAGCCTTGATCTGTTCAAGAGCGTAGTATCCACCTGTAACAGTACCTTCAAACACGAATGCGCGGCCGAAGATGTTCATTGTTGCTGAAGAGGGACCGACAATCTCGGGATGAGATTTGCGCAGGTGCTGTACGCGGATAGACTTGTTGTATGAACGGTTGTCGTTTGTTTTGATCTTGAGGTTGTAGATGAAGAGTGAGTCTTTCTCCTCGTCGCATGCCGAGAGGTCGAATACATGGCTGAAATCGAAATAATCCTTACCTACGTACTCGGGGAAGTCACGGATCACTTCAAAGTTTCTACCATTGAGCAGCTGAATGGACTGTACGCCGTTGGGAGCTTTCACGGGGAATGAGATGCTGTAGGTAGTGGTAGTGTCCCTACGTACAGTATCAAGCACAGTCTCTTTCATGTCGAATCCCGGATCGGGGATCAGAACCTCCTTGTGGCAAGAACACAGGCAGGCTGCGAGAGCGAAAGCTGAGGCTATCTTTAATAATTTATTCATAGTGTCTAACAGTTATTATTCTTCGTGCATTTTGTACATTTTGACTACAGAAGGATTGAATTTCTGGAAGTCGATTCCATAACCCTTCAGGTATTCAGACATGATATAAAGTCTGTCGATAAGGAACTCACCGTAAACCTGGAGTTTGGGATCCTGAAGGTCGATGAGGGCGAGGATAAGGTTACGGGCATCTCTGTCCATGCAGTCAGGACATCTTTCAGTATATGTGCTGAATGAGACATAACCGTCGGTTGTATAAGTCCTATTCTCCTTGTCTGCATTATTGGTGCTTGAATACTCCTGAGGAGTACCGGTAGGCCAATGGAAGTTGGTCTGACCATAGCCGATGTTGTAGTTATGACCGTGATCGGGGAATCCGAACTGGAAGAAACCTTCGAGTGACATCTTTGATTTGTCGCAGTATGTGACAGGGTCACCTACATTCTTGTCAGTTGCAGTCTTTCCATACCAAATTGACCACGCACCCAACTTGAGCTCCTCATCGGGAACATAGGCATTGCCGGCCTTGTCGTTAGATGTTCTGTCAACGATGTAACGGTTATAAAGTTCAGTAACGTCGTCGGGGAAGAGGTCGGTGTTGTTTGCAATACCATCAAGCCAGTTGTTCTTCATGAAGAGTTCGTGGCAGATGATGGTCATGATGTCAACGCGGAAAGCAGTGGCATAATCAACAGCTGTCTCTTCGTTGAGGAGGAAGTTGACATTCACGCTGATTGCCATACCCTGCGCGAAGGGATAAGCGTGCTGAACACCTGTTGAACCCCAGAGGTTGTTGGTGTATCTCACCTCTTCAACCCATCCGCCTACACTACCGGGAGTGTCGTCAACGATAATCTGCTCGCAGAGGAAGATTCTTCTGGGGAAGTAGTTCTTGATACATTCATTGCTGAAGCTGCTGAGAATGTTGTCTTTGAGCCACTTGATTGCAGCATCCTTCTGGTCAGCTGCGAGATGTGAAATCTGGACCAATGAAAGAACACCTTCATCAGCACCCTGGTAGAATACATCGAGTGTATCATCGAAGTCGGTAAGGATGGCCACACCTGTCTGCTCGTAAAGGTCCTTTACATAGCTGTTGCTCAGGTCGAGGTTTTTGGCCCAATCCTTTTCAATATTGGTAGGCTCAAGCGTTTCCTTGGTGCAGGAAGCGGTAAAGCCGATCATAACTGCCATGAAGGCAAAAACTAATATCTTTTTCATATCGTAGTCTGATTAGTAAGGAACCTTGTCAAAACGGTCGTAATCAAGAATCATAGGGTTGTTGTCCTTCTCTTTGTAAGGGAGGGCAAGTGTGTAGTTGGGGTCGTTCTTCATAAGACGGTAAGTCTCAGTACCGAGAGAAGATGCGCCCTGCATAATCTTGAATGTATGCACGATTTCAGGTCTTTCTGATTCGGGCATTCTTCGAAGGTCGAACCAACGTACGAAATCCTCGAAGCAGAACTCTCTGAGTCGCTCATCATAGATGAATTTCACGAGGTCTTTCTGGTTAGCGGGGATGTTGATCTCTGCATTCATAGTGTGGCGTGTAGGGATGAACTTAGCGAGATACTTGGTAGCCTCACCAACCTCATTCTTTCTTGCATAAGCCTCAGCGATGTTGAGATATGCCTCTGCATAACGCATTGCAACCAGACCGGGCTTGTAGCAAACCTTGTTGCTCTTCTTTGATTCAACGATAAACAAACCTTTATCCTTGTCTTCAGTTGCCTTGAACCACTGGGTTGCACGGGCATCTGTCTCATCATACAATGAATAAAGCTCTGAGCTTACATTGAAGTATGCGCTTGTCAGGAATGAATCAAAGTTGTTGTAAGACCAGCGGCCGTAGGTGTAGATGACCTCTTTGCTGTTCTCTGCAAAAGTCTGAGATACATTTGCGTTGTTCTCGATAGACTGGAGTGAAGCACGTGCCATGACAGGCTCGAGAGTCTCGATAACCTTGTCCCAGTTGCCCATGAAGAGGTGCACCCTTGAGAGAAGGAGGAGAACTGCATCTTCGCTGATCTTGTTGTATGTCTTGTAGTTCAGGCCGCTTTCCTTAACCAGTGCAAGTGCATCGTTGAGGTGGCCGAGAATCTTGTCATAGCATACATCAAGCATTTCTCTGTCGTATGCATCGTCGATACCTGTGTCTTCCTTTACGGGAACACCCATTGTAGAAGCTGCAGTTTCAGCACGGTAAGGCTCAGCATAGAGGTTTACGAGATAGAAGTACATGAGGGCAGAAACGAAGTGAGCCTCTGCAAGCACGAATTTCTTCTCGCCGGGAGTCTCTTCAACCACACCGTCGATGTTTTCGAAGATGTTGTTGCAGATTGCGATAATCTTGTATGAATAAGCCCAATATGAACTGTAGTCCATACGTGAGAAATCTGACATGTTCTTTTCAATGTCACGCTGCCAGCAGAAGATAGGTCTGAGTGCTTCACGGTATGAAGTGTTCTGGTTTACGTTTACACCGTCGCTTAGTTCATCGGTCATCCAGCTGATGAAGTTCACACCTTCGTATGCACCTTCGCCACGGAATGTTTCGTAAGCTGAATTGAACTCACCGAGAAGTACTGATGAGAAGTGGTCTGCAGTTTCTGCAATGAACTTAGACTGGTCCACCTCATCCAGGAATCCCTTGCAACCTGTTGCAAGAGTAACAACTGCCGCAATGGCAAGAATATTTTTTATAATATTTTTCATGGCAGTAATCATTAGAGTGAGAAGTTAACTGAGAATACATAATAAGGGAGAACGGGGAGACCGATGTTGCGCACCTGGTCAGGATCCATTCCACGGAGGTTCTTGTCGAAGCAGATGAGGCCGATGTTCTGTGCCTGAGCGCGAACTGTCATACCTGTGATGCCCCAGAATTCAGGAACCCTGTAAGAGAGAGTGACTGATTTCAGACGGATGTGGTCACCTTTGGCAACACGTGCGGTGCTGACATCATACATGCCCTCGAGTGTGCTGTAACCAGTGGTTACTGATGAGCCCTGGATACCGACTGCTGAGATGCCGGTGGTTGAAGCGTTGAGTCTGGGGATGTCAGTTGTGAGCTCGTCGCCAGGATTCTTCCATCTGTTAACGAATACGTTAGAGAGGTTCTCGTAGCTGCGGGGCATTGATGTACCGTCACCGTAGAGTTCGAGAAGACGCACTGCATAGTCCATCTTGTAAGTGGCGTTGATGCTGAGAGTGAGTCTCTTGTATCTCAAGTCAGTTGAAAGACCACCATATACGAGAGGGAGACGGCTGCCTGAGTATTCAAGACCGTTCTGGAGTTTCTGATACTCTGTTGTTGCCTCTTCTGCAAGGCCGTTGAATGTAGGTTGACCCTTTTCATTGAGGCCTGTGTACTTGTAAGAGAAGAAACCGTCGACAGGAGCACCTGCAGTGATCATTGTACCGTTGATGTACTTGTCGATAGTGATGACGCTGTCGTCAGCACCCTTGATGACTCTCTCATTGATGTATGAGAAGTTTCCGTTGATAGCCCAAGTGAAGTCTTTGGTCTTGACGGGGATTGCTCTGAAGCTGAACTCATAGCAGAAGTCGTCTTTCTCACCACCGTTGTAGAGGCGGACAGCCTGACCTGTTACGAGAGAAGCGGGACGCTCGAGGAGAAGGTCTGTTGCATTTGTGTATGCGAAGTCGAATTCACCTGAGAGTCTGTTCTCGAAGAACGATCCTGTGAGACCGAAGTTGAAAGTAGCTGACTTCTCCCATTTGAGGTTAGAGTTGCCGAGGCTTGAGAGATAAGAGAGGAACTGAGTACCATAGTCTGAGTCCTGTGAATAATCGGTGAGGATCATATAAGGGCTTGCACTGGGACGGGTACCGCGGTAACCGTATGATGTACGGATAGCGAGTTCGTTGCACCAAGCCTTGTCGAGCATGAAGTCTTCGTCGTGGATGTTCCAACGTCCTGAAACTGACCATGAAGGACGGAATTTGTTCTTCTCGTACTGACCGAATGCGTTGGATCCGTCGTTACGTGCATTGAAGTTGAGAATGTACTTGTCTGCAAACGAGTAAGTGAGGATTGCGATCCAAGACATTGTGTTGGTGGTCTGGTCTGTGATAGAAGGGATCAGATCGATGCCCTGGAGAGGGTTGTTTGAAATAAGACGATATGCAGCGGGATCGAGGATCCAGTATTTATCGTCGGGAGAAGTGGCATAAGAAGGCGCATATGTATGCGCAGCAGTGAAGTTATGACCCTGGTTCCTGTAGTAACCTACTGCATTCCAGTCAGAAGAGCCATAGTATAACACGCTTGAAGCCTCCTGAGTGAAGTTGGCGTTGAGCATGTGCTTGCCCCATGAATGAGTGTAGTTGAGCTGGTTACGGATGAGTTTGCTGACACTCTCATTGAATGAGCCATTGTACATACCACCGGCGGGAACAGCGCTGTACGCTGCGATGTAACCTGCAGAACGGTCTGCGATATCATCGATATCGTCAGCGCGGAGTTCTGTGATCAGGAATGAAGTGGGATCGTATGTCTTGATCTGGTTGGTGGTGGTGTTACGATAAGAAAGACGTGTGGTCCAACGAAGGTCTTTGGTGATGTCCCACTGGAAAGTGGTCTGGAACGCATAACCCTTGTTGGATACGTTGTAAGTATTTACGTCACGTTCGTTAAGTGCGCTGTAGCTACCATAGATATCATCATAGTACTTACCTGAGTATGAACCGGTTGAAGCGTTGAAGCTGCGCATCTTTCCATATTCCTGATAACCGAGCTTTCTCTCATAGAATGCATATGAACCATCTTCGAGATAAGGAGAAACGGCACGGTTTGAATAATAAGCTTCGTTGAATGCTGTAGTGCTTACACCGCTGAAGTTATTGTAGTTTGCATCCTGAACATAACCCTCGAGGTTGAATGAGAGGAGGATGTTGGGACGTACGTTAACATCAAGGTTGGTTCTGGTGGTGATACGCTGAAGGTCAACTCCGATTTCGTTACCGGGCTGCTTGTCGAATGCAATTGAAGAATAGTATCTTGCATTGTTGCTACCACCTGAGATGCTTACAGAGTGGCTCTGCTGGAGAGCAGTTCTGTAGTATTCACCGATCCAGTCGTAGTTGAGAGTCTCCATGTCGGATACGCTCTGCTGGAATGCTGCGAAGTCACCGGTCTTCCAGTAAGTCTGGAGGGCACCTTCGTAACCTACAGGCTGCATTGAACCGTTGGTCCAGAAAGCAAGGCTGCGGTTGTAGAGCTCACGTGAAACGTCTACACGCTCGAGAGAGTTCATTGTGTCGAAATCCTTGTAAGTGGGAGAAGCGACTACAGTGGCAACGCCCTGGTATGTAACGACGGGTCTTGCACCTTCCTTACCTCTCTTGGTTGTAACCACGATGACACCGTTCGCAGCTTTTGAACCGTAGATTGCTGTTGCAGATGCATCCTTCAAGACGTTGATGCTCTCGATATCGTTAGGGTTCAAACCTGTGATGGCGTTACCGATGAGGTTGATGTTGTCGAGTGAGTTGATTTCTGAAGCGTCGAGCTCAACAGGGTTCTCGTAAGGGATACCGTCGATAACCCACAGAGGCTCACGGCTACCTACGAATGTACCTGAACCACGGACACGAACCTTGGCAGCAGCACCAGGAGTGGTGGTGATGGTAGAGATCTGGAGACCTGCCACCTTACCTTCAAGCATCTGGTCTACGCTGAGTGCACCGACACGCTCGAGGTCCTCTGCGCGGACAGTAGCAACGCTGGATGTCAGCATACGTCTGTCGATTGTAGAGTAACCGGTAACGACTGCGTCAGCAATCATGTTCTTGTCTGCCTCCAGTTTGACGTTGATAGACGCCTGGCTTTCGTACTTCACCTCTTTCGGCATCATACCGATCATAGAGAACTGAAGTGTCTCGCCTTTGGAAACTTCAATTTTGTACTTACCGTCTGCGTCAGTGGCAATACCTCTCTGGGTACCCTTGACTACGACAGCAACACCGGGAAGCGGCTCGCCCTGAGTATCTGTAACGACACCTGTGATAGTCGCCCTAACCTGGGGGAGACTCTGCTCAGATGCAGTTTCAGACTTCGAAGCTCTTTCCGCCTGCATTGCTGTTGCCGAGAAGCTCAGCATAGCAATACAAAGAATGATCTTTGTCAGTTTGTAGTTCATAATAAGTTGTTATTGGTTAATGTTTAATTGGTATTCCAATATATCAAGCTGCAAATATACAATTCTTTTCTTATAAATGAACACTTTGTAAAAAGTGCTACTGAATCAGCGCTTTGCAACCAAGTGCCAATTACAGATTATAAGGAAAATTCAAGAATTGATTACGATTTTAAAGCAGCCCTATCTGCCGCCACCACCGAAGCCGCCACCGCTGAAGCCGCCACCGCCGCCGAAAGAAGAGAAACCACCCCCGCCGCCGGCTCTGAATGTCCCTGCACCAGTGCCGATTGCATGCTGTGCGGCATTCGCATTGTGGGAGTATGTATACAGCGAACGGGACATGTTGTTCATAGAATACCAGAGAGAGGTCATATCCACATTCGTCATATTTGAAAGGTCCTGATAGCAGCGGCTGAGCTGGAAGTATTCAGGGCAGATTTTCTTGAAATCACTGAACACCTGGTCGGCCATGCCGAACATTGTGGCGAATACAAGATACTCGTCCCACAGCGCCACTTCAACTATGTGGCGTTCGTCTATCAAAGAGAAATCTTTGAGGAACTTCTGGAGGCCGAACAGTTTGGGCGGCTCACCGTTCTTCATATACTGTTTGGGGAAAGTGCACGAAAGCTTGTCGAACCACTCCGATACGGATTTCTGGTTGCGGGTGATATATCTTGACAGCTCACGCTTCTGAAGGATGCGGTCTTCACCGGCCGCACCTTTAAGTATTTCGTAAAGCCCTTTCTCTATCTCCTCCTCTACAAATGGAATGTTCCTGCCTGTGATATCCTCCACAAATATCTGGGTCTTGAGCTTTCCGTTCTCAGACGACTGGCGCATGCTGAGCGCGCCTATGTTGAAAAGTCTGATAAAATAAGCCCCTACAAGATTCTGTCGTGCCTTGGTGGTGTCGAAATTCCAGGAAAGGTGACTGTACACTCCGCTGCTGACCCTGAGGTTCTTATTGTAAGGTATCTCGCGGTACCACTCCACATCCTTACCTACGTATTTACGGCGTTCTATCCACCTGCGCAGAGGAACCATTGCTATTATGCCCACAAAAAGCAGAGCCATTGTGAGGATTCCCCTCAACATCCCACTCACATCATCTTCCGGATCCACATAGTCACTCTTTCCGAAAGCCTGTGACTTGAGCGAATCAAAAGAATCGTCGTATGTCACTTCCGGACTGAACATCCCGGGGTCGAAAGCGGCCATGATGGTGACAGCCCCTGAAGAAGGCAGCGGCTCAGACGTCCGCGCCACTATCTTTCCATCTTCGAACTGCACGTCACCGTAATAGTTGAACGCCCAGACGTCCGCATTGTCGTGAGAGATGAGGCCGGGTGCTGAAATTGCAACAGTGATGTCATCGGGCGGAGACTGCAGACCTTTGTTAACGAACTGATAGTGGAATCCGTCGGCATCATTGTATCCCCTGACGAAATTAGACAATGTATAAGTCACTGTATATGTGTGAAGGCCAGACGACCCAACGCCCCAGCACAGTTCATACCCTTCCCTGCCCTTGTCAACCACGCCGCAGCGTCCGGCTTTCTGAGAACGCGACCGGTCTATGTTCCACCTGCGTTCAACCTCGTATTTCCGGCCGCCTTCACTGACCTGGAAGTCAGACAGAACCATCACACCGAGGTTGGAAATGGGCTTGTACCATTCGGTGTTCTCATCGTTGACATCAATAGTCCAGACTTCAGTGATATGCGCAGAACCGTCACGCTGCAGGCTTACGTCCACAGCGATGGAATTCACATGCGAAAGCCTGGCAAAAGAAGCCACGCTGCATGCAAGAGCTGCAAGTATCAGTGAAAGCCTTCTGAACATTATTTGATGACAGGCATATCCTTCTTGGCCTCTTCCTCGGCCAGATACTCACGCTGGTTGAAATGAAGCAGCGAAGCCACGAAAGAGCTGGGCCACTGGCGCACCATGCGGTTGACCTTGGTTACGGCATCATTGTATACCATACGGTTGGTGCGGACAAGATTCTCGTATTTATTGATCGACTCCATGGCCTCTGTGTAAAGAGCGTCGGCCTTGAGTTCGGGATACTGTTCACCGATAGCGATGATACGGCCGAGGGCCTGTGTGATACGGTTGTTCTCGTCGTTGATCTCTGCCGCAGAGCCCATCTTGGAACGCTCACCTATTACCTCGACAAGAGTGTCATGCTCATGTTTTGAATATTTCTCAACCATTGCCACCAGGCTGCTTACGGCATCATAGCGGCTGCTCAGCTGAACGGCTATCTGCTTGAGGGCGTTGTTGGCCAGCTCATCCACATTTACAAGCTCGCGCTGGGTTTTGAAAATGTAAAGTCCTACGAGGACGACAAGTGCTACAATAATAAGTAATGCTGTCATGTTATTTGAATTTTATGATTTTCTTGAGGTATAATTTGTGCTAAGTTAGAAAAAATCTATTAATGTTTAACTATTTTTGTAATATGAACCGAGCGACAAGAATCATATCTGTCACGGCCATTCTGCTGCTTGTATGCTTTTCTGCAGCGCAGGGAGGAGATGTCCGCCAGCGCTACATAGAGCGATATAAAGACATTGCAATGGAACAGATGCGCGAGAAGGGAGTTCCGGCAAGCATCACACTTGCCCAGGGCTGTCTTGAATCGGGCAACGGACTTTCCACACTGGCCACGCAGGGCAACAACCACTTCGGCATCAAGTGCCACAACTGGACAGGAGAGGCAATCTATCACGACGATGACGAGACCGGAGAGTGTTTCCGCCGCTACAACACTGCGGAGGAATCATTCCGCGACCACTCCGATTTCCTGAGATACCGCGACCGCTATGCGTTTCTGTTCGAGCTGGAGCCCACCGACTACAAAGGATGGGCGGAAGGTCTCAAAAAGGCCGGATATGCCACCGATCCGAACTATGCGGCGAAGCTGATTGAAATCATTGAGGCATACGACCTGGGCCAGTACGACCTTGCAGTGACAGAAGCGCCTCAGCCCCCTGTCAACTCTGCAAAGTCAGCCGGCGTAGCGGATGAAGCCACTGCGCCGATCCCCCCCTCTCCCGCTTCTCTCGAGAAGTCGCGTCCGGCAGAACAGCCCCGCTTCAGAAACGGCAGCGTGGGAGATGTAACAATAGGTTACAATGTACTTGAGAAGCATGGCATCTGCTACATAATAGCCAATGGCAGCGACACATACTCTTCCATTGCACGTGAATTCAACCTCTTCAGGCGCGAGATTCTCGCATTCAATGAAGAAAAGTCCGACAGGACGGTGGAGGCAGGAACAGTGGTGTATCTCCAGGCAAAGAGGAAACAGTCTGACGCCAATCTTGCAAAGCACGTGGTGGAGAAAGGAGAGACAATGAAAGAGCTGTCGCAGCGCTTTGCCGTCCGTCTGAAACACCTATATAAATATAATAACATGGCACCCGGGGCCGAGCCAGCACCCGGATCAATAATCAATTTGAGAAAAGAAGAAATCAGATAATGAAGAAAAAGACCAGGAAAACCATCGTACGATGCTTTGTTGCGGCAGTCTGCCTGTGCGCCGCACTTGCAATCTACTATTTTGTGACATTCTACATGCCGAATTCGGTCAAGGACGGGAGAGATATCTATGTCTACCATACCACAGACTACTCCACCCTGATCGACTCACTTGCAGCGTGCGGATCTGTCAAGAACATGAAAAGCCTTGAAAGAGCCGCCAATCTGATGCATCTTGAGGATGACTTCAAGCCCGGGCACTATCAGCTGCAGGGAGGCTTGTGCAACAAGCAGATTGTGAGAGTGTTCTCGCACGGATGGCAGACCCCGGTGAACCTGGTTGTGAAAGGATATGTCCGCAATCTGGAGACAATGGCGGGATATCTTTCAAAAAGGCTTGAAGCCGACTCGACAGAGATTATGGCAGCGCTTGACGACGAACAGATAATGAAAGCGCACGGATTCAGGAAGGAAACATATATATCCATGTTCATCCCGAATACATACGAAGTGTACTGGACCATCACACCTCTTCAGTTCCTTGACAGAATGAAGAAAGAGTACGACGCCTTCTGGAACGACGACCGCACCGCAAAGGCGGAGGAGGCCGGTCTGAGCCGTGACGACGTGATGACACTTGCCTCGATTGTCATAGAAGAGACCAAATATGAGCCCGAGATGCCCACGGTGGCAGGCGTCTACATCAACCGGCTCCGCAAAGGGATGCCGCTTCAGGCAGACCCAACCGTCAAATTCGCGCTGAACGACCCGGGCATCAGGAGGATTCTGAACCAGCATCTGACAATAGATTCACCCTACAACACATACAAGCACACAGGGCTCCCTCCCGGCCCCATCACCATCGCTCCGGCAAAAGCAGTGGACGCTGTGCTGAACTACAAGAAGCACAATTATCTCTATTTCTGTGCGAAAGAGACATTTGACGGGCAGCACAACTTTGCCGCCACATATTCAGAGCACATGGCAAATGCGCGCCGTTATCACAGCGCACTGAACGCCCGCAAGAAATAGCGTCAGTCAGATATCTTGTCGAGAGGAATGGAATAAGTGCCGCCGTCCCTGGCCGCAACCGCACCGGGAAAGACAGTTCGGGCCTCTTCAGCAATAATTTCAGGGTTCGGATAACGGGCAGAGAAATGCCCGAGCACCAGCTGCTTCGCCCCGGTCTGCACAGCCAGCCGCGCCGCATCCACACCGGTGGAATGACCATATTTCCCAGCCTTGTCTGAATCAGCCTCTGAATAGGTGGCATCGTGATATATCATGTCGGCGCCTGCAACCCATCCTGCAAGATTCTTGAAGGGGGCCGTGTCGCAGCAATATGCAAACGAGCGCGGATGGTATGGATAATATGTGAAGCGTTCCACCTCCAGCTCCTCACCGTCTTCACGCATCACACTCTCTCCATTCTTCAGAAGGGCGATTTCGTGAAGCGAAAGATTGTATGCCTCCACCATCCACTTGTGTACGTTGCGCTGAGGCTGCTTTTCGCAGAACATGAAGCCGAATGTCTCCACGCGGTGGTTGAGAGGGAACGCAAACACCTCAATATTGCGATTTTCCATAATCATCTCCTTCCCCTTCATCTCAAGAGGAGTGAAATTGATTTCATACTTGACTCCGTCTGCGAACTGCTCCATGAAGAAGTCCTTTATGGTCTGGAAACCTGACGGAGCATAGATATACAGAGGTGCGGTGCGTCCCTGCATCGACATTGTCGAAAGCAGACCGAATATGCCGAACAGATGATCCCCGTGAAGGTGCGATATGAAGATGTTGTCTATCGAGGAAAAACCACAGCCCTGCAGCTGAAGGCTCTTCTGGCATCCCTCGCCACAGTCGATAAGATAATTGTGACCGCGCACCCTCAGCAGATGGGCGGCAGTCTGGCGGTGGGGATTGGGAGATGCAGATGATGTCCCGAGAGTTGTGAACGCGAATTCCATACGGAAAGCAAATATATAAAAAAGAAGGCAGCCGCGTGGCTGCCTTCTCATTATTTGAAGTGGAAATGATTATTTCTCAGCTTCCATCTGGCTCTTCAGTGCTGCAAGAGCGTCGATGTCACCGAATGTTGCAGAAGTGTTGGCCTGATTGTTTCTCTTGATGGCCTTCTCTGCTGCAGCTTCCTCACTCATAACTTTGGGCTCAGCTTCTTTCTTGGGCTCCTCGAAAGTACGGGTGTGTGAGAGAACGAGCTTGCGGCTGTTCTTGTTGAACTCGAGAACCTTGAAAGGAAGTGTCTCACCCTCTTTGATGGTTGTACCGTCCTGCTTGGTCATACCCTTTGCAGTAACGATACCTTCGATACCGTTTTCAAATGTAACGGTTGCACCCTTCTCAGTTACTGTAGCAACAGTGGCGTCTACTACTGCACCTGTGGTGTAGAGAGATTCATACTCCTCCCAAGGGCAGGGTTCGAGCTGCTTGTGACCAAGGCTGAGGTGACGGATGCTCTGCTCGATGTCGAGAACTACAACCTCGATAGTGTCGCCTACATTGACAATCTCGCTGGGATGTTTGATCTTCTTGGTCCAGCTGAGGTCGCTGATGTGTACGAGACCTTCAACACCTTCCTTAAGCTCTACGAATACACCGAAGTTGGTGATGTTGCGTACAGTTGCAGTGTGCTTGCTGCCGATAGGATAAAGCTCTGTGATTGATGCCCAGGGATCGGGTTTGAGCTGTTTGATACCGAGAGACATCTTGCGCTCTTCGCGGTCGAGTGTGAGGATGACTGCCTCAACTTCGTCACCAACCTTGAAGAAGTCCTGTGCGCTGCGGAGGTGCAGGCTCCAGCTCATCTCGCTTACGTGGATCAGGCCCTCAACACCGGGCTGAACCTCAACGAATGCGCCGTAGTCAGCGATAACGACAACCTTACCTTTGACAGTGTCACCAACCTTGAGGTTTGCATCGAGTGCATCCCAGGGGTGAGGAGTGAGCTGTTTGATACCGAGGGCGATTCTCTTCTTGACATCGTCGAAGTCGAGGATAACGACCTGGATCTTCTGGTCGAGGGCAACAACCTCTTCAGGATGGTTGATGCGGCCCCAGCTGAGGTCGGTGATGTGTACGAGACCGTCAACACCGCCGAGGTCGACGAATACACCGTAAGAAGTGATATTCTTGACAACGCCTTCAACAACCTGACCTTTCTCTAGCTTGCCGATGAGAGCAGCTTTCTGCTCTTCCATGATAGCCTCTTCGAGAGCTTTGTGTGAAACGACTACATTGCGGAACTCGTTGTTGATCTTGACGATCTTGAGGTCCATAGTCTTGTTGACATATACGTCATAATCCCTGATGGGCTTGACATCTATCTGTGAACCGGGCAGGAATGCCTCGATGCCAAATACGTCGACGATCATGCCGCCTTTGGTACGGCACTTGACAAAACCTTTGACGATTTCGTCTTTCTCGAATGCTTCGTTGACTCTGTCCCAAGAACGGAGGGCGCGTGCGCGCTTGTGAGAGAGAAGCAGCTGACCTTTCTTGTCCTCTGTTGACTCTACCAATACCTCGACGGTATCACCGATCTTAAGGTCTTCCTCGCAATACTTGAACTCAGCTGCGTTGATGACAGCCTCGCTCTTGTAACCGATGTTGACTACAACTTCGCGTTTGTTTTTGGCAACTACAACACCTTCAACAACCTCGCCCTCGGCGATCTTTGAAAGTGACTGCTCGTAAGCCTCGGTGGTAGCTTTTACATCTACATCACCTGCGTTGTCGCTCTCGAATGCATCCCAATCGAATGATGCATTGTCTGCAGACGCATTGCTTACAGGTTTAACTTCAGCTTTGGGTGCTTCTGCAACCACCTGCTGAGCTTCCTGCTCAAGTACTTGATTTTCTTCCATAATTTTAATTAAGTTTTTAAATTACAAGTAGTTAGACATTATTTATTGACCCTTCCGGTATGAAAGGGGACGCAAAAATACAAAGAAAAACCGAATTTACAAATTAAGTATCAGATATTTAGAGCATTTTTTTGCGTCTGAAAATCCAGATTACCACAAACACTATCAGAAGCATCATGGCGCACACCAGGATGAAGTCTGCATTGCCGCCGAGAAGGGGTAGTTTGACGTTCATTCCGTAGAAACTTGTGATGAGTGTGGGAGGCATCAGCAGCAGCGACACAAGAGTGAAGACCTTCATGATCTTGTTCTGGTCGAGATTGATGAGGCCGAGCACGGTATTCTGCAGATACTCAAGTCTTTCAAAGATGAAATTCGTATGGTTGATAAGAGACGAGATATCTTTCAACAGCACAGAGATCTTGCTGTTTATCTCATCCGGGGTCTTCTCACTCTTCAGAATGCTGGAAAGCATGCGCTGCTTGTCCACGATGTTCTCGCGCACCATCATGGTGTTGTCCTGCAGCTGGTTGATGTCGATGAGGAACTCCTCCCCCACATCTTCACCCAGGCTGACCCGTTTGTTGTACTGGTCAAGCTCCTTACTCATCAGCTCGATCATATCGGCGTCGAGGTCGATGCGGGTGTCGAGGATGCCCATCAGTATGTGGAATCCTGTGGGATAAAAACGGATACCCGACACGATACGGCGCTGGATGTCCGTGAAGCTGCGCAGCGGCATCTGACGCACTGAAACCATCGTGCTTCCGCACAGAATGAATGATACCGACTCCATTGAATAGCTTTCAGGGCTGGGGATCAGGAAGTTGGTGTTGATGAAGATTGAAGTGTCGTCTTCGCTGTAGCGTGATGAACTCTCGATCTCCTCGGCCTGTGCGCGGGTCTGCAAAGTGGTGTGGAGATATTCCTCGACTGCCCTTTTTTCCTCTCCTGAAGGGTCAAACAGGTCCAGCCAGAGCACGTCAGCCCTGTCGAGGGTCTCAAGATCCTTGATTTCGCAGGTTGACTCGTATGTGGCTGATTGTGTTTTGTAAAAGATTTCGATCATAGCTTCTCAAATACCTAAAGCGTTGATAACTAAACTTGTGACAGTTAGATACCAGACACCCGGGCTCGAGGAGTCGTCTTTACGAATTTTATGTTGAGAACCGAAATCATAATCGCGGCAAAGGTAAAGTTTTTTTCCAAAAAACCAAACAAACCGCTACGCGGGCAGGTGCTCGACAAGAATCTTTATTCCGATGGCTATCAGGATGCATCCGGCAAGCACACCTGTGCTGTTGCCAGCCATCTTTTTCAAAGCCCTGCCAACTTCCAGTCCGACCGCAGCCACAAGCGCCGTAGCCGCGAATACAATCACGAAAGTCATAAGAATCCTTACAACAGGCATTCCCATCATCGCAATCGATACGCCCACGGCCAGCGCATCGATGCTCGTGGCCACTCCGGCAAGCATCAGAGTCGGGAACCTCATCAAGTCGGCGGATTCATCCCCTTCCCTGCTCTGCAGAGCCTCCACAATCATCTTCCCACCGATAAACAGCAGCAGTCCGAATGCAATCCAGTGGTCGACAGACTCGATAAGGGAAAGGAAGGCCGCGCCCAGCACCCAACCAAACGCTATGAAAAGCGCCTGTATCACACCGAGAGTGATATCTATCTTCAGGTGGCAGCCAAGCGGAATCCTGTTCATCGAAGCCCCGGAAGCCATCGAGACCGCAAGTGTGTCTGCACACAGCCCCAGAGCCAGTAATATTATTTCCAGAAAACTCATTGTCAAATTGTGAATGCCTGACGGTTCTGTATCGATTTGCCGAGAGTGAACTCGTCGGTATACTCCAGGTCGTCTCCGAAGCCCACTCCGCGGGCTATGGCCGAAACAGTGACAGGAAACCTTGATATCTTGCGGAATATGTAAAGTGCAGTGGTCTCCCCCTCCATATTTGTGTCGAGAGCCATTATCACCTCCCTGATTTCCCCTTTCCCGAGCCTTGCCTCAAGCTCTGCAATCGGCAGGTCGGACGGCCCCACACCGTCAAGGGGAGAGATGACGCCGCCCAGCACATGGTACAGGCCGTGATACTGGCCGGTGTTCTCAATACTTATAACATCACGCAGGCTCTGCACCACGCACACCAGTGAATGGTCACGCGAGCGGTCGGAGCATATCGGGCACACTCCGTCATCTGAAATCATCAGACACTCGGGGCAATATCGCACATTGTTGCGGAGCGAGCAGATTGCCGAAGTGAACTTCTCCACATTTGCGGCAGGCTGCTTCAGAAGATGCAGTGCATAGCGCAGCGCGCTCTTGCGCCCCACCCCGGGCAATGAAGCAATCTGCTCCACAGCCTCGTCAAGAAGGGCCGACTTGTATTTATGACCGTCCATACGATGCTATCGCTTTTTTGACCGAGCCGAACCTCTTGAGCAGCTTTTCTGCGGCAGTTTCGTCAAGCTCAGGTATTTCGTTCATAATGGCTTTTACCGCACGGCCAAACATGTCGCCGCTGTTCTGCTGGCGTGCGGGTGCTGCGCGCCGCGAAGCGTCGAAGGTGGCCATGACCATGGTGAGAATCATATCCAGAGCCATCTGTTTTGCCCTTTCTGCCACTATCTGAGACTTCTCCTCAACCGGTTCGATATCCATTGAGACAACAATCTCGGAGGCTGAAGCCACAGCTGAAGACGAGCCGCAGCAGATGCAGGCGGTGAGCAGCCCCTTGCGGCGTGTGTCACGCACTCCTCCCGTAAGGAACGGTCCGGCATTGCTGTGCTCCACAGCCAGCACCACATCCTTTTCGCTGCCTCCCATCGAATATATCTGCTTCCATGCGGCAGTGAAATAGTCAAGGCATCCCTCTCCGTCGAGAGGCACGAAAAAACCTTCCGGAGCAGAATATGCGGCAGGAACACCGCTTGTGCCCATAAGGCAGAATATCCGCCCGCCCGAGCGCACCTTCTCCACTATTTTTTCCACGAGCTTCTTCACTACAGGCACCTGCTTTTCCAGGGCTTCTGCAAGGAGTTTGTGGTTGGTGACTATGGCTGTTGAAATTTCCATGTTATTTGAGATGATATTTGACAAGTTCGTCTATCGGCGACTGAACAACCTTGCCCATGCGCAGCCTTGCATTCCTGCAGACTCGTTCCAGAATGTCGCTGTAAGCCTCTGCCACCGAGCCCACGAAACCCACTTTGTTGTGCTGCGTGTCGTGCTGCATCACATTGCGCGAGATGAACTCCTCAAAGCCTGTCTGAATCAGGTTCTTGACATAAGGATGATTGCGGAAATCAGCCAGGAACAGAGAGAATCCGGCAAGGAACCGGCTGGGTGCAGGCTCTTTGTAGACCTTCTTTACGATTTCGGGATATGTCAGGCCGTATCTCTTTCTGAACTCTTTGTCAAGTGCGGCTGGAAGCAGCCCCTTTATGTAGTCTGCAAGGAGTCTTTTGCCAAGATATGCTCCGCTGCCCTCGTCGCCCAGGATGAAGCCTCCTGCAGGAGTGGCCCTTTTAACTGTCTGTCCGTCCCACATGCAGCACGCACTGCCGGTGCCGATGATGCAGGCTATGCCGGGCTCATTGCCGAAAAGTGCGATGCAGGCCCCCTTCACATCTGAAGAGGCTTCCAGCACGGCATCAGGAAAGAACTGAGCCAGGCACCCGGCAAACATCTCTTCAACTTCCCGGCCGGTGACTCCCGCACCGTAGAACCAGATCCTTTCTATTTTCTGTGTCACCCTCGGTGCCACTTCGACGCTCAGTATCGAGTTGATCTGAGACTCATCCATCAATGAAAGATTTATTCCCACAGATGTGAAGCCCATCGCCTCACACCCATCTTCAATCACGCGCCAGTCTGTCTTTGTGGCGCCGCTGTCTGCTACAAGATATGCCATATCGATTTGATTCTGTCTGCTTTTATAAATCTGTCTGTGCCACAAGGTCTTCGCGCACACCGTGCTTCTTCCAGTTGATATAACCGAGCACCGCCATCACCACGTATGCAGCGAAGAGCACCGAGGTGGGATACATTCCACACTTGAAATAGAACACCACCGACACCACGTCAGCCACGAACCACATGGCCCATGAGACCATATACTGGCGGCCGGTGTAGAAGGTGGCCAGCATAGTGTTTGTGGCAAGTGCGGCATCCATCCAGGGGTGCGCATCGTGCGAGATGCGGAGGACATACTGCAGTACGAAGAAGACAACCACCGACAGTGCAATCGAAACCGCTCCTACCTTCCAGTCGAACTTGCGGTAGACAACGCGGCTGTCGCCGCCAGCAGCCTCGACATTGTTCTTGCTCTGAGTCCAGCTGAGGATTCCGTAGACACCTGCACAGATTAGGTATATCTGCACTGCAGCCATTGCGAAGAGGCTGTTTGAAAAATAGACCCAGAGATACATCACTGCAGTGACGATACTCAGATACCACATCATCTTCTTCTGAAGAATCTGAAAAATGACGTAGGTGAATGCAAACAGTGTTGCTATCAGTTCAAACGTGTTCATTTTATTTTATCTTATCGAATAACTTATCCTTACCATTGCGTTGATGGGGGCCTGGGGAAAGTAGCCGCAGCTGTCTCCGTAGCTCCAGGCATCTGCAACATATTCTCTGTTGAACAGATTATCTGCAAAAATAGATAATTTTAATTTATCAAACGAGTATTCTGCAGTTGCACTTGCCACAGAATATGCCGGAAGTTTGTGCTCCGGGCTTGAAAGATTGTCAAAATACTGACTGCCAACCACTTTATCTGAAAGAACCAGTTTCAGCCGCCTTGCAGCCTGCCATGTCGCCGAGAATCCGCCCACATAGTTGGGTGAAAGCATAAGATCGGTTCTGGGAGAGCCTGCAGGGGTTGTTTTGTCAACAATTTTATTCGTGCTGAAGGTGGAATTCGCCTCGAAAGAAAGACAATCAAGCGGGGCCGCCCTGAGCGTCAGTTCAAGTCCTCTTCTATAACTTTTTGGAATATTAGCCTTGATCATATAGCCGCTGCTTGAAATCTTGCCTGTCTCAACCAGCTGGTCTTTGTATTCCATGCAATATAAATTTGCAGAGAAAGCCAGACGCTCTGCATTGAAGCGGCAGCCTGCCTCGAAGTCTGCAAGACGCTCTTGCCTCAGCTCGGCACCCATGGCAATGGCATCCTTGATGTCGCTGCGGCAGGGCTCCTTGTGCGCAGTGGCAGCACTTGCATACAGGCTGCCTCTCTCACCCACCGCAAGTGTCACCCCGAAATTTGTGTTGAGAAAATCGTAGTTCCAGTTTGAGGCCAGGTCTGTGGCAACATCCTCATCCAGCCCTGAAAGCGAATAATCCACGCCACGGTACTGCAGGTCAGCGAAAAGGAACACATCTTCGCCAAGTGGTGCGAACTCCCACTTCAGGAAAGTGGAGCAGTCTTTCTTCAACGCATGATTATCGTAGTAATGGTGGTCAGGGTCTGCCATGCCGGTGGATTCTCCGGCATCTGTTCCCGTCCAGATCACATTTCCGAAGTGGTCACCGTCATACAGAGAGTATGTGGCGCCATACCGGACAGTGTGGCTGCCGCGGTCCCAGCGCAGATTGACATTGGCTGCATAATAGTCGTTAAGCATCTGCGAACGTTTCACCAGATCTGAGATGACGGGGCCCGCTGTCATAACACCATAGTCACGCAGGTCTCTGTCTTCCTTATAGTTTTCATACCAGCCGCCTCCTCGGGTGTAGTGAAGTGTGGCCGAGCCGCTCAGGCTGCTGCCGATTGCACGCGAATATATTGCCTGAAGGTGCAGCTGCCTGTAATTGTCTGTTTCGTTGTCATAATAGCCTGTTGTACCGTCAGCAGCGGTGAATTCACCCGCAGGGTTGTATCTCCGGTCGGATTCCATCTGTTCCATCGATATCCCTTCCCAGGTGATGCCGGTGCGCTGCCTGCCGTACAGACAGACAATCTTGGTTGACGACTTGGAGGTGAGGCGTCCCGCAGTAACCATGAACGACTGCAGGCGGGCGTATGCATTGCGTATGTATCCTTCTGTAGTCGAGGCACTGTATGCCGCATCAAGGCTGTATCCTTTTGCGCTGCGGCCGGTGCCGGCCGATATTGTGGAGACACCTGTGAGGAATGATCCACCCGACAATGTAATCTCTGCATAAGGAGACGTCTCAGGCACTGCTGTCTGCAGGTTCAGCGATGATCCGAACGCTCCCACGCCTGATGAAGACGCCCCCACGCCGCGCTGCAGCTGGGCGGAATTCAGCATTGAAGAGAGTGACGGCAGATTCACCCAGAAAACCTGCTGGCTTTCTGCATCGTTATAGCAGATTCCGTTGATTGTGACATTCATACGGGTGGGGTCGCTGCCCCTGACACGAATCTTCGAGTATCCAAGGCCTGTTCCACCCTCATTTGTGCTCACAACAGAAGGCTGGAGTGAAAGCATCATCGGCAGCGATGCCGAAGGGCGGAGAGCCTGAAGCTCCACTCTGTCCAGCTGTGTGAAGGCCGTAGGGCTTTTTGCACTCACACGCGAAGCAAGCACCACAATGCTGTCCAGCTCTATCTCGGCGCAATCCGGAGGAATATCTGTTTCAGATTCAGGATCGTCTCCGTCTGGCAGTTCTGAAGCCGACATCGACATTGTCAAGGGCGTCACCGAATCAAACGGAGAGATGGCAGACGCCAAAGGGAAAAGCAGCACAAAAGCCGCTTTCAAAAGCAGATTCTTTTTCATATCATTCTTCCTACGCGGGTCCTAACCCGATCAGGTTCTCTGGGTGTAATCTCAGCTTCGCATGCTCTGCTCTTCCGGCAGTGAGGCAGCGACGCACCCCATTTATTGATTTTCGGTTGCAAAGATAGCATAATTTTAGTACATTTGACTTGAATATTAACGATTCTAGTATGGATATCATCGTATTTTCATCTGCACTGCACAACCTCAAAGACATTATGTCAGACCGCGAAGACGCCCTGCGCTCTGTTTATTCATCAGAAGAGATAGCGTTCCACTCATGGGAAGAAGACTTCGAGCCAGAAGGCGAGGCTGTCTGCTTCATTGCCACAGGAGGCACTGAAGAACTGTTCGTAAAGAAGTTCGGCAGACACGACGGGCCGTTCACACTACTTTGCGACGGCTATCATAACTCACTTGCAGCAGCATTTGAAATTGCCACATATCTCGAACAGCACGGCATTCAGCATCATCTTGTGAACCTGCCGCTGAATCTGGGAGACCATACCCCCGCCCCGCTTATAGACACCCTCTATTTCAACCGGTTTGTCATGCACGATCTGGCCGAGTCCCGCATCGGACTTATCGGAGGGCAGTCTTCATGGCTTGTCGCATCTTCTGTCGACACCGGATACGTGACATACACCTATGGTGCCCAGTTCATTGAAATTGACATCCAGGAACTGATTGACGCATATAAGGCAGCGCCTGCCGCCGAGGCCGACATGGACGCCGCAACCTACAGCCGCGAAGCGCTGAACGATGCGCACAGAATGTATCTGGCACTGAAGCAGCTCTGCGAGAAATACCGCCTCAGCGCACTCACCATCCGCTGCTTCGACCTGCTTGACACATGCCGGACCACCGCCTGCTATGCCCTTGCAAGGCTTAACAGCGAAGGCATCGTGTCTGGATGTGAAGGTGACATACCGGCACTTTGGACAATGATAGTGGCCCGCGGACTCACTTCACGCGCCGCCTTCATGGCAAACCCTTCATCCACCAATCCTTCCGGACGTACAGTGGACTTCGCCCACTGCACCATCCCGCTCTCAATGGCAGAGGGATTCAGTTTCCCGTCGCATTTTGAAAGCGGCATCGGCATCGGAGTGGCAGCTCTCGTGCCTGTAGGTCCGTGCAAGATCATGAAAATCGGCGGCAAACATCTCGACAAGCTTTATCAGGCCGAAGGTGAGATCATCTGCAACACCAACATTGCAGAGCGCTGCCGCACTCAGGTCAGCTTCCGCTTCCGCAGCCGCGGCGAATTCGACCGCTTTATGTCATCCCGCCTCGGCAACCACGTGGTGCTGTACAGATAGAGCCACCATCGGAACGTAATTCTGCATCACCTCAATTCATTTCTTGCCAGACACCTGGCATCTCGGAGCGGAGCCTATGCCCCAGCTTCATACCTGTGCCTGCTGAGGCGCGGCGGCATCTCCTCCGGGGGATTCCGTTGCGACCCTCCCTCCAGCACGCAGCCTGCGTTCCGCTCTGGCTCCGCGTCCGAAGCAGCTGCCTCCCATTCAAAGGCCATGGGTCGCGAGGGTGTTAACTGCAAGCATGTTATGCTTGCGGCCCGAGCAGCAGGGCTTTAGCCCGTCGGGCCATATGCCCCTTGAGGAGTCTGCCGTCCGCCTTCTTTGTTACCGGTACTTCTGTCTCAGTTCTGTGTTTTTTGTTCTTCTATGTTGAAATCCAAATATTTTGGATACTTTTCAGTGAACAGACAATAACTATCCTGCCGGCCACGTGGTCGGCGGATCAACTGCAGACTAAGACAACGGACCTG
>JAZLJK010000026.1:0-5183 GCA_045617865.1 Bacteroidales bacterium | reverse complement strand
GTTGAGACTAAAAGGAAAGAGTCCGGTGCAATAGCGAACTCTTTACCAATAAGCTTTTAATGTTAAACCGTCCAACTTTTGGGGTTCATGTCACTGCTGACCGGATTTTTTCGTTTTATATGAAATACTAGAAATTGTCTACGTGAACCTCGAAGTAGCTCTGAGGATGAGCGCATGTGGGGCAAACCTGAGGAGCGGCCTCACCTACTACGATATGACCGCAGTTGCGGCACTCCCAAACCTTTACAGAAGATTTCTTGAATACCTCTGCAGTCTCAACATTCTTGAGAAGTGCGCGGTAGCGCTCTTCGTGACGTTTCTCGATGGCAGCTACAAGGCGGAACTTGGCAGCAAGAGCGTCAAAGCCCTCAGCCTCTGCAGTCTTTGCAAAGCCTTCGTACATATCTGTCCATTCGTAGTTTTCACCAGCAGCTGCAGCAGCAAGGTTCTCGGCTGTATCACCGATTCCGTTCAGCTCCTTGAACCAGAGCTTTGCGTGCTCTTTCTCATTATCAGCAGTCTTGAGGAAAAGCTCTGCTATCTGCTCATATCCTTCTTTCTTTGCCTTTGAAGCGAAATAAGTGTATTTGTTACGAGCCTGTGACTCACCTGCGAAAGCAGCTTCCAGATTTTTCTCGGTCTGGGTACCGGCGTACTTGTTTGCCATAATCTTGTTTTACTTTATTATTTGATATTAAAAATTTGTTCTTCTTGCAAAGTTAAGAAATCTATCACGCTTATTCAACGAATTTGAATGAATTCCCGTCAAATAAACCTTTGTCTGTAAGCTTCAGCTGCGGAATCACAGGCAGAGCCATGAATCCGAGAGTAATGAACGGTGATTTGAACTGGCAGCCACTCCTGCGGACAACCTGCTCAAGCTGAAGGTTGATTTCTGACAATTCATCACCTGAAAGATCGGAAAGGATTCCACCGACCGGCAGTGGAAGCGCCACAGTCACATTGCCGTCTGTTGCTGCAATGCCGCCACGCATCTCTATCACGCGGTTTATCATCTCCACTATCTTTTCATCATCAGATCCTACAGCAATGATATTGTGGCAGTCATGTGCAATAGTCTGTGCAATGGCACCGCAGTTGATATTAAAGCCACGGATATAAGCAACCTGGGGCCTGGCATCGGGAGTATAGCGGTTATATGTCACAAGTTTCTGCGAATGTTCATCCTTCGGGCCGTTGTACCAGCCGGTAAGCAGCGAGCCGTCGGTAGCAACAATCTGGGGAATATCAGCGGCATCATCTCCTTGATATGCTATATCGTCCACATTGACAGGAGCTGCAACAAATACATTATAGTCATCCTGTATATCAAGCTTATGACTTTCAACATCTTCCTGAAGCACACCCTGAATATATGTTGAAATGACCTCGAATTCTGGAGTGAGGTCTGACACTACAATGAAATCGGCACTGTCACCAACCTGCAGAAGTCCCGACTTGAGACCGTAGTGCCGCACAGGATTGAGGCACGCAATCTTCAGAACATCCATTACAGGATATCCGTCGGCAAGGGCGTGTTTCACTATTGAGTTTATATGCCCTTTCACAAGATCGGTGGGATGCGAGTCATCGGTGCAAAACATCAGCCTGTCAGGATACTCTGCAATCAGCGGGGCAAGAGCCTCATAATTCTTTGCAGCGGATCCTTCTCGAATCTGAATCATCATGCCGCTTTCAACTGCATCGTGGGCTTCGTCATACTGCGAGCACTCATGGTTGGTTGAGATACCGGCGGAGGCGTACCGTGCACGCTCCTCTCCTCTCAATCCTGGGGCATGGCCGTCAACCGGCTTGCCGGCATTCTGGGCTGCAGCAATCTTGGCCATCACTTCAGCATCATTGAACAGCACACCCGGATAGTTCATCATCTCGGAAAGCATGTAGATATCATCTCTTGCAAGCAGAGATGCCACGTCACTACTGTTCAGCACAGCACCGCTGGTTTCGATGTCGGTGCTGCAGCTGGGCACGCAACTGGGTGCTCCGAAAGCGAAGTAGAAGCAGGTCTGCCTTGCATTGTCAAGCATAAGTTCCACACCGGGGATTCCCAGCACATTTGCAATTTCGTGAGGGTCGCAGATTGCGCCTATTGTACCATGGCGCTTTGCGATGCGGGCAAACTCTTCTGGAAGCATCATGGAGCTTTCTATATGGACATGAGAGTCTATGAAACCAGGAATGAAATACGGAGCACCCGCTCTCACCCTGCAGGGTTCTATCTCTGCAATGACGCCGTCTTTTACTACAATCCTGGCATCAGTCACAGTCCCGGATACGACATCCACAACATGACCTTTAAAAGCGTCTCCCGAGCATGATGAAAGAGAAACTGCTGCTGCACATGCAACGGCAATCACACCAATCACATTATGATTCTTGTTAGGATTTTCCGGGAACCAGCCCTTCTTCACTCTCTTCTCCTGCTGGAAAAGCTCGAGAATAGACCAGAAGCAGCTGAATGCAAACACTCCGGTTATAGCAGAAAGCACTCCTGAAGTAAAAAGTGAAGCTACGCACAAGGCCAGCCCCGCCATGAGGAACATCCACCAGCATTGCTTGCCAAGATAATACTCAGCCTTGATAACTAAGGGATGAAACATTCCAATTGCAACGAAAGCCGAAGCTCCCAGTATAATTCCAAACCAGTTCATATTTGTAAGATTATTTATTATTCAGCACTAGGCTGTAAGGCGGCTCTGGCCAAGCATGTAACCAAGCCACGACATCAGGATGCAGACAACTACAGTTCCTGCGATATAGAGCAGCGCAAGGCCGATCCTGCTGTCCTGGAAGAAATGAAAATTCTGCAGAGAGAAGGTTGAGAATGTGGTGAAACCGCCGCAGAGACCGACGGAAAGAAGCAGGAACAGAGTCTGGCCTTTGCAGCATCCGGTGAGAAGCCCTATCAGAAAAGAGCCCGCCACATTCACGAAAAGAGTGCCGACGGCACTTGAAAGATTGAAAGCGGCAGCAAGGAGCGTGATGCCGTAGCGCATCATGCTCCCTATTGCTCCGCCTAGTCCTACAGCAAGGAAGTTGAAAAGCTTTTCCAATGCTGAATATTATTTGCCTGCAACTGCATCGATTTCCACCTTTACGCCAAGGGGCAGTGCTGCCACCTGGTAGCATACACGTGCCGGCTTGTCATTGGGGAAATATTCTGCGTACACAGCATTCATTGCAGCGAAATTATTGATGTCGTCAAGAAGCACAGTGGTTTTTGCAACATCGTCGAATGAAAGGCCTGCCTCGGTAAGGATTGCACCGATATTGTTCAGGCTCTGACGTGTCTGTGCCTCAATTCCTTCGGGCACTTTGCCATCGGCAGGATTGACAGGAAGCTGGCCTGATACGAAGAGTGTTCCGTTGATTTCAACTGCCTGAGAATATGGCCCCACAGCTTTGGGGGCGTTGGGTGAAGCGATAGTTCTTTTCATGTTCAATCGGTATTAATCGTAAAAAAACGTATAAAGATAATACTTTTATTGGAAAGTGGAAAGACTATTCAGTAACCGGACGGACAGACATCCCTGCAAAACGGTAGTCGTAACTGTAGTTGTAGCGGCCTGCACTGCCGAACCAATAAAGGTATGAGTATAATGTCTGACCGCTGTTCAGGGAAGATGACCAGTAGCACCCGTATGAACCGGCCCCATCTGTGACAGAACCATAGATTTTGCCTGCAGCAGGCAGGAAGATGCTGCTGTTCCTGTACCCTGCCACCTTGCTTGTCACTTTATATCCATAAACTCCGTTGACCGATGTCCATTCCCATTTGCAACGGTCCAGCAACTCTTCGAACTCATCTGCTGTAGGCAGACGCCACTTTCCAGCCCACTGTACACGTGCGGCATCATCATTCAGTTCAAGGGCAGTCTTGTTGTCAACTTTGCCGAACTTTGAGTCTGTGATGTATTTTGAAAGCTTTACATCATTCTGACTCTCACCCGATATACGCCACTTGTAGCTTGTCCATGCATAAGTGTTTCCGCTATTTGGTTCTGTATCACCCCATGCGAAATAATCTCCAAGCCCTTCAGGTGTTTCTGCTCCGAGGTTGCATGAAGCCCAGTTCACAGAAAGGCCGAGGTCCACCACCCGGGCTGGTGAATAATCGGGCACGAATGACAGCGCCTCCATCACTGTATGCTGGTCATCGCCAGCCAGCAGGGTTACATTACCGTTCAAATAAGGATTCGGAGCAGTTACAGAGACCACGCCGGATGTATCATCTTCCTTACTAATATCAGCAATCCATCCATTGGATGTAGAAACACTTACTTTCGGGCTTCTTGAGGCTCCTGATATAGTGTAGTAAATTTCAACCGTCCTGCCGGGAGAGATGCAGATATCATCCTGTTCTGAAAGAATGATGCGGATGCCGGTATGTTTGGGCAATGTGAATTCAGTTCCGTCGGCAAGAACCACGTATACGCATTCATCGCTGGAGACGGCATCGACAGACTTGAAAAATGAATCTCCGTCACTGCCCGTTGCACGGCCCAGACGGTTCCATGACACGCCATTGTCGTAAGAGAGATACCAGAATCCACCTTCAACTTTCATCTGAGGGGTTGCCCCATCCCTGCCCTCTGCACAGACGTTGTTGCCCGAGCCGTCCTTCAGCAGTTTGCCGTCGACTGTCCAGCACCACACGCCATCCTGCTGTACGACACCCATGACAGGAGCGTATCCGTCTTTGCCGGGATCACCGTTGCGTAGCGTCACAGAGCCGCTTTTCTTGAAATTGATGATGCAGCCGACCTCTTTTCCAGCTTCTACAACTGTGGAAACCGAAGTCACGAAGTCATTCTCCTGTACGGCAGACACCAAGGTTCTGAGCGAACCGATGTCGGTGTTGACCTGGCTCATCTGCGCTTTGATAGCATCGAGTTCGTCGTAGATATTGGATATATCATCTCCATAGTCCTCTGCGCAGCCAATTATTAGAATTGAGCCCATCAGGAAAGCTAGCAACCTTGCAATTTTCATAATACTTTTAAATAAAGAGTCCGGTAATATGTGACATGAACCCCAAAAGTTGGACGGTTTAACATTAAAAGCTTATTGGTAAAGAGTTCGGTATTGCACCGGACTCTTTCCTTTTAGTCTCAACTTTATACGGTCATAATTGTAGTAGTGAATGTAGGAGCGGAGCTCCT
>JAZLJK010000025.1:0-13445 GCA_045617865.1 Bacteroidales bacterium | reverse complement strand
TGGTGATATCCTCACCCTTCCTCCGACTCTGTCAGGTGTCGATGCTCCTGCATCTGCAACCCTCGCACTGTCAGACGAGGCGTTCACTCTCACCCTTGCATCCATCCCTACTGTTACCACCAACATCAAGCTCGTCATCTGCGCATCCGAGCCTCAGAGCAATGGTATCAGCAAGGCCTACGCAAAGGCTGCTGAGTTCATCGCACCACAGACTCCCGTCACCACTGCCATCGCTCTCAAGACCTCGTACGACAACAAGTACGGTGCTCCTTCCGAGGGCAAGCCTAAGGTGTTCGTGAAGTACTTCTACGTCAACACGGCCACCGGCGAGAAGTCGGGCGACATGCTCGCACTCGCAGTGCTGGAAAGCGACTAGGTTGATTGACCGGTGATTAAAATCTTCCCGGCCGCTGTAATGGTGGCCGGGATTTTTGTGTTATATTTGCGTTGAAACTAATAACGTGATTTCAATTATGGCACAGAAACAGGCTTTGCAATTATTCAATGACAGGCAGATAAGAACTGCGTGGGATGACAAGGAAGAGAAATGGTATTTCTCAATAGTGGATGTGGTGGCGGTTCTGACGGACAGTGCCAACCCTCAGACATATTGGCGAGTCTTGAAAAAGAGACTTATAGCTGAAGGGGACCAAACCGTTACAAATTGTAACGCTTTCAAAATGCCCGCTGCAGACGGAAAGATGAGACAAACCGATGTTGCAGATCAGGTTCAGTTATTCCGTCTGATTCAGTCAATTCCATCGCCGAAGGCAGAGCCGTTCAAGGTATGGATGGCCCAGGTGGCATCAGAGAGAATCGATGAAATCCAAGATCCTGAGCTGGCCATTGACAGAGGTATCGAGTACTACCGCAAGAAAGGATACGGTGAAGGCTGGATTGCCGAGAGGATGAAAGGCAAGGAGGCCCGCAAGGCTTTGACTGACGAATGGAAGCGTACTGGTGTCAAAGACAGCCAATATGCAACCTTGACTGACATCATAACTCAGGAATGGTCCGGCTTCACGACCAAACAGTACAAGAACTTCAAGGGACTGAAGAAAGAGAATCTGCGTGACAATATGACCAGGATGGAGAGTGCCTTGAATACTCTCGCCGAGGTTGCAACAACGGAATTGTCTCAGAAGCAGAACCCGTCAAACTTCACAGAGAACAAGACCGTCGCAAAACGTGGCGGTCACGTAGCGAAGATTGCTCGTGCAGAGCTGGAGAAACAACTGGGCAGATCCGTTGTTACCTCTGCAAATGCAAAGGGCCTGAATGCTCCGGATGACGTCAAGCAGATTGAAGACGGAAACAATGACGAATAACAGCTAACATGGGAATTCGCGTAAGGGATGACACCCCTTTCTGTTCCGGCAGTTTCGAGCCCCTGAAATTTAGCCACCGCCTCAGCGGTGGTTTTTTCATTATACCAACTTCCCTTTCCCCCCGCACGCACAAACGGGCGCGGACTCCTTGTAAGTGCCAGGAATCAATGATATTACGCATGCGAAAAAAGATTTGTCCTTAATACAACATGTCATTAAATTTGTAATTCCAGACAGATTCTTTATGCAGATAATACTCTCATTACTACTAATATTCGGGATTTGGAACATCACGTATTCTTCATTGACCAAGCGTAAAATAAAAACTTTTATTGCGGATGATCCTGAATATCAGATTGACAAAGCAATAAGAAACTGGATGAAAAAAACAGGAAAGTCATTAGATGAGGAGGCAGACGATGATTTTTCCATCTTTTGGGATTATGCAAGTAACCATTGCGCCATGTTCTTGACGTGGGCAATCATGCACGACTATTGCGGAGATTTACATCTTTCAGAAGAGCCTGAATCAGTAGAAAAAGTAAAAAAAAGGGAAATGACTGGTACAGATTTCTTCATCAAATATTGTGATTGCAAATTAACGCGAGAAGACTTTGCCGAATGCATCCTGCCCTTTGTCGATGCATATTATTATTCCCGATACTTTACCGACTATAACAAACTTGTTAAAAATAAGATAAAGAAATATCCTCTTACATTTTCATTCAGCTGGTCAGACTATGATATAATTGAAAAAACTCTTAATAAAGCCTACCGTCGTTGGAAAATGTGGGAAAAGCCTATTGTAATAAAGAAACGATAAATCTGGCAAAGTGCTTCCGAAGTAGAGCCCTCCCACGCCCGCGCCGCGGAACTAGCGTGACACCCAGTTCTGAAGACGGATGCCGGAGATGCGGCCAAGGTGGCTCACATTGTCAGAGACCATCACCATGCCACCTGTGACAGCAGAGCAACCTATCAGCAGGTCAAAATCATCCAGCGGTGTACCTTCAGCCTGAAGGCGCGCCTTTTCAGACGCATACAGATCCAGCGCATCACTTACAGGTACAATCCCCACAGTGCGGAAAAGAAGCCTCAGAGGCTCCCTGTTGACCGCAATGCCGCGGCTTATGGCCTTCTCCTCACCAAAAAGCAGCTCAGCCTTGGTTATTTCAGAGATATAACACTGGTCGAGACCTACCTCATCCACCATCTCTGCGATATGATGGCGGCCATGAAGCCAGTTGACAACGATGTTGGTGTCCAGCAAATATCTCATATCAGAAAATATCAGGGAAAACGTTTTGAGTACGCATACTGCGGAGATCTTCGGCAGAAGGCATCTCGTCGGGCCAGACCCCGCAGAAATCCATTGCAGACACGGGCGAACTTACAGCATCGTCACAGAGAACCTTGCTGACATACTGACGGAACGTAAGAGCCGAGCCGGCCGCCTTCGCCCTCAGTTTATCTACCACAGACGCAGGTAGCTCAACATAAAGAGAGCATCCGGAAGGTTCATACAAATTGGCAGCACCGTGAGCAGAATCACCATACCCGTCAGTCAGTGTGCCAATATCCAGAGAGCAGTCCAGCCTGGTATCAGCGCCAGAGATAGAAGTGCACAGGACAGTGGAAATCTCTTCGAGAAGGTCACAGGTGAAATTATGCGTGCCGGAAAGCCACTTAGTGACCTCACTGGGCTGACGGTGCATAGCCGCCGCAAACTCCTTCCTGGTCATCCCCGAAGCCTTGAGAGCATCAGAAATCTCCTCCGCCACCCTGCGACGCCTGGCCGCCTTGAGATTATCAATGTCAGAACTCATTCCCATAGCCACAAAGATACAACGTATTTCAGTTATATCCAAATTTAGTTATAAGTTTAAAATACCCGTCGGACTGCTTCGAGCCAGGCATTGTCGAATTCCTCGTCAGGCTCCAGCGAGCTGCCTTCCGCCCACTCATTCCAGGCATTCACCGTGATGTGTGAAGCGAGCTCCCAGGCTCGTCAAGAGATGTTATGTGAATTACAGGCATAAAGAGTCAGTCATTAACCATGTGCGAAGATAGTGATAATTTGTTTTCACAGCTTCTCAAACAAAACTCCCCGGAGAGCATGTCGCTGTCCGGGGAGCCTGTCTTATAGATAATCCGCAGATTATTCGGGAAGGATATCAGCCTCGAGCTTGCACTCGTAAACAACCATAGTTACAGGGGCAGTCTCGGTCTTTGCACGGAGCCATACCAGATAACCTACAGAACCGTCCTTTGAGAATTCCATGACGATATCGCTCTTTATGGTATTATCGCCGTCAAGTTTTGTAAAGCCGCCCCAATCCTTGGTCTCGGGGTCGATGCCACCGAACCAAAGCACCTTGTTTGCATCACCGTATGCTGCATAGATGTTGTCTGACTTGTCAATGCAGATAGCAGCCTTTGAACCTGATGTTGCAGAGTATTTGGTCTGGATGGTACTTGCCATCTTGGTCCATTGATTGTTTGCAACGTCATATTTGCTGAGGTTCAAGTTGTAGTCGTCTGTACCTTCATTGTCAGCGCCAAGGAGATACAGGTTCTTCTGAGAGTCAGCCGCAAAACCCATGAGTGATGCGTAGTTGTGGCCGTCAAGATATGAAGAAACCACTGAGAATGACTTGTCAGCGAACTTGATGAGCTGGAAGCCTGACTGGTTTGCAGATGCAATGATGTATGCTGCCTCGTCAGTAGTCGCAACAGGTGAATAAGCCATTACAGCAGCAGTAGAACCATCAACCGCAGGCATGCCTGAAACGGCAGCATAGTTCCAGTCAGAACCGTTGAATACGCCACCTACAGTGGTACGATAGCCTGCGGCATTCTTTGTGTTTGCAGTGTATACAATACCGGGAGTGTTAGTCTTGGGATCGATCATCATGCCGTTGCCGTATGAAGTGTTGAGTTTCTCGTCTGAGCCGAAACCGGGAGTACCCATTACATTCCAGTCACCCTCGAGCTTGCGGACTGTAGAGAGCTTGCTGTAGTCACCGTCAGCATAGAAAACATAAGCAACACCGTCTTTGTCAAAAGCAATCTTAGGTATGCCGGAGTCACTTGTGAGAGCCGCATTGAAGCCGGGAGTGCCGACTGTAGTCATAGCACCATTCTCGTATTTAACAACAACGATAGACCTCTTCTGTCCATCTACAGCGCGGTTATACACAAAGTAAGGCACATTGTCGACAGGGTTGATAGCGAAACCGAAGTCGTTGTAGAGAGTACCCTCTGCATCGGTGTATTCAATAACCTTGTTCCATTCCATCTTGAGGATCTTGCCAACCTTTACGACATAAGTCTTTGAAACACCTGCAACAGGGTCAGTGACAACGATGTCGATAGGGAAAGAGCAGTCTACTGTAGCTGTACCGTTAACCTCTTCGCCGTCGATAGTGACAACGTCGCCGTTACCGGCCTCGAACTTTGCCATGAGGGTCTTGCCTGCACCGCCCTCAGGAATACGGATAATCATTTCGTCTGCAATCTCAGAAGCAACTGCATCCTCTTCGAGGCTTGAGTTGCCATCTTTGTAGAAACCGAAGCTGAGGAGCTCGGCAGCACCGTCGTTCTCAGCGAATTCGATTGTGTACTCGACAGACTGACCGTCTACGGCGTCTTTTACAGTAATCTTGGGATTGCTGCTGAAGTTGCATGCAGTAACGCCAGATTCAGCGAGAGTAGAGCCCACTGTAACCTCATCGTTTACAGTAACATCGAATGAAGGTACAAGAGCTGTGAGGTCTGTTCCGGCAGGAATCACAACCTTGAGAGTTGTGCCGTCGATAGTGGCGTTGCAGTCACTTGTCAGGGCAGAGTTCTGGGCAGCCTTGAAGCCGAATGAATTGAGCTGGGCTACATTGTCGTGCTCGTTGGGGTCGCAGGCGCATGCCAGTACGACGCAAGCGGCACCGAGAAGATAACTTACGATCTTTTTCATAGTGATAAAAAATTAATATTGGTTGTTAATTGGATTTGATTCGTGTGAAAGTGTATGACCTGTAGAGGTGTGTGTCACCAAGGCTCAGGTATCCGAGTGTGAAGTCGGGGTGCGAGCATGAAGTGAGCTCGATGGTGAGGGTGTTGTCCTTCGATGGGTCAAGGTCGGGGTTCTTAGACCAGACCACGTGGATAGGCATCTTTGTGTTGCCGGGCTGGAACTTTATGGTTCCCTCGAGTCCCTGCTTTATGCGGAAGTCCACCCCTTCTTTCAGACCGTCTCCCACAATTGCCCTGAAAGAGACCTCCACAGGCTCTTCCATCTTGCGGGACACAGTGGTGATATAGATAGATGTGGTGAGGTTGTTGGCGTCGGCATCCACATTCATCGAGCCTGTGCCGTTTCCATCCTTGATATAGACAAACGGGCTGTCGAGCGGTTCAAGCTCGGGAGTGCAGCCAGTCAAGGCGCCAAGCGCGGCAAACAGCGCGGCAAAAGTGATGTATAGTGTCTTTTTCATCTTTTATTCTGTTTCTGAATAACCGTCGTTCTGAATCATATTCTCGTTTGCCTGCATCTCCATCTGGCAGATTGGCAGTGCAAAACGGTAGTCGGGATACTTGATGCTCCTGGTGCTGGATGTGGTGCTGTCGGGGCGTTTGAGATTCTGGCCGCGGCGCAGGATGTCAAGCAGACGGTGCCCCTCGAAGCAGAGCTCCAGAATGCGCTCCTTCTCTATCAGAGCATTGACAGATGCGGCATCGCTGTAAGGCAGGTTCACACTGCTGGCAGAGATGCCTCTTGCACGGGCCTCCAGCGCCTTGATGTCTGCCACAGCTCCTGCCAGGTCCGGCGCAGCGCGGTTGCAGAGCGCCTCGGCATGGATAAGATACATCTCAGAGCCGCGCAGCACGAACGGGTCTACACGGCGCGCCTTCTCATCGGTGATGCTCTTGTATGCGCAGTATTTGGTGCAGGCTGTGAATGTCTGCCCTGCAAACTCCTTCTCGGTAGGCTCGGGAATGTAGGTCATAAGCTCGCGGCGGATGTCATTTTCGGGATACATTGCAAGAAGCGCGTCGTTAGGCACCATGCTGTAGTTGACAGTGGGGTCGGTCACACTCTTCATGTGCGATGTGGCATCGTAGTTATTCATCCTGAGGATAGACTCGCTGCCTGCGACCTTTCCGGCATTGCGGTACATGTCGACATACTCGTCGCGCGGTGTGAGGGTGATGCGGTCCATCACAGTCTTCGAGTATTTTTCGGCATTATCATAATCGCCCATGTACAGGTACACGCGGGCAAGCAATGCCTGACATGCAAGGCCGGAAATGTAGTTGGGATCGGTGAACTCGTCCCCAAGAAGCCCGTATGCTGTGTTCAGGTCTTCGATCGCCTGATCGTAGCATTCCTTGACAGTAGCGCGCGCCACAATGTCTTCAAAGCCGTAGACGGTGGTGACGCATGGCACTCCAAGATGCGAAGCGTCGGCAGTGAAAGCGTAGGGCTGTGCATAGACATGGCAGAGGTCCAGAGTGACCAGGGCACGTGTGAAATAAGCCCATCCGAATACCTTGTCTATGATTTTCTGGTCTGATTCAGAGGGACACAGGTCACGCAGCTTCGCTCCGTAATAAAGAATGTTGTTGGCATTTGTGATGACAGTGTATCCCCCGCCCCAGATGGTGCGCACAAAACCGCCGTTGTCTTCCGGCCGGTTGTTGAAATTGTGAATGCGGGTCTCTGCCTCATTGGCATTTACAGTCACAAGGTTCACCATATCACCTGCAAGGTCGGCGTAGAAGAGAAATTCATCGTCATAGAATTCCAGCAGCTCGCGGTGAAGCCCCACTCCTGCCGCCTGAAGGCCGGTGACGTCCTGGAAGAATGTTTCGATGGTACTCTTACCGATGCTTTCCACATTCAGGAAAGAGGTGCAGCCCACAGCAGCCAGGCCTGCAGCCACAATTGCACATATCTTATATGTAATCTTTTTCATAATGTCTGCAGAATTAGAAGGTTATATTCAACTCAGCCGAATAAGTACGCGTGAGGCCGCTGGCATACTTGAATGTCTTGTAGCTGTTGCGGTCTCGGCTCTGGTCGGGCGACCAGAAGTAAGGGTTGTCCACGATGAAGCGGACTGAAGCGTCTGACATCTTCAGGCTGCGTGTGATTCTTTCGGGAATGCTGTATGAGAGCGCAGCGCTGTGGAAATGCACGTTGGTGGTGGACATAAGCTCGCGGGTCGATGACATTGACGAACTGTTCTCTTCTTTGTACACAAACCTGGGGTTCACAGCAAGGTCGCCGGGCTGACGCCAGTGGTCAAGCTCCTCCACAATCACATTCTCGCCGATGATGTCGTGGCCGTCGGTACGGTAGTAGAACTGGTCCCAGCCGCCGATGTCGTAGTTGAACATCAAATCGAGGGCAAAGTTCTTGTATTCGAAATGCTGCTGCATACCACCTTCCACAGTGGGATATTTGTCGTACTGAGGAAGCAGCACGCGGTTGTCGTATGTGAAGCTGTATGTAAGGTTGCCGTTGATGTCATACCACATGGGTGATCCGTCGTTGGGGTCCACACCGGCCCAGCGCACCAGCCACCAGGCATTCTTGCTGGCACCCTCCATCCATACATAGTCGAAGAAACCTGTATGCATGCCCTTGTAGAGCTTGCGGATGAGGTTGCGGTTGCGTGAGCCGTTGACATTCACAGTCCACTTGAAGTCGGGATTGTCTATGACACGCGCGTTCACATTCACCTCCAGACCCAGATTCTCTATCGATCCCACGTTCCTTGTAACAGTTCCGTCGGTGATAACGCTTGAGACACGTCCGCTGTAGAGAAGGTCTTTTGTAAGCTTTGAGTAACCTTCTATGTCGATATCAATGCGTTTCCATAGACCTACTGAAACACCGTAGTTCTGAATGAAAGTGGTTTCCCAGCTTAGTCCCGGGTTGGGTGGCGTCCCCTGATGCGCTCCCATCACACCACCGTAGTACGAGCTGTCTGAATAGACATAGGTACCGAACGACGATGAAGTGTCGAGACGCGAGTTGCCATTGTTGCCGTATGATGCCTTTAGCTTGAGTGTGTTCACCACGTCAGAGTTGAACCACTTCTCGTTGTGCATGTTCCATGATGCACCCACCGACATGAAGCTGCCCCACCGCGCATAGCTGCTGAACGACGAGTTGCCCTGACGGCGGTATGAGAAACTCAGGTAATAGCGGCGGTCGAATGAATATGTGGCCTGGCCGAGATACGAGAGCGAGCGGGTGAAGCTGGTGTTGGACGAACCGTCGATGGACTCGTCGCTTGCGTATGCCACCTCCTTGATGTGGTCGTTGATGAAACCGTGGCCGGTGACATTAAGATTGCGGTGGCTCTTGTCGGTGAACTCTATCGCTGCAAGTGCCGACACGCTGTGCTTTCCGAAGGTGCGGTTGAAGTTTACACGGTCTATGTTGTTCATTGTGAACGAGAACACACCGCTGCGTCGGGTATATCCGTTGAGACCGTCTTCATATATTCCGTCGAGGGTCTTTGATGAATCGTAACGCCCTTCGTAGATATCCATTGCGCTTACACCGAACTGGCTGCTGACGGTAAGCCCTTTGATGGGTTTCCACTGAAGTGTGGCGTTGGCATCGCCTGTGATGGTGTTCTGGTAGTTGTCGTTGCAGTCACGGTCGGGGACTGAGTTGTAGACGAACTTACGTTTCACAGGGTTGTATTCGGTGTCTGACTGACTGTACCAGTTGTAGAGCCTGGGTGTGACGCCGTCATCTTCGTAAGGGGCGAAGATGGGCTGCACTCTGAAAAGCGACGATGTCACAGAGAAGATGTCGTTGTGGTGATATCCGCCGGACAGAGTGAAGTCGAGCGACAGCTTGTCGGTGAAACGGTACACAGACCTGTTTCTGATGGTGTATCTGGTCTGGTTGTTACCTTTCACTGCGGAATTGTTGGCATAATATCCTATCGAGAGGTAGTTCGACATATTCTTGTTGCCGCTGGAAGCCGAGAAGTTGACCTGCCGGTCCAGACCCATTCCGTAATATACATCATACCAGTCGGTATCGGTCTCGGAATAGCGGTTGTGTTCGTTGTCCTGGTAAGGGAAAGCTTCGATGGGGCGGCCTGAGTTGGTCCAGCCCTCCTTTGCAAGCTCCAGCCACTGGTCTCTGGTGCACATTTTCAGCAGAGTGCTGCGGTCTACATGGCTCACTCCGGAGCGCATCGAGATATTGATGCGGGTCTTTTCGCTGCTGCCGCTCTTGGTGGTGACCAGAATCACACCGTTGGCACCGTCGGCACCGTAGAGAGTGGTGGTTGCGGCATCCTTAAGCACAGTCATAGACTCTATGTCATCGGGATTAATCATTGTGAAAGGGCTCACAGAGTAGCTCACACCGGTTACCGATCCTGTCTTGCTGCCGGTGTAGATAGGCACACCGTCAACAATCCAGAGAGGTTCGCTTGATGCACTCAGCGATGCATCGCCGCGCACGCGGATCTTGACGCTGGTGCGTCCGTTGCTGTTGCTGGTCTGCACGCTCACACCGGGCACCATACCTTCCAGCAGCTGGTCTATTCGGCCGGCTGGAAGCTGTGAGAGCTGCTTGCCATCTACCTGAAAAGCAGATCCGGTCAGGTCAGACCGCCTCTGAACCACACCGTATCCAGTCTGGATCACTGCCTCTTCCAGAGCATCGGCAGAATCTTCCAGAGTGACATTCACCACTGCACGCGACCCCACTTTGACTTCCTGAGAAACCATTCCCATCGATGAGAACACCAGCACGGTGGCATCGGTGGCATTCTTGAGTTTGATGGAATACTTGCCGTCGGCGTCTGTGACAACTCCTATGTCGGTGCCTTTCTGCTGCACCGCCGCACCTATCACAGTCTCGCCTCTTGTGTCATACACAACTCCTGTCACAGTGCGGTATGTCTGCCCCCAGGCAGAGCCCTGGGCCAGCACCAGCAGAAGTGTGAGAATCGTTGTTAATTTCCTCATATTTAAACAATTATACATTACTATTCAATGGCTGCACCAAGAGTTTTGATAAGAGCATTGTAGTGCGCCCTGTCATCTTTGTGAGCCCTTCTTGCAGCCTTCTTCAGAGTGTCAAGACTCTTCACTGCATATTTGTAATAGAGTTCGTAGCTGCGGTCAATAACCTTGGTGTTGACATTAGCCTGCCAGCCATAGCCGGCCTGACCGAACTCATTCCCTGCCAGGGCAGATTCACTGCCGGCCAGAGCAGCAGCCACAGCCCCTGCCCCGTTTTCCTCTTCATACTCCCTGAGCCATGCACCGCATCTGTCTGCCACGCTGCTGTCTATCAGGCCGTATGAGAGCATCTGGTCGAGAGTGGGAAGATACTGCCTTCCGTCAAGCTTGTAAAGGCTTGCAGATGTATAGGTGGGAGCTTTTGATGCGGTGGATGACAGTTCCTTCACGAAGAGCGACTGTTTGTTGCGCTCTGCCATGGAGAGCTTGTCCCCTTTCAATGCCTTCTTCCACACCCAGTTGTAGCATTCGTCAAGCCACTCCTCAGGTGTGAATATATCTTCCGCACCGTTGTTTTCAGCAACATGAGCGCTCATTATCACATTCTTGTAGGTGTCGAACAGGTCGATTGTATTGTTGAATGCAACGACCTCCGAACGGTTGACCATCATGTTCAGCACCTTGGCTATCTCCTGGTTGTAAATCCAGCCGCAGTCGTCGATCTGCTCCATCACCCAATGCAGCGACTCTCTCTGCTTCTCGGCATCCACTGCAACAAACTTATCAGCACCGTTGACTGGCCTTTCTGATGTGAGGTATATACCTCCCACATTCATCATTGCAGCAGCCAGATAGCGGTTGTACTGCGTAAGAATCTGACCATAGAGAATCTCGCGGTGGCTGCCGTCGGGGTCTTCAGTGTCGGTGATCCACTGAGGCATGTTCTGCATGATATATTTCAGGTTTGCTATTCCATAGCCTGAAGCCTTCACCGCATCGTCGCCAAGATCCTCTTCAATCGCGCTGGGGTCGTAGCGGTGGCGGACCTGCTGGCGGCCGTAGCGGTAACGTGCATCTCCTGCATGGCTGTCCACCAGAGCTTCCAGAATGGCTTTCTCCTCTGCTTCAGTCTTGCCGATTAGAGGCTTGTATGCATATTCCACAAGGTATTCGTCATAGACTCCGAGGTCGGGAGGAGTCAGTTTCACCCCTTTGTCACCGGGCTGGGCCACATAGTTGAAGCGGGCATAGTCCATGATTGAAGGTGTGGTGCCGTATTTCTGGGTGAACGATGCACTGCGGAGCGAATCCACAGGGAATGTAGACGATGCCGACATGTTGTGCATGAAGCCCAGGCAGTGACCCACTTCGTGAGCCAGCACATAAGATATAGACTCCTGCATGATGTCTTCAGGCAGAGCCACAGCCCTCACTCTCTCGTCAACCTGTGATGTCTGGATGAACCTCCACGTGTTGATGAGCCTGGTGACATCGCTGTATACTATCACGCTGGCGTTGATGATCTCGCCAGAACGAGGGTCAACCCATGAGGGACCCATGGCATTTGCAGTGGCTTTGGGCATGTATCTTATGCAGGAATACTTGAGGTTGTCGGGGTCGAACTCGGGATCGTCCTGCGGATAGTCCCTCACCTGCACAGCTTCCAGAAGCCCGATCTTCTCGAATGCCTTGTTCCAGCGCTCGATTCCGGTCTTGGCTGCCGCACGGTATCTTGCAGGGAACGCATCGTCGAGGTAGAACACTATCGGAGTTGTAACCTTTGTGGGCTTTCCGGCCAGATATGCCGCAGTGTCGGCAAGTGCCAGATTCCACCTGTTGATTACAGAATATGTGCTGCTCATGTCTTTGTGACCGTCGAGCTTTGCACGGTTGGTGAGGAAAATTCCCACCCTCGAGTCGGCAATACGCGTTTTTGCAGCCTGCTCGGGCAGAAGCAGCAGAGTGCGTGTTGCATAAACCGTGACGGGAGCCTTGTCCATGAGTTTGAGCAATCCGAGGACACTCTGGCTCACCTGATACGACAGATATGACTTGACGCTGACATTGTCCTTGAACGCCTTGATGCAGTCGATTGCCGAAGACGACTCCTTGAAAGAGGCTGATGTAGAGATACCGCTTGACGAGCCTTCAGGGACTGGTGAAAGTGCATCAAGCGCATTCATGAACAGCGATGTGGCATCAAACACCACAGACTTTCCGTCGGGACCGTCACAGAATTTCTTGAAAGAAAGGATTATTGCAGGCAGGCTCACATTGTCGACAGCCTTCATTATCTCGTCCTGATTTGCAACGTCCGGAGCTATTGTGGCGTTGGCAAGGAATATCAGCGAATCTATCTGAACGAATTTCACGTGCATGGGGTCCGAGGGCTTGTAACCGAGGTCGCCCACTTCACCGTTGCTGATTGCAGAGATGGTGGTGGCGAGCAGCATGTCGCGTCCGAACATCTCATTCGGCAGTTCTGCGTAGACTTTGCCCTCTTTCTTGAAGAGGTTCATGAATTCACCCCTCGCTGCAACGCATGTCGAGTCTTTCACAAATGTTTTTTCGTATTTCGACTGTGCCGATGCAGAGAATACAGTCATCAGCATAATCGCAAGTGCACACAAGATTTTCCTTTTCATAGTGTAGTAAATAGCGCAATAAATTGCAAAGTTAGTAAAAAACTGT
Source organism: Bacteroidales bacterium (assembly GCA_045617865.1). GTDB lineage: Bacteria > Bacteroidota > Bacteroidia > Bacteroidales > UBA932 > Equibacterium. The sequence goes on along the minus strand of JAZLJK010000025.1, from coordinate 426 downwards.
TATTATCGCCACACGCACGCCCGACACAGCCTTATGTGAATTCCGAAGATATTGCCTGATTCTCGGCTACGAGCACACCTTATGCCTAAATATCACGAAGTTCTCGGCCGCTATGGATCTAGCAGTCAAAAACGAGGGGAAACGCTGATAGTCATAAAAAAGCCCTCCCCGCATTGCGGAAAGGGCTTCATCCTAAGACATCGGGGAATTACTTCACCTTCATGCAGCGGACAGGTACCAGACGGGCACGCATGTCACCCACATAGCCTTCCACTGTATACTTCCCATCCTTTGAATCGTATGAAACCTGGAACTGCTGGGCACCGACAGCCTTGCCGCTGTAATTGCCCACACCGGTCATCCAAAGACGGCAATACAGCTTAACGCGGGCGCTGCCGTCGGTCTTCTCATAGTTGCCGGTGAATC
>JAZLJK010000024.1:0-17923 GCA_045617865.1 Bacteroidales bacterium | reverse complement strand
GGTGTTAAGCTCCCAATATCCACCTCTTCTCTTGATATCTCTGGAAATGTACCCGGCTGTTTCAAGCACCGAAAGTTCTCGTTGAAGGGTTCTCATAGGTATTCCAGTAATTTGCGACAACTCTTTTGTCGTATATTTCGAGTCGGATGTAAATAGCTCATAGACTGTTGTTTGCCTTTCCGTCAGCGAAATTGTGCCACGATTTGCGCCATTTGCGCCACGATTTACGCCATCGCTCTTTTTCTTGAAGACAAGCGTGACAAACCCGTCAGTTATTTCGTAATACGGTTCTGGTAATCCGGCAGTCTTGCAAATGTCCACCATTCTGGGAACCCCAGTACCCCAGGATTCAATGTAGTCAGCCTTGTATAGTACATCGGCTATCTTTTGATTGTAAGGATGCGACTTGTGGCTTTTCTTGATGGATTCGGCATCCAACTCGATTGGGAGCCTTCCCGGATTTTCAATCTCAAGACGGTCATCATAGATTGCAAGCCCTATTGATGTCCCGGGTTGGTCATACCGACGATGACATTCGGCATTAATCAGTCCTTCACGTATGGCTTCCCTTGGGATTTCAAGCTGCTCCTCTCGTTTGAAGCCGACTATCTTTCCACTCAAGTTGAGATGCTTGAAGCAGAACTGAATACCGGCATCCAGAATGTCAAAGAAATTTCCAGCCACAACCTTGTTGTCAATGAACTCCAGTTTGTCAGTTCCCTTGAACCGGGCCATACGGATGCGGAACTGGGGGAAGTTGCGTGCATCCTTAATGTATAGCATCGCTGCACAATTGAGAATTTTGCCGTTCTCAACCAGTCCAAGGTTATAAAGAAGCTCCGGAACCTTGAGACTCAATGCCGTTTCCGGCATCCTTCCTCCCTGCACACCGGCACGGACAGAACCATAAATTCTGTTTTCGTCAAGATCAGACTCCGTCAGATTGTATGCCGCCTGATTCTCCCAGACAAACTCTCTGGCATGAGCAGCCCGGAGACGTTCGTTGAACATTTCACGCGGCATTATCTGAGTGGCACTTTCACATCTGATATACGCACATCCGCGATATGTGAACGGCTCTTTTCCCCAAGACCACCCGTCAAAATGCATTGCTATGACCTGGAATCCCGGTTTGTCCGGAATGTCAATATACATGACCGGCACATCAAGCCTTGGCTCCAGTCCGGCGATTGCGTTGCCGATTTCCTGTCTGGTATTATCAGTCACCTGCTGGCCGACAATCTTCAAGGACGTTGGAGCTATACCAAATATCAGCCATCCTCCGTCGGTATTCAGGAAGGCGCAGGCGGAATGCATACCGTCTTTCAACTCTCCTGTGGTCTTCTTGAGTTCGAGAGTCCGGGTCTCATCGGTTGATATAATCTTCTGTATGTCCTCTATAGTCATAGACTTCAATGTTTTGATTTACAAATATAGCTCATTTTTCCTCTTCCCACTTGGCACTTTTGTCATGATTGACACTTTCAGGTCACCCATACCGTAGCCCTCATGCTGCATTAAAGTGTCGAGCAGCCACACGTAGCGGTTGAAATAATTCTTGGCCATAGCCTTCGTTTTTTTTGTTCAAAGTTATTAAAATAGCCGGACTATGCTACTATTTGGCAATCATGGCGAATATTTTTGCAGGTTGAAACATTAATCGATATATCTTATGGTAAGAGGTAAAACCTGGTTCAAATGCCCTTGTTGCGGCAAGGTTTTCAAGACGTATGACATCGAATGGAACGCTACGGTGATGTCTATGCCAATGCCGTGTCCCGATTGCGGCACAAAAAGTCCGGCCATCGGCCCTGTGGGATATCTTCTGAATCTTCTGCAGGGAAGGCGCAAATCAAAATGAAGTCACACATTATGAAAACACTACTGAAAAACTCTGGTGTCATTGTCACCACACTTTTTGCAATTTCAATCGTTCTTGCAATCCTTGGAATCTGTGGGATTGACAGAAAAGATGTGCTGTTTATGGCGGTATGGACACTTTTCATGACGCTGCCATTCTGCATTACCGTCTATTCTATTCCCCAAACCTCACCGTGCTGTGAGCTTTTCTGTCTCATAATGCTTCCTCACGCGGAGGAAGTAGTATACCATGCCGATGGCATTGACTGCTGCGGCGGCGCCGAATGCCCAATGATATCCAAGATGCTCTGAGATGAGGCCTCCTGTCAGGACGCCCAGCCCGACTCCTGCATCCCATGCGGTAAGGATGGATGAGTTGGCGGTGCCACGCTGGCTGTTTGGTGCAAGATTGATGAACATGTTCTGGAAGGCAGGGTACATGTGCCCGTTGCCCAGACCTATGATGAAAGCGGATGTATAGTATCCGAAAGGGGTGTGCAGCACTGCAAACAGCATGAATCCGCATGCTGCCACCACCACACCGATCCCTGCATTTCTGCTTACCTGGTTGTTGCGTAACGCACGCGCTCCGGTGAGCCGCGACAGGATGAGTCCGACGGCAAACAGTGAGAAGAACAGCCCGGTGCCGCTTGTGATGCCAAGCTCTTCCTTGCCATAAATGGCGACATAGGTCGATATTACACCGTATGAAAATGAGTAGCACAGCATTGCAACGGCTTCTCTCCATCCCTTGACCAGAAAGAACCGGTCCAGCGACATGACCTTTTTTTCTGGTACAAAGTCTCTTCTGGGCAGTTTGATGGTAGCGTCAAGGACCAGGCCGGCAAGAGAAAACAGCAGCGACAGCCAGAACAATGTGTGGAAGTCACCCGAAAATGCCTGCAGCATATAGATGGCGGCAACCGGACCTATTGCTGTTGCAAGATTGTTGCTGAGCCCGTAATACCCGATGCCTTCTGTCCTGCGTTCACTGGGCAGTACATCGATGGCAACGGTGCTGGCAGCCACGGTTGTGGCTCCGAACGGAGCACCGTGAAGGGTGCGGAATATCGTGAACATTGTGAGTGAACCTGCAGCTAGATATCCGCCGAAAAGCGAGAAAAAGATGAAATTGCAGACAATGAGAACCACCTTTCTTGGGAACGTGTCAACCATGTAACCGCTGAATGGCCTGACAATCAATGCCATTACAGTATAACCGGCAAGGCACAGCCCGATTGTCTGCTTGTTGGCGCCGAATGTTTCGGAAAGGTAAAGCGGGAGCAGCGGAACAATCAGAGTGAAGGAGAAGTGGATGAGAAAATTTCCTATCCAAACCTTCAGATAGTTTGCATTCCAGAGCTTCTGCCCGGATGATTCAGTTATGATTTTCGACTGTTCTGCCATTTGTGTTATATTATTTCGTCAGAACTCGCTCTCGTGCTCTTTGAAGAAGTCGTGGTAGAGGCGGATGTTTGGCAGTGCTGTCCATTTGCAGGTGCAGACAGGAAAGGCGTCCATGTCATAGATTTTTGCAAATGGGATGGACAGGAGGAACGGTGAGTGCGACGAGATGATGAACTGGCACCCGTATGACCTTGCCATGCCGAGCAGGAAATCAGCCAGTTCGGTCTGAAGCTCTGCTGCCAGGGAGTTTTCCGGCTCGTCGAGCAGATAGAGACCGCCGGGCTGGATGGCATCGGTGAAATACTTGAACCCGTTCTCGCCGTTGGAATAGGTGCGCTCATTGAAGCCGAGGTGCTTCTTCACATAGCCTGATGCAGAAAGGCTTCTCCGCGACATTTCGGCATATTCATGGAAATGGCTGACACTTTCTTCATCACCGAAATCAATCTCTCTGACTCTGGCTGACGGGTCGCTCCGGTACTGTTTCCGCTGATCCAGGATCACCTGCCGCTTGAAGTCTATCTTGTCGTTGCGGTCGCGCACATCCAGAATGTGGTTGAACACATCATCGCTGGTTATTATCCTGGAAACACTCATCATGCCGCGCATCTCCTCTCTCGTCAGCTGCGCCATCTCTATGTCTGTAAAAGCCACATAATCATCGTAAAGTACGGTCTTGTTGAATGACGAGTCTCGCTTCAATCCGAGTTTCTCGCACAGTACATTGAGCAGCGTTGACTTGCCAGAGCCGTTCCCTCCGCTGAAAATGGTGATGTCGTCAAAGCAGATGTGGCTCAAGTCCTTTGCCGGAAATACCTGAAAAGGGTAGAGAGTGGCGTGGTAGGTGGGGATGTGCTGATCCTTTTTGGGACGGAAATACTCCGACTCGATATCGTTGGATGGCAGATCGAATGACTTCAGGTAAATCATGCAACTTCGTGTTTCGTATCAGTCCGCAAAGTTATAACTCCGGAATGACAAATTCTGCCAAATGCCTGAATTTATTTATGCGTCTCCGCCTGTCTGGGCGGAACTGCAGCAGGAAGGGCAGGTTTTGCCGCAGAATGGTGCATGTGAAGGCGGAACCCGAGCCTTTCAGAGGCATTCTGTATTTCGGGGCACTCATGAAGATATTCCAGAGCAGCCCGAATCCGCTTCCTCCCGAAGTTACAATGCTTCGTCATCTTTGAACTGGCTGATGCCAGTCTCTGTCGCGCAGTGCTGGCACCTGGCACCTGGCACCTGGCACCCCTTCCTGCTGGCGGTTCAACTCCACAGGCATATATTGATACGGAAAAGAGTGCCGCTGTCACAATGATGATTAATCAGCTCATCTTCTGTGATAATTAGAAAGTGCCCAGCATTGCTGTCCATACCGCAAAGCGGGCGAATTTGCCCACGAAGAGCAGGAAGATTGTCCACACTGCCGGAGATTTGTAAAAGCCCAGTGCGAGGGCAACCACATCACCTATTACCGGCACCCAGCTGATGAGGGCAAGCCAGACGCCATACTTGTCTATGAGTGCCTTCTGCTTGTTGAGAGTTTCCCTTTTGACCTTGAATGTGCGCTCGATCCACTCCCATTTTGCAAGGCGGCCCAGCCAGTAGGTGGTGACACCACCCAGCCAGTTGCCCAGAGTGCCGAACGCAAGGCAGCCCACGGCGTTTTTCGTGGCCAGAAGCACAGCAATGTAAAGTGCGTCTGAGCTGAAAGGGAATATCGTAGCCGCCAGAAAAGTTCCTATGAAGAGGCCGATCAGGCCTAATTTTTCAAGACCGAACATGCTGCAAAATTAGCCTATATGGCTGATAATGCCAAACGTGCAGGGTAATTCATGAAAATTTGCCGGTCGGCTTCCGGCAGTTTCTCAATCGCATAGCGGAGCATTGTTCGCGGCATTACGGTGCATCTCGGCATGGATTCGCCGGGCGCGTGAGTTCCAAGATAGCTTTTGAGCAGGGCTTCGTCATGCTTGCCCACTTCGCGTAGCATCCAGCCGGTGGCCTTGTGGATAAGGTCGTGCCGGTGGTGCAGCAGGATGTCTGCTATTGCAAGGGCGTCGTCTGATTCGCCATGGCGGATGAGCTGCATGCAGCTTACTATTCCGATGCGCTGTTCCCAGATGGTGCTGCCGTTTCGGGTAAGGTCATACAGGATGCTGCGGTCTTTGTCAAGCAGCCAGCTGCCTAGAATCTCGTAGCAGCTCAGGTCCACGAGGTCCCAGTTGTTGATGTACCGGGTGTGCGAGAGGTAAAACTCCACGCACCGGTTCTGCAGCCCGATATCTTTTTTAGCATGCCTGTATATCTGCACCAGCACGAGCAGGGCGCAGAGACGCACTTCGTGCCATGGGCTGGCAACGGCTGTCTCAAGTTCGTCAAGGCTGCACTCTTTCCATATCTCCTTCACAACGCTGCGGGTGACAGGCACCTTTATGCCCAGGAAGAGGTCGCCCTCTCCGTACTGGCCCGGACCCGTCTTGAAAAAGCGGCTCAGATTCGCAACCTGCGAATCGTCGCGCAACGCCATCATTTTCTCTTCTATCATAAGAATGACTGTTTGTTCGGTTTAACGTTCGAAAAGCCTGAGCAGCTTCAGCTTTTTCTCGCCTGCGGCACCTGAATATGGATGCTCGCGCATGGGAAGGTTGAACCTGGTGCTGCCTTTCAGTACTGTGCAGGGGTGTGTGAACTCCCGGAACCCCCATTCGCCGTGGTATGCGCCCATACCGGAATGTCCAGTGCCTCCGAAAGGCACACCTTTCACCATCAGATGAATGCAGACTTCGTTGATGCAGCCGCCTCCGTATTGATGCGAGCTCATCATCTTCCATGCCCAGCGGGTGTCGCCTGTGAACAGGTACATCGCAAGAGGATGCTCCCGGTCGGCGATTGTTTCCATCAGTATGTCAACCTCGGAATCCTTGAACGGAACCACAGGAAGCAGTGGGCAGAAAAGTTCGCTGCGCACTATCGGTTCGTCGGGGTCTACAGGATATATTATGGTGGGGGAGTAGCGCAGTGCAGGCCGGCTGCCTTCTCCGCCGAATACTATCCTGCTGCGATATTCATCTGCCAGCGAGGCGCATTTGTCGTAGGCTGCCTCTGTAATCATGCGTGGATATTCCTCACTGTCCTGAATCTTCCCGCCTCCCTGACGCCTGAACTCTCCGGCAAGAAGGTCGATGAATTCCCCGGCCACTTCTTCTGCCACGGCTATCTGGTTGATATTGATGCATATCTGCCCGGCGTTGCAAAGCTTGAAGAACGCTATCTTCCTTGCGGCATCCTTCAGGTCGGCATCCTTGCGCACCACGCACCAGTTGCCCATTTCTCCGCCAAGTTCAAGAGTCACCGGAGTAAGGTTGGCGGCCGCCTTTTCAAGCACATGCTTTCCTACGGTTGGAGAACCAGTGTAGAAGATTTTGTCCCAGCGCTGGTCAAGGCACATGTCGGCCACATCGTGCCCGCCGTCAACCACGGTCACGAACTCGGGAGGGAAGAGGCCGGCAATGAACTTCTTCAGAACAGCAGTGCATGCGGCCGATTTGGAGCTTGCCTTCACCACCACAGTGTTGCCTCCGCAGATGCCGGCTGCAACCACCCCAAGTGTGAGCAGTATGGGGAAATTGAAAGGGCTTATGACAAGAGTGACTCCATAAGGCATCTTGAAGACCTTTGTGACCACGCTTGGGAAGCACATCAGCCCGCTGAAATGCCTTTCGGGCCGCGCCCATCTGCGCAGTCCGCGTATCATCTCGTTGATTTCAACGATTGTGGGGCCGATGTCGCAGAGGTATGCCTCCACGCGGCTTCTGCCAAGATCGGATGCCAGTGCCTGTTCAAACTCCTCCTCATGGGCAATCACGGCGTCGCGCAGTTCTTTCAGCCGTGCAATACGCCATTTCACATCCAATGTCGCACCGGTCTTGAAAAATGCGCGCTGCGTTTCAACAATATTCTTCATGGCTTTGTCTTTTATGTCAAAGGTAAGTATTTATTTAACTTTTGTTTGTATATTCGCATACAATAATTCAGTGTAAATACTAACAAATGAAATAAATACAACAATGATCAAGAAGAAATTATCTCTTGCACTGGCTCTTTTCCTGGTTGCCTGCACATGCGCAAATGCGCAGGGTGTTGTGGGGCGTCTGGCAGAGCGTGCAAAGAACGCGGCTGAAAATGCCGTAAGCAATAAGATTGAAAATGCTGTTGAAAGCGCCATCAACGGTGTTGGAAAGAAAAAAGACAAAAACAGCGGCAGCGAAGAGGTCAAGGGGGAGACTCCCGTAAATAACGCTGCGGCAGAGGGTGCATGGGTTTGCCCCGAGTGCGGAAAGGCTGGCAACACCGGCAATTTCTGCGATGACTGCGGTGCGAAGAAGCCCGGTAACAGCACTGATGCAAATGCAGGCACCAATACCGTGCAGGTTCAGGATGCTGCCATGAGCGGCGAATACAATGATTTCGTTCCTGGCAGCGTTGTTCTGTTCGAGGACAATCTGGCAGGCGAGAGAATCGGTGAATTCCCCAGCAAATGGGACATACTCGAAGGAAGCATAGGAGTAAACAGACTCGGCGACAGGCCAGTCATAAAGTTTGACAACGAAGGCGGTTGCATCATCCCTCTTATGGAGAAGGATATGTACAACTACCTGCCGGAGGAATTCACCCTGGAATTCGATATCTACATAAGTAAATTCCAACAGTTTGACTTTGGCATGATGCGTTTCGAACTTGGCCTTATGAACAGGGATCCTAATGTCCATCAGTGGAACTCCTACTGTGCACAAGTCCAAATAGAATATTTCCCTTATGATCAAAACGACCACCTGAGTGCCAGAATCTATTATGATTGCCAGAAGCCAGTTGATGGTAATGTAGAGGGAGAATGCAAAGATAAGAATACATATTTGAAGGCTGCGTCTTTCAACCATATCGCAGTCGCGTTCAACAAGCGTTCGTTCAAGATGTATGTCAACGGCAACAGAGTCATCAACGTGCCTAATATGACTGCACCGAAGTATTTCCAGCTCACTTACTGGGACAGCAACGATTATCCTTACTGCACCATCTCCAATGTTCGTCTTGCCAAAAACGGCGCTGAGCTCTATGAGCGCAACGCCTCAGACCTGACAGCAGTGGAGAAGTCCATGCAGGAGACCGGCAAGTTCGTGACCAACAACAACCTCTTCGAGACCGGCAAGGCCACGCTCAAGCCTGAGTCAATGGCCGACATCACAGCGGTAGCCGATTACATGAAGAAGAATCCTTCTGTCCGCTTCGAGGTTCAGGGTCACTGCGACAACCAGGGTTCAGACAAGGTCAACGACCCTCTCAGCCAGCAGCGCGCCGAAGCCATCGTAGCAGAACTCGTGAAACTTGGCGTGGACGAGTGGAACCTCCGCGCAGTGGGCAAGGGCAGCCACGAACCTGTGGCTGACAACAGCACAGAAGAGGGCCGCGCAAAGAACAGAAGAGTTGAATTCATCAAGAAATAACATATCATGAAGAGAATACTTACAATCGCAGCAGCTGCCATGCTGCTTGCCGCACCTGCCGCAAATGCGCAGTCGCTGCTTGACAAAGCAAAAGAAAAAGCTGAAGCAGCAGCAAAGGCGGCTGCCGCCGGAGCCGCAAAGAGCGCCATCAGCAACAAGATTGGCGAAATGACACAAAAAATTGAGCAGAAGGTTGAAGAAAAAGTCACCGGCACAATCACTGAAAAGACAGGCATGGACATCAACACCATGAAAGATGTCTCGGAAAACGGACTGCCGATGCCAGACAGCAGGCAGACCCTCCAACCCAAGCGAAGCAGCTCGTTCGGCTGGGACGGTGTCATCACTCCCAGCACAGCGTCATATCCCATCCCTCTGATGGGCGAATTCCCCGCAGTCCCGTCTGCAGCACAGCTCGCAAACCCCACCGAGGAAGCGCAGATTGCTTATTATAAAGCCATCAAGGCCGTGACGCTCAGGGCGGAAGAGCTCAATGAAGACACCACATGCGAAGACAAATTCACAGAACAGTGGCGCGCCGAAGCTGAAAAGGCCCTCCAGGATGCATACGGTATCACCGATGCCGAGATGAAGGCACTGCAGGACGGCAGTCTGAGTCCCGAAGCAGAAGAGGCGCTTATGGACCGCATGCGTGCAAAGATACTTGGCGGAATCGACGAGAATAAGCTTATGGAAGAAGCCAAGAAGGCAGAAGGCATGACAGAGGCCGACATCAACAACGCAGCCATGGCAGCATCGTTCGCAGTATTCGACAAGTATGATGCTGAGCTCAGAAAATATTTCGGCTGCACTGCTGAAGAATACAAGAAGGTGACGAAAGAAAGCATGAATGGTAATGAGGCTGCCGCAAAGGCCATCGAGAAGCAGACAGAAAACCATATCAAGGGGCTTGATGCAGCCACCCAGAAAGAGGCCAAGGCTTTCAAGGACAAACTTCAGAAAGAGGTCATGCAGGCATCGATGAATGCAATGCCCGGCGCAAATCTTTCACTCAATGTCGCAAAGAACATGCAGGAGGTCCAGAAACAGCTTTCTCCCCTTATGGAGAAATACCAGAAGGTCCAGCAGTATTGCAACGACATCATGGCTGCATGGCCTGCCGACACATGGAGCGATGCAGACGCAAGATTCTCCGATGCAGAGCGTAAGAAGGTGGAAGCAATCAAGGAAAAGATCTACGCATCGTCAGACCCCAAGGAATACAATCCTCTCTATCTGCAGGCGATGGAAATAATCAAGACCTACCGTGAAAGAGCCGCAGCCGTATGGGCAGCCGACGTTCAGAAGCGTTATTCAAAGATCAAGGAAGGCATGGGTGACATCATCAAGATTCAGCGTCAGGCAGTGGAATACGGAGTGATTCCCGAGTGTGCCCTCTGGAGGGCTCCCCTCAACCTTGTGATCGAGGCCGGTGACGTGCTTGCAGAGGCATACAGCAATTTCCCCAGCAACTATCCTCACATGTACAAAGAGGAAGTTGTACGCCAGATAACTCTCAAGGATGGTGAAAGTGCATGGTGGCCCGAATTCTACGTATCTACAGGCATCAACGAAATCTTTGCAGGCAACAACATCTTCAAGGAGGTTGACGGAAACATCTACCAGTTCAACAAAGGTCAATGGAACCCCGTTCCCAAGGATTACGGCAAAGACTTCGTTGCAGGCAACGGCAAGCCCGACAGCGCAAGCTGGAAGAGCAGCGACGGCAAGCGTGAGGTGGTATTCAATGCAGAAGGCGGTTTCATCCAGCTTCCCGAGGGAGATATCATCTATCCCGCAGCATGGGAGAAGGTGGGCAACGAGATTGTCTGGGCAGAGAATGTGACCACATCCAACCAGGACGGAACAACCACATATCAGATTGTAAAGTGCACCTACAAGCTGTAATATTTCTGATTTCAATACTGTTTGCAGCGCCGTCCCTGAAAGATGACGCTGCAAATCTTTATTGTGAGCAGCACCGCGCAGAGTGGAAGCAGGTGTGGGAAGAGTTTGATGTGCCATGCGACATTGCCGAGGCAGTCATCTTTCCAGAACTGATACGCTACGGCCTCTTTCAAGACATTATGGAAAAAGGAGCGGTGAAGTCGCTCTACATCACAAAAGGCACCGGAGGGTGCGACTTCAGCATCGGGCGGTTTCAGATGAAGCCATCTTTCGCAGAGGAACTTGAAAAGCGCTGGATGAGAAGCGGCTTGGCCCGGCAGTACAATATGTATTTTGACACGAAGGGCAGTGAAACAGCCAGACGCATCCGTATCAGCCGTCTTGAGAAAGAAGAGTGGCAGTGCATATATCTGGCAATATTTCTCAAGATGCTCTATCTGGACTATGGCTCAACAGACAGGAACGGCGAGTTTCTGCAAAACGGCATCGATACGCTGCCTGTAAAGGAGCAGGTGCGTCTGGCCGCCACAGCCTACAACCGTGGTTGCGGCTGGAGCAGTCCGGGAAAGGGGAGTCTGGACGAATTGCGCGCAAAGTCGCGTGAAAAGCACTTCCATACAGCTGTTGTGCCAACACCACGGACCCGCCGCTATGTCTATGCAGACATCTCTCTGAAACATTTCCGTGAAATCAGCTTGTGAAAGATCCATAAAAAAACTCTGTCAACCGCAGGTGACAGAGTTTTTTTCTTATGAGTCTGATGACTATTTTATCACTTCCTTGAGCTTGTCGGCGAGCTTGGTTTCTCTGAGGTCTCTTTCGATGATTGTTCCCTGAGGGTCGATAAGGACTGTATGGGGGATGGCGTTTACTCCGTAGAGAGCGGCGCCTTCGCACTTCCAGCCCTTCAGGTCTGACATCTGGGGCCATGTCATGTTGTGCTGCTTGAGTGCGGCGGTCCAGCTGTCGTGGTTGTCGTCGAGTGATACGCCTACAATTTCGAACAGGCCGCTGGGTTTGTACTTCGCATACAGTTCAACAACATTGGGCATTTCTCTGCAGCAGGGGCCGCACCAGCTTGCCCAGAAGTCTACAAGGACATATTTGCCTTTGCCGGCATAATCTGAAAGCTTGACTGTGGTTCCGTCAGGAGCTGCCATGGTGAAGTCGGTGAACTTCTGGCCGGGGCGGGTTGCGTATTTCTTTTCTGCATTATCCTTGATCTTGACCAGTCTTTCGTCAGCGGCGATGGTCTCCTCGGGAATCTGCTCTACAATGTTGTAAAGACCCTCATAGTCGAACCTTGAGTAGTTCTCTTTCAGAAGATGGATGCCGAGAGGGCTGTTGATGTTCTTCAGGGTCTGGTCGCATATCGCTGCAGAATAATCCTTCTCGTAGAGGTCGTGTTTTCTTACCATCTCGGCCCTCTGCTCGTCTGTGGTGGTGGGGGCGAAGTATCCCTTCCATGCACCGTTCATCCTGTCGAGAAGCGGGTCGGTCACATCCCTGTACTCGTTGTAGCCGTCGTTGTTTGCTGTACCGGTAACCTTGAATGTGGTTGAGTCGAGGGTGGCGGTCATTGTGCCTTCCTCGAGGAACATGAGGCCATAAAGCCTTCTGTTGCTGCCGAAAGTGAGGCCGCAGATGTCGGGAGTCTCCTGGATCCCCTTGAAAGTGAATTTGCCGGCGGTCACAATTGTCGAGTCGAAACGCTCGATGCTGCGTCCGGCATAATGTACCAGAAAGACTGTGTCGCCGTCAGAAAGAATGTCTGACGAGCCGTTGATTGTGTATGCGCCCGGCTGGGAGCATGAGCACACAGCGGTCATTGCCGCCATTGCTGCAATAATGAGTGATTTTTTCATTTTATTTTGTTTTTAGTTCTTTGATCTTCATCTCTTTGAGCACCTCGCGGGTGACTTCGGGGCAGTTGGTTGTGATCTGGTCCACACCAAGCTCTATCAGGCGCTTCATGGCATCGGCGTCATCCACTGTCCAGCAGTTTACTGTCATGCCAAGAGCATGAGCCTGCTCTACATATTCGGGGTGTTCGTCAAGAAGGCAACCCTGGTGATAGTCTATTGCTGTAAGGCCTCTTTCCTTGCACTGGGCGGGGGTGACGTCAGAACCGAGATACTGCACTTCAAAGCCCGGAGCCAGCCCTGCATATGCTGCGCATGCTTCCATGCTGAAAGATATGAAAGTTACGCGCGAAGGGTCGTACAAGCCGTGCTGCTTTATCAGTTCAAGGCTTTTCTCCACAGCCGCGCGCTCATGCTCGGGAGTGTCGTGTGCCTTGAGCTCGAACACCATGGATGTGCCGGATTTCTCAAACTGTGTCAGGTACTCGTCAAGGGTGGGCATCCTTTCGCCGTTGGGCAGACGGTGTCCTTCCAGGTCCGACCAGTTGCTGAGGCAGAGCGCCCTGCCGTCGGCAGAATAGTCGTGAAACACCACCATCTCCCCGTCAGCAGTCATTGTGACGTCGAATTCGCTTCCCCATACTTTGAGGTCCTGTGCGGCCTGAAGTGATGCGATGGAGTTGTGGCTGCCGCCTCCCTGCTCGCAGTTCCAGTAGCCTCGGTGCGCCACGATTGCAATTTCATGTGAAGGCCGGCATCCCGCAAGAAGCAGGGCCGCCATTGCAATCAACAATATTTTTTTCATAGTTGAATCAGTTATATTTGGTTATCAGGGCGTAAAATTATGAAATAATCACTAAATTCGTGAGCAAATTTTAAGACCATGAAAAGAATCATTGCACTATTGAGCGTGTTTGTGACGCTGTCGGCATTCGCCGGAGAGAGAGAGTTTATTTGGCCTAAAGGTAAAATGCCTGATACTCAGCAGCATCAGATTGCCGCCATGACTGATGTGTCAAGGGCGCCCGGGTTCAAGCCGGACAAGTTCAGAAACCCTTATATCGAGTGGTATGACGCCCCTGCCGCTGATGTTGACAACAACTGCTGCATGATTCTGATTTCTGGCGGCGGATATTATTCATGCTGTGATGTTGAGCTGGTTGAAACATGGCGCAGGCGCCTTACCGAGCTTGGTTTCCAGTGTGTGAATTTTGTATACCGCACACCGCGTCCAGAAGGGCTGGAAATATATCAGAGCGCATGGGAAGACGGTCAGAGGGCTGTGAGAATGGTACGCAGCGAGGCTGAGAAACGCGGCTTCGACCCTGAGAAGATAGGAACAATCTCAATGTCTGCCGGTTCACACCTGGCTCTGCTGCTCGGAACAAGCTCGCAGACACCTGCATACGAAAAGATCGATGCACTTGACGAGGTGCCCTGCCATATCAACTGGGCCATCGTGAACGCGCCTGCATACGCACTTTCCGACGGTGACATGGGAGAGCCCAACTTCATGCAGGGCTACGACGGCAATTATATCAAGCTCAACAGCTGCTTCAAGTTCGATGAGAAGACATGCCCGATGAGCCTGCACCACGGCGGTCTGGACCAGTATTCCCCCATGGCTTCCACAATGGTTTACCGTGAGTTGCGCCGCAGGGGTGTCCCGGCAGAGCTGCATCTCTATCCAGACAAGGGCCACTGCGCACCAGGCCTCGAGAGAGGTGTGGAGTTCATGCGCCAGATGGGCTTCATGGGAGAGCTTGAAGAGCCTGTAGACCTGATGTCACGTTTCCAGACAGATGACAACCGTGCAGAGAACATCCTCGAGAAAGTCTGGCCGGAGGGGAAGACCCCCAACTGTCAGGAACATCAGCTTGTTCCATACATCGAGTGGCATATTCCTGCAGTGAAGACAACTGATGCGATACAGATCATATATTCAGGTGGAGCATACGTCGGCAATGCCACCGACAGCCACGAAGTTGCTGCTGCGCGCCGCTATCTCAACTCACTCGGCATGACAGTGGTTACAATGATGTACCGCACACCGCGCCCGGAGGGGCTGCCCAAGCATGTCACTGCATGGCAGGACCTGCAGCGTGCCATCCGCATCGTGCGCAGTGAAGCTGCAGAGCGCGGCCTTGACCCCAACCGCATCGGAATCATGGGAAGCTCGGCCGGTGGCCACCTCACCCTTATGGGTGTGACATCGTCGCTTCACAATTCATATCTGCCGATCGACGAAATAGATAAAGTATCCTGCTCGGTTCAGTGGGGCATCGGAATCTATCCGGCATACGCCCTCACAGACGGCATAGACGGCTGCAATACAAACGGCGGCAACAATGACAGCGACGTGCTGGCTCCCGAATTTTCATTCGACCTGAACACAGCTCCAATGCTGTTCATCCACGGCGATTCAGACGGATATGCCTCTATGGCATCTGTCAAGACATGGGAGAAGATGCGCGCGATGGGCATCCAGAGCGAGCTGCATACACTTGCCCTCCGCAGCCACTGCTTCCAGTTTGCGGCAAATCCCGGCACGGGAAGCTACACCTGGCTCGACCGTATCTGGGAATTCCTGACCGCCAAAGGTTTCAATAAGTAATTACCGGTATTCCGATGAAAAAACTTGCTTTCCTTGCGCTGCTGCCCTTTGCGGCGGCATGTGTATACCAGCCTCTTTCCGATGCCGGGCTGATGGAGCTGCCGGCGGTGGAGGAGGGGGATATAATACTTGAGCACACAGGATATATCTCTTCATACGACGCAGCCTCAAGAATTCCTGAATGGGTCGCCTATGAACTTACTGCCGATGAGACAAGCGGCGATGCCGAGCGCGGCGACCGCATGTTCATGATGGACCCTTCATACAAGAAGACTCAGGCGATGCGCGAGGACTATTCCGATTCGGGCTGGACCAAGGGCCACATGGCGCCTGCGGCAGACTTCCGCTGGGATTCAGATGCTATGGGCGAGACATTCTATCTTACCAACGTGTGCCCCCAGTCTGAAGATCTGAATGCCGGCGACTGGGAGTATCTCGAGCGCAGGGTGCGCTACTGGGCCAAGGAATATGGAAAGGCCTGGGTGGTCTGCGGCCCCATCATCGGACAGAACCGGTATGGCACCATCGGCCAGCACAAGGTGGTTGTGCCTGATGCTTTCTTCAAGGCGGTGCTGGTGCACACCGGCTTTGCCTATTCTGCAATCGGCTTTATCATGGGCAATGACTCTGAACGGTACTATCTCAAAGACTGCGCTGTGAGCATAGACGAACTGGAAAACATTACAGGGCTGGATCTGTTCCCAGCCCTGGATGATTCTTTCGAAGAAGACGTGGAATCCGGTTACAACTCAGCCGTCTGGTTCGACTGATCTGCCGGCTGTTCGCAGTAGTCCAGCCAGACTTTCATACGGCCGGGGGTGCGGTTCGCCCATGCGTAATAAGGTACGAGAGTGACACCTTTGTCTGAGGTGATTCTGGTGATGCCGCCAAGAAGGTCGGGGCACGGCTCGGCGGTGAAACTGTCTCCGGCAGAAGCGGCCACGGCATCGAAGCTGGGGTTATCGACCTCTTCTGCGCAGTAGACCAGTGGCCCGCGGCAGATGGCGCGCCTGCCTTCATCTTCCTTCACTCTAGGATCTGCTGCCACAATCTCTACCGGCATGTCCATGTATACAGTAATTACGCTGCCAGCCTTCCACTTGCCTTCAAGCTTAGCGTAACCATTGATGATTTCAGGCTCTACGGAAGTGCCGTCAACTGCGAAGGATACGCTCCTGCACCAGGCGGGAACACGCAGCATTATGTCTTCTTTTGTGGCATCGTTCACAGTGATCTTCACAGCGCCGTTCCATGGATAGTCAGTCTCCTGAGTGAGAGAGACCTTCTTGCCCGACTTGGTGAGGTCGGCCGTGCTGCCGACATAGAGGTTCACCCATATCGCATCCTTGGAAGTGCCATAGATATATCCGCCCACAGATGGCAGGAATCGGCAGATCTGGCTGGGGCAGCAGGCGCAGCCGAACCACGCCTGTCGCAGATGGTTGCCTGTGGATTCAAGCGGGTTGACATAGAAGAAACGGTCGCCCGACAGAGACACTCCGGCAAGTGCACCGTTGTACAGGCAGCGCTCCATTACGTCGGCATACTTTGCATCGCCGCTCATCTGGTTCATGCGGGAGTTCCACAGGATCATTCCTACAGAAGCACAGGTCTCGCAGTAAGCCGAAAGGTTGGGCAGGTCATAATCTTCAGTGATGCCTTCATTCGAGGCAGACTGGCCGATGCCGCCCGTGATATACATATTCTTGTTCACGACATCGTCCCACAGGCGGTCCAGGGCATCAAGATAAGCCTGATTCTTTGTGTAGCAGGCCACATCGGCCATGCCGCAGTAGAGATACATCGCGCGCACAGCGTGCCCGCAGATGTCGGTGAGCTCGGCAACAGGAACATTGTCCTGATAATATGTGCGTGTGGCTTCACTGGGGTGCTCGTTTCCGCTGTAGATGCCATGGCCGTGGCCGCGCTCTTCCAGAAGCCACGATGCGAAATCGAGGTACTTCTTCTCGCCGGTGACCCGGAACAGCTTCACAAGTGCAAGCTCTATCTCTTCGTGCCCCGGCACCCAGTCTTTCCCTTCGGGACCGATGACAGTCATGGTGTAGTCTATCATCTTACGGGCGACGTCAAGGAAAGATGTCTTGCCCGTGGCCTGATAATATGCTATGGCCGCCTCTGTCATGTGCCCGGTGCAGTAAAGCTCATGCTTGTCCATATCGGTGAAGCGGTCGTCGGGGCGGGCGAGAGTGTAGAAGGTGTTGATGTATCCGTCGGGCTGCTGTGCGGCTACAATGCGGGCGATCCAGTCGTCGCACTTCGCTTCAAGCTCCGGGTCGGGATGCTGTATAAGGGAATATGCAAAGCCTTCGAGTGCCTTGTAGACATCGGAATCGTCGAAGAAGATACCTTCATGCTGCCCGCCACCTGCGGCAACTTTGTCGAAATTGCGCATGCGGCCGGTCTGCACCTCGATCTGGTCTATGCAGACAGGTATTGTGGCGGCTTTGTGCGAGTCCAGGCGCGGCGCCCAGAAACTGTCATTTATCATGACCTGAGAGAAGTCGACAGGTTCGATGACCTTGCTGCCTGCTTCTGTGCCGGTGCAGGCTGCCGCTGTCAGCACCACTGCCATCAGCGCTGCTGCATTTATGAATCTTTTCATATTATTGGAGCTTGAATATCAGTGCGTCACCTTTCTCTATGTCGTAGAAGTGCAGGCCTTTGCCGGTCTTGACCTTTCTGCCTTCGCGGTCTATCTGCCAGACATCATCTGCAAATGAGATAGATACGGCAGAATCTTCAAGGTG
>JAZLJK010000023.1:0-45558 GCA_045617865.1 Bacteroidales bacterium | reverse complement strand
AAGGAGTTGAGGAACCTGTGTGGGAGGAATCGATGGGATGTGTGAAGATTATTTTTAAGAGGCCTGGGGCCCTAACCCACAAGCAACCTACAAGTGGCCCACAAGCAACCCACAAGCAACCTACAAGAAATTCCAAGGAATGGATTATCTTGGAGCGTGCCATCAAAGGACCGGCCAGAATTGCAGAACTTATGGACATTTGCGGGTATAAAGACCGTACAAGTTTCCGGAAATCCATATTGAATCCAATGATAGAAGATGGATATATTGCAATGTCGCATCCAGAGAAACCGACTCACAATGACCAGCAATACCTTATCACCGAACTTGGGAAAGAAGCTCTTGGCGAGTAATGGCAGGGCCGAAAAATAGAAAATTGGGCCGAATGATTTTCAACTGTTTGAAAGTTAAAACCATCAATTACAGGGGCCGAACCGGGGCCAAATAAACGAATTCCCCAGCTCTCCGACAAGGAAAGCTGGGAATAATTGTGTCAGTACCGGCCTCGTGTGAACGACTACCGCAATCCTGTCATTGCAGAAGGTATGCGAGTGCTTGGCTACGTCAACCGCTACAGCTGGGGCGTCTCGGAAGTGCGGGACAGGCTGGAGGAAAATGAGGGAAAAACTGACATCAAAAACTGACATTGAAGCAGAAAAAATGACATAAGAAACTGACATTGCCGTTCAGACCAGACCTGCATTCCCCACACAAGTCATTAAGAATGTGTACGATCTGATGAAAATAAATCCCAAGGTATAATATTCCCAAATGGAAGATAACTTGGGCGTAACAGAACGTACGATAGCTCTTGCTGTTGATTGGCTCAAGGAGAATGGCTACATCAATCCTGAAAGGTCAAAAATCAAAGGCGAGTGGCAGCTGCTGTAATAATCCTTTACAAAGGGCCAGAGAAATTCGGTATTTTAATGTCCAAAAGGAAGATGGTAACGTGGATTCTTGAAGCGGGCTTCAAGCGACTGCAGTGTCTTGTTCGTTTTGGCTTCTCTTATCTGCGTTAGCAGGTGCGGAACGGTTGTGAAGTACACGCTGAAGCCCTCCATACAGGCTTTTGTGCCACGCCCTATGGCAATATGAGTCTTGCCGGTCCCAGAAGATTCAGAAGATATCCCACAGGGCCGATGGCCGGACTTTTTGTGCCGCAATCAGGACACGGCATTGGCATAGACATCACCGTAGCGTTCCATTCGATGTCATACGCCTTGAAAACCTTGCCGCAGCAAGGGCATTTGAACCAGTATTAATGTTTCAACCTGCAAAAATATACGCCATGATTGCCAAATAGTAGCATAGTCTGGCTTTTTTAATAACTTTGTACAAAAAAACGAAGGCTATGGCCAAGAATTATTTCAACCGCTACGTGTGGCTGCTCGACACTTTAATGCAGCATGAGTATCTAACCCTGACAGAGATCAACGAACTGTGGCAGAAAAGCGCCCTTAATAAAGACGGCATCTTTCTTCCGCCAAGGACGTTCCATAATCACAGAGAGGCAATCCTGGACACTTTCGGGATAAAAATCGAGTTTGACAAATCACGTGGTTATTATATTGCCGAAGAAGACCTGAATACCAACGGCATCCGCAGCTGGCTCATGTCTTCTCTTTCTGTCAACAATCTAATCAGCGAGTGTGCAGCGATCCGAGACCGCATAGTCCTGGAAGAGATTCCTTCCGGACAGAAATACCTTAATCCAATCATCAATGCGATGAAGGAAAATAAAATGCTGGAGATGGAATATCAGGCTTTCAAAGACTCAGAGCCGCACAAGGTGACACTGGCCCCCTACTGCATCAAGCTATTCAAGCAGCGCTGGTATGTGGTGGGACAGTCTTCCAACCGGCGGCAGCCCACAATTTATGCGCTTGACCGCATTCAAAGCATACTTCAGACGCCAGACAATTTTGCGATGCCGGAGAAATTCAATGCCGAAGAATATTTCAGCAGCTGGTTCGGCATCGTGCGCGATGACATCAATTACCGGCCAGAGCTCATCAGGCTGAAGGTGTGGGACAGGCAGCGGCACTATTTCAGGACACTTCCGCTCCACTGGTCGCAGCAGGAGGTTGAAACAAACGTCGACTGGTCTGTCTTCGAGTATTTCATGGCACCCACCTGGGACCTCGAGCAGGACCTTCTTCAATACAACGACTGCGTGGAAGTGCTTGCCCCGGCAGGCCTCCGCGAGGCCATGGTCGCGCACATCAACAACATGAAAGACGTCTACGACGGCAAGTATTAGTCGCCAACCGGCTCGTCATCTGTTCCTACCCAGAAAGAGTTGAACCCCAAATGGTTGACAGATGTTATGTACCAGTCTTCTGAATTGCAGACCAAATCATTCACCCTTGGAGGGAGAGATGAGAACAGATAGAACTCTTTCGGATGCTTTCCCGGAGTTTTTCCCTGAATAACGTATAGAGAAGGATCTGTTCCGATTATAATGGCAGCCTCGCCCTTTGAGTACATGATGTTCTTTATGACCTGAGGAGAATACCCGTAGATTATTAGTTCTCCTTGTGCTTTTGAGATATACGCTAATATCTCCATGGCAAGTGGAGCGCAATCCGGGTCTTGAAAATCTATCAGTTCTCCAGGATGGGGAATCTGAGGAAATTCCATATAAACTTGCTGACTCTGGACAAATTCTTTGTCTCCAATGCAGAATGGAAGGGATGCAATTACTTTCAACTTCATAGATAACTGTCTATTTCAGCTTAGTGATTTCCAGATCAGACATGTTCAGGCAATTTGCCTTGCGCAGCGAAATCCCGAAGATGCGCATGAAAGCATCCTCAACATACTGCCAGTTGTTAACCTGGGCAGTAAGCGCCCCGGGTGTAACAACCTGAGCCTCCATTCCGGCCTCGATGTTCACACCGTTACAGCATTTGCGGTGCTTGGTTACTACTCTGTAAAGTGACATAAGTTTAATTATTAAAGATTGCTTTATACCAAAAATCCCAGCTGTAGCCAGCTGAAGGATGATAAACGCAGATTGCGCGGACCCGCCTGCCGTCGGGCAGCAGGTAATAGCCGTTTTCAATAGAAATGCCGTCAACCTGCATGTCTTCGCCATCAAGCCAACGCTCGGAAGGCAGGTTGTTCCAAAGCCGCACTCCCCATACTATCAGCAGGTCAGGCTGATACTGGTCAAGGACGCTGAAGAAAGGGGCAGCAGCGGCACGATACTGTTCCGATGTGCCGGCCTGCCTGTTCTCTGCCATAGCCACCTGCAGGAAATTGTAGAACAACAGCGAATTCCAAATCCTGACACTCTCTTCAGGTGTCGTTTCGCGGTTCACAAGAGACCTCTCGAACTTCAGATAGGTAGACATCCACCCTTCCCGCTCATTGCTTCTATCCAGATAATCCATCACACGCATCGGTGTGAACTGGTTGCATCCGCAATTGAAATCACTGCCGCAGTCAGCGCAATTCTCACCACAATAGTGGCTCTCGCCAAGCACCATGATGCGCTTGCCGAAGATGCCTCCGGTAGAGTAGTTGGGGCCGACCCAGGGATGGAAAAAGAAGAATCCTTCCGATATGTGACCTATCATAGACTATCAGCCAAACCGCTATTTTCTGTTTTTGAAGATGTTTATAACACTGGCAACAGGCATATTATATTTCTGGGAAACCTTTTCACAAGCTTCTTTTTCGCTGAGCCCTTTCGTAATCAAGTCTAAAATATCTTTAATTATGCGTAAGATATCTTGGATAGTCGTTTTCGTTGAATCTTTCATTGTATATATTGTTTATGCTTTATTACTATTGTTTTTTCCACCCATTAATAGCTTTAGTGCAGCTCCACCAATAACCAATAGAGTTCCCACAACACCAGTAATTTTCGTTTTTGTGTTAGATTTTTGTTTTTTGTGCTCTTCAGATTCCGTTTTCATGACTTTGTATGTTTTAGTTAATCAATAATTGTTGCATCTTGAGCATTCTCCAAAGCCCATTTTGTCAATAAATGACCATATTCCTTTAATGAATCAGACTGACGTTGTACACGAATAAAATCTTTATTACGATTCTGAGTTTCGGATTGAAGCCTCAAATATGATGGGGCAAAGTTCTTATAGTATTCATCGTCATTATCAAAAGCCTTGAATATTGTTGCCATTTGTTCGTTAATAACATTCTTGAGTTTATCTTGGGTATTTCTTAATCTTTTTTGGTCACGGATGTCCTTTCCCCATTTAACGAACTCAAGTGCTACACTCAACCCCTTTCCTACCACATTCATTGCTTTTGTCACATTTTTACCAAGATTGACTGCGCCCCAAGGAGCAAACTTATAGTCTTTAGCAACAATATCCCGCAATGATTTTATCATTTCTCCATCAATTTTTACTTTCGAAAGAGACTCTGATGCTTTTTTTGCAGCCACCCCGAGAACTTTTTCCTGAACAGTGGCCTGCTTGTTAATATTCTCAGCACGCGCATTTATTGAGACATCATTCGCTTCAGAGCACTCTTTCGTTATTTGATTAACTTCTCTGTTAAATATATAGAAAGTTATATCCTTCCCCTCAACACCAATTTCATTTTCAATTACAGAATTGATGGTATCAACGCTAGCGCCATCAATACTTGCTATGATATTTGCTTTCAACTCTTTAAAACGACTTGTCATCTCAGCCTTATTCTGAGTCAAGTCTTTCCTTAGAAGATCAAGATCCGTTGACATATCATCGAAGGCCTCTTTTGCAGAAGCAAGTGAAGTGTCTATTGTGTTAACCAATGATTTTATTTCAGCCGATACTGATCCCGTTATATCAACTAATGATGCATCTGCCATTTCAAGCTGAAGTTTATCCTTATCACTCAAAGCAATAACCGAATTAACCTTATCTCTCAGTTCTTCAATATGAGAGTAGTGTTTGTATTCTTCCTGCGACTCAAGCCATTTATCAATCCCCTCTCCGTCAGGATCTGCTGAGATACAGACAACGTTCAGTCTGCTCTCTTCCTCTGGCGTGAGATCTATTGTATCCTTAAGACGTTGAATTAATGTTGCTTTTTTAATATCTGCCCCACGCACGAAGTCATTATCATCTGACAAATCAATACCTGCTTGATCCATCTTGTTAATCACAAATATTGTCGAATCAAGCTTATGGAACTTCCTAAGCAGTTGTTCAACCACGGAAGCATGACTCTCTTTAAGAGGATTTACTGCATCACATATAAATAATATCAAATGCGACTCTGAAAGATACTTCTCAGTAATCTCTGAAAATCTAACCATCTTGCCGTCAATTTCCTTTTCTTTCTTTCCAAACAGCCCAGGAGTATCAACAAACTCAAATCCTTCAGCAAGCCCATCAGGTCGATATATTACTATCTCATCTGAAGATTCATCATTATCAATTTTCATGTTATCTTCAATTCTTCCAAGGAGTCCTGCTATTGTTGATGTCTTCCCTTCAGAAAAGCTGCTCAACAGGACAATTCTGATTCTCCCATCATTTAGAGAAGCTTTTACTTTTGCTATCTTATTCTCCAACTCTGAAAAATCGAATCCAAAATCTTTTCCTTTTTTTAACAAGTCCTCGAGAGTAATGAGTTTCGAATATGTAGTTGAATTATAGGTCCCCATACTTTGCTATACTGATTGTGTTAATTGTATTTTCTAACGCTTTCTTTGCCTTACACAAGGAATCATTGATCATTGCCAGTCCGCGAAGATCTTGATCGACCTTTGATGATGTTTCTGCGGTTTCCCTTGATAAACTTAAGTTGATATCATTAATAACGTCTTGCAATATTGCAATAGATTTATCCTTGCACATATGCAGTGCTTTTTTCACCTTTTCTTTTGCTTTACTTTTACCTCCATCACCAAATATTGACTTCCTTATCAAATCTATTCCAGATCCTATCATTGCGCCAGGTATTGCCCCCACACCACCAAATAATGCACCTATTCCAGCTCCGACAACTGCGCCAGCCGCAGTTGTCCACAACTCCGAGAGGGTAATTTCCATTTCAGCCAGAATTGATGATAGGTCTATCTCTATATCCGGAAGAATGGCATCAGGATAAACATCCTTAATCAGCGATTCGTAACAATCAAGGGTCTTCTGTTTCTTCTTGAGTTTTTCACTCATATTCATAATTTCCGTCTTAACGATTATTTTCATTTCGTCGGCATACTTGAAAGAAAAAGAATGGCACAGGGCAATTATTTTATCCTTTATGTCAGAATTAGACGAATTTGTATCAATAATATCATTGATTTCCTGTTGCAAGGAAGAGTAGAGCATGTCATTCTTTGCAAACAGTCGATTTTTCAATTTATTCTTTGTATCGGAAAATATTACAGAGACTTCTCTCTTATAAGTTTTTAATTCCGTAGAGAACTTGTCGATATTGCCTGACTGTGTATCTAACTCGTGATTGATAGATGAAACGAAAAACCGTCCTAAAGACAACAGTTTTTGCTTGTTTGCTTCTGCAATCTCTTCATTGAAATTATTGGCTTTTTGAAATATCAAATCAGTAATATTATTAAACTGCGAGAAAGCAAAAAGACTTTTATCGGAATCGAATTGCCCTAAAACTTTATTTTGGACATCAACCAAATCTTGCCATTCAGCAGGGAATTTTGCGACAGCGCATAATGCCAATAATGCCTGCAATGAGATATTGCCTTTATATACTTCTCCTAAGATTTCAGAGAATGTTTCTACTATGAGTTTTTCTGCACGAACAGCATCACCAATAACAAGTTTTTTTCGTTGCTCGGACTTTCGGTAGTTAAAAGCTCCACCGCGAACGTTGTACACTGAAAAGACATTTACCCAGTCACCAAGATATTTCTTGATCTTTGATGCAGTGGCGACATCAGGCTTAATGTTATGTCCCTGCACGTAAAAGACAATATGTGCTTGTGCCAGTGCCTTTTTAATATCGTCAACAAAATCTTCCTCATTGCCTTCTATGCCAGGGACATCAATCAGGGTAAAAGGACGCCCCTCAATATACATCTCGTATTCATTATAATCCTTTGTGTAGTCTGCTTGTCCAGTACCAACTATTCGAGTGCTAGCGTTATCTGGAAATCCATTTGCAAGACACTTTTTCCGCTGTTCGTCAAATAAGAAACGGAATGTTTCTATTATTGTGCTTTTCCCCGCATTTGTCTCACCGAAAAAAGCGACCACAAGATTATTCCAAACTGTATGCTGAAGTGTATGTATCATTTCCTCTTCGGCGGTATCCAGCAAATCCTCCAAGCGATTGAAGAAAGCAGTCTTGATACTTCTGAATGTAGAATTATTACCATGTAGAGAGTCAATTTCATTTATAGTTGAGATAATGCAATTAATTAATTCGACATACTTATTCTCAACAATATCCTTTATATCAGTACCTTCTGATTGTTTCATTAAAGCTTTTGCCACCATTGTGTTTGGGAAGTGATCTATGTCTTTGCTATTTGTCTTGTGATTATCACTATATAAATTCCCGTGTGTTTCTTCAGAGCCACAATCATTGAGATAATCGTCTTCTATACCGTTCTCACTTTCGTCGTTATTGGGTTTCGAGAAGCTGATTTGATAAATCAAATCCTTTATTCCATCAATACCACGAATCGGGAACGGGGGCACTGCCACCGACGCGCATGAAGGGACTGAGATATCCGAAACCTTTACAAAACCTTTAGTAAAATAGTCTTTACAAATTGCATCAACAAATTTCCAATGCTCGCTGAACCCCTGAGGCGGTACCAAATCAATGAAATCCTGTTCAATTCTTGATTTTTGGGCTAACGGTGCAGAATCATATCCATTTAACAGATTAATTGCTTTTATACATAGCTCATCAAAGTGATGCACTATATATTTGTTATTTGTTTTTGATTTGTTTTTTCTTATTTCATTATCCCCTATTTGTCTTAATATTGCTGACATTTGCCCTGACCTTGAAACATATTCAATCGTCGGCTGGAAGTTCAAGACTTCTGACAGGGGGTAATTTCTAAGAATTAACCTATTATTGTTTTTCTCAAAGTCATTACACATGCAGACCACCAAATCCCATTCCTTTTCAAGTCCCTGAGGATACGGCAAATTTTTTATTCGTTCAATAGTTGTTTTCCTATCAAAAGGAAACGCCTTTTCAAACATGAAAAGATTTTGTGCTGCCTTTTCGCAGTTACATGTAAAAGATTTCGAATCAGTTTTCATAGAAAGATTACCTACATATTCCAATTCTTATTTCGGCATCCATCAGTCTTCCGAAATATGTGTCACCATGAACAATATTGATGAATCGGATGAGATTCTCCAAACACCAGACTATCAACAATTGATTTGTTCGAACTCATCTTATCGGTGCATAATATTACGCGAAACACTCTTCTGTTTTGCTGTCGGCCTGAGCTGTAATTTCCGGGGTGACATTGTCATTTACAGCCTTGTATGCCAGTGTCAGTGCTGCAAGGTCATCGGTAAAGCCAAGCACCGGAATCAAATCTGGAATCAGGTCGATAGGAAGGATGAAGTAACCGAGAGCGCCGATAATGATTGCCTTGTCTTTAACTGGAACTGAGGGAGACTTCATGATGTAGTAAAGAAGCAACGCCAGTCTTATCACTTTCTCACCAGCTTTCTTAGCTACTTCAGCAATCTTGTTCCAGAACTTGGGCTCTGAATATTCTGCCTCGTAGTTTTTGAGGTCATTTAATGTAGGTTCTTTCTTTGCCATAATTGTTTTGTTTAAATTTGTTTTGTCAAAATTATCATTTGTCTTTGCCAAATTCTGGCACTTGATATTTACATTCAAACAATTTGTACAAATTTCCCACTATTCCGCTTTCCAATCAAGTTCACAAAGGGTCATATTATAAAGTGGGCGGGTTGATGCCTCCTTATTGGAAATAATTGGTACTTTTGCGTCATGCTCAAACATTCCTCAAAGTATTCTGGCCGGTTGGCGGCGGCTGTCTCCCTCCTGCTCGCTGCGGTGGCTGTATTTTTGGTTGCGGCTGCATGTGCGGAAAACTGGAGTGCAGAGCTGCGATCCGACATGCCTGCCGTAGAGCTGAACAAGACTGAGGCAGACAGCACTTCAGCAGTTTTGTATGCCACGGTCTCCTCAGCAGAGATGGTCTCTGGGTGCGGGTTCAGAATTGCCCCGGCAGCGCTGCTTTCTGATGGCGACATTTCTATGCTGAGCGATGAAGCCGGCGTTACCGTTATGACCGCTGAGATTGGGGATCATGGCGAAATTTCCTGCAACGTCAACGGTCTGGAGCCGGAAACGGAATATGTTTGTACAGCTTTTGTTGAAAACGGTGTCTCTCGCATCATGTCTTCTGTGGTACGGTTCAAGACTTTACCCGTCCCCGGCAACGAAATCGAGCCTGACGAGCCAGAGGAACCAGACGAGCCTGATGTGCCAGAGGAACCAGATGAACCCGATGAACCGGACGAGCCTGATGTGCCGATTAATCCAGACGAACCAGAGGAACCAGAACAGCCGGTTGAGCCGGAGCAGCCAGACGCCCCAGTGGCTGACGGTCTTGCCCAGAAATATCCTGACCCTGTGCTGCGTGAATATCTCCTTGACCATTACGACCTCGACTCAGACGGTGACCTGAGTGAGGATGAAGAACGGAAGGTCAATTTCATCGAGATAAGGGGTGACGAACTTGCAGATACCCGTGGAATCGAGCGTCTGCCCGGGCTTACATACCTCTCGTTGATAGCAACCGGCAGTAACTATACCATGACAGCGAACGGCAAGATCACTTCGCTTGATGTATCCCACAACCCCTTGTTGACGAATCTCCTAATAGAATGCCATCAGATATCATCAATTGACCTTTCAAACAACCCGCAGCTGATTAATCTTAGTATTTTCCTCTGCCCATTGACCACAATAGATGTATCCACCAACACAAAGCTGGAAATGTTTGGCACAGGTTCATGCAGAATCAGCCATGTCGACCTGTCGCACAATACCATGCTGCAGGAAGTCCATATAGAGAACAACGGGCTCAAGTCGCTGATCATGGGAGAGAACCCTTCAGTCATGTCCATTTCTATATGCGACAACGAGCTTGAAACGCTGGACATATCAGGATGTCCGCTGCTGGACTTACTGGATGTCCTGCGCAATCCAAAGCTTAAGACAATATATACAAGCAGCAGGCAGACTATCAGCACCTTGCGGCTCGACAAAGGTATGGAAGTCATAACAGTCGAATAATATGACCTTTTGTGAACTTGAACGGAAGGAGGCAACTGATTACATTTGCCCGATGATTAATAATGATTCACCTGAGGTTTCTGCCCTGAAACGGTCTGTGGAAAAACGTTTCGGCAATAGAGTCGCCACTTCTGCCGACTTCGAATCGCTGTCTGACAGTGTGCTGAAGTGTGTTGAAGAAGGCTTGTCTGCATCCACACTCAAGCGTCTCTGGGGATATGTCAACCTCAATCCGAAGCCGAGGCTTTCCACTCTCGACATTCTTTCCAGATATCTTGAATTTCAGGATTTCAATGCTTTCTGCGAAAGTCTGGTGAAGAACAACACTCTGACATCCGGATTCTTCAATTCAATAGCCATTAATTCTGCCGATCTGAAGGAAGGATCCCGAATTCAGGTGGGCTGGCTGCCAAACAGAGTTGTCACACTGCTTTATCACGGCAGCAATAATTATGAAGTGATGGAATCCGTCAATTCGAAGCTCATGGTCGGTGACAGAATCGAGCTTGAGAGCATTGTGGTTGGATATCCTCTCTATATTCCGCGCATCCTGCGCAATGGCGAATACACACCTGCGTTTGTAGTTGGCATGAACGAGGGAATCAGCACACTCAAGGAAATTTAATCCCTGTCTTCGGCATCCAGCATCAGCTGCGTGGCCTGCTCCAGAACTTGATCCAGATTCAGACCCTCACCTCCCGTTTCCTCATGCGGCACTGCCGGATCTGAGACATCAGAAGATTGGGAATCAGAAGGTTCCGCAATACCATGTAAACGGACCATATACCCTCCCAGCAGTATCATTGCCGCAAGTACAACTGCAGCCAGCCAGACTGCCGCTTTTCTGACTGCCTTATGGCGTTGAAGCATTGCCATCACCTCACCTGCCGATGCGGGGCGGCGGCTTGAATCATGTCTGAGACATTTTGAGATCACGCTTTTCTCATTTGGAAGCAGATAAGCCAGCACTTTACCGAGCGAATAAATGTCGCTTGCGGGATTCAAAGGCAAACCGGCAATCTGCTCTGGCGAAGCATAGTCAAGGGTACCGGCGGGAAGTTTCAAAACAGTATGGGAATCACTGTCAGCGAAGCCGAAGTCAATCAGTTTCACCACATTGCCGTTATGCGTAACCAGGATGTTCGAAGGTTTCAAGTCCTTGTGGATTATCTGCCTGCTGTGCATATAGTCAAGCGCATCGCAAAGCTGCCGCACCAGCTTGTATTTCAAATTACGGTCACGGGGCATAGCTGAATCAAGCGGCACTCCGTTCACCCACTCCATTTCAATGGCATTCCCCAGACCGTCGACATTCACAAAACCGAAAAACTGGCAGATATTCGGATGGTCGAGCTGTGTACCAATCTCATACTCTTTTCTGAGCAGCCCTTCATAGACTCTGTCTCCTCTGAATTCCTTCTTCAATGCTTTGTATACCCGCCTCTTTCCGCCTGAATTGCCAAGATAGAGAACAGCATACCCATCTTTTGAGTCATACAGAAGCTCAAAAGATGACTCATCAGATATAGGAGGCTGCACTGGTGAGGCTGTCAGAAAAGCAGAGGTATCATTCATTTGGTGCAAATTTAATCAATTAATTAGTACTTTTGTCGCTATGAGAATGCGAGTTGCCATATTTGTCGGTTTTATGCTCTTCTCCCTGACATGCCATGCCCAGCAGCAGAGCAACTGGGACGAAAGCCTCGACAGGTATGAGCTGATCTGCGAGCGCTGCCTCGAGCTGAAGCGGCAGGAGCAGCAGGGCAAGGAAATATCACAGGAGTCTCTCTCTTCTCTGCTGATTCAGCTGTCTATGCTGCGCAACAGCCTTTCTGCAGTTCAGGGAAGCATGTCTGCAGCGCAGAAGGCCCGTTTTGACATGATCCGCCGGCGGCTCGGCTCCATCTCTGAGGCTGATGCCGGCCCTGACCGGTCTGAACATAAAACCGCATCCATTCCAGCAAAATCCTCATCTGCAAGCAAGCAGATGAAGAATCCAGCAGAAGATGCGCCACGCACCAAAACTTCAGCGCAACCGGCCGTCTTGGAAGAGCCTTCTGCCACCAGGCTGGCATTTGACTCTGTACTGCCGGTTGAATGTTCTTTCCCTACCAATCCGGCAGTGCAACTCTGCAAGCAGGCATATCCACAGATGCAGCACGCGGACGTGCCTGTGCATGCGTCCGAGACTGTTCCTGAAGGTGTGCCAAAGCACAGACTGTCATTCTTTGCCGCGGCGCAGACCGGGCTGTGCCCCGACTTCTCGGGCGGTCTGATGTGCGGAATCGGGTTTAAGAATGTTGGCGTTTACTTAACCGGGAGGACCAATCTTTCAAAACAGGTCGCACCTGCATATTCCTGCGACTCTTTCGGAAACATATTGGGCGATAACGGTGTTTCAACAGGTAAGATATGGTCGGACGGACGCCAGACAATCAGCCGGCACGTCATCGCCGCAGGCGTCTATGCCTTCCCGGGCAACATGCTGTCGCCCTATGCAGGTTTTGGCTACGGCATCAGAAGCTACGCTCTGGGTGATACCGACGGACGCTGGGCTGCAGTGCCCGACCTTTCAGCATCTGGTGCGAATCTTGACTTCGGGGTTCTGCTCAGGCGTGGCCATTTCCTTGCCGGCATAGGTGCAGACCTCATCCTCCCCTCCGGCACTTCGCATGTCAGCTACCTTGACCTGACCATTTCTGCTGGAGTTTCTTTTTGATACATATCGTAATCCAGAATCCATATATTTGGTTATCACTATAACCTTTTTAATATAAATATCGTTTATTGCAATAAACTTTATATATTTGCAAAAAAAAGATAATGGAGACGCTGTTCAAGAAACACAAGATGCTGATATCACAGGTCAGCATGGATATCATAAGGGAATCGGCAAATAGCATATTGTGGGAGAAGCAGCTTGTGGGCATCAAAGGCTCAAAAGGAGTCGGCAAGACCACTATGATGCGTCAATTCATCAAAAGCCGCTATGGCGTAAATGCTGGTGAAGCACTGTATTGTGTAATGGACAGCATCTATTTCGCAACCCACTCGCTCCTGGATCTTGCCGAGAGGTTCCATCTTATGGGGGGCAAGCATCTGTTCCTGGACGAAGTTCACAAATATGACAAGTGGAGCACTGAGGTCAAAGAGATAATTGATCTGTATCCGGATATGAAGATCACTTATTCGGGTTCGTCGCTCCTACAGATTCTCAATGCCGATGCCGATCTGTCCAGGAGGTCGTTATCCTATGACATTCCAGGATTGTCGTTCCGTGAATACCTGATGTTCTATCACAACATCAATCTCCCGAAATACTCTCTGGGAGAACTGTTGGAAAATGCTGACTACATTTGCAATGCAGTGGCTGCAACATGCCCACCTCAAAAAATGTTTGAAGAATACCTCAGGGTAGGCTATTATCCATTCTACGACAATGACGAGACTGAATACTACAGCCGCATAGAGAATGTGGTCAAGTATATCATCGAGCAGGAAATGACAAAGTTCTGCGGCGTTGACCCAGCTTACACAAGAAAGCTGGAAGCAATGCTGCTGTATCTGGCCGACAGTATTCCGTACGAAGTGAATATTGCAAAGCTTGCATCATATCTAGAGATAAACAAGCTGACAGTGCTGAGCTACCTTGCGAGTATGAAAAAGGCAGAGTTGCTCCATCTGCTTTATGCCGACAACAAGAATGTCACAAAGATGCAGAAACCTGACAAGATTTATATTCACAATCCGAACATGCTTTGCGCCTTTGCAAAAAAGGGGAATATCGGCACATTACGCGAATGTTTCTTCGTAAACCAGATGATGGTAAATCACGAAGTTGAGTACGGGAAGTACCAGGGTGATTTCCTTATCGATGGCAAGTGGACTATCGAAGTTGGCGGTCCGGACAAAAGTTTTGAACAGATTGCCGGCATCCCCAATTCGTTCATCTTTGCCGATTCCATGGAATTACCTGTCGGAAAGAAGCTTCCTCTCTGGCTTGCTGGATTAACATATTGATTGTTATCACGGCAGAACTTATATCTGCCCCCAGGCCGCTGTGCAATCCACTGGATCGCCAGTTCCCGCATCAGTCACCAAACAAAAAAGCCCTGCAATTTCTTGCAGAGCTTTTGCGGTGCGGACGAGGCTCGAACTCGCGACCCCCGGCGTGACAGGCCGGTATTCTAACCAAACTGAACTACCGCACCTTTATTTCCCAAATGGGATTGCAAATATAGAGCTATTATTTGAAATACCAAAATATCTGCAAGTTTTTTACGATTTTTTTTCAATGTTTTTTCTGAAGAAGCTGAAGTGTACATTGCCGTACTTGCGCTCTTTCACAAAACCGGGCTCATTATCAAAGCAATACGCTGCAGGATGCTCCAGAACGAACAGTCCGTCATCTGCCAGGAAGTCGCTTCCCAGAATTCTGGAAGGAAGCGTATCCAGCCCGGCAATCGCATAAGGAGGATCGGCAAACACAAAATCGAAGCGCTTTGTGCATATCCCGATGAAGTCGAAGACATTGTGGTGGACCACCTGCATTCCTTTTATGCCAAGCGAGGCGGCGGTCTTCTTGATGAAGCCGGCATTCGCCGGATTCATCTCCACTGCCACAATATCCTTGCAGCCGCGCGAAGCAGCCTCGTAGCTTATGCTTCCTGTACCGGAAAAGAGATCCAGCATCACTGCCTCTTCCAGATCCACCTCCCCCATCAGGACGTTGAACAGCCCCTCCTTTGCAAAGTCGGTGGTGGGCCGTGCATCATATTTTGCGGGAGGAATGATCATCTTCCCCTTCAATGTTCCCGAAATTATTCTCATGCCACTCGTTCTATACCTTTAAAATATTTGAAGAGCATCTCCTGCCATGCATACTCCAATTCACCGGAATAGCGGACAACCGTCTCTCCCGGCACAATGCCCGAACGCTCAAGCGCCGCCATAAGAAAATACATGGCAGTGGTGAAATCAGCCGCCTCAAAGCAGTTGGCCAGAAGGAGCCTGCCATCCCGCGCCACCACCACAGACAGCGCCGCGCCGTCGTACTGCATCACCACTTTCCCGGATTCCGGGATGCAGGCCAGCGAGCCGAAAAGGCGGTATACCGTGGGCACGGAGTTGCAATAAACAAGAACTGCCCCGTATTCGGGCAGTTCTATATATTTGACATTGTCGTCTGATTCCAGATGTACCAACTTAGACAACAACTGTGTGGGATCCGCGGCGTCAAAGAACGCACGGGGTACCAGAGTGAACCTGTCCACTACTCCCAGTTGCCGGCGTTGTTGTTAGGATTTTCGATGCTACCTACCTGAAGGCCGGGGAAACGGTCGGTATCGGTACGCTCGTGAACAAGGTTGACAATAAGCTGATGGTCCATTCCCTTGAGGAGTGACACGTAGGGAACCTTTGCCTCGAACAGAGGAACGTCAACGCCTGAAACCTCTTTGATGACAGCTTCCATAGAGATTTCGTCACCGTCAGAGAAAGGAATATATTTGAGCTGGTCAGGCTCGAAGTCCGGACGGTTCTTGAGAAGAGTGTCACGGACGGGAATCTGAATAGCCTCACGTTTTACAAGACCCTTTGCAACTGCTACTGAGTCATCGGCAGAACCGATTGACTTGATGACAGTCATGTTACCGTTTTTGTAGAACTCTACGAGAGTGTCAATCTCTGAAGCGAACTTACCGTTGACATTCTTGTAGGCAACCTGAAGTGTACGGATGTCTTTAAGTTTGACGATGGCAGCCTGTTCTCTTGCAGTCTGCTCTTTTTTGAATTTTACAGGTTTGTTGATTCCGCTGACAAGCAGAAACGCCAGAAGAAGGATAATCAGCGGAAATACCACATAAGTGAGAACTTTTTTCATAGTTATAATAATGTTACTTTATTTCAATTAACTCACAAATGTAAAAATAATATTTAGTGCTTGCAAGATATTTTTAAATTTGCAGTCAAAACTGAGCTATTCGAGTACTTTATGAGGACATTCATACATGAGGAGAAGTTTTCGGAACTGGTGGAAAGCGCTGCCTTCATCACTCTTGTGGGCCATTTGAATCCCGACGGAGATGCCATCGGCTCGCTGGCGGGCATGTACCACTACCTGACCGCAAAAGGGAAGCAGGCCGCAATCGTGCTCAACAACCCGCTGCCCGACAGCTTCGGTTTTCTCACCGAGGGTCTGCCCCTCTCCTATTACGATGATGAGCCCGAAAAATGCATCGGAGCGCTGCGAAGTGCCGGCCTCATAATCTGCCAGGACATGAGTGCCCCGTCACGTGCCGGCGACATTTCAGCGGAGATAGAGAATGCATCCTGCCCGAAAGTTCTGATCGACCACCACCTCAACCCCGCCGCAGAATGGTTTGACACTGTCATCTCAGATACCGAAGTCTCATCTGCCAGCGAGCTTGTGCTGCTCACCCTCCTGAAGCAGGAAGAGGTCGGCGGAGATGTACAGCAGCTGCCGCTTGAGTGCGCAACCGCCCTGCTCACAGGCATTCTCACAGACACCAACAACTTCTCCAATTCAGTCTTCCCCACCACATACGATGCTGCCAGGATGCTGCAGCAGCGCGGCGCCGACCGTGACTTCATATACCGCGAGGTGTTCTGCTCTTTCTCTGAGCAGAGGATGAGGCTGATGGGCTATCTGCTGAGCGAAAACATGAAGTATATGCCCGAATTCGGCACGGCATACTTCACTTTGAGCAAAAATGACAAGAAAAAGTTTTCTTTTTTGCGCGGAGATAGCGAAGGTTTTGTAAATTTACCGCTTGCAATAAAGAATGTGAGCCTCACCGCCCTTTTCACAGAGGACGACGGCTTTGTGAAAGTGTCGCTCCGCTCGAAAGGAGACGTGGATGTGAATGAGTTCTCACACCGCTATTGCAACGGAGGCGGCCACAAGAATGCCGCCGGAGGCAGGGTCTATCTTCCTCTCGAAGAGATTCCCGCCTATTTTGAAAAATGTATTGGCGAGTTTTTTGCGTGATGAAGAAGTTTGCTTTCATACTGATGTCCGTGATGTTCCTGACTGCCTCTCTCTGCAGCTGCAACGAGTCTTTCAAGAACGCCGCGATATCGCAGGAAGAAAAGATAGATGCCTTTCTCGAGAAGAATTACAAGGATTCTCTGGTTGTGTTCAACCAGGGTGTCAACCGAATTGTAAAATTCCCGGGAATCGAAGGTCTGGTGGCCCGCACCGGAGACAGGGTCAGGTTTGCCTACCTGGCCTACACCTTTGACTCTGAGATAGGCAAAAACCCTTTTGCCAGCGGCGAATACACCGCCACCATCGGCAAGGGTGAAGTTCTGAAAGGGCTGGATCTCGGGCTTGACGGCATGCAGCTGGGAGAAGAGTCCTATATCCTCTTCTCCTGCGCGTATGGATATGACAAACCGGTTGCCGGCACACAGAAAGTGGCCGCATACGCATATTACGTGAAACTGTTAGCAATTAATGAAGAATAGA
This sequence comes from Bacteroidales bacterium, assembly GCA_045617865.1. Lineage (GTDB taxonomy): Bacteria > Bacteroidota > Bacteroidia > Bacteroidales > UBA932 > Equibacterium. Next base: position 27,821 of record JAZLJK010000023.1, on the reverse strand, counting down.
ATGAAATTATTCAGAATCAACATACTGGCACTTGCCGCAGTCCTTCTGTCAACCCTTTCCTGCGCGCGCTATGAAACCGAAGACAACATCTCGGCGCAGAAGCGTATCCGTGACGCCTGGATGAGGGTCAACCTCGGTAAAGAGCTGGAACCCAATGAAAACGGTCTGTACGTGATTGACCAGAAAATTGGCAGCGGTCGTGAAATCGGCGACAGTTCATACTGTCTTATCGAATACACCGCACGCGACTTTGAAGGCAACTACACCACATACACAAGCGCCGACATTGCAAAGATTCTCGGCAAATACAGCGACACGCTCTACTACTCTCCGCAGATCACTCATTTTGGTCATTTCGAGATGTACACACCTGTCGAGACCTATATCAAATCGCTCAGAGAAGGCGGCTATGCCCATTTCATCCTCCCTCCCGAGCAGTCGGTGTACAACTACCCCAAAGAGTGGAAATCATACTACTCAGCTTACGGCAAGGATGGTGACAAGCCGTCACTTACAGAGAACTGCATATATGAAGTCAATGTCGTGAAAGTGTTCGACGACGTGCGTGAGTACGAAATTGAGCAGCTTGAAGATTATGCTGCCAGGAACTTCAACGGAGTGGATTCCATCAGCCGCGGCTTCTATATGGTAAAGCTCAATGAGATGCCCGCAGAAGACTCCATCACCGACAACAAGACAGTCAAGGTCAAATACATAGGCAAGCTTCTTGACGGCTTCTGCTTCGACACCAACATCCAGGACACCGCCAAAGTCTACGGCCGCTTCAAAGCCAACAAGAAATATTCAGACCTCTCTGTCACCTATCATCCCAATGGATACATTACCAATGCAGACGGAGAGAAGACCTACAGCAACGAAGTCATCCAGGGTTTTGCCATGGCGGTGGGCCGCATGAGATATGGCGAGAAAGCCATCGCATTCTTCTGTTCAGACCTCGCCTACGGTTCTAAGTCATCAAAGGTCTACCCCGCCTACTCCCCGATGAGCTTCTACATCGAGGTGGTGAAGGAATAACTCTTACAGATTCTTGTCCAGCCAGTAGATACGCTGGGTTGTGAAGCGGGTCAGATATTTGATTTCTGATTCATACGTGTTGCGGCTTGCGTAGCCGTCGGGATTGGCCCATACATATTCGCCGAGTATCGGCCACTTCTTGAAATTGAGACGTGAATCAAAGCCCATGACTGCTGCCATCGCAGGGATGGTGTCTGCCACATAGGCGTCCAGCGCAGGCTTGGTTTCATCCCAGCGGTCACGAACATTCTGTGCGAATTCAGGATCTTCGAACAGCCTTGATATCCACGCCGCCTTCTTGATCCAGAAACCTGTTGGCTTGTCGTTGTCGTTATAGTTGACGTTGCCGAATCCGATGTCGAAGTCCCAGTTGGGGCCCATGTGAATAAGGCCGTCGGAAGGATCGTAGTACATATACACGCTGGTATGGAAGATAGCGTCGTTGTTCTTGGAGAGTTCGCAGATGATATACCAGTCCACAAACGAATCCACATCTATGAAATTGGAATAGTGGTTGCGGCCGGTTGTGAATTTGCTTGAGTAGATGGCATCTTCCACATCCTGCATCTTCTTTTGGATATACTGACGGTATTCTTCAGGTATTTCGTCACCATCGGGATCACAGAGTGCGAACTCCACCCAGTGTGTGGACCTGAATGTGAACTCCTGGTCACAGCGGGCATCAACCTCCATCAAGAAACCGTAGTCAGGCAATTCCTCGACCGAAGGGCAGTCTTTGATATCAGGGATGTCCACCCTCTTGCTGCCGATACGCGGGGTTTCTGTAACGCAATAGATGCCCTGATACTCTCCGTTCATGAACATGTGTGTCTGCCGGGTGCGCGGATTCCAGTCAAGGTTGGTGTAGATATCACGCCCCATATTATAGGCTATCTGGTTGCGGATGAGCGTTTTGTCGCAGTAGTTTGCCACCAGGGCGAAAGACTTGTGCTTCTTGAGCCCAGCGAACTTTGCCTTTTCAGGAAGCTTCAGAGTGAATGAATGCTTCGGCATGTTCCACCAGCTGGAATTGCCGCGCCCCTTGATCATGCAGTTCGAATAGCTCTTTACCGTACTGTCCATCTCAAAGAAACCCGCCCTGATATTGTCTGTGAAGTCATCACGCGAGAAATCAGTCGTAGGTGACTCTATCACAAGCAGTGGAATTTTTGTGGCGCACACTGTATAATTCTTGCTGTCGCCGTTTTCCGCCACAACAGTCAGGGTCACGGGATCGGTGAAATCGATCTTGCTGTAGCTGGGGCTCACTGAAGAGCCTTTATAAAGCACGTCACTCCCTTTTGCCACTTTGTATGACAGTGCAAGTTCAGTGACATCTGCATCTTCGGGAACCTGGATATAGAAAGTGTTGTCATTCACGAAAAGATGCTTGTGTCCGTTAAGGGCGAAATATTTGACCCCCACACCGTTCACAGGTGCCAGATCGAACGGTGTAGACGTGTCCATTTTGAAATCGAACGAGCTGCCGTCGTCCATTGTCAGGAAGAGCTGACCCGAATAGTCGTCGACCACAACAGACCAGACCCTTGCCCCCGAAGGGACTGTCCTGCCTGTGATAAACTGGCCGGCAATGGCAAGGGGCCGCTCATAATTGTGTATCCTTATCACATAATTGTCATTCTGGTTCACCAGGACACGTATGAAGGAACCTCCCACAGAGCCGTCCATACCGGAGGCCGTGACAGGGTTCTTTTCCGCGTCTGTCACCAGAGAATATGTCTCTCCACCGTCCATAGAGCACATCCAGTATCCTGCCTCGTCCGTGGCATAGAGCGGGGTGACCGCCTCTTTCCTGTTCTCGACCGTGGTGGTGGTGCCGTCTGTGAATGTTATTGTCCACCCGCGGCCGGCATCGATTGTCGATACTTTCTGCACCACTTTCTCACTTTTGAAGGCTTCCTCGAGTTCCTTGTATTTCGACGGTCTGTCAATTTTATCCTGGCAGGAGGCAAGCGCCACGCCAAGGATAAGCACAACAGCCAGTTTCAGTCTTGATTTCATTTCTTGTCCATATTAAAATCTGATGTTCACGCCCACTCCGGGAGCAAGTTTGATGGCTGATGCAGAGACGCTGCCTGGCATTGCAGAGCCTGAGCCATTGAATGCCACCACTGTGGGAAGGATTGTGATGGTGGGAGTGCCACCGGTGTCGGGGCCGAGTCCGATAGAAGAGTTGTGAACATCAAGTACCTTGTCTATCTTCTTGTTGGCCACCGGAATAATTATGGCACCGGAAAGCGCAGTCACAGCGCCGATGCCCAGAATTATATAATTCGCCCTGTTGAACTCATATCCGCCCAATGTGCAGTAGAGAAACTCGGCAAGGCCGTAAGTTGCCGCATAAAAAACGCCGTCTTCTATAAGCTGAAGCCCCAGGGCATGGTTTTTCATCGCTTTTCTGATGGCTATATATTCCTCTGCAGGAAGCCCCGCCACAAGATCGTCAACCGTAAGGCAGCGTGACTCTCCCTCCAGTGCGCCGATTTCAATCACCTCACCTTTCACGCGCACCCATGCTCCGGGCAGCCTGTTGTTGTCACTTTTTGTCTGAGCCACCGCTGTGCAGCACACTAGCAGCACTGCCGCCAATACAAGCATTCTTTTCATATCACTTCAATTTATAAGACATTCCACAATATTACCGTCAGGGCATAAGCCAGATCGTAAAAGCCTGTCAGCATCAGGATTCTGTTGTATCCCCGTCCATCAGCCTTCAGGAACTTTCTGTACAAAAGTACAGCAAGAACAAGCAATATGCATGCAGCCGGCCATGATTTCATCACAAAAACCGCAATCAAAGATACACAAAAAAGACAGATTGCATAATACCCCCTGCCGAACCCTAGAGCAGCGGCGTCGCCGTGCCTTCTTCCCACTTTCACTACCAGCGTACATTTGTCAGAGGCATTGTCATCCCTGTAGTCGCGGGTGTTGTTGACAGTAAGGATTCCGGTGGCAAGAGCTCCGCAGCCCAGTCCGAGCCAGAACGACAGCATATCCCACTGTCCCGAAAGGATATATGTTGTACCCATCGATGCTATGAACCCATAGTATGACAATGAGAACAAGTCTGCTATCCCAAGCGAGGCGAGCGAGTGGTCTGTGGCAGAATATAGAACCGCAAATACCATTGCAGTGACCCCTATCGCAATCACAGGCCAGCCGCCCAGCCAGATGAGATATCCACCTAGCGCCACACACACCGCTGCGTCAACAGCAATGGCAGAAAGCAGCTGGCGCGGAGTTATCACTCCCTGCGACACTGCGCGCGCCGGGCCGAGCCGCTCCGGGCCGTCTGCTCCACGACGGAAGTCACAATAGTCATTCACAAGGTTGCTGAGCACCTGCAGCGCCATGGCACACACCATAACCGCCGCGGCATGCCAGCCGTTGAATCCTCCCAGCAGTGATGCTGCGCATATACCCACAGCCACAGGTGAGATGCTGGCGGCCAGAGTAAAAGGTCTGATTATAAAAAACCACTTCTTGAACCCACCCATACCGCTACAGAGGCTTGACACCTGTATAAAGATTGACCATATTGAAAGAGAGCGACTTGAATGTCACCTGATCAAAACCGGAGGTGCGCATCATTCCGCAAAATGTCTCCCCGCACGCGAACTCATATATTGTGGCCGGGAGATACCTGTAGGCCGACTTGTTGCCGGCAAGCAGTTTGCCCATGAAAGGGATGACATTGGTATAATACCACTTTGCGAATGAAGCCACAAGCCCCTTGCGCGGAGTGGCGAACTCAAGAATCACGGCGCGCCCCCCGGGCTTCAGAATCCTCATCATCTCGCACAGGCCTGCCTGCGGGTCGTTGAAATTGCGGATACCGAAGCTGCAGGTCACAACATCAACCGATGCATCGCCGAGCGATGTGTGCTCGCAGTTCTCACGGGAGAGCGAAATCACATCCTGCAGTGCGCGGCGCTCTATCTTTTCCCGTGCCACTGCCAGCATTCCTTCAGAAAAATCAAGCCCGTAGATATGCTGCGGAGCAAGTTTTCCGGCCATGTGAATCGCAAGGTCCCCTGTGCCGGTGGCGAAATCGGCAATCACAGCGCACTCTCCCATCCCCACAGTCTTTACAGCCTTCCGCCTCCAGCTGCGGTCTATCCCCACCGAAAGCAGGTGGTTGAGGCTGTCGTATGACGGCGCAATGCCGTTGAACATCTCGTCAACTTTTTTTCTACTTATTCTCTCTGCCATAATCCAATGATTTCATAAAAGGCACCACCAGCAGTATCGATGTAAGCACTTCGCATATCGGAAGCACAAGCCACATCCCGGCTGCCCCCCACCAGACAGGCAGCAGAAGGAACGCGGGTATCACAAACACCACACCCCTGAGGACAGAGCCGACAGTTGCAAGAGTCGGACGCTCTATGCTCTGGAAATAACCGATGGCGATAATGTTGCACATATAGAAAAGCATTCCTGCGCCGAACAGAGGGAATCCTTCCAGCGCAAGCGCTGCCGAAGGGTCACTGATGGGGAGGAACAGCTCGATAAGAGGCTTGGGGAGGAAGACGAACAGCACTGTTATGACAAGTGCCGTGAGCCCGCCGACATGAAAGCATTTGTATGTGCTTCTGCGCACCCTTTCACCGTCGCCAAGACCATAGTTGAAGCTGATGACAGGCTGCATCGAGTTCACAATTGCATAACCTATCATGAAGAGAAGAGGGTTATAGTAGCAGACTATGCCGAAAGCACCCACGCCTACAGTGCCGAGATACTTCATGAACACCAGGTTGCCCACCACGCTGTAGACTCCGCCGCAGATCTCACCCACAAACGACCCGAAGCCCAGCTTGCACTGATAGCCGATATTGCGGACGCTGAGCCTGAGGCTCTTGAGGCTGCGCTTCGGCATCTGGAAATGCACCTTGCCCGACAGCTTCAGCATATAGAACACAGCCATCACCCACCCCGAGAAAATGCCCGCAGTGGTGGCAAGCGCCGCGCCGAACACCCCCATTCCCATGGGAAAGATGAACAGCCAGTCAAGGAAGATGTTTATCAGAGCAGGGACCACATTTGCCATCATGGCATATTTCGGCGAACCGTCAAGCCGGATGGCAAACATGCACACAGTCTTTGTAAGGTCGAAGAATATGGCAGGAGCCAGGCCGCACATATATGCAGCCACCATCTCAACCATGCTCTCCTCGGCCCCCAGCACTCTTGCCAGCGGGCGGCGGAAAAGAAGCAGCGCCACCACCAGCACAATGCCGCAGAGCGCAGCGAAGGCAAAGCCCTGTGTGATGTTGAGATTTGCATCCTTCTCTTTTTCATGCGAGAAATGGATGGAGGCCACCACGCTGCTGCCAAGGCCCATCATAAGCCCTATGGCAGACATCACCGAATAGACAGGGTTGCAGAAATTGACAGCGGCCACGCCCCTCGCCCCCACGCCGTGCGACACGAAGATACCGTCTATCACGCACATCAGCGCGATAGAGGCCATCCCGGTCAGCGTCGGGAAGAACATCTTGCGGAATATGATGTCTATCCGCTCCTTGCCGAAATCTATCTCACCCTTCTCCATTCAGACAGAAAGCCTAGTATTTGAATGAAGCGGGATAGCCCAGGAGCTGGTATGCAATGGCGTAAGCCATTCTTTTGTGGCCTAATGTATTGGGATGCAGCACGTCGTGCTCGCTGTTCATGAAATATCTGTGGAACTGCTCGTTCATCGGATAAAGGCCGCACACTGCATTGAGGTCTATCACAGGCACTGCCCAGATGTTGGCGGTCTCTTTCATGACAGCCACATAGTCGTCGATATAAAGGCCTATTGCATTTGTGAAATATTCGTCGGGTTGGATGTTGCCTGCAGAGAACTCTGAGAAACCACGGTGGATGGGTGTAAGCAGAATCACCTGCTGCTCTGGGAAGTTGGTCTTGAGGTAGTCCATCATGATGTTGATGCGGCCGCGGTATGTGGCAGCCTTTGAAAGAGTGCGGTAGCGGCGCGCAACGGTTGTGGGACCGCCGATCGTTGTGTTCTGTGTCGAATATTCAAACCATTCTCCCAGCTCCACGCTGCGCTCGAAATCGTTGGTGCCGATGAAGATGATGAAGGCGTCTATCTTGTCGCCCAGCTCTGCCTTTGCTCTTTCCGCCTGCCCTACGATGTCTTTGGTTTGATGGCCGCTTATGCCATAGTTGTGCGCCTCGATGCCAAGGATACTGATAAGCTGGTGCCAGTATGTGTCTGTACCTTCGCTGAGCTGGCGTTCGTCAGATATTGAATCCCCGAGGATCGCCACCACCTTGCCGTTCCACTGGCTTGTGATTTCAGGGCCGGCCGGCTCTGTCTGTTTCTTTTTGTCTCTGGCGTATGAAGGTGTTGCCAGAATCAGCGCAACTGCAAGAGCTGCAATAACTTTGATGCTTCTTTCCATTATTTTGAATTCTTTTTGATTACTTTTTTATAGTTCTTCACGGCGTCTTTCACTGCCTTGATGCAGACAGGACGGGTCTGGTCATCCACCTTCACGTTGCCGTTACCGGTGCTGAAACCATTCTTTGCCACGCTGATACCGGTATAGGGATAGATCAGCGTCTGGTACCATGTCATGGCAAGGATATAGCGGCCGGCCCCCAGGTCTATATGAAAACCGTCACGGGTCATCTCCAGCGGAGCGCTGCTGAGTTCTGTGCCTCTGGCGTTGTCGATTGCAACCGCAGACGGAATGAGGTAGGTGATCCAGTCCGTTTCGGAGAGCAGGCTGTCGGTAGTGCTGCAGATTGCCTTGAACATATCATGTGGTTCCGTGCCGTAGATGAAGCGGCCGTCTGCCATATATTCAGCAGAATAAGCCCAGGTCATCTGCCAGCCGAGCAGAGCATCAGGCTGGGTGAGCCTCACATATCCGAATAATTTGTCGAGCCAGGGTTGGAAACTGTTCCAGACACCGGACCACGGCGATGCCTGCTGAGTCACGACAATGTCGTATTTTGCATAGTTCAGTGCATCCTGGAGTGTAACGTTGTCTGTTCTGGTCCAGTTGTTCACCCCTGCCTTTGACACATACATTATGTATGACGGTGATTCAGCCTCATATTCTTTCACATGCCTTTCAACTGTGCAGCCGCCGATGTACATGCTCACCAGCTCCACATTTTTGATTCCAAGGTCTTCAAGGATTGCGGGAAGATAATCCACACCGTCGTCGGTGAAGCTGTTGCCGATGGCAAGTATGCGCAGCACTCCGTCTTCAACGGGTTCCTCCGCCAGATTCCTGCATGCAAATGAGTTGAATGACGCAGCTATCAGAAGGATGGCAAGAATGACTGTTCTTTTCATTGTTTCAGGTTTTATTTCAAAGAGATGAATTCATATTCGAATGATTTGCGGCTCACTGTTATCCTGCCGAAACCTTCGGTGTAACCTTCGTGCAGGGAGAGGCCGGCAGCTCCGGTTGTGATCATCCTGATACCGTCAATCTCGATGTCATTGCAGCGGTGCAGATGGCCTGTGAACAGCGCTGTAACGCCATATTTCTTGAAGAGTTCCATATAGCGGGCACGCATCGGGAAGCTGAAGCTGTCGTATGTTTCAGGCTCGTCCAGCGACTCCAGCACCAGCGGGCAGTGACAGAACAGGAATATCTGACGGCACTTGCCAGCCATGCCGGAGAGCTGCTCCTCCATCCACTGATACTGTTCTGCTTCGAGCCTGCCATCATCTTCCTTTATGATATTGCTGTCAAAACCCAGGAAGCCAGTTTTCCTGTAAACAAATGAAAAACGGTTGTCACCTCGAAGCGCCTTGAAGCCGTTCACCTTCTCTTCCAGGGGCTGACCGGGGTTTTCGGTTCTGTAGTCGTGGTTGCCCGGCAGCTGGTAAACCTCAGGTATGAGTGATTCCAGCACTCCAAGATAGCACGACATCTCGCGTTCGACCACAGGATTGTCAACCAGGTCTCCGGTAATCACCACGAAATCAGGATCAAGCGCATTCACCATCCCCACCGCGACCATGCAGTTCAATGAATCCTGTTCGAAAGTACGGCACTCTGCAAATCCCAGCTGTGTGTCGGTCATCTGCACGAATGTGAAAGAATTCTTACAGCAGGACGGAAGCAGGGCGGCTGCAAAAACTGCAGCAATCATGGAAGTGAATGGCCTTAATGTTTTCATAAAACTTACAAATGAGTGGTAAAGTTACACAAAAAACCGTAAATTTGAGGTTTGGAACCAAACAAAAGTCAAATATGTCACTCCTTTCACTCTTTGCAGCACTGGCTGCCGTATCAATGCTCTGGCAGAATCCTGAATCGAACCAGGAGAACCGGGCCCCGATGGAAACTTATGTGCAGGTTGAAAACCAGATGCGCATTGATATGGACGGCCTGTGGAAGTTCAACTGGGTCAAGGACCTCGACGACCGTCCCACAGATTTCTTCCGCACCGATCTGGACGATTCAGACTGGGGTGTCATGCCGATTCCGGGGTTGTGGGAGCTGAACGGATACGGCGACCCGCTTTACCTCAACATCGGCTACGCATGGAAGGGGCACTACGAAAACAATCCTCCCCTCGCCCCGGCAGAAGAGAACCATGTAGGTTCTTACCGCGGCACAATGAACATTCCGGCAGAGTGGTTCAGCAGCGACCGCCAGATCAAGATACACTTCGGCAGCGTGACTTCCAACATCCAGCTTTATATCAATGGCAGATATGTGGGCTACAGCGAAGACTCGAAGCTCGAGTGCGAATTTGACATCACAAAATATGTCAAGCCTGGCGACAATCTCTTCGCGTTCCAGGTGATGCGCTGGTGCGACGGCACATATCTGGAAGATCAGGATTTCTGGCGCCTCACCGGCATAGTGCGCGAAAACTATATCTTCGCCCGCCCGAAAGACCGCGTCACAAGAGTAGAGGCCACACCTGACCTTGACGCAGATTACACCGACGGCGCACTCACCATCAAAGGTGAAGCAGCCAAAGGGGTCAAGAAGGTAAGCATAACTCTCAAAGATGCAGACGGCAACGCAGTGGCAACTGCAGACGTCGCACCGAAAGGTGGCAGATTCAATACACTCCTCAGTGTGAGCAGCCCCGCGAAATGGAGTGCCGAGGAGCCCAACCTCTACAGGCTTGTAATCTCTTCTTTCAATAAAAAAGGCCACACCGAAACCATCAGTCTGAACACAGGCTTCAGAAAGGTGGAGATAAGGGGCGCGCAGCTGCTTGTAAACGGGCAGCCAGTTCTCATAAAGGGCACCGACCGCCATGAGATGAGCCCGTCCAGCGGATACCATGTCACCACAGAAGATATGATTAACGACATCCGCATTTTCAAGGAGCTCAACATCAATGCAGTCCGCACATCACACTACCCCAACGACCCCAGATGGTACGACCTCTGCGACCAGTACGGCATCTATGTGGTGGACGAAGCGAATGTCGAGTCACACGGCATGGGATACGAAGAGAAAACTCTCGCCAAGGACCCCGCCTTCGCAAAGGCGCATCTGGAACGCGACAGCAGGATGGTGCAGCGCGACTTCAACCACCCTTCCATCATAGTCTGGAGCATGGGCAACGAAGCCGGCATGGGGCCCAACTTCGAGGCATGCTACAACTGGATAAAAAAATACGACCCTTCCCGCCCTGTACATTACGAGCGTGCCGTGGGCTATAAGGAGTCAGAATACACCGACATAATATGCCCCATGTACATGAGGCCTGATGACTGCGAGAAGTATGTCACTGAAAATCCCACAAAGCCTCTGATACAATGTGAATACGCCCACAGCATGGGCAATTCGATGGGTTGTCTTGCAGACTACTGGGAGCTTATCCGCAAATATCCCGCATACCAGGGAGGATTCATCTGGGACTTCGTCGACCAGGCTCTTGCACGCAAGGAGGCTGACGGACGCATGGTCTACACTTACGGAGGCAGCTACAACAGCTATGACCCGTCAGACAACAATTTCAACTGCAACGGTTTCGTTGCAGCCGACAGGTCTTTCCACCCTGCAGCATACGAAGTCTGGCATCAGTACCGGGATATCATCACCACGCCCGTGAATCTTCAGGATGGAAGGTTTGAGATATTCAACGAGAACTTCTTCACAGACCTGGAAGACTATACCATTGAGTGGACCCTTGCCGCAGACGGCAGGGCAATTGCCGCAGGTCATCTTGACTGCCCTGTTGTGGCACCTCAGGGGAAGGCTGAGATTACGATTCCCTACACCGACGCTCTGAAGAGCGCATGCAGTGACGCAGTTTATGTCACCGTAAGCTTCTTGAGGCAGACCGCAAGTCCGCTGCTGCAGGCAGGCCACAAGGCTGCATCAGAGCAGTTCTGCATCGTGCCCGCCAACTACGGCAGCAGATGGGACAGCAGCATGGCAGCATTCAACAATCCCGTGACATGTCCATGCAACTGCGCCGTCAAAGTACAGTTTGACGAGAGCACCGGCTGGATCAGCAGCATAACAAAGAACGGCACCGAATATCTTGCTTCTCCCATTGTCCCGAACCTCTTCCGCCCCGCAACCGACAACGACAAGGGCGGTCACGACTATTCTGCGATATCACAATGGAGGAACGCCTCATTCAAGCTCCTCAGTGCCGACGTTTCGAAGGAGTCCGGAAACATGGCAGATTACAGGATGACATACGAAGTCTCTCTTGCCGACGGCACAGTTGCGGCACACCTCGAGATGACATACCGGATCAACTCCGACGGAGCGGTCCTTGTGAAGGAGAAGTTCATACCTGGAGAGGGTGTTGAGGCTCCGGCACTGACATGCTTCGGCATGAGATGGGCGATGCCGGGATATTTCAAACATATCGAATACGTCGGGCCCGGCCCGGTTGAAAGCTATCCGGACCGTACAGGTGCGGCACATTGGGGCAGGTGGAGCAGCACTGCCGATGAGATGTTCCAGTATGACTATGTACGCCCGCAGGAATGCGGTGCGCGCAGCGGTCTTGCAGGCTGGACTCTCAGCGACGGCAGCAACAGCGCTTTGTCCGGCAGGATGGAGATCACTGCAGAAAGACCTTTCACAGCATCATCACTTCCCTACTCACCCGACCAGCTTGATATAGAAGGAAGCCGCTACGTACGCCACACAAACGCACTTGTGCCCGACGGCAACATTTATGTGGCCGTAAGCGGGGCCATGAGAGGTGTCGGCGGCATCGACTCATGGTATGAAATTCCTGCAGAGGAATACTGCATACCGTTTGAGGAACGTGAATTCAATTTTATTATCAATATTAAATAAACGATGAAGAAGTTATTTTTCTCTCTGGCTCTCATTGCCTTCGGTGCAATGTCAGCTTTCGCGCAGGGCGACCCCATGGCTCCCCTGCCCAACGACCCGGCCTACCGCACAGGTGTGCTTGACAACGGTCTCACCTATTACATCCGTCACAACGAGAAGCCCGCACAGCGTGCAGACTTCTATTTCGTTGCCAATGTCGGTGCCATTGAAGAGAATCCCGCACAGGATGGTCTCGCCCATTTCTACGAGCACATGGCACTCAACGGAAGCAAGAACCTCCCCGGCAAGACAATGCTCGACTATTTCCAGAGCATCGGTGTGGAGTTCGGCCGTAACATCAACGCCAGCACAGGAGTGGAGCAGACAATCTATCAGATTACAGACTGCCCCACAATCCGCGAGGGCATCATAGACACAGCAATCCTCACACTCCACGACTACTGCTACTTCACCACCAATGATTTCGAGGAGATCGAGAAAGAGCGCGGTGTGATCGTTGAGGAGTGGCGCACCCGCCGCACAGCCAGCTGGCGTATGCACGAGCAGACTCTGCCCTACCTCTACAAAGATTCAAAATATGCCACCTGCACCCTTATCGGCGATGTCAACAATATCAAGACATTCGACCCCCAGTGCCTCGTAGACTTCTACAAGACATGGTATCATCCCGAGCTGCAGGCACTTGTAATCGTGGGTGACGTGGATGTCGACGCTATCGAGGCAAAGCTCAAAGAGCGTTTCCAGGACATTCCCAAGTCTGAGGTGCCCGTACAGCACCTGATGCCCGTCATCCCCGACAACGAGGATCCCATCGTAGGCATCATCACCGACCCCGAAGCCAATGTCACATCTATCTCTGCTCTGTTCAAGACACAGCCCGTTCCCTTCGCAGTACGTTCTACATTTGCCGGCTACATTGACGGCATTGTAAAGGGAATGATCAGCAACATCATAAACGAGCGTCTCAACGACATCTCCGTACAGCCTGATGCACCCTTCATCGGTGCAAGCGTTTCAATGGGCAGCTTTGTAAGAACTTCCGACGCCATCTCATGCAATCTCAACTGCAACGAAGGCAAGGGAGTTGAAGCTTTTGCAGCTGTCATGTCTGAAATGGAGAAGGCAAAGCGCTACGGTTTCACTGATGATGAAGTGGAGCGTATCAAGACCAACTACCTCCGTGCCTTCGAAAGAGCGAAAGATGCAGCTGACACCCGCACCAACGGCCAGCTCGTGAATGCCCCCATCAACAGTTTCCTCAGAGGTTCAAGCTATCTTGCACCCGACTTCGCATACGATCTCATACAGCAGGTCATGAGCATGGTGTCTGTTGAAGCCCTCAACCAGTCAGTGGCACAGCTGTTCGATTTCAGCCGCAATGCAGTTGTAATCTACACAGCGAAGGAGAAAGAGGGTCTCACCCACCCCACAGAAGCAGAGCTTGCATCAGTTATCGAATCACTCCCCGCAATGGAGATTGCAGCTCCCGAGGCATCAACAGCAAATGAGCCCCTCATCAGCCAGGAGCTCAAGGGCGGCAAGGTGAAGAAAGCGAAAGAGGGTGCATTCGGATTCACCGAGTGGAAACTCAAGAACGGCATCACAGTAGCTTTCCGTCAGACCGACCTCAAGAAAGACCAGGTTCTGTTCAGCATGTCAAACCGCGGCGGCAAGTCGCTCATAGCCGATGAGGACATGAAATATGTCGACGACAACTTCATCTCTCTCTACTTCGGCAACAGCGGTGTTTCAAACTTCCCCGAGACCAAGCTCACAAAGATGCTGGCCGGCAAATCAGTAGGCATCCAGCCTTCGATCAGCGGCACAACCCACGGCTATTCGGGAAGCTGTTCTACCAAAGACTTCGAGACTCTTCTCCAGCTTGCATACCTCTACAGCGAAGCTCCCAGATACGTTGAAGATGAATACGCCTCATCTCTGGCTCAGATCAAAGCAGTCATCCCCAACGTGATTTCAACCCCCGGTTATGTTTTCAGCAAGCACATTCAGGAGAATCTCTACACAAATCCCACCCGCAACCAGGCAATCAGCCCCGAGATGGTGGAAAGCTTTGACTACAACGAAATGGTACGCGTGCTGAAGAGCGTCTTCAGCCAGAACGGCGGTGCAGTTGTCACAATCATCGGTGACATCGATGCTGAAACAGTTAAACCTCTTGTACAGAAATATCTCGGTTCAATCAAGACATCGAAGAAGACTCCCAAGATACAGAACACAAACAACTTCTTCGTTCAGGGTCAGTACGATGTACCTGTAAAGACTGCGATGACAACTCCCAAGAGCACAGTATTGTTCTGCATGAACGCTCCCTGCGAGTTCAACCTCAAGAACATGCTTCTCGCAAGTGTGACAGACTACATCCTTGACCTCATCTATGTAGAGACAATCCGCGAAGAGGAAGGTGGCACATACGGCGTTTCAACTCAGACTGCATTCTCATATGTTGACACCAACCCCACCATCAGCACCACCATCCAGTTTGACACAAATGTCGAGAAGGTTGACGTTCTCTCTGACCTCGCGCTCAAGGGATACAACGATTTCGCCGGACAGGGTCCCACTGAAGACCAGCTTTCAAAGGCAAAGGAGAATCTTCTCAAGAACATCCCCGAGAGCCGAATCAGCAACGGTTACTGGACAAACTGCTGGAACACGCTCCGCTACTATGGATTTGACCGCGACGCCGAATTCGAAGCCACAGTCAATTCCATCACTGCAGAGGATGTCAGGAATTTCGTGAAGAACATTGCGGAAAGCGGCAACTTCTTCAAATCAGTGCTGTATCCTGAAGAATAAGTAAATCAGCCGACTATTTAGAAAAAGTGCCGGAAGCGTAAAGTTTCCGGCACTTTTTTATTTCTTCTGCGAAGACGAGGCCCGGGAGACGAACTGTCCCTGCATCTCGACTTGCTGCACCATGGCATTGTTGGAATTGATATTGTCGAACAGTATGTCAACAGCCTTGTTTGCCATGACCTCGAGCGGCTGACGTATACATGAGACAGGAGCATAGAAGAAGTCAAACGCGGCATCGCTGTCGAATCCGACAAGACCAAGCTGTTGAGGAATCTTTATTCCATTGTCCTTTATGTAATAGAGGCAGTTGACGGCAATTGTGTTGGTGGCAAAAACAAGCGCATCCGAACCGGATTCAAGGGCCCCGCGGACAATCTCCGCGCAGCTTTCCTTGATGTGCTTGGCATCCACACACCGGATGTCTTCGAACTGCGAGAGGTTGTTGTCTGCCATCGCCTCCCTGTATCCCGCAGCACGGCCTATCATGTGGGAGAGGTTCAAGTCGTACCCTACGAAAGTAATCTTCCTGTATCCCGCATCTATGAGGGCTTTTGTGGCGTCATGACCGGCGCTCTTGTTGTTCAGGCACAGGTAACTGGTCTTGAGCTCGGGGAAATAACGGTCCATCAGGACAAAAGAGACGTTAGTGTTTATGAGGTACTGGACCATATCCTCCGACCCCTCGCACGGAACCAGGATGATTCCGTCAACTTCTTTCGATAGCATGCGCTCGACCTGTTTGGCCATCTTCTCAGAATTCTCGTCTGACGAGGCAAAAAGGGCCATGTACCCCTTCTCTTCCGTAGCCGACTCGATGTATCTCGCAAGGTCTGCAAAGAATTGGTTTGATATGTCGGAGACAATGACACCGATTGTTCTGGAGGATCCGTGTCTCAGGCTCTTCGCCAGACCGTTGGGCTTGTAATTAAGTTCCTTCGCTATTCTCTTGACTTTTTCCGCCACGTCCTTGTTGACTCTGTACTGCTGTTGTTTGCCGTTGAGGACAAACGAAACCAGGGAGGTTGAAACCCCTGCCGCAGCAGCGACATCCTTCAATGAAACACTGTTCTTCTTAGCCATTTCTTCTTGTGATTATCAGTTCCAGTATGGCAAAGTTATAACTATTATGCTTTATTTCAACATCAGAGTCACCATTTGTTGATCTCCTTGTCGAGCCACTTGAGCCTCTTGTCATAGAAATTCTTCATATAGGTTATCTCTCCCTGGAACGAACCGGTGACAACAGGCTGCGACCACACATTGGTGCTGAGGATGGTCCATCTCTGGAAATTCCTGTCGGCTGCAGCACGGATATATTCCACTCTTTCGTCTATGAAATCAGGAATCTTCTCAAACTCTGGCTTGAGCTCGTTCCAGCGCTCCTTCACCTTTTTCTTGAAAGCCGGATCCTGGAATAGACGGTAGTACCATCCCCAGCCATATCCCTGAAAGCCATAATCCTTGACATAGAAGCCCTCCGGGCCGTTACTGCCGGGAAGTCCTCCGAAAAAGCTGCAGTTGCCGAGCGAAAGGTCGAAGTCCCAGAGATGGCAGAATTCAAGCCGACCTCCCTTCTTCAGAGAGAAAAATGTGCTCTTGTGAAGATTACCGTCATAGTTCTTCGTGAGCTCCTGGACAATATAGTTGTCGATAAAAGACTTCAGGTCGATGTATTTTGCATATCCGCGTTCAGGATCGGCGAAATAGTCTGACTGGAGCGCCGTCTCGAATTCGCGGAAGAAGCCTTCCACATCCCTTCTGACTGCATCACTCGGGGTGTCGGGATCCTTGTATGTAAGAGGCACCGACATCGAAGTCCAGAAGTTGTACGGCTCATCGGGATAGCATTCCAGCTCAAGATAGACGTCGCCGGCATCGGGATTGATGTCAACCTTGTTCTTGTTCACTTCCTTATGTTCGCCGAACTCATACAGACCGTAATATGTGCCGTTGAGATACAGTTCAACCGGATAGAAATTGGGCGTCCATGAGAATCCGCAGATACGCGACATCTCAAAGGCTACCGCATTGCGCATCAGCGACTTGTCGTTGTAGTTAGCCATGACTGTCCAGTCTCTGTCAGACTTCATACCGAAGACCTTGGCCTTTTCGTCAAGCTTGATATGATAAGGCTTCTTGGGGAAGTAGTCCCATGTGGAGTTGCCACGCCCCTTTATCTGCATCCGTGCCTCGTAGCTCCATTCGGAAGAGTGTTCCTCAAACGGATCATCGATACGGATGGTTCCGGGGATATAGTGGTTTTTATCTGTAATTGTCCTTTTGCCGTCTGTATTGATATATACTGCCGGATAATCCCCATGAGGGCGGAGTATCACCGTGAATGAGACCTCAGTGCCGTCATAGAGGATGACGTCATAAATCACAGGCTTGGAGAAATCATGCGATGATTGTCCGCTTACCTGCTCTTCTCCATTCACTTTCACACTCAATGCATCGGCCTCGAAGCGCGGACGGTAGACAAGGTCCCTGTAGATACGGGGACGCTGCCCACGTATTTCCAGACCGTTTGAAGTACATTCTATTTCTTCGGTAAGGTATGTGTTGTCGGCGGGAAGGATTTTGAAAGACTTGAACACCTCACCAGGATTCCTGCCACGCGAAACTACGGAACCGTTACAGAGGTACGCCCTGATGATGTTGCTGTCATACCAGAGACAGAGAGGATACGAATCCACGTCCGGCACGTCTTCGTGGTACAGCCCTGTATAGACGCGGTTTCTCAGCCATTCTCCGGAATCTTCCTCGTAGAAGAGGCCCGGCTCGTCGAATATGTTGCCGTTTATTATCTTTACTTCGTCATGAGGGAGGTCGATGACAGTTCCGTCTTCAAAACGTATGATAAGGTATTCATCTGTATCTTCCGCCGACTCGTACCAGCATCCCTTCCCTATCTCCCCGATAAGTTCTGAAAAAAAGTGCGGCACAGGGCTGGGGTTCACGCCTGCACAGGGTTCTTCACGCTCAGCGCAGGAAATCATCAGGAGCAAAGCCGCAAGCAATACCGACACTCTCCTCATAATGGTTCTACCACTTGTTTATTTCAGTATCAAGCCAGTTGAACCTCTCGAGGTACCAGCTCCTCAGGTATTCCACTTCTCCTGCATAAGAGCCGGGTATCTTGCGGTTGGGCCATACGTACGTATTCAGAATCTGCCAGGTCTCGAAATTTCTGTTTGCATATTCCGAGATGTACTGAGACTGCTCGTCTATGAACTCCGGGATACGGTCCCTCAATTCAGTCCTTATCTGATTCCAGCGGTTCTTGACCTTGAGCTTGAAATTATTGTCCTGGAAAAGGCGGTAGTACCACCCCCAGCCATATCCCTGATAGCCGAAGTCCTTGATGAAGAAGTCTGTTCCGCTTCCGCTCAGCCCATAGTATGAGCCGAAATAGTCGCAGTTTCCAAGAGAGAAGTCAAAATCCCATACATGGTACATCTTCAGTTTTCCACCCCTTTCCTTAGTTATGAACGTACTCTTGCGGAGGTTGCCGTCGACGTTCTTGGTAAGCTCCTGCACGATATAGTAATTGATGAATGATGTAACGTCGATGTACTTCTGATATCCGGTGTTCGGATCTGCGAAGGAACTGCTCTGGAGCGCTCTTTCAAAGTCGTTGAAATATGATTTCACATAGTTCTGCTGCTCTTTTGTAGGGTGCTCGGGATCCTTGAACATCATTGGGACTCCCATGGTTGTGCTCCAGCTTACAGGCTCGTCGAGCTGCTGCTCTATCTCAAGGTAGTATCCTCCTGTAAGAGCGTCACCGGAGTTGTCCTTGTCTGTTACGACGGAAATGTCGACCCTGTGTTTTGCAACCTCCTTATGGTCACCGAAATCATAGACGCCGTTATATCTGCCGTTGACATAGACCTCTACAGGATAGAATGTAGGTGTCCACGTCATTCCGCATATCTTCGATATCTCCATCGCCACCTCGTTGCGGAGAAGAGACTTGTCGGAATAGTTGGCAAGAAGCACCCAGTCTTTATTCTTAGGGAGACCGAAGACCTTGGCCTTCTCGTCAAGTTTTATATGGTAGGGTTTTTTCGGAAAATTGCTCCATGTAGCATTTCCGCGCCCTTTTATTCTCATTGTAGTATCCAGGCCGGAAGAATCGCCGTACCTGTGTTTCGGGTCCTCGATACGTATGGTCCCCGGCACATACGTGCCCTTCTGAATCTGGGCATTGTTCTTCGTATATATGTATACGGTAGGGAAAGTATTCGCGGAATCAAGTGAGACAATGTATGAAACCGTGCTGCCGTCGTAAAGTTCTATGTCGTACTGTACCGGATTTACGAAATTTTGTTTCGAGACTCCGCTTATCTGCTCTACACCGTCCACCTTTATGCTCATTCCCGTATATTCAAAACGCGGGATGAGCATGAGCGTCTGTATGTTCACGGGGCGGACTCCCTTGACGTCAGTCCCGTCTATTCCACAGATTATGCTTTTATTCAAGAGAGGGTTCTCTTTTGTATAGAAACCGAAAGATGAAAGGGACACTGACGGATCCCTTCCTACTATGAAGTTTTTTCCGTTGCTGAAAAATACGCTTACGCTATAGTCATCGTAATAAATGCATAACGGCCATGATTTCTCAAGAGGGCGGTCAGTATCCACCTTGAAATCGGTCCTGACCAGGTTGATGGTCCAGTAGCCGTCCTTCTCTTTGAATTCTGGAGTGTCGAAGATTGTGCAGTTCACAATCTTCACTTCATCGCGGGGGATGGAAGCCGACTCGTCGCCGGTGAATGAAAAGGTCACATAATCGTCATCCTCGAACGCGCCACAATAGTAGTTGCCGGATAAACATATCCGCATGAACTCCGCAAACGGATACGGCCAGCTGGCGTCAAGGTCCGCTTCCAGCGGTTTCCTGTCGCAGGCCACAGCCATCATCAAAACCGCAGGCAGGAGCAATATGATTTTTTTTAGCAATCTTTTCATAATTAAATATAAAAAGGGCCGGCCATTGTAGCCGGCCCTTTTTCAAGTAAATCAGTTATGTTAAAGCTGAGAAGCCACGATGTAAAGATCACCGTTTTCATCAACCTTGATGACAGAAGCCGCATAGCATTGACCGAATGCCTCATCTGTTGCGAGAACTTTTGTTCCTGACCAAGGTCCTTCGATCTTGTCTGCATCCTTGAATACAAGGGCACCTTCATATGAACGGTAGATCATCATGAAACGGTCAAACTTGGGGTTGTAAACCACGCAAGGCTCTGCCCATGTACCAGCAGTAAGAGAGCCCATGATTCTTACGTCAGCCTCATTGTTTGTCCATTCAGTACCAGTCCAGTATTCCCAGTTCTGAGGGTCAGAGATATCGCTGGTTGAAGCAGCGCGCGCAGCGTAGAAAGTTCTCTTTGTCTCAGCCCATCCAAGCTGAACGTTAGGATAACGTCCGGGAAGAGTACCGAGCATGTAGACATAGTCGCCCTTCTGGCAGAGAGATGCCTGAGCAAAGCATGTATATGAGTTAGGCCAGTATGCAGCATGGTCACTTCCATCGAAAGGCAACCATTTGCGTCCATGCTCAGGAAGGCTCCAAGTCTTACCGCCATCCTCAGACACTACGAAACCTGAATGACCGATGAAACGTTCGTATGCAGTACCGTCTTCACGCATGAAGCCGGGAGCGGTCTCAGCATAGTAGTGCATATAAGTCTTGCCACCTACATTGATTGCAGCATCAGGTACCATGTTTAGAATACCATCAGCCGCTGCAACTGGAGGAAGAACAAGACCTTTTGCCTTATTGAACTTGCCGATAGTGATGTCAGATGCGCTTGAAGTCTCTTTTGCTGAAGCCACAGCGTTGTCAACGAAATTACCGGCAATAGTTGCTTTAGAGCATGCAACGTTGATTGTACCTGCAGTTGCATCGTTCCATACGACGAAACGTTCCACGTCTGTAAGATCGTCAAATGTAGCGTTCTTCATGCTTCCAAGAGACTCGACACTTGCAACCTTCATAGATTTCTTGTCATAACCCTTGGGAATGAGCTTCCAATCCTTGAAATCAACAGTACCGTTAAGGTGTCCCCAGTTACCGATATAACAGTCACCAAAGAAAGAGTCACCTGAATTGAATTCCTTCTCAATAAGAACGACGTCTGGTTCATACTGACCATTCACAAGGTCAGGTGACAGGTCTGGAGTTCTCCAAGCATCGAACGGAACCTCCTGACGGTTCATGATGTTAGGCTCATTGTATGCCTCTACGCCACAGTAAGGTCTGACATTTGAGTTACCGATGAATGAATAAACATAATCTGTAAACATCTGAAGAGGAACAACCTGCATGATTCTGTGCCATGCCCATGCGTCAAGATTGACATTTTGAAGTCTGTGGAAAGTCTGACCATTGTAAGTAGTGGTTGTAAGCACGAACGGATCAGCCTGATAATGCCACTCCAGAGGAGCGATGTAGGGACCTCCGGGCAGGTCTGTATATTCAGCGTCAGAAATGACGTTGAAGTCAGCCTCTGTAAAGGAAGCTTTGATAATCACGTTCTTTGCAACATTGGTAGGATTGGGATTCTCAGCCTCAACCCACTCGAAAGAATCGAATGTTCCGAGGTCCTTGCACTCACCGCTCTTGAGTTCGCCACCTGCTACCTTTACTTCGCAACGGCTGTCGCTTGCGTCAGTGAAGCTTACTGTGAAAGCGGATACAGTTCCGGGAGCAACTGCAACATAGTAAGAGCCCTCGAGCTTTTCGCTTGTGATGATGACTTTGTTGCTGCCATCGCCAGAAGTGCATGAAGGAGTTGCAGAAAAGTCGAGAGTTACGGTTCCTGAGAGAGTCTCGTTGCCGTCAGCTGCAATCTGAGCTGATACGACCTCCTCTCCGGGAGCGATTGTGATCTTGACAAGGGCGGGCATGAATACGAAATTGAGAGCATCATCCTTGCTTGTCGCATAAGCTGCCTGTATATTTGCTGCAGGGTCCATTGCACCGGCTGCAGGCTTCTGTGAAGAGGGAATTGTAACGTTCACCTTGCCGGAAGTACGCTTGTATGAAGCGTCGTAAGGATAAATTACGCTGAATGATGCTGCGCCTGCATCGGCTGTTCCAGTGAAGGAAGTAGCGGAAGCGGCAGTGAATTTCTGATTGGCCTTTCCGTCAAAGACAGAGATTGACTCACCGGCGCCGAACTGAAGGTCAACACCGTTAACGACTGCTGAGGTAGCGTTGAATGTCAGTTCCTGATAGTCAGGACCTGCAGGCACTTTCTCCTCATCGCAAGCCACGAACAGCAGCATCGCTGCTGTCATGAAGAACAATTTGATTGCTTTCATTTTTTTGGTTTTTAGGGATTATTAATAAAAATTTACGGTTAATATATTCAATATCAATACTTTATCATTTTACAAACGAGACCTCGGCCTTCATCAGGAATACATTGTAGGGCTGCCATTGCGAGATAGTCCAGTACACCTCGTTCGAATCCCACCCCCTCTCTGCGCAGGCAGGGTGGATGAAGGATCCATACAGCTGGGCATACCTGGAATCTGATCCACGGCATATCACATGTTCTGCAGACCAGGGGCCGTTTATCCTCGCCGCCGAGCGGTAGCATATCGCGTATGCCTCGCTGTCGAAGTACATCGCCACCCAGCGGTCGTACTGTTCGAAGTACATCAGCGACATCTCGCCCACTGTTCCGTCAAGGACGTCTGAGGCCTTGGTCTCATCTCCCTTGATCCACACACCGCGGGAAGAGTTCCAGAACTCATACTTCGACTTGTCAAGTACATCCGCATATTTGAAACGGGCAAGGCGGGCGGTGGACTGGCGGTAGCCGGCTCCGGTGCGTGCACCCATCATATAACAGTATTCATCGCCGGGCTTGGTTGCAAGGGCGACCATTCCGAAATAAGAATCCTTGTCAAACTGGATATTTCCTTTGCATGATGTCCACGAACGGCCGCTGTCTTCAGAAACCACATAAGATGAATACACCTGGTTGTCGTGGGATCTGTCACCTACCTCCCAGTACATGTAGTGCATATACTCCTTGCCGTCGAGACAGATGGCGGCAGTAGGTATATATGTGAAGGAGAAATAATTCTCGCGGACGATGACGGCCGCTGCTCTGTTGGGATTGAGTGGCTCGTGGTACATGTCCGAAAAGACAAGTCCCTTGCTGAAATCGGTGCTGCTGGAGAAGCCCAGCACGTTGCTGCGCCAGTCACCGGCACCGCCGGGACCGCCGCCACTGGGTCTGAAATCAGCCCCGAAGGTATCTCCGAACAACACTCCATACTCGCCGTTGGCCATTTTCCAGATTATTCCAAGATCGGTTCCGCCAAGGTTCCATTTCTCATCTGTCCTGTTTGGATTGGGAAGAGTCATATCCGTCGTGGTCTTGCCGGTAACGCGGGCCACCTTGCCTTTGTCAGCGAGGAGAAGCTCGGGACCCCATCCCATGAACAATTCGAGAGGTTCGTCCACTACGTCTGTGAAGAAGTCGAACGGGATGGTGCATTCCCTGTCTCTATACCAGCCGGTCATGACATGATTCTCGTAGACTGCAGGCCAGTTAGGCTCCTTTCCGGGAACAGTTCCTTTCGCCACTTCCATGGTACGGGATTCAGCTCCCACCGCATTCTTGTGCATGGTAATTGTGACCATCTCATCCTCAGGCCCGTCAGGAGTGACGTTTCCATTGCATGAAACTGCCGGGGATAATACGATCAGGCCAAGCAGAAGGCGGTATATGAGTCTGAGATGCAACATCTATACGTTTATTCTGCCTTGAATTTATTCGCAACCTCTTCAAGGCTGACACCGAATACTTTGTCTGCGATTGAGGCAAGTATATCTTCAGCACCTTCGAAATGGATTGTATACTGTGTGTGGGTCAGAGACTCACCCGGAGCGAGGGCTGCGCCCGGGGATGAGGTCTCGATCTCATAGAAGGGTCCCTGGACGAAACCTGTCTCGGTAGGACCATCATTGTAGGAGTTGATCACGTCGCCGCCGAAAGCGTTGTCCTGATGGCCCCACTGGCCGTTCACATAATCCTTTTCTCCCTCAGGAACGGTGTACTTGAGGATGTTGAGGACTTTCTTCTCGGAATCATAGCTTCCGCAGATATCCTTGGCGCTTCCGTCGGGAAGACCGATCTTTGAGCGGTATTCGCCGTCAATCTTGAAATATACCATGCCATCCTCGAGGATGAGGCGGTCTGCGGGTACCTTTCCGAAATATTCGTCATTGATGAGTTTGCCTTCGAAGTCTTTGTTATAAGGTATGAAGACAGTAGTGGTGGGAGTCGGGTTGAAGGAACCGAGCAACCATACAGAAGGCAGACCGGTCTCTTTCGTCCAAGCCTCTGCGCCACCGTTGGTAAGCGTGTTCACTGTCTTGTAGGCAAGTGCGTTGACACCTTCGGGAATCTCTATTCCGAGGAGTTCGGCGAGAGCGGCGTTGTCAACAAGAGCCACTGTCCTCTTCACCTTGATGTCGAACACATAGTCAGAAGCATTTGTCCAGTGGAGGTCTTTTGTGAATACTACTTCCTTTTCGCTCTGCGATTCGATATCGTATGCCTCGGTGTCGATTCCTGCGGGAACCACCCAGTTTTCATAGACCTGCTCCACACCCTTCTTGAAGTACCATGAATTGGCTCCCCCCTCGGGACCTATCCAGAAGCGCTCTTCGCCTCCGAAAGGGTTGAAGAAAGTGCTCACTTCTCCGGATTCGATGAACTTGTAGTTTATCCAGCCGTAGCTTGCACCTTTGTCACCTTTTGTTGTGGAAGTCATTACGCGGCCCTGCCATGCAGGTACCACCATAACCTTTGAAAGTCCATCGTCGCTCTTGAGCTCGACAGTCTCGATTCCCTTGTCTGCAAGGTACTTGAGATCATATCCGTATGTTCCCATCTTGAAATTTGATTTACAGCAGCAGCCGCTCAACACGAGCGCCACCACAGCAGTGATTGTAATTTTTCTAAACATGATACACTATTTGTGAGTATGTAAACAGAGCCGTTCCGGCTTGATAACACTTTATCAGACACAAATGTAAATAAAGAAAAAGCAAAAAGCAAAAACAATTTAGCAATAGCGCATAAAAATGGTTTTCAGAATGAGGTCCGAGAACGCAGAGCGCCGTAACAAAGCCACAAATCCACCTGATTATGTGCTATTTCGGCTCTCGACAGTATTTTCCTTCAAAATAATCTTCAAAGAATTGTTGTTTTAATAAATCGTTTTAGCTAACTTTGTCAAAATTAGATTTTAACCAATACCTATTGTTTCACAAACATTCATTTTTATGAACAAGCCCAAAGTCTTTTTAACTGTCCTGATGGTCCTCGCATGCTCCCTCACAATGAGCGCGCAGAAGACCGGCAAGACCATTACGGTCACTGGACATGTCTATGATGCGGAGACTAAAGAACCGCTCCCGGGCGTAGCAGTGATGCAGAAGGCCACGAACATCGGTGCCATCACCGATACTGACGGTCTCTTCGTCCTCGGTGTCAACAACATTGAGAGCCAGCTGGTCACATCCTATCTTGGATACAAAGACCAGACTGTCAACATCGCTGGCCGCAAGGAAGTCAACATCTATCTTGAGGTTGACGCAGAATCCCTCGAGGATGCAGTCGTAATCGGTTACGGTACACAGAAGAAAGCCACCGTCACCGGAGCCCTCACCACAGTGGACTCTAAGCAGCTGACCCGTCAGGCAACGCCCAATTTCTCAAACGCCCTCGGCGGCGTAGTACCCGGTATCGTTTCCCGCCAGACCAGCGGTGAGCCCGGCTACGACAGTGCGTCCCTCCTCATCCGTGGTCTCGGTACATGGCTCTCTGCCAGCCCTCTGGTCCTCGTGGATGGCATTGAAAGGGACATCAACGTGGTTGACGCCACCGACATCGAGTCTTTCTCTGTCCTCAAGGATGCTTCCGCAACTGCCGTCTACGGTATGCGCGGTGCGAACGGTGTAATCCTCATCAACACCAAGAAAGGTTCGGCCGGCAAGCCCACCATCACCTTCAGAACTGAAATGACCGACCTCCAGGGAATGCGTTTCGACAACTTCATCGGTGCCGCCGACTTCGCGACCCTCATGAACGAGGCCTGCGCAGTGGACAACATGATCATCCCCTGGTCAGACGAAGATATCGAGAAATTCCGTGACGGATCCGACCCCTATATGTATCCGGACAACGACTGGACAAACATGATTCTCAAGAAGAATGCGTTCCAGACCATGAACAACCTCTCGATATCAGGAGGTAACGAGCGTGTAAGATACTATGTCAGCTTCGGATTCTCTTCTCAGAGCGGTCTCCTCAAACAGGACCCCGCATACGAGTACAGGACAAACTCACTGTTCCAGCGCTACAATTTCCGTTCTAACGTCGACATCAACCTCACCGAGAGCCTCTCTGTAAGCCTTGGTCTTGCCGAGACAATCGAGCACAGAAACTATCCCGGAACAGACGCAGGCAGCATCTTCAACTCACTCAAGATATCCTCACCTCTCGCCTATCCCGCAGTCAACCCCGACGGCAGCCTCGGCGGTCGTGCCACATCTTATGAGCAGAGATCTCCCTGGAGCCTCGCAACCAACAACGGATATGCGAACCAGTTCCGTATCATGACCCAGTCGAACGCAGGCATCAAGTGGGACCTCAGTTCTCTCGTGACCCCCGGTCTCTCATTGAGCGCAAACCTCTCATTCGACTTCTGGGACTACAACGAGGCATTCCGCCGCAAGACTCCCGACACAAAACAGTTCCTCGGATATGACGCTGTCACTGGCGAAGAGCGCTACAACATCATCTTCGAAGAGTCTGCCATGACCTACAGTCTCGGCCAGGGCTCCAACAGAACCATCTACTACGACGCAAGAGTCAACTACGACAGAACCTTCAACAAGCACAGCATCGGTTTCCTCGGTCTCTTCAACAGAAGAGATTACGTAGACCTCAATGCGGGCAGCTCTACTGCACGTCTTCCTTTCCGCCGCCAGGGTGTCGCCGGCCGTTTCAACTACGGTTACGACCAGAAATACCTCCTCGAGGTCGATCTCGGCTACAATGGTTCAGAAAACTTTGCAAAGGGTCTCCGTTACGGTTTATTCCCCGCTGTTTCAGCAGGTTGGGTTCCTTCACGCGAGAAATTCTGGGGCAAGAACAACCCCGTCAACCACTTCAAGATCAGAGGATCTTACGGTATGGTAGGTAACGATGCCAACTCTGCCGAACGATTCTACTATATGTCTACCGTCAACATGAACGCCAACTCATACCTTCTCGGTAACCAGATGGTTGCCACCGGAGGTACCGCAGAGCTTTCAATGGGTTCACCCAAGGCAACTTGGGAGGTCGCTCAGAAGACCGACGTAGGTATCGACATGGAGATGTTCCAGGGCAAACTCAAATTGAGTGCCGACTATTTCTACGAGTATCGTGACAAGATCCTCATCAAACGCGCACAGATCCCCAACATCCTCGGTGCACAGTGGGGCGACACTCCCTGGGCGAACATCGGTATCATGCAGAACCAGGGTGTCGACGGCAACATCGAGTTCTCCAACACAACTCATGGAGGATTCTACTACAGCTTCCGCGGCAACATGTCATTCGCCCGCAACAAAATCATAGAGGACGACACAGT
>JAZLJK010000022.1:0-5645 GCA_045617865.1 Bacteroidales bacterium | reverse complement strand
AAGCGTGAAGATGAACGTGATTGATATGGCCGACTACGACAACTTCGACGCAATGCTGGCAGACAACCCTCTCGAGAACTACGACTTCGTGATTGGCAATTTCAATGTCGACAACATCAGCGGCGCCGCAGACTACTGTGACCAGTACCACGTACCCCTGATATCTCCCCTTGACCAGAAGATAGAGCAGCAGACATACGACCACCCCTATCTTGTCAATGTTCCCGTATCGGGCGGCACCCAGATCCGCAACACCATACAGTCTATGGAGTATTCTGCCGGTCAGGACAATGTAGTGGTGATATATGAAACAGGCGGTGAAAGCGGATCATATTTCACTTCTCTGTGCAGCATGCTCGACTCTCTTGACGTGCCGTTCAAGAAATTGAGCTACAGCATATCCGGAGGACGCGGAGCCCAGGGATCCATCCAGAACCTGCTCGACCCGTCGAAAGAGAACCATATCTTCATTGCATCGGAAAAAGAGTCGTTCGCATCCGACGCGATGCGCAATGTCTCACTTATAGGCCGCGGCAGCAGATACAGGATAACAGGCCACACCAGCCACAAGGTGCGTAACTTCGATTCTATCGACCCGTCGTTCTTCAACGATGCCAACATGCAGTTCTGCCTCGGATATTTTGTAGACTACAGCGATGAGGCAGCCCGTCAGTTCGTACGTCAGTACCGCGCGCTCTACAACTGCGAACCCGGCCCGTTCGCCTTCCAGGGACACGACATCATCGTTTATTTCACACGTGCCCTGCAGGAATACGGCTCAAGGATGATCTATGGAATAGAGGACTACCCCATGGATCTGATCCAGCTTAAATTCAAATTTGGCCGCCGGGGTGAACATTCAGGAATGTTCAACGAGGCGACCAAAGATATAGTTTACGGAGAGAATCTCTCCATCGAAAGCCTTTAGAAATACCGCTTATGCGAGGTGCTCGGGATCGAGGTATTCTCTCTCGATATCCTTGTAGTAGTTGACTGTACCGACCTTGAGCTCTACAGTTGCGGCATCGTCACAAACGATGATTCCGTGAGGATGGAGCTGGAGGACAGAGATGGTCCACATGTGGTTGATAGCCTCTTCCACTGCGTGGCGGAGTGCGCGGGCCTTGTTGTGGCCGTTTACAAGGATCAGAACCTCTTTTGCATCCATTACAGTCTGGACACCTACTGTAAGGGCCTGACGGGGCACCTTGTTGATATCATAGCCGAAGAAACGTGAGTTTGCAATGATTGTGTCTGTTGTGAGGTCTTTGATACGGGTACGGCTGTTGAGTGAAGAACCGGGCTCATTGAAAGCAATGTGGCCGTCGGGGCCGATACCGCCCATGAAAAGGTTGATTCCACCGTATGATTTGATCTTGTCTTCATATCTCTGGCACTCAGCCCTGAGGTCGGGAGCGTTGCCGTTGAGGATGTTTACGTTCTCCTCGGGGATGTCGATATGGCTGAAGAAGTTGCTCCACATGAATGTGTAGTAGCTCTCGTCGTGGTCACGGGGAATACCTACGTATTCATCCATATTGAATGTAACGACGTTCTTGAACGATACCTTGCCGATAGAGCAGAGGTGAATCAGTTCCTTGTAAGTTCCGAGGGGTGTCGAGCCGGTAGGCAGACCCAGTACGAATGGTTTCTCTGCCGTAGGCTGGAATTTGTTGATTGCATTGGCGATGTACATGGCTGCCCACTGTGACATCTTGCCGTAAGAATCTTCGATAATAAGTCTCATTGTCTTATAGTTTTAAAATAAATTTTTCATTATTGGTGCCGGCGCGGCCTTGTCAAGCAGCACGCGGGCAGCAGCAAGAGCTTCGGGAGTGATGGAACTGCCGCTTATCATACGGGCAATCTCCTCCACCCTCTCTCCGCCTTCTATCTTTCTTATGTGCGATGATGCACTCTGCTCTTCATATTCCTTGTAAACGAGGAAATGTGCGTTGCCTTTCACAGCCACCTGGGGGAGATGGGTGATTGCTATCACCTGAGCATGCTCTCCCATGGCCACTATCTTCTGCCCCACCTTATCGGCAAGAGCGCCTGATATGCCGGTGTCAATCTCATCGAATATCACAGTAGGCATCTCAGCCTTTTCTGCAAGAAGTGATTTGACGCACAGCATTATGCGTGACATCTCGCCGCCAGAAGCGCATCTGGTGAGGTCTTTGAGCGACGGTTCACCGGCCGAAGAGAAAGCGAATGTAACGTCATCGGCTCCTGTGAGCGTGCGCTCGGCCTTCCGTTCAATCTTCACTTCAAAGCGAGCCCTTGGCATCTCCAGCTCACGGATTGCGCTCTGTAGAGAGACGGACAGCTTTTCAAGCACAGCCTCGCGTGCTTCTGAGAGGCGGCTGCACAGCCGGCTGCATTCATCATCCGCCTTCGCGACTGCAGCTGCAAGGGCAGCCTCCTGCTGCGAAAGGTCGTCTGTGGCAGAGAGTTCATCCCTGTAGTCATCCCGTATTTCAAGAAGCCTGTCATACGACTCGGCTCCGTTCTTCTGCATCAGGTCGTATATCAGAGCGATGCGGCTTTCCACAGTATCAAGACGGTCCGGGGCCGAATCCACCGTGCGGAAGCTCTCTTCCAGAGATGCTGCAATATCCTTGAGCTCGATCCTGCACGATTCTATGCGCTGGCGCAGCTCTTCCGAACCGGGCAGACACTCTGTGATCTTTCCAAACGAATGCCCCACCGACTTGAGTCGGGAGTCCATTGACTCTTCACCTTCAGAGAGGACATCCAGCGCACCGGCCAGCGTTTCCTTGATAAGTTCCGAATTCGCAAGGGTGGCCTGCTCGGCTTCAAGCCGCTCAAGCTCTCCTGTCTCGAGTGATGCAGCATCAAGGCGCGACCAGCGGAACTGATTGTAATCGCGGTTCCTTTCGGCCTCCTGACGGCGCAGGCAGATCTCTTTCCACTCACGTTCCAGAGCCGAATGACGGCCGTATGCCTCCTGATATTCAGAAAGGAGACCGGCCGTGCCGGCATAACTGTCCACAACAGAAAGACGGAACTGCGCGTTGTCAAGCAGCAGCTGGCTGTTCTGTGAATGGATGTCTACTTTCTGCATGGCAAGGGACCTTATCTGCTCCAGAGTGGCGGGCTCGTCGTCAATAAAGACGCGCGACCGCATCGCAGGGGAAATCACCCTTCTCACGATGTGGTCGTCGAATTCAGCCTCTATCACGCAGTTCTTCGCAGGGTCGCGATGGACAGAGCCGTCGGTCTTGCCGCCAAGAAGCAGCGCAAGGGCGCCAAGCAGGATTGACTTGCCCGCTCCAGAATCACCAGTAATAATGACAAGATGCTCCGGAACTTCAATGTCCAGAACATCTATCAGTGCATAATTGCTGATGGAGAGCCTGCGGAGCATCCTGTCTTTTCAGCAACAACTACTCTTTTGAGTCTGCCTTGCGGTAGAAAAGATTACCCTCCTGAAACTCTTTGATAGCGGTGAGTGCAGGTTTGGGAAGTCTCTCGTAATACTTTGAGATCTCTATCTGCTCGTGGTTCTCAGAGATTTCCTCGAGAGTGTCGGTGTATGAAGAGAACTCTTCAAGCTTGTGGCTGAGTTCCTGCTTGATGTCAGTGCTGATCTGGTTGGCACGTTTTGCCATGATCATGACTGATTCATAGATGTTGCCTGTGGGGGCAGCAAGGTTCACAAGGTCTCTTGTGATTGTGTTGGTTACAACTGTTTTGCTTGATTCCATATATTTATTCCTCTTTTTTGATCTGTTTGTTCACTTTCTTGTAGAGACCGTCCAGCTCAGACTTATGTCTGCTCTCCGGGAACTCGCTCGCGAAATTGTAATATTCATCCAAGAAAGTCATATATCTCTCTTTCTGTTTTTCGGGTACACTGTTGAAAGCATATTTGTATGCCGCCATTGCGGTATAATACATGATTTCTTCACGGTACTGGTTGTCAGCATCATCCTTGAGCACATTCTTCAGCGCATGATGGGCCGCCTTGTAATCTTCCATGTGATAATAGAGTCTGGCACCTTCAAAGGCCTTCTTGTCGAGACGCTCGTGAAGGTCGGACTGCATTACATAGCAATGATTTGCATATTCACTGTTTGGATGGTCCAGTATATAGCGTGTGATGTATCCGAGGGCGTGGTGTGTGGGACGCTGGTCCAGTTCGTAACGGTATGTGCCGCGGTACATGCAGTCAATCATACGGAATTCCGCCTCTTCTGCAAACGCGCTGCTCGGGAATACCTGTATGAATTCACTGAAGTTTTTTTCTGCAGTGGCGTAGTCATACATCTTGTAATTGCTCATAGCCCAGTAGAACTGGATTGTATCATCCTGAGGAAGACCCTGCGCGTTGACTGCAAGAGACTCAAGCAGCTGGGCAGCCTTCGAGTACTTCTCTTCGTCGTACAGCTGCAGCGCTGTCTTGTATTTCTTGTCGAAGTCATAACCGGCAAGCAGCTTTTCAAACTCAGAGGAGCATGAAGTCACCGCAAGCACAGCTGCGAGCAAAAACAAAACTGACAATCTTCTTGACATACTAATAATTCTCTTTAATGAATTTTTCGGCATCCATGGCCGCCTTGCAGCCGCTTCCTGCAGCCACGATTGCCTGGCGGTAACGGGGGTCGCAGACATCTCCTGCGGCGAAAACGCCGGGAACGCTGGTTGCAGCCGTGCCGTCAACTTTGATATAGCCCTGCTCATCTGTGGCAACCCACTCCCTGAAGAGGTCTGAGTTGGGATGATGGCCGATGGCCAGGAAAAAGCCGTCGATGCTGATATCAAAAACCTCGCCGCTCTTACGCACAAGACGTGCACCGGTAACACCGTTCACATCACCCAGCACCTCCTGAGTCTGGCACTCCCACAGAACTTCGATATTGGGAGTCTCTGCCACTTTCTTCTGCATTGCCTCGGTGGCGCGCAGCTCGTTGCGGCGGACTATCATATACACTTTGTTGCAGAGACTTGCGAGATAGGTTGCCTCTTCGCAGGCAGTGTCACCTCCGCCCACGACAGCCACATCCTTGCGGCGGTAGAAGAATCCGTCGCAGGTAGCACATGCCGACACACCCATTCCACGGAACTTCTTCTCGCTTTCAAGACCGAGATATTTTGCAGATGCGCCAGTTGCAATGATCACAGCCTGGGCGCTGATATCGTCTTTGTCATCTATCGTAACAATGAAAGGTTTCCTGCTGAAATCCACTTTTGTGATTGATCCGAAACGGATGTCAGCACCGAACCTTCTGGCCTGGGCCTCGAAGTCTGCCATCATGGCATTGGCGTCAACTCCCTGGGGATAGCCGGGGAAATTTTCTATCTCTGTGGTGGTGGTAAGCTGTCCGCCGGGCTGGATACCCTGATACAGAACAGGATTGAGCCCTGCCCTTGATGCATATATTGCTGCAGTGTATCCCGCAGGACCGCTGCCGATGATAAGACATTTAACCTCTTCCATACTTCTGAAAACGATAAAATATAGCAATTAACTCGCAAAATTCATTGCTGTCCACTAAAAGTTGTGGACGATTATTATAAAGTTTAACATTTAAAACAAAGTTGGTTCACTGTAACCATCAAGTTCATTGACAATATTGTAGTTAGGTTTTGCAAAGAGGGCTTCAAGAGGTGTAGTGTCT
>JAZLJK010000021.1:0-16717 GCA_045617865.1 Bacteroidales bacterium | reverse complement strand
CAAACATCCATTTAAAATCAAGGCAATTCGATGTGTTGAAATGACTTAGGTTCAGAGTGCGAAGTTTGTAGCATCCCGCAAACATCTGCTCCATATCGGTCACACTGGCGGTGCTTGATGTGAGCTGTATTGTGTTCAATTTACAATTCTTGAACATCGCCTTCATATCCGTTACGAATGCAGTGTTGACCGATGTGAAGTTTGTGAGACTTGTCAAGCTGTTCAGATCTGCGAACATATAGCTGCAGTCCGGATTGGCTACGAATTCCGAAGCTTCTGTCGATACTGTGAGCTCTTTATTGCCGTCCCAGGAGAGCACAACAGGAACATAGGCTTCTTCGTCCAGCACGATACTGGTAACACCTGCCTCAATGCTGCCGGTCTTGAAAGTGATTTTAGGAATTGTGGAATCTTCGACATCAAAGTTCTTCTCCTCACCCGCCACGAGACTCTTGACCGCGGCGTTGAACTCCTTGCCGCTCGGCAGGTAGGCTTTCTCGAACTGAGCCTTGCTGTCGACGGAATTCCAGCCTGTGAATTTGTTTCTCTTCAGCTGGAACGCGCTTGACCAGCGTCTTTCACCATTGTCCACATTACCGTTGAATGTCATTGTCATTCCTGCGGTGAA
This sequence comes from Bacteroidales bacterium, assembly GCA_045617865.1. GTDB lineage: Bacteria > Bacteroidota > Bacteroidia > Bacteroidales > UBA932 > Equibacterium. Next base: position 16,089 of record JAZLJK010000021.1, on the reverse strand, counting down.
AGATACCGGGAGAGTGGTTATGAAGTAATTGGCACCAGGCTCGAATGTCTCTCCACTTGGAGCGGAAAGGGTGACGCTTGTTTCACCGTCAACTATTTGCTTCACAACAGGAACACCATCCTCCCAGCCGGCCTTGATGCGGCCTGCAAGTATCTCACCGTTGTTGCCCTGAATGGTGACGGAAGTGATGTCATCGCGTTCAACGGTGAACCTGACGCCGGAACAAAGGCTACTGAAGGCGATTCTCAAGCCCTCGCTGGACCCCATCGTTATGAATGTGTCATCATCAAATGAACCGGCACATGCAGTCTGTTGAGTTGGGAGCGTTGTGGTTACCAATATATCACCGTTGGACGTAATCTCGCAGGCATTGTCGGATCTGTATGGATAAATGCCAGTGAATTTAATTTCATCCAATGAAACGTCATTGCCAAGGGTGATGACGGAGATGTTGCCCACGAAATTGGCTACGACTGAATTCTCTGTATTCGTTGAGGTGAACTCGCTTCCACCATCTGAGCCGGCCCCGTAGAACAGGCTGATCTTATCCTCCGGATTCCAGTACATCGCTGGATTATTCGCGTCATACTCGTATGACGTTTTGGTAACGGAATTTCCCTCGGTTGTGGCAACCAGGGTAATTTCCATTTCATTCTTTGTTGAAGGGATGTTGCCGGGCTCTTCAATAGAGCGGAAGCAGGAAGCTGAAGCAAGTGCTGCAACGGCAAATGCCACAAAATTTGTTACGCGTTTCATTTATATGCTTGGGTTATGATTTAATCTTTAGGTCCGTCTTCATTCCCGGGAACTTCCATCTCTCCCGGTCCTGGTTTGGAGCCACTCAATATGGAATATGAGAAATTAACGGCAACAGTCTTTGTTTTGGGAGCCGAATACGGCTCATAAGCAACTTTTTGCATATCTGAATAGTTCTTAGTAAATGTTATCTGGATCAGATGCAAATTTAGACAATACAATGTCTCTGGAAATAAGTAATAATACTCATTTTGATCAGGTAAAACAGTATTGTCCGGCAAAAAACCACGCTCTATGTAACTGATTAAGCGCAGATTATTGCCATCACTCGTGATGCTTATGAGGGCACCGCCACAGATGAATCCCACAAAATGGGTAGAGGACGTCAGTGGATGGAAATGACGGTGTGAAGGTCGCAGCGCTGCAGCACCTCCACCATTCTTTCTTCAGGAACAGCCACGCAGCCGCCCGTATAGGGCTTTGTGCCGATACAGTGGAAGAATATGAGGGAGCCCATTCCGCGTTCGCACTTTTCATTGTAAGATGTAACTATGGAATAGTGATATGCCGGTGCGATGTGAGCGAGATGCTCACCCTTGCATTGATGGCCTGTTTCTGAAGCCTTTATGATGGTATTGTAATACTCGCAGTCTTCGTCGCAGCCCCACCAGTCGTCATCAACCTTTACATACGGAATTGAAGTGCCGGGATTGTCCTTTATGCCGAAGGCAGAAACCACCCTGATGTCGCCTTCGGGGGTCTTGCCGTCGCCTTCGCGCTTGGTGCCTTCGGGAGAAGCCAGGCCGTTGCGGCCGATATATCCGTCAGTCTCGAATATTTCCTGCCATCTCCCCTTCTCGTTCTTCTGATAAAGTGTGACAACGGCATTGCTGCCATCAGTACATTCAACATATATCAGGCTCTGCACATCAGGTGCGGAAGAATAACGCTTCAGTGTGTCGTGGCGGCAGTCCTTGCGGCAGAAGCCGCAGAACAGCAGGAAAGCACATACGGAAAAGACTGAGAGAATAAGGAATCGTTTCATAATTGCAGTTTCCACAAAAGTAAAAAATAATGCGTACATTTGGTTCAAATATATTCCAGACCATGAAGAGACTTTTCACCACCATTCTGATTCTTTCACTGGCATTCAGCCAGGCAATTGCCGGCAACCATCTCAAATTCGGCAGGGACGGCAAGTTCAAGATACTGCAGCTCACCGACATACATTACATCTGGAACGACGGCCGCTGTGAAGGATTGCTGGAGTCCATCAAGGAGATGATTGGAGATGAAAAGCCAGACCTGGTTGTGGTCACGGGCGACCTTATCTACGGCGACCCGGGCAAAGAGTCGATGACCGATGTGCTGGAGATGCTCAATTCATGTTGTGTTCCTTTCGCTGTCACATGGGGCAACCACGACGATGAGCACGGCCTGAGACGCGCCGAACTGCTTGAGCTGGCAAAGGGATACAAATTCAATGTCAGCTCCACCACCGAAGGGATTCATGGAGTGACCAACTACAGCCTTGAGATAGCCTCTTCAAAATCAAGGAAACCGGCGGAGATTGTGTGGATCTTCGATTCCAACGCTTATTGTCCGATGGAGCAGGTGAAAGGCTATGACTGGATTCATAACGACCAGATACAGTGGTACAGAAACACATCTGCACAGTATACCGCAGCAAACGGCGGGGAGCCTGTGCCGTCTGTGGCATTCTTCCACATTCCGCTTCTTGAATATGAATCTGCAATAATAAAGAAAGGTGCCCGTTTCACAGGCACTAAGGCTGAGGACGGAGGATTTCCGCGCATCAATTCTGGTCTGTTCGTGTCGTTCCAGGAGATGGGTGACGTGAAGGCTGTGTTCGCAGGTCATGACCACAACAACGACTTCATTGCTAACTACTTCGGCATCGCCCTTGCCTACGGACGCTACAGCGGAGGTGACACAGTCTACAACGACATCAAGCCCAACGGCTGCCGCGTGATAGAGCTCACCGAGGGCTCCGACTCATTCCGCACATACATCCGCATCCGCGGCGGCGCCATCCTCCACGACGTCATCTTCCCCGACTTCCTGCTGTTCAAAGGCGAGAACTAACAAAGGCCCGTGAGCCATTCCCCGGCCGGAGTGTCGCATGATTTTAGGCCGTTATGGGACCACGTCCGGGGACTAGCAGTCAAAATCCCGGAAAAACGCTGCTAGTCCTCAGTTAATTGCGCAAAAAGAGCCATTTCTGAGGGGACTGGCAGCGAAAATAGGCATTTTTGACAGCTGGTCCGACGGCAGGCAGAGGCGCGGCAAAAAGGGCTCGGACCAAGGAATCTAGTTCACGAAGATGTCTGAGATTATCGGGGAGAACTGGTAGTGGCCGGTGATATGGCTGACTCTCTCGACGGGAAAACGCTCGATCATACGCTTGCCCATAAGGTCCTGCTCAACGATGTCGGCACGGTAGCCGTAAATCATGTCTGACGGTTCGGGAGCATCGTTCTGCGAGTCGAACGGGCGGCCGCACTGAAGAGGGATTATCCGCATGCCGTCGGTGCGTACAATCTCAAAATCACCGTCTTCTGCGAAATTGTAGGACCCCAGGAACCCCTCTATGTCACACCAGCGCACTGTGAATGTGGCGCGCAGAGCATCGTCTTTGAGATAACCGTATATTTCTTCTCCCTCCTTGAACATCAGGGGGACAAACAGTTCAGAGCCGGGCTCCTTGTCTTTGAGCATTATTATCATAGGAATAATCTGTCTAATAAACGTTATATCAGCTGCATACCATAATTCTTGCAGGCGGCACGCATGTCATCCGGCCAGATGCTTGACTGGATTTCGCCGATATGCCCCTTGCGAAGAAGGAACATGCACAGGCGGCTCTGACCGATACCGCCGCCTATTGTAAGGGGCAGTCCGCCGTCAAGCAGGCGCTTGTGAAAATACAGGTTCTGACGGTGCGTCTGCCCTGTGATGGAGAGCTGGCGCATCATTGCTTCCTGATCTACACGGATGCCCATTGAGGAGACCTCAAAAGCACATGCCAGGACAGGATTCCAGAGAATGATGTCACCGTTCAGACCAGGCATGCCGTTGTCACCGGGAGTAGACCAGTCATCATAGTCGGGGGCACGCATATCATGCACAGAGCCGTCTTCAAGCAAGCCACCTATGCCGATGATGAACACAGCACCATACTTGCGCGCAATTTCATTCTCACGCTCCTTCGGAGTCATTGAAGGATACATCCTGCGCAACTCTTCTGCATGGATGAACTCTATCTTTCGCGGCAGCACAGGTTTGATCTCGGGATATCTCTCATACACCATGTATTCTGTCTGGAGAAACACATTGTATATACATTTCACTATATGTTTGAGAAAAGCCACATTGCGGTCTGCCTCTTCTATCACCAGCTCCCAGTCCCACTGGTCGACATACATCGAATGGAGGTTGTCCAGCTCTTCATCCGGGCGGATGGCATTCATGTCTGTATAAATGCCGAACCCTTCGGCCACTTTGTACTCGGCCAGCGTGATTCTTTTCCACTTTGCAAGAGAATGCACAATCTCTGCTGTCTTTCCATCCATATCTTTGATCGGGAAGCAGACCGGACGCTCAGAACCTGTAAGGTCATCGTTCAGTCCAAGACCGCTCAGGACAAACAGCGGAGCAGTAACCCTGCGCAGACGCAGCTGGGTTGAAAGGGTGTTCTGGAAAAAGTCCTTTATGGCCTTGATGGCCTGCTCTGTCTGGGGCAGAGTAAGGAGTGCATGATAATTCTTCGGAAGAGTGAGCTGGCTCATATATGTTGACAAGTTGTGAATGCAAATATAATTTATTTGCGTAATTTAGTGAGTTGAAAACCATATAATAATTTACAGTCATGAGTCATAATATCACACGACGCAATTTTGTAAAAAGCGCATCTCTGGCCACTGCAGGGCTTATCATGGGCACCGGAGTGGCTGATGCGGCAGACATAATGGCGGGCAACAGAAAGAAAAAGAAAACCGCTGTGCCAGAAGAGAAGCCGTTGGAGAAAGTCCGTCTGGCCTGCATAGGCATAGGCAACCGCGGCCGTCAGATAATCGATGAATTTGACAACACCGGTCTCTGCAACATTGTTGCACTGTGCGATGTCGACCCCGAATCACAGGAGTGCCAGATCACCCGCGCAAAACACCCGGACGCAAAACTGTTCAAAGATTTCCGCAAGCTGTTTGAAGAATACGGCACCGAATTCGAGGCAGTTTCAATCGCAGTGCCCGATTTCTCCCACTTCCCCATTGCAATGCTTGCCATCTCACAGGGCAAACACGTATATGTGGAAAAGCCCATGGCACGCACTTTCACAGAGTGCGAGCTGCTGATGGATATTGCACGCCGACATCCCGAAGTGGTGACCCAGGTGGGCAACCAGGGGCATTCCGAAGCAAACTACTTCCAGTTCAAGGCATGGCAGGATGCCGGCATCATCAAGGATGTCTATAAGATTGTGGCCCACTTCAACGATTGGCGCCGCTGGTATCCCTACGACCAGAACATCACAAGATTCCCTGAGGCAGAGCCGATTCCTGAAGGAATGGACTGGCAGACCTGGCTCACCACAGCCAAGCATCACGATTACAACGGCGTCTACCATCCCGGCAACTGGCGCGGCTGGTATGACTTCGGCATGGGTGCCATTGGAGACTGGGGTGCCCATATCATAGACACCTGCCACCAGTTCCTGAATCTCGGCCTCCCCTACGAAATCGATCCCGTCAAAGTCACCGGTCTGAACGACTTCTTCTTCCCGTTGGAGACCACCCTCCGATTCAAGTTCGGCCCGCGCGGCGACATGCCTCCCGTAGACCTCTACTGGTATGACGGTGAAAACAACCTCCCCCCTCTTCCTGAAGGATACAACGATGTTGCAGGTCAGGTTGTGGACGTGCCGGCATCAGGGCAGAACAGCAAAGTCAACGCGCTCCGCCCCGGCAAGATAATTTACAGCAAAGACCTCATATTCAAGGGAGGCTCACATGCAGCAACACTCCAGATAATCCCCAAGGCAAAGGCAGAGGAGATGGCCGGACAGCTGCCCGAGGTGCCCGAGACACCTTCAAACCATTTTGCAAACTTCCTCAATGCCTGCAGAGGTCTGGAGCAGACACGCTCTCCATTCTCTGTCTTCGGCCCGATGTGCCAGACATTCGCCCTTGGCGTAGTGGCCATCCGCTGCAACAAGAAGCTATATTTCGACCCTGTCACCAAGACCATCACAAACGACAAGTTTGCCAACGCTCTGCTGACAGGCGACCTGCCGCGCAAGGGATGGGAAGAATATTATAAGTTGTAATAACTATGCGCAGAATGATTCTGGCAGCAGCGGCTGCCGCAATGATGCTTTCAGGATGTGCCGGCGGTGCGGCTGAACAGCAGGCTGCTGACAACACCCTCAGCAGGCAGGAGATAAAAGACGGCTGGACACTTCTCTGGGACGGTGCCACCACCGAAGGGTGGCGCAGCGCCAAAGCAGAGAGTTTTCCAAGCCACGGATGGACCATTGAAGACGGCATTTTGAAAGTGATGCCCTCCGACGGTGCCGAATCAGCCAACGGAGGTGACATCATCACGGTGTCCACCTACCGCAACTTCATCCTCAAGGTGGACTTCCGCCTCACCCCCGGTGCCAACAGCGGCATCAAGTATTTTGTGGATCCGGATCTTAACAAAGGTGCCGGCAGCGCCATCGGATGCGAGTTCCAGCTGCTTGACAACGACCTGCATCCCGATGCGAAGCTTGGCGTCAAAGGCAACCGCACCCTCGCCTCTCTTTACGACCTGATTCCGGCTGCGGAAGGCATCTGGGAAGCGTTTGACATGGATTCATTCCACACCGCCACAATCATTGTCAAGGACAACCATGTGGAGCACTGGCTGGACGGTGTGAAGGCTGTTGAATACGAGCGCGGCACACAGATGTGGAATGCTCTTGTGGCATACAGCAAATACCGCGACTGGCCTGACTTCGGCAATGCAGCCGAAGGTCATATCCTGCTGCAGGACCATGGCAATGAAGTTTGGTTCAAGAATATAAAGATTAAAATACTGGAATAGATGAAACGGATTGCGACTGCTGCCGCAACGCTGCTTATCTGCCTGTGTGCAGACGCACAGCTGGTCAAGACACCACGCGGCAGTGAAGATTTCAAGATAGGTGTGGCCGGTTTTTCATACCGCAGCTTCACGCTCGAACAGACTCTGGAATATCTCAAGAGCATCGATGTGCACTACCTCTCTATAAAGAACTGGTGGCTGCCTCTGGATGCCACAGAGGAACAGATGGAAGCTCTCAAGGCAAAATGCGCCGAGTATGGCGTGGAGGGTTATATCCTTGGACCTATCTATATGAACAGCGAGGCCGAGGTGGATGCCGCCTTTGACTATGCTGCACGCTACGGCAGCGACATGTTCATAGGTGTGCCGGCATACGAGCTTCTGGACTACACCATACAGAAAGTGGCTGAGACAGGAATCCGCGTGGCCATACACACCCACGGACCCGACGGTGCCCCATTCCCTGACATCCGCAAGGTGGCTGAGATGGTCAAGGACCCCAGCCTTGGTGTGGGATGCTGCATGGACCTTGGCCACTGCGTGAGAATGGGCGAAGATATAGCAAAGGACATAAAGAAATACCGCAAGTGGATATATGACATCCATATCAAGGATGAATCAGAAGCCACACTTGCCGGACAGACCATGGAGATGGGCCACGGTGTGGTTGACTTCAAGCCAGTGGTGAAGGCTCTGCGCAAGATCGGCTACAAGGGAGTGATTTCCTTTGAATTCGAGAAGGACGGCAATGACCCTCACCAGGGAGTGGCTGAATCCATCGGATATCTGCGCGGTGTGCTCGACGTCACAAAATAGCAGGAGGCTGTCAATATGTGGAAATACATCAAGAGATATATCCCTCTTGCACTGCTCGCTGCGCTGTTCATGTGCGGCGAAGTCATCCTGGACCTTGTCCAGCCCAAGCTGATGAGCAATATTGTGGACAACGGTGTGCTTGGACTCGACAACGGCGGAGTAAGCAACATGCCGCTTATCATAAGCCTTGGCATCCAGATGATTGTGCTTGTGATAGTGGGCTTCATCTGCGGCAGCAGCAACTCGATCTTTGTGAATGTCTGCACGCAGAACATCAGCAACGCAATGCGCAAAGACTGCTTCCAGCACATCATGGGGCTCAGTTTCCAGCAGACCGACAAGTTCAGCACAGGCTCGCTCATAACCCGCGTCACCAACGACGTAAGCCAGACCGAAAGGATGCTGGCCCAGATTATCAGAGGTATGATAAAAATGGTGGTGATGACTCTCGGAGCCCTTTATTTCATGCTGCAGATCAACCCACGTTACGGGATGGTGGTGCTGTGCGTCCTCCCTTTCGTTGTGGGAGTGATGGTGGTCTGCCTGAAAAAAGCCAACCCGCTCTTCGAGAAGCTGCAGCAGGAGCTTGACGCCGTGAACCAGATAATGCAGGAGGATGTCTCAGGAATCCGCATCATCAAGGCAAGCGTCAAGGAGGCATACGAGAAGATCCGTTTCGGCAAGGCGAACGACGGGCTGCTCTCGACTCAGCTGCGAGTGCTTGTCATCATGGCATATATGCGCCCCCTCATGCTCATTTTCATGAACATTGCGGTGGTTGCAATCATCATTGTGGGCAATCTGGAAGTCAAGGCCGGCACAGGCTCGCCCGGCAACATCATGGCTGCCATCACCTACACCACTCAGCTGCTCGGCGGCATCCTGATGCTGGTGATGCTTTTCCAGACCATATCACGCGGACGCGCAAGCTGGAAGCGTATCAAAGAGGTGCTTGACACCGAGACTGCGCTGCCCGAAGGTGCCTACCGCAATGAAGACCCCGCAAGAGGCAAGATTGAGTTCCGCGATGTAAGTTTCACATATCCCGGAAGCACGAAGCCCATCCTGCGAGACATCAACCTTGTTGTGAATCCCGGCGAGACGCTCGGCATCCTTGGCAGCACCGGCTGCGGCAAGTCCACTCTGGTGGGGCTCATCCCCCGCTTCTACGATGCAACAAAGGGCACGGTGCTGATAGACGATGTGAATGTGCGGGGATATGCTCAGGATGTGCTTCGCGAAAAGGTGGCGATTGCCCTGCAGAAGAGTGAACTCTTCAACAAGACTATTTACGAAAACATCCGCTGGGGCGAGCCCGGCGCCGGTGAAGAAGAAATCATGGAGGCGGCAAGAATAGCCCAGGCAGACAGCTTCATAGAACAGATGCCTGACAAATATCAGACTCTGGTTGCGGAAGGCGGCACCAGTCTGAGCGGCGGACAGAAGCAGAGGGTGGCGATTGCACGTGCCGTGCTCAAATATGCCAACGTGCTTATTTTTGACGACACAACAAGCGCGCTGGACCTCCGCACCGAAGCAAATCTTTACAAGGCGCTTGACGAAGCGCGGCCCAATGTCACCAAAATCATTGTTGCACAGAGAATTGCATCTGTGCGCAACGCCGACCGCATAGTGGTGCTGGAAGGCGGACGCATAGCCGGTCAGGGCACACATTCATACCTTATGGAACACTGTCAGGTATACAGAGACATCTACGAATCACAGCTTGGACCTGAAGAAGAAAAAGGAGGTGAGGAATATGGCAACTAATTATGCAAGAATGGCCACTGGAAGACCTGCAGGAGGTCCCGGGCGTTTCGCAGAGATTGAAAAGGCAGAGGATGTGAGCGGAACACTGAAAAGGATTGTCAAATATTTCGCAGACGAGAAGAAGCTTGTCATCAGCCTCTTTACCATAGTGATTCTGAGCACGCTGCTTGGGCTGTGGGCTCCCAGCCTGCAGAGCAATGCCATCGATATAATAGCAGGCAGCCGTGGTGGAGTGCTTGCCACAACGCTAATCCTGATGGTTGTCACATACCTTCTGAATGGTCTTGGCAATGCGATACAGGGACGCCAGAGCGCCCGTCTCAGCCAGCATATCATAGGCCGGCTCCGCACCGAACTGTTCGGCAAGGTGGTGGACCTTCCTGTAGGATACATAGACAACCAGTCGAAAGGCGACCTCATGAGCCGTATGACCAACGATATCGACAATGTCAGCAACACTGTGTCACAGTCGTTGATATCAATGTTCAGCGGAATCCTGACAATCATAGGCACTGTGATAATCATGTTCGCATATTGCTGGCAGCTTGCTCTGCTGAGCCTCATCACAGTAGTGTTCACCCTGGGCATCACAAAACTGATGTCGGGCAAGGTGCGCAAATATTCCCGCATCAAACAGGAGTATCTGGGTGTGCTCAACGGCATTGTGAACGAAAATGTGACTGGCTACCGCACAGTACTCGCCTACAACTATCAGAGAGACACGATCAAAGAGTTTGACGAGGCTTCAGACATACTCACGAAAAGTGGAATCCGTGCCGACGCGCTGAGCGGCATCATGGGTCCCGCCATGAATGCGGTAAGCAACATAGGATTTGTCATCATCGCCGCGTTCGGTGGATTCTTCGCCACCAGAGGTATGATTTCAATCGGTGTGATCTCCGCTTTCATCGTGTATGCCAAACAGTTCAGCCGTCCCATCAACGAACTTGCACAGATCTACGGCAGCCTTCAGACCGCAGTTGCAGGTGCAGAGCGTGTATTCAAGGTGATGGACGAGCAGAGCGAAAATACAGAAGGCAGCGAGAGCATGGGCAGCCGCGGAGAGGTGTCATTTGAGAATATCAATTTCTCATACGTCCCTGAAAAGCAGGTTCTGTTTGACTTCTCGCTCAAGGTTCCTTCCGGCAAGAAAGTGGCGCTGGTGGGCACCACAGGCTGCGGAAAGACAACTGTGGTAAACCTTCTCATGCGCTTCTACGATCCGGACAGCGGACGTATCACCATAGACGGCAAAGATATCAGCAGGATACCACTGAAAGAACTTCGCAGTGAAATGGCGATAGTGCTGCAGGAGACTGTGCTGTTTGCCGACACAATACTCGCCAACCTCAAGTACAGCGAAGAGAACCCCACAATGGAGCAGGTGGAGAAGGCTATTGACATGAGTCACTGCCGCGAGATGATAGAAGCTCTGCCTGACGGCATAAACACCATGCTCAGCCCTTCTGGCGCCAACTTGAGCCAGGGACAGAGACAGCTTCTCTCAATCGCCCGTGCATTTGTGAGCGACCCCAAGATTCTGATTCTGGACGAAGCCACGTCAAGCGTGGACACCCGCACGGAAAAGATGATTCAGGATGCAATGACACAGATAATGAAAGACCGCACCAGCATTGTGATAGCCCACCGCCTCTCCACCATCCAGGATGCTGACCTCATAGTGGTGATGGATGCAGGAAGGATTGTGGAGCAGGGAAATCACAAAGAGCTGCTTGACAGAAAGGGAGTGTACTACGACCTCTATATGACACAATACGCAGGTTTTGAAATATAGATTCAGATGGTACATCAAAAAAGTTGCATTTTTGAAATCATATTATTTATCTTTGCTTCTGAATTATGAAAAACTCAGTTATCAGCACATTCTTCTTCTGGTGGTGGCAAATGTAGATTTGGCGCTGCGGGAAGTTCGTGATGAAACCCAAAAGACTCCTTTTGCAGTGCCGCTGTAAAAGGAGTTTTTTTATAGAATAAAAAATAAACTTAAATGAGACAGAAAAGATTCATACTCGCTCAGGAAGACATACCCAGACAATGGTATAACATTCAGGCCGACATGCCAAACCAGGCTCCTCCCATGCTGGACCCTGTCACAAAAAAGCCGGTTACCGTGGATGACCTTGCAAAGCTCTTCACACTTGAAGCCTCAAGACAGGAGCTCAACACCACCGACCGGTGGATAGATATTCCCGAGAAAGTATGGGAGCTCTACACCTATTACAGGTCCACTCCGCTTGTACGCGCCTATGGGCTTGAAGAGGCACTCGGCACACCGGCTCACATCTATTTCAAGAATGAGAGCGTAAGCCCTGTGGGGTCTCACAAACTCAACAGCGCCATTCCTCAGGCATACTACTGCAAGGAAGAGGGTGTCACCAATGTCACCACCGAAACAGGTGCCGGGCAATGGGGCACAGCCCTCAGCTACGCGGCAAAAGTGTTCGGGATAGAAGCCGCTGTGTATCAGGTCAAGATAACCTTCGAGCAGAAGCCATACCGCCGCGCAATAATGCAGACATTCGGAGCTCAGGTAACCCCCTCCCCTTCAATGTCCACACGTGCCGGCAAGGATATCCTCACAAAATATCCTAACCACAAAGGCTCGCTCGGCACTGCGATAAGCGAGGCTGTGGAGCTTGCAAGGATGACCCCCAACTGCAAATATGCACTCGGTTCCACAATGAGCCATGTCACTCTGCATCAGACCATCATCGGTCTGGAAGCGGAGAAGCAGATGGAAATGGCCGGTGAATATCCCGACATAGTTATCGGCTGCTTCGGAGGCGGCAGCAACTTCGGCGGAATATCATTCCCTTTCATGAGGCATAATTTCAGCGGTGAAAGGAACACCCGCTTCATCGCTGCGGAACCGGCATCCTGCCCCAAATTCACCCGGGGAGAATTTCACTACGACTTCGGAGACGAGGCCGGCTACACCCCTCTCATTCCCATGTTCACTCTCGGACATAACTTCCGCCCGGCGAACATCCATGCCGGAGGACTGCGCTACCACGGCAGCGGCCTGATTCCCACACAGCTTTACAAAGACGGGTTCATAGAGGCCGTTGACATCAATCAACTCGAGAGCTTCTCCGCAGGCATCAAGTTCGCCGAATCAGAGGGTATCATTCCGGCACCGGAGTCGTGCCACGCAATAGCGGCGGCCATCCGCGAGGCAGAGAAATGCAAAGAGACAGGTGAAGAGAAAGTGATTCTCTTCAATCTCAGCGGACACGGACTTATCGATGTCCCCTCATACGAACAGTATCTGGCAGGCGACCTTATCGACGCGAACCTGAGCAGCGAAAGCATAAAGGAGAACCTTGACGAAATCAAAAAGCAGATTGTACTTTAAAAGATATGATTTGGAATCCGGAAAAAGAGTGCGCTTCACGCGAAGATCTGCACAAGCTTCAGAGCGAAAGGCTTGTGAATATTGTGAAGTACACTTACGACAATGTCAAATTCTACCACGAAAGGATGGACGCCTGCGGTGTGAAACCGTCTGACATCAGGGGCATAGACGACATAGGCCTGCTCCCGTTCATGACAAAGCAGGATCTCAGGGACTACTACCCCACCGAAACTTTCGCGGCCCCGATGAGCGAAATCGTGCGTTTCCACGCTTCGAGCGGCACCACCGGCAAGCCAATCGTGGCAGGATATACCCGCAACGACCTTGACAACTGGAGCGAAGGGGTGGCGCGCTGCCTCACGGCATACGGGCTGAGCAAACACGACATAATACAGATATCTTACGGATACGGCCTTTTCACCGGAGGTCTCGGAGCCCACGAAGGTGCCACCAAGGTTGGATGTTCGGTGCTCCCGGCATCCAGCGGCAACACGTCCAAGCAGCTTCTGCTCATGAAAGACCTTGGGGTGACCGCACTCTGCTGCACTCCTTCATACGCCCTTTTCCTGGCAGAATCACTTAATTCCACACCCGGATTCTCTCCGGATCAGATGAACCTCAAGGTGGGCATTTTCGGTGCGGAACCGTGGAGCGAGAACATGCGTGCCGAGCTGGAAAACAAGCTTGGCATCAAGGCATACGACATCTACGGACTCACTGAAGTAAGCGGCCCCGGTGTTGGAGGCGAATGCGAATATCAGGACGGCACACATATCTGGGAGGATATGTTCTACCCCGAGATAATCGACCCTGGCACATGCCGGCCGCTCCCATACGGACAGACCGGCGAGCTTGTGTTCACCACCCTACTCAAGGAAGGCATGCCGGTGATCCGCTACCGCACACGCGACCTCACCCACCTCAATGCCGACAGATGCCGCTGCGGCCGCACAATGGTAAGAATGGGCAAGATCATGGGCAGAACAGACGACATGCTTATCATCCGTGGCGTGAATGTATTCCCCAGCCAGGTTGAGTCTGTGATTCTGGAGTTTGCCGAATGCAGCGGACAATATCTGATCACAATCGACAGAGTCAACAACAACGACACATTCCGTCTTGACCTCGAGCTCCACCCCGAGTGCTACAGCGACAACATCGGCAAGCTGCAGCAGCTGAAGAAAGAGATAGTGGGCCGTCTGGCCAGTGTCATCGGTCTGAAATGTGACATGCACATCGTGGAGCCGGGCAGCATCGAGCGTTCATGCAGCAAGGCAAAGCACGTGGTGGACCTCAGAAAAATTTAAAAACATAAAACTTCATGATATGATAATCCAGCAGCTGTCTATCTTCCTCCAGAACAAAGTGGGCCGGTTCACCGAGGTCACGAACATCCTTGGCAAGGCCGGTGTGAACATGGAGGCCTTCACAGTATCCGAAAATTCCGACTTCGGGATGCTGCGCCTGATTGTTGACGACACGCAGCGTGCAGTTGAAGCACTGCGTGCCGCAAATTTTGCCGTAAACATCACTGATGTAGTATGTCTTGACTGTGCAGACACTCCGGGAGCAATCGCTCCGTTCATGAATATCCTCTCAAGAGAGGGCGTTTCAATTGAATATATGTACGCATTTTCAATGGGAGACCGTTCCCGCATCGTGATCCGCACAGATGACCTTGAACGATGCGACAGACTTATCTCAGAATAGTCAGGAAACAGCAGAAAATTATTCTAAAAATCGGCTCGAAAGGCCGATTTTTCAATTTATGGAGGTTGCGGAGATGGCTTTGATGTAGCTTTGCGGATAAGAATATCCGCCCCGATTGGATACATCAAAACCATTATGACATGAGAAAAAGAATCATAGCGACCGCTATTTTGTACTTTGCATTCCTGGCAGCCGTGGTGGCACTTGCCGGATGCAACTCAATACGTGAATGGACAAGCCGCGAACCGGCCACCATCAACACTTCTTTCTGCGTTGCCAACACACTGCTTGCCACACGTTCTGACAGCAGGCCGGACACTAACTCTTTTATACTGAATATCAGGAACTCGGGCGGTGACGTAATCTACAACGGCCTGTACGGTCTCAAGCCTGCGGAGATGACAATCCCTGCGGGGACGTATACACTTAGTGTGATATCTGAAGATTTTGACGCACCTGCCTGGGAGACACCCATATACGGTGATTCAGTGGACATCGTGGTGGCAAGCGGAGAAACTGCCAATGTCTCGTTTGTCTGCAAGATGCTTAACACAGGTGTCCGTATCAGGATGAGTGAGAGATATCTCAGCAAATATCCCGGCAGTCTGGTCATCGAGCAGGACGGCGGATCGCTGTCATACACTTATGGTGAGCAGCGGTTCGGCTATTTCAGTGCAGGCAATGCAACTTTCAAGGGCACAGACAGCAAAGGCGCGCAGGAAGTGCTTTTCAGCAAGAATTTCAATGCAGGAGATATGCTCACACTTTCTCTCGACGCCACCAGCGTCGATTCGAGGCATTCTGTCAGCATAACGGTTGACACCACCCGGAACTGGTGCTATGAAGCTATTGTAGTAGGCAGATATGCAGGTGACAACGGAGACGGCAAGACAGCCGCAACTGCCTTCAGCCCGTCTGCAGCACAGAGCCATGTGGGCGAAACGGCATGGGTCTGGGGATATATTGTGGGCGGTGACCTCAGCAGTTCGGCCATCTCCTTTGATCCGCCTTTCACAAAGGCCACCAATCTGGCGATTGCAGAGAGTCCGGTATGCACCACACGCAGTGAATGCCTTTCAGTGGAGCTTGCCAGCGGCAGTGAAATCCGCACCGGAATCAACCTTCCTGAACATCCCGAAATGTTGGGGCGTAAGGTTGCAATTCAGGGCACCATCACTGCCTCATACCTTGGTCTGGTGGGTCTGAAAAGCGTGAAGGATTACTCTGTAGACTAAATATTTCCAAAATAATTTTGTTTATTAGGAATAAAAATCTACATTTGCACTCCCAAAACAGAAGAGATTCTGTTGAAGGAGTCTGACTTGCTAGCTCAGTTGGTAGAGCACAGCACTTTTAATGCTGGGGTCTTGGGTTCGAGCCCCAAGCAGGTCACAAAAAAAGCAGACGTTCAATCGAGGGCACTGAAAAAGGTGCTTCTCACGAAGGCCTCTCAGATTAACACGAATGAAGGATGTTCGAGATTTCTCGACATCCTTCATTTTTTCGATTCTCAGGCCGTTGATTTTAGTCCATAAGGTTATTTCGGCCATTTT
>JAZLJK010000020.1:0-16006 GCA_045617865.1 Bacteroidales bacterium | reverse complement strand
CCAACACTTTGATCTACGCCGCTCTTCCTGAGTTCTACGCTATCCTTTCACTCGTTGCAGCGCTGATGATCAAGTAATTCAGTTCGAATGAACTGACGAAAAAGGATGACTGTCACAACCGCGGCAGTCATCCTTTTTTTTGTGCCGGCCGTAACGTCGTCGACCAGTCAAGGTCTTTTATCGGCGGCTCCCCGCCAGTTCTTGACGCTACGGCTTATATTCCTCCGCCACATCAGTTTTGTGCCGGCTCAGCCCCAAACATGGAACTTATCCTCGGAGGGCCGAGAAGAGCCCCGCATTGCTCCTCGCAGGCCCGAAGGAAGATAACTACCACACCGCCATGGTCGCCCAGCCCCAAGCTCCAAACTGCCGAGCTGCGCCTGCTGGCGCAAGACTGCGGCAAAAACTGCAAATCTGCAGCTGGACCGTGCCCGGAGCAGTCAAGCTGGATGGAACTGGCATCGTAATCGAATATCAGTCCACGGCAAGATGCCATTGGTGCGTCTGAGAAGGCTGCAGCTGTGTCCTGACACTCTCCAGAGACCGCCAGTCCACGCCGATAGCCGCTGAACTATGCTGTAGGGCCGGTGCCCGTGGACTGGGGGTGCGACAGATTTGCCGAATGTGTTGCAGCGCTTCCCTACGCAGACATTTGTCTACACCACAATATGGCTGGAAAATGTCAGTGCATCATGCTGCCAGTTCACAGATGAACTTATAGGAGGAGGTTCATCTGTCACGAACCGCACATTTCCCTGAAATTATGAGACTCGTGACAAGTAGATAAGGGAATATGTAATAATCGGTGTCACGACTTACAGTTTTCATGCAAAAACTTGGATTCGTGACAATGGACTGGGTGGTCGGGATTCAGCCGTGGCGGAGGAGTGGTTGAAATATAGGCAGATGAAGACAACCGCCCCTTACTAATTGTCAGAGGACCGATATGTATAACTATCAGATTGTTAGCGAGTAATGCGCCACGGACTCCGATGCTGCCGCACAAAAGGAGCGGCTGGCAGAATGGCCGGGGCATATCATCACCCGTGATGTTTAAACGGGAGGCACCGCCGCAGATGAGTTCCGCGCCGCGGAGCGGCCCGAAAGCAGCTGCGGGAGGGGGTAAGCTAGCGCTCGAACGAAGTGAGACAAGCGCCCCCTCCAGGCTGCTTCGGACGCGGAGCCAGCGGGACGAAAGCTGCGAGCGGGGGGATGGAGCGTAGCGGAAATGCTCCGGCCATTGCTGCCAGCGCGAAGTGCGGCAGAAATGCAGTCAGATTGCTGCCAGCGCGGTAGTGCGGCAGAAATGCAGTCATGATTGCTGCCAGCGCGAAGTGCGGCAGAAATGCAGTCAGATTGCTGCCAGCGCGAAGTGCGGCAGAAATGCAGAAATGATTGCTGCCAGATAATGACATCGGGGCAGTATGAGGGAATAATCACCCCGTTTGAGAGTACAGGTATGAAATCGGGGCGATTTGAGGGCAACGCTCCCCCGAACAGTCTCGTGAAATTCATCTAAGCATGATGATGTGGGCCACAGAGCGTGTGGCGGCGATTGCCGTGCTTAGATGAGACCTCATCCCCCGCATCTAAGCACGCCGATGTGCCCCAGATGCGCTACAGCCTATATTGCCGTGTTTAGATGAATGTCACGAAGCTGCCGCACTGCACTCACAGGCGTGAAACTGCAGCAAAAACGGCGGATTTGCCGTCTACCGTTCGGGGTGGTAGCGCAGAATGCTCTCCTGCCACTTGGCGGTGTCGATGTGGGTGTAGATTTCGGTGGTGAGGATAGATTCGTGACCCAGCATCTGCTGCACCACGCGCAGGTCGGCCCCGTTCTCCACTAGATGCGTTGCGAAAGAGTGGCGGAATGTGTGGGGCGATATCTTTTTGGTGATGCCCGCCCGAGCTGCGGCGTCGTTGACTATCGTGAACACCATCTGGCGGGTGAGCCCCCTGCCGCGGCGGTTCAGGAACAGGATGTTCTCGCACCCTTTGGCAATCGGCCACAGTTTCCTCTGACCGAAATAGAGCTTGACGGCGCTGATGGCATATTCGCCTATCGGAATCAGCCGCTGCTTGCTTCCCTTGCCCAGCACCTTTATGAATCCTTCATCAAAATACAGGTCGGACACCCGCAGGTTGATGAGCTCGCTCACACGCAGCCCGCACGAGTAGAGCATCTCCAGCATCGCCTTGTTGCGGTGCCCCTCGGGCTTGGATAGGTCAAATGAATTGATGACTGCGTCAACCTCTTCCACCGAGAGAACAGTGGGAAGATACTGTTGCATCTTGGGTGAGTCCAGAAGGTCACACGGATTGCTGTTCACCAGATGGTCGTTCTCCAGGAACTCATAGAACGATTTGATGGAACTGATGGCCCGTGCCTGCGACCGTTTTGAGATTTCACGCTCTGTCAGATGTCCGATATAGTCGCACAGGTCTTCTCCCGAAACCTGCCTGATATCAGTGCGCCCCAGCCCGGTTACGAAATCAAGCATCTGCGCTATGTCGCGCGAATAGCTCTCGATGGTGTTGGCGGCCATCGAACGCTCCAACTGCATGTATGAGCGGTAGTCGGCAAGAAGTGTGGCGAAACTACTGTCCATTGTTTTTTCTGTATTCGGCGCAGTACTGGCTCAGCCCGCATTCCGCGCATTTAGGCTTGTGTGCCGTGCAGACATATCTGCCGTGCAGTATCAGCCAGTGGTGCGCAATCGGTCGCTTTTCCGCCGGTATGTTGGCGGTGAGGTCTTTCTCCACTGCCAGCGGCGTGGTGCCTTTCGAGAGCCCCAGCCTGCGCGAGATGCGGAAAACATGGGTGTCAACCGCAATCACCGGTTTGTTGTATACGATTGAAGACACCACATTCGCTGTCTTGCGTCCCACTCCGGGGAGTCTCTGCAGCTCGTCTATGTCATCGGGGACTTCGCCGTTATAATCCTGCACCAGCATCTTTGCCATTCCAGCCAGATGCTGCGCCTTGCTGTTTGGATATGAGACAGACTTGATGTATGGGAAAATCTCATCCGGAGTGGCTTCTGCCAGAGCTTCTGCGTTTGGATATGCCTCGAAGAGGGCGGGGGTGACAACATTCACCCGCTTGTCGGTGCACTGGGCCGAGAGTATCACAGCCACGATAAGCTGATATGGGCTGTTGAAATTCAGCTCTGATTCGGCCACAGGCATATTATCCTCAAACCAGGAAATAATCTCTGAGTAGCGCTTCTTCATTGTGGGGATGGATTACTCCAGGTCGATGATGTCGCCTTCCGATTCGGCTGTGACCTCTCTGCATGTGTTGTTGCTGCAGACAAGCACGCGGCCCGGGTACTGCCCGAGGAGGGATGTGTTGTGGGTGACCATTATCACAGCAGTGCCGTTC
Source organism: Bacteroidales bacterium (assembly GCA_045617865.1). Classification (GTDB taxonomy): domain Bacteria; phylum Bacteroidota; class Bacteroidia; order Bacteroidales; family UBA932; genus Equibacterium. The sequence continues at coordinate 12,618 of JAZLJK010000020.1, read as the reverse complement.
TCACGGTTGATGCGGCAGAGCAGCTGCATTATGCCGGCCGCCGTTTCGTTGTCGAGATTGCCGGTGGGCTCGTCGGCCAGAATCACTGCCGGCTTGTTGAGAAGGGCGCGTGCAATTGCCACCCTCTGCTGCTCACCGCCTGAAAGCTGGTGCGGCATTTTGTGGGCCTTGCTTGTAAGTCCCACCATCTCAAGCACTTCCGAAATCCGCTCGTCTATCTCCTTGCGGTTTTTCCAATCGGTGCTGCGGAGCACGAATTCAAGATTTTCGTAGACTGAATGGTCCATCAGAAGCTGGAAATCCTGGAAAACGATGCCGAGCGAGCGGCGGAGGAACGGTATTTGCTTACGTTTGATTCCGATAAGGTCGAACTCACCCACACGGGCAGAACCTGTGTTCACAGGGTTTTCTGCGGTAATCGAGCGGATGATCGAAGTTTTGCCGCTGCCCACCTTGCCGGTGAGATAGACGAAGTCCCCTTTTTCAAGGGTGAAGCAGAAATCTTCGATAACCAGGCTGTCGCCATTGTTGATGTCGACATTCGCAAACTCGATGAGTGGGTTGTGTTCTTCCATATCGCGAATTTAGAAAAAAAAGGTTAATTTTGTGTATGATTAAAAAAATGATATTTCTGGCAGCTCTTCTGCTGCTTCTGCCATCTGGCTCCGTCAATGCCCAGGTTGGCAGGAATGCCTCGTTTCAGGACCGTCTGGAGTCGGCCAAGGACTTGTATAACAACGGAATGTATGTGGCGGCCGAGCAGGAGCTCGACCGTCTGGCCTACGATATGCCCGACAAGCGTTCGCTGCTTTACTCAGAGGTTATGGCGAACAAGATCATGTGCGCCATCGCCCTCGGCCGCGAAGATGTTGACGGCCTGGTGAAGAACCTTGAGACAGACTTCCCGAACGACCCTCAGCTGGCTGCACTCAAGATGAATCTTGCTTCGGCCAAGTACGACAGTCAGGAATATACCCAGGCGCTTGTGATGTATGAAGGCATCCAGCCGCGCAACCTCTACAAATCCGCCCTTAGCGAATTCTATTTCAAGAAATCATACTGCTCGATATATGCAGGCAAGTACGACGCTGCTCTGGAAGGGTTTCAGAAGGTGACAGGCCGCCCGCAGTCTCAGTATACATATCCCTCAATATACTATTCCGGCTATGTGAATTACCTCGCAGGTCGTTTCGATGACGCCTTTTCTTTCTTCGAGGCAGCCCGCAAGGATTCACGCTTCGCACTGAATTCAGACTACTACATGGTGGAGTGCAAGTTTATGACAAAAGACTACGACTACACCATCGCCAACGGTCCGAAGCTTTACACAAAGGTCGACAAGGAGCAGAAGGCCGGCCTCAGCCGTATGGTGGCGGAATCATACTTTGCAAAGGGCGAACCGGAGAATGCAATGAAGCACCTTCGCGAATATATCAATTCGGGCGCAACGCTGTCGCGCAAGGACCGCTATTTCGTGGGAGTCCTGTCTTATTCCCTGGAAAGCTGGAAAGATGCCGTAGAGGCGTTCAAGCATGTGGTGAGCACCGAAGACGAGCTGGGACAGAGTGCATACTACTATTCTGCCGAATGCTACCTCAGGCTGCGCAACAAGGTGGCTGCCCTGCAGTCGTTCAAGACCGCCGCTCAGTGCGACTTCGACAAGCAGGTGCAGGAAGATGCGTTCTTCAACTATGCAAAGCTCTGCTACGACGTGAATTCCGACATATCGGTCTTCCAGCAGTATGTGAAGCAGTATCCCGACAGCGGCAAGGACGACACCATCAATTCATACATCGCCACTTCATCTCTTGAAGATAAAGACTATGTCGCTGCAATCGATGCAATGCGCAAGATCTCCAAACCATCAGACAACGACCGCGCAAACCTGCAGAAAGCCCTTCTGCTCCGCGCCGTGGAACTGATAAACAACGGCAGTTTCCGCAGTGCCGTGCCTATGCTTGAGGAGAGCATGGGGCTGGAAGGCAGTGAAATGGTGGGCAATGTGGCCAAGTATTATCTGGCGGAATGCATGTATGCCGGAGGCAGTTACAACGATGCTCTGCATCTTCAACAGGACCTCATGCTGAGCCATGCATTTGACGGCACGGATATGGAGCCGCAGCTGGACTACAGCATCGGCTACACAAATTTCAAGCTTGACAATTTCGCATCAGCCGAAAAATATTTCACGGAATATCTGAAAAAAGGTGCCGGTGATGATGAGAGCCGCGACAAGGATGCCGGGCTGAGGCTGGCAGACGCATATTTCATGCAGAACAACTATCCCATGGCATCGGAGCAGTACGAAAAAGTGGCTGATGAATTTGACGACGGTGACCTCTATCCATGGTATCAGTCGGCACTTGCATACGGTCTGTGCGGAAAGTCAGACAAGAAGCTTCAGATCCTCGAGGGGGCGATAAAAGAGAACAAGAAGTCGCCGCTGTATATGCATACTCTCTACGAACTTGGCCGTACATACGTGCAGCAGAACAAGAATGCTAAGGCAACATCCTGCTTCAATGAGATTGTGGATATGCGAGACAGCCTCTTCTATGCGAAATCACTTCTGGAACTCGGTATGATCAACGCCAATGAAGGCAAATATCAGCAGGCAGTATCGTATTACGACAGAATCGTGCGCCAGATGCCACGCTCTGCAGAGGCGAGAGATGCCCTGACCGCGATGGAAAGCGTGTATGAGGTGCAGAACAAACCCAAGGAGTTCCTTGCATATCTCGACAGGATGGGTCTTTCGAATGTCAAGACCTCTGAAGAGAAGGCAGACATGATATTCAATGCAGCCGAGCAGATTTACTATTCACAGAATTATACGGGTGCTGTAAGCGCCCTCAGGTCTTTCATAGAGACTTACCCCAATTCCGGCAGCGTGGGCAAGGCATACTGGTATATGGCGGAGGCTTACCGCAAGCAGGGACGCAAGGAATATGCTGCTGATGCATATGAGATGGCGATGGAGAAGTGTGACGGTGAGCTGGCAGAGAATTCAACGCTCAATCTGGCTGACATATCATACTCCCTGGGACATTATGAAAAGGCTGTCGAGGCATACGAGACATTGCTGAGCACCACTTCGGACCCCGAAATCCAGGAAAAGGCAAAGAGTGGTAAGATGCTGTCATACTACGGCAACCGCCAGTACCTGAAGGCAATCAAAGAGTCAGAACCTCTGCGTGACGCTTCGGTCTATCCTGAAAGCACATGCCGTCAGGCTGATTATATCGCAGCAAAGTCTTATGTGGTGCTTGGCAACCGCGATGCCGCACGTCCGGTTTTCACATCACTCAGCGAAGACGTGTCTGACCTGATAGGTGCCGAAAGCATGTATATTCTCATAGAGGATCTTTATGCCTCAGGTGACTTCACGGCGATGGAAGAGAAAGTGTATGCCTTCTCTGACCTTCAGACCCCGCACATGTACTGGCTGGCGAAGAGCTTCATAGTGCTGGGAGATTCATTCGCCGACCGCGGCGATTTCGCACAGGCGCGCGCGACCTACCAGAGCATAGCCGATGAATACAAACCGGCCGGCAAGCAGGATGACGTACTTGAGCAGGTGGAGATGAGGCTTATGAAACTGTCATCTCTCTCATCCTCAAATACGGGTGCGAAATAGGAATTAATCCAAATCCAAAAAAGAGAAACCATGAAAACAAACTGCATAAACAAATTGTCAGTTGTGGCGGCAGTGATGCTTGTATCAGTCACCGTACATGCCCAGATAGATCCTACGGTTGAGGTGAGCCGTCTCTACAAAGTGAATGTGATGGAGATAAACAAGCCCGAGTCAAAAGACAACTATGTGGCAGATTCGCTGCAGAAGTTTGCCAATACATTCGACTATTCAATCTTCAACAAGCCTTATTCTGACCTGTATGAGTTCACTCCATACCAGATTGACAGCATAAAGAAGGTGGAGAAGCAGAGAACTCCGTATGTCATGGCCAGGGCTGGTGCACAGTTCCCCCTTTCACCGGAGGTTCAGATGAAGTCTCAGCTTGTGGCGACCCCGAAGCTTAACCTGGGAGTCAATGCTGCCATGAGCTCGTTTTTCGGTGATCTGGACTATCTCGGTGCGGCTGACGCACTTAACACAAACAGGGTCAATTCTGCTGTCGGCGCCAATATGAAGCACGCCTGGAACAATGGTGAGCTGGATATTGTGGTGGGATACAAAGGTGACAGCTACAAAGACACCTACCTTGACAATTTCCTGTCCCATAAGGTGAATACATTTACAGTGGGGTTCAGTGTCGAGTCTGCCATGCCGCAGGACAACAGCCTCTACTACAGTTTTGACTTCAACTTCGACAAGACAGCAAAGCATCTCACAGGACTGCCCGAACTGGATACGACCTACAACAACTCTCTCCTTATGCTGCAGGGACGCATCGGCTCTTCATTCGACAAACACCGCATCTACATTGACTTGATATACAAAAGCGCCTTCTACGACAAAGGTGAGGAGAAGCCCAACACTGGTGTCCTCGAATTCACCCCCATATACGAATATTCGCAGGGGCGTTTCAAGGTGAAGGCGGGCGCCCGTTTCGGCAACATATTCCTCAGTCACGATGCACAGACCACACTTCATCCCGAGATTGACTGCAAGGTGGAACTTATAAAGAACGGTCTGTGGCTGCGCGGTATCCTGGCAGGAGGCAATGACATCAATTCCATCGTGCCGTTCGTGCATGACGCCCCGTGGATATGCATGGGGCTGAAAGACGGGTCACATGCCGTGGAACATGTCATCGGTGCCCGCGGAATAGACAGCAAGGTGGCTCTCGAATCGATTGTGGCAGGCCGTTTCGCGCTCTCTCCTTATTTCGCATATTGCACATATTCAGACAAGATGCAGTTCTTCACGATGTTTTCTTCCACAGGGATCCCTCTGCTCGTTCCTGTCTACACAGACTACAACGAGATGTCGCTCGGTGTTGAAACTTCTTGGAAATCGAAGGATCTGACAGTTACAGGCATGGCGCAGCGCAACAACTACGCGATGAAATCGTCGGAAGTGCCGTATATGCTGCCCAAGTTTGAGATGTCCGCCTCTCTTGAATATAACTACAAGGAGAGATTCTTCATCAGCGCGGGTTTCCACTATGAAAGCGAAAAGGAATCATGGCTTGGCGGAACTGTTCCCGAGTATCTTGATCTCACAGCCATGGCGACCTATGCGATAAACCGGCATTTTTCTGCTTACATCAAAGGCGGCAACCTTCTTGACAATATGAATTTCAGGTATTTCGAGATACCTGAAATGCCGCGCAACATAGGTGCCGGAATAGCTGTTAATTTCTAGTTGATATTACCCGTGAAAGGGTGGTTTTTCTCGTGATTTTTTCGTATCTTTGTATACTATTTCAAGTAAGATATGAACGAATCACAAGAAGAAGTTTTGAAGAAAGCCGAAGAGTATTCGGCCGACAGTATCCAGGTCCTCGAAGGGCTTGAGGCGGTGAGAAAAAGACCGTCAATGTACATTGGCGACGTGTCGGCGCGCGGTCTGCACCACTTGGTGTATGAGGTGGTCGACAACTCAATAGATGAGGCTCTGGCAGGCTATTGCAGCGATATCGAAGTGTCGATCCTGGAGGGCAACTCAATCAGAGTGAAAGATAATGGCCGTGGTATCCCCACCGGCATGCATGAAAAAGAGCACCGCTCGGCTCTCGAGGTTGTGCTTACAGTGCTTCATGCCGGCGGTAAGTTCAGCAAAGACAGCTACAAGGTTTCCGGAGGTCTGCATGGTGTGGGTGTATCCTGCGTCAACGCTCTTTCGGACCATCTTACAGCCGAGGTGCACCGTGAGGGGAAAATCTTCATGCAGGACTATTCAAAGGGCAAACCCTTGAACAGCGTGCATATCACGGGTGATGCTGAAGATACAGGTACCGTAATCACTTTCCATCCTGATCCCGAGATCTTCTCGGTGACTGAATACAACTACAACACTCTTGCAGACCGTCTGCGCGAGCTTGCTTACCTTAACAAGGGAGTGAAGCTGATTCTTACCGACGAACGCTCTGGACAGACCGTTGAAATAGAGTCGGCAGAAGGTGAGGCACAGGCAGAACCGGTGCAGAGGCACGATGTGTTCTATTCAGAGAAAGGTCTGATCGAATTCGTAAACTATCTCGACGGAACCCGTGAGAAGCTTACCGAGAACCCAATATGCCTTGAGACTGACAAAGTCATCCCCATCGAGGTGGCGATGCAGTACAACACAGGTTTCACAGAGAATGTACATTCATACGTAAACAACATCAATACAATAGAGGGTGGCACACACCTCAGCGGTTTCCGCCGCGGTCTTACCACAACCCTCAAGAACTACGCTGAAAAGAACGGGCTTCTCGCGAAGCTCAAGTTCGATATAGATCCTTCAGACTTCCGTGAAGGTCTCACCGCAATCATCTCTGTGAAGGTGGCCGAGCCTCAGTTCGAGGGACAGACCAAGACCAAGCTTGGCAACAGCGAAGTCATGGGTCTTGTGTCAAATGCAGTGAGCCAGGCTCTGGAGCAGTATCTTGAAGAGAATCCCAAGGATGCCCGCATGATTGTGGACAAGGTGATTCTGGCAGCAACGGCACGTCACGCCGCCCGCAAGGCACGTGAGCTTGTCCAGCGCAAGACAGTGATGTCAGGCGCAGGCCTTCCCGGCAAGCTGGCCGACTGTTCGAGCCGCGATCCCGAGAAGTGCGAGCTCTTCCTGGTCGAGGGAGACTCCGCAGGCGGTACTGCAAAGGTGGGGCGCGACCGTATGTTCCAGGCCATCCTTCCCTTGAGAGGTAAGATTCTGAATGTGGAGAAAGCAATGGAGCACAAGGCGTTCGAGAGCGAGGAAATCCGCAACATCTACACCGCCCTTGGCGTTTCTGTAGGCACACCCGAAGACCCCAAGGCCTTGAACATGAGCAAGCTCCGTTATCACAAGATTGTGCTGATGACCGATGCCGATGTCGACGGCCGCCACATCAACACCCTTATCCTGACATTCTTCTTCCGCTATATGCCTGACCTTATCTACAACGGATATGTATATCTGGCAACTCCTCCCTTGTATCAGGTGAAGAAAGGCAAGGAGATGGTATACTGCTGGAGCGATGAGGAACGCAGCGCAGCAGTTGAACGCATGTCGAACGGACGTGGAGAGGCAGGCGTGAAGGTGCAGCGCTACAAAGGTCTCGGTGAGATGAGTGCCGAACAGCTCTGGGAGACCACAATGGACCCTGCACACCGCAAGGTGAAGCTTGTCCAGGTAGAGAATGCAGCTGAGGCTGACAGAATATTCTCGATGCTCATGGGCGATGACGTTCCGCCACGCCGCGAGTTCATCGAACAGAATGCAAAATATGCTAATATTGACGCTTAATTATCATCATTATCATGGATATATTTGAAAGAATATCTAAAGATGCCGGCGGTCCGCTCGGACAGTACTGGGAGAAAGCACAGGGGTATTTCATGTTCCCCAAACTTGAAGGCGAACTCGGCCCTCACATGAAGTTCCAGGGGCAGGATGTGCTCTGCTGGAGCCTTAACAACTACCTCGGACTTGCAAACCATCCCGAAATCCGCAAGGTTGACGGAGAGGCTGCTGCGCGCTGGGGTATGGCTTATCCTATGGGAAGCCGCATGCTCACCGGACACACATCTCTGCACGAAAAACTCGAGCACGAGCTGGCTGATTTCGAGAAAAAAGAGGATGCATTCCTCTTCAACTTCGGTTATCAGGGCATCGTTTCCACAATCCAGACCCTTCTGTCGCGTGCTGACGTAGTGGTTCATGACAAAGAGGCTCATGCATGCCTGGTTGACGGCTGCATGCTGGCAAGCAAGGCAGAGCGCCTTTCTTACCGTCACAATGATATCAAACACTTCGAGAAGGTTATCCAGCATGCGCTGGAAATCACCAACCAGACCGGCGGCGGTATCCTTGTAATCACCGAGGGTGTATACGGTATGACAGGTGCGCTCGGAAATCTGGGCGAACTGGTTGAGATGAAGAAGAAATATCCTTTCCGCATCCTTATCGACGACGCTCACGGATTTGGTGTGACAGGTCCCACAGGCCGCGGTACCAGCGAGCATTTCGATGTGATGGACGGAATTGACCTCTATATCGGAGCATACGCCAAGTCAATGGCCACCATCGGTGGATTCGTGGCAGGTCCGAAGTCAATCATCCAGTATCTGCGCTACAACATGCGTTCTCAGATTTATGCAAAGGCTCTTCCCATGCCTATCGTGGAGGGTTGTCTCAAACGTCTTGAGATTATCCGCGGTGAAGAAGGCGACCGCCTGCGCGAAAAACTCTGGGTTGTGACCCGCGCGCTGCAGAAAGGCTTCCGTGACCTCGGCTTCGACATCGGTCCCGCAGAGGCTTGCGTCACACCTGTATTCATGAAGGGCAATGTGGCTCAGGCGACAAACATCCTGGTTGACCTCCGTTCACGTTATCACATCTTCTGCTCTGTAGTAACTCATCCGGTTGTACCCAAAGGTGTGCTGATGTTCCGTATCATCCCCACAGCCGCACATACACTGGAAGACGTCAACTATACTCTCCAGGCGTTTGCAGATGTCAAGAAGCGTCTTGAGGCTGGTGAGTATGATGCAGAGGAGATGACAGACGTATCTATCAAATAATCATATCGTGTGATTATGTTTTCAGGAAAAACAATAATCATTACGGGCGCAACATCGGGCATCGGCCTGGCTTGCGCCCGTAATTTTGCAGAAAAGGGCGCCCGTCTGGTGCTGGCTGCCCGTGATCCCGGCAAACTGGACACAGTGGAGAAGGAGCTTTCTGCAAAGACAGAGGTTCTGGCGGTGCGGGCTGATGTAAGCTGCGAGGATGACTGCCGCAACCTGGTTGAAAAGGCTGTGGAACGATTCGGAGGGATTGACATCCTGGTCAACAATGCAGGAATCTCTATGCGTGCGTTGTTCAAGGATCTTGACCTTAAGGTGATAAAAAGCCTGATGGACACCAATTTCTGGGGTACTGTATACTGCACCAAATATGCACTGCCTTATCTGCTGCAGGCAAAAGGTTCGGTGGTCGGCGTGATTTCAACAGCAGGATTTGTGGGACTGCCTGGCAGAACGGGCTACAGTTCTTCCAAATTTGCAGTCCGCGGCTTTCTGAACACCCTGCGTATCGAGCATATCAAGGATGGGCTGCACGTGATGGTGTTCGCTCCTGGCTTCACTGCCTCGAATATCCGGCACACAGCTCTTACCGCCGACGGAAGCCAGCAGGGCAGGACGCCTCGTGACGAGGGAAAGATGATGACGGCGGAAGCTGTTGCGCTCAAGCTGGAGAAGGGCATAGTGCGCCGCAAAGCCCAGATGGTGCTGACTCCCATAGGCAAGCTCACTTACTGGCTGGGCAACAGATTCCCCCGCCTGACAGACCGTCTGGAATACAGATATATGGCCAAGGAGCCTGACAGCCCTTTCAAATAGAGCCTGCTAAACGGGATTGTTGGATTCTTCAAGACTTTGGAATCCTTCACCGAGAATCTCAGACGAGTCCAGGACATTGACAAACGCATTGGGGTCAATCCCTGCGATATAGGAGCGCAGCTCGACCATCTCCCTCCGGCTGAGCACGACATAAATGATACCGCGGTCTTCACCAGTATATAGCCCCTTGCCGGGGATGAGGGTGGCTCCGCGGCTCATTTTGTTTATGATGAAATCGCGGACTTCATCGGGCTTCTGTGTGATGATCATAAGCGTCTTGGCGTGTTTAGGACCGTCAAGTATGTAGTCTATCACACGGCTTTCCACAAATATGATCACCCATGAATACATAGGGAGCCGCCAGTCACCGAATGCAATCACGGTGCTCAGGGTGATGAGCCCGTCCACTATGATGGTGGCGGCGCCCATCGAGATGTGTGTGTACTTGCGGAGAATCATGCAGATAATGTCGCTGCCTCCGGTGGTGGCCTTTGACTGATATACCAGGCCGAGTCCGATACCGTAGACCACTCCGCCGAAGATGGAGGCAATCATCTGGTGCTGGAACCCGGACATCTCCAGGACATCAGGCTCTATGAGAGAGGCATAACCGTATATCTTGTGCATGGTCCACATGAAAAGCGGCAGCAGCAGCGTGCTGACGATGGTCTTTACCCCGAACCTGTTGCCCAGCACAATGAAGCCGATTATGAGCAGAGGAATATCCATGCAGATGGCAGCAAACTCTGTCTCCACTCCCCAGAGGTGGTGGAACACCATCCCAAGGCCGTAAGTCCCACCCGGCGCAAAGCCGTAAGGCTCCACGAGCATCACTGCGCCTGCTGCAAAGATGAAGCAGCCGAGCACGAGGATGACATACTCTTTCACACTTGTTTTTAATGCCGGTTTCATCTGGTAGGTGTTCTTTTAGTCAGTGCTTAAAAAAAAGAGGATAACTTAATGATAAGTAACCCTCTTCCATATCCTGGAGGTACCAAGCAGAATCGAACTGCTGTAGCAGGTTTTGCAGACCTGTGCCTAACCACTCGGCCATAGTACCGTGATTGTTTTGCAAAGGTAACCTATTTTTTTGAATTAGCAAGAATTGTTTAACTTTACATTCCTGTTTTTCACTGATACGGATATGAAACAATACAGAGTGCCGCTTATGATATGCTTCGTGCTGGCTGTGATGCTGCTGCTTTATCCCAGCAGATCTGGTTTCCATTACCGTTATCAGACGGGACGGGTCTGGAATTATGAGGCTCTTACGGCGGATTTTGATTTTCCCATCCTGAAGACAGAAGAGCAGCTGCGTGCCGAGCGCGAGCAGAAGTCATCAGGTGTGCTGGACTATTACCGCTATGATCCGGCTGTTGTGGAGCAGGTGCAGCGCGCTGTCGCGGCGGCTGTTCCGGATACCATCAAGTATCAGGTAGACCGTTCGCTCAGTACCATCTACTCCAAGGGTGTGGTGTCATATCTGAACAGCAAGGGAGACATGATACTTGTAAAAAGGGACAAACGGGTGGCACAATATCCTTCGGGGGAGGTGTTCATGCCTGCGGATGCGGCTGAGCGCCTTCAGGAAGACATCAGTGCGAGATATCCTGATTTTAACGTCGATTCTCTTTTCAAGGCGGCGAAAATTTCTCCGATGCTGCTGCCCAACATGACATATGACCCTGAAACCACAGCAACGATTGCGCGTGAGGCCTACAATTATATTTCTCCGACATCGGGAATGGTCTATTCCGGTCAGCGGATCGTAGACGAGGGAGAGCTTGTGACAGCAGAGATTGCGCAGATGCTTGACTCTTACAAGGCTGAGTATATATCCACGTACGGAGGTCAGAATGCTTCGGATCCTAAATCAATGGTCAGTCATGTGGTGCTGGTCATTCTTCTCTTCCTGCTTTTTACATTCTCGATATACAAGGCAGACCACACCATTTTCCAGGATTTCCGCAGATATTCTTTCCTGATGATGCTCTATCTTCTGGTTTATCTGGGGGTGGTGGTGTTCTCGCCCGACAGTGAGAAGCTGATGTACCTGATACCGTTCTCTCTGTTCATGCTTTATTCTATGGAATTCTTCAAGGATGAAGTATGCTGGCCGCTTTACCTGACGGCTCTGCTGCCGCTGCTGCTGTTCCGGGATTCCGGGGTGGAGCTGTATCTGATGAACGCAGTGGCGGGCAGTGTTCTGCTGCTCACCTACAAGCATTTCAACCGCGGCTGGGCGCAGTTCCTGAATTCATTCTTCATCTTTGTGGCGCTGGTGCTGGTGTATGTCTCCTTCCGCTTTTTCAGCGGTACGTCAATAGAACATCGTTCAATAGTCTTTCTGCTGCTCAATTCACTCCTGGCAGTGATCGGATATCCTTTTATCTATCTGTTTGAAAGGATATTCATGCTTGTGTCGCAGATGCGCCTGTGGGAGCTTTCAGACACAAACAACCAGCTGCTGCTGGAGCTTTCCAGGAAGGCTCCCGGTTCGTTCCAGCATTCACTTCAGGTTGCAAACCTGGCTGAAAGTGCCTGCCGCGCACTGAAGTGCAACACCAGGCTCGTGAGAGTTGGCGCTCTATATCACGATATCGGCAAGATGCAGAATCCCATGTGCTTCACCGAAAACCAGGGGGGTGAAGGGTATCACCAGCAGCTGACTCCCGAGCAGAGCGCAGGCGATGTGATAAAGCATGTGGACGACGGGCTCAGGCTGGCGGCCGAGCACCACCTGCCGGAGCAGGTTACAAATATGATATCAAGCCACCACGGCACCACCCGAACTGCATATTTCTATGCACAGTATTGCAACGAGGGTGGAGATGCCGCAAACGTGGCTCCGTTTACTTATTCAGGCAGGCTTCCGGTAAGCAAGGAAGAGGTGGTGCTGATGTTTGCAGACAGTGTTGAGGCGGCGTCACGCTCATTGTCTGAATACACGCCGGAAAGCATCTCTGCATTGGTCGACGGTATCGTCAGCGGCAAGATGGCAGAAGGTCAGATAGAAAAGGCCGATGTCACTCTGGGTGAAATCGACCGTATGAAAGAGAGCTTCAAGGAAAATCTGAAGCAGATGTATCACACCCGCATCGCTTATCCGCCGCAAAA
>JAZLJK010000019.1:0-62210 GCA_045617865.1 Bacteroidales bacterium | reverse complement strand
TGCAAAGTGCCTTGAATTGGTAACATAAACCATTGATTTACAAAGGTTAAGTTACAAAAAATCGAGGAGATATCCAAATTAATTGAACATCTCCTCGATGATTTTTTAAGAAGACTCAAAGGGACTTTTTCAGTGCCCTCTCGCGAGGTCTCTTTTTTTCTTAACCGCTACGCAGAAGCTATTTCACTTCGAACAGGAATCCGTCTGACTGACGCACTGTGTCATCGCCCTTATCGGGGTCGTGGCGCTTGAGATAGAGCTTGTATGTGCACTCGAGACTGGTGCCGTCAGTTGAGGGGGCTGCATATTCTGCCTTGAAGGCGTTGTGGATTTTCTGGAATTCCTGCAAAGCGGATTCATAGTCTGCCACTGCCTTATTTTCCTCACTGTTGAACATTGAATTGTTTTTGTAGGTGACAATCCATTGCCTTACATATTTCTGGGAGAAATCACGCACCTTTGCACGCAACCCGTCTGCTGCCTGATATGCCTCGCTTCCGGGCATGCCGCCGACACTGTAGCTGGTTGTGCCGACTGAAATCTCATAAACCGCATCATTCTCTGTCTGTGTCAGACAAGAGGTTGAAATCATGGCCGCAGCCATCAGAATAAATACGAGTATCTTTTTCATAGTGGTGCAAAGGTAACGCAATTTCCACAAAATTCATACATTTGCGCCCGCTATGTGGGTATTCTTAGGTTTGATATCAATGACTTTTCTGGGCTTTTACGACGTGGCCAAGAAAAGTTCGCTGAAGGGCAACCCGGTGATTCCGGTGCTGACCATAAGCACGGCTGTGTCGCTGCTTGTCTTTCTTCCATTCATAATAAATGCGCTGGGCTGTTTCGGCTGGTTCGAGGGCACTATGTTCGAGATCTCGACCGGCACTGCACACGAGCAGATTCTGCTGCTGCTGAAGGCAATGCTGGTGCTCTCTTCCTGGACTCTGGGCTACTACGGGCTGCGCAGCGTCCCCCTTTCCATATACGGCCCCATCAACGCCACACGGCCTGTGTTCGTGCTGCTCGGAGCCATCCTTATCTTTGGGGAGAAGCTGAACCTGCTGCAGTGGACCGGCGTGCTGCTGTCACTGGGGTCGCTGTATATGCTGAGCCTGACATCGCGCCGCAACGAAGGTATTGACTTCAGGCACAACCGAGGCATCTGGTGCTGCGCGGCCGCCACACTGCTGGGCGCCGCAAGTGCGCTGTACGACAAATTTCTGCTGCGCGAGATGGACAGCGTATTCGTGCAGAGCTGGTTCAATTTCTACAACGCCATCCTGATGACAGCAGTGCTGCTTATAGTATGGCTGCCCCAGCACCGGCGCGAGCTCAAGGCCGGTGACGGCCGTGCCATGCCGCTCAAGTGGAAATGGAGCATCCCACTCATCTCAATCTGCGTCTCTGTCGCCGACTTCGCATATATGTACGCCCTCACTTTCGAGGACTCGATGATATCGGTGCTCTCCACCATCCGTCGCGGCTCAGTGATAATCTCGTTCCTGTGCGCCGCCATCCTTTTCAGGGAAAAGAACCTCAAGGCAAAGGCTGTGGACCTGGCAGTCGTACTGCTGGGAATGGTTTTCCTGCTGCTCGGCAGTCTGTAAGGCCGCAGCTTCTACTTTCTGATCTGGCCGTTACCGTTGATAAGCCATTTGTAGGTGGTGAGTTCAGGCAGGGCCATCGGACCGCGGGCGCCAAGTTTCTGTGTACTTATCCCTATCTCAGCCCCCATACCGAACTGTCCTCCGTCTGTGAAGGCGGTGGATGCATTGACATAGACGCAGGCGGCATCCACATCTCGCTGGAACAAAGCGGCAGTAGCTGCGTTTTCAGTTACTATGCACTCGCTGTGACCTGAGCCGTAACGGTTGATGTGCTCTACCGCTCCATCCACACCGTCCACAATCTTGACTGCCATCCTGTATGAAAGGAATTCGGTGCCATAGGTGTCCGGACCGGCATGTTTCAGAAGGTCTGCGGGGTAGATTCCGTCCAATTCAGAGTATGACTCCTCATCGCAGTAAACCTCCACACCAGAAGCAGCAAGAGGTTCACAAAGTGCTGCAAGACAGCCCAGCGCCTTCCTGTCTGCCAGCAGGCAATCCAGTGCGTTGCACACACTCACACGCCGCGTCTTGGCATTGTTGACCACCGAACGGCCGGTTGCAAGTGAGCCGTCACGGTCAAAATACACATGCACCACTCCGGCGCCGGTAGCGATATAGGGCACCTTGCAGTTGTTGCGCACGAAGTCTATCAGCTTGCGGCCGCCTCTCGGGATAACAAGGTCAACATATCCGTCGGCATTCATCAGTTCTGACACAGCCTCATGTGTTGACGGCAGCAGAACGGCCGAGTCGGGATTGAAGCCACATCCCGCCAAGGTGCTGCGGATCAGCCCTATGGCAGCGGCGTTGGTATTTTCAGCATCACCGCCTCCTTTGAGCACACAGGCATTGCCGCTCTTGAAGCAGAGCGAAAAAACGTCGAATGTGACATTCGGTCTGGCTTCGTATATTACCCCAATCACTCCAAACGGCACGGCAACCTTGCGAAGATGCAGGCCGTTTGGCAGCTCCCTCTCATCAAGCACCCTTCCCACCGGGTCGGGCAGAGATGCCACTTTCTTAATGTCAGATGCAATCCCTTCCAGCCTCTCCTCAGTCAGCAGCAGCCTGTCATACAAAGGATTGTCTTTGTCCATCCGCGAAAGGTCAAGCCGGTTGGCTGCAATGATTGACGAAGATTCAGTGCTCAGTCTGTCGGACAATGCCACCAGCACTGCACTTCTGGCCTGGTCTCCTGCAGGGGCCAGCATCTTGCCGGCTTTCCTTGCATTCTCAAAAATTTCTTTCATGCCTTTTATGGTTAACGGATACTGAATTCTGTGTGCGGTACGGTCTGAGGTGCATTTGCGAGAGCTGTGATTATGCCGTCTCTCTTGCCGTTTGCCACAATCACCCTCACGCCTTTAGATGCAATGTCCATGGCAGTCTTACATTTAGAAGCCATGCCGCCGCGCCCCACCGCGCTCTTGCGCGATGAGATGAAGCGGCTGATGTCTTCGTGGGGAGAAACATGGCTCAGCAGCCTGGCTCCCTCTGATGCAGGGTCGCCATTGTAAAGCCCGTCGACATCGCTCAGAAGGATAAGAGTGTCGGCGTTCATCATCCCTGCCGTAATGCCAGAAAGCTCATCATTGTCAGTAAACATCAGCTCCGTGATGCACACAGTATCATTTTCATTCATTATGGGGAGCACCTTCCTTGCAAGCATAGTTTCCATACAGCGGTGAAGATGCTCATATTCATCGGCACGTGTGAAGTTCTCTTTCATTATGAGCACCTGCCCCACTTTCATCCCGAAATCGCTGAAAAGGCTGGAATACCGCCTCATGAGTTCCACCTGCCCCACCGCCGAGAAAAGCTGCCTCTGGGCAACACTGTCAAGATCTTCGCCATGGCCGAGAATTGCTTTTCCACATGCCACAGCACCACTGGTCACCATTATAACCTCAACTCCGCTTTTGCAAAGTCCGGCAATCTGCTCCACTATGGAAGTCATCCTAGTCACATCCAATGTGCCGTCGGCACGTGTAAGTACATTGCTTCCTATCTTTACTACTGCACGTTTCATGTCTGAATCTGTTATTCGCTGTCAAGCATCGCTGCCTTGATTATTTCTGTAAAGCCTTCCGCATCCATCCTGTTCAGCCCCTTTTCGGTATGGCCGCCAGGAGTGGCCACGCGCCTGATTTCAGTTTCGGGAGAAGAATCCCTGCAGCTGAGCAGGCCGGCAGCACCGCTTACTGTGGATATCACTATGCTTCTCGCCTCTTCTGCGCTGAAGCCCAGCGAGCAGCCCACCTCAATGCATGACTGGATATATTTCATGGCGTATGCAATGCCGCACGATGAGAGCACCATACCTGCCACAAGCCCCTCCATGTCCACAACCTTCACAAGCCCCATCGCACCGAAAAGATCCGCCACCTTCGCCACAGAGGCATGGCTGTCGCGCACCGGTGTAACGAAGCTCACTCCGCAGCCATTCTCCACAGCTGTGTTAGGGATCACATACACGAGGTCCACCGCCGCCTTGCCGGCAGCATCAAGATGCCTGATGAATTCATCCGGGTCAATGCCGGCCGCGATGCACACCACCATGCTGCCGTCTGAAAGAGAAGCCGCCATTTCATCCACCACGGCGAAGACCGCCGCCGGCTTCACGGCAACCATCACCATATCAGCGCCAGACGCAGCTGAGACATTGTCAGTTGTGAGCATAAAACCTTGAGGTGCGAAACTTTCAAGGCTTTCCCTATGTCCGGCAGTGAGAGTGATGTCCCCAGCCGCCACCTTTCCTGAATTTACAAGGCCGCGGGCAATTGCACCACCCATGTTTCCGGCCCCTATGATGCTGACTTTCATAATCAAGATATTTTATGGTACAAATATAATTCAATCAAAAAAATTATCTTTGTACTTATCATGAAACAGTTCAAGTACGGTATCGCCTTCAGCGGCGGCGGAGCGAAAGGGGCGGCACACTGCGGCGCGCTCCAGGCTCTTATGGAATTCGGCATCAAGGCAGACGTGGTGGCGGGGACCAGCGCCGGCAGCATAGCTGCAGCCCTCTATGCCAGCGGCATGAAGCCCATTGACATGGCCAACCAGTTCTCCACCCTCGACTTCAAGGACCTTCTGGACACACAAGTGCCCAAAGGCGGTCTTTTCGGGTCGAAGCCCCTTGTAAAGCACATCCGCAGCCTGATTCCCTATAAGAACATCGAAGAGCTGCCGGTAGAGACGCATATAGTCACAACCTGCATCGAGAACGGCAAGAGCCAGATATTCACCACAGGTGAGATAGCGCCGAGAGTGGTGGCTTCGTGCTCCATTCCTGTCATATTCCAGCCGATGGTTATAAACGGCAGGCATTATGTAGACGGCGGCGTGCTGATGAACCTGCCGGTCGCCCCCATACGCAGCAGATGCAAGACAGCCATAGCCATCAACCTGCACCACGCCTCCGAAAAGAAATACAGAGACAGCCTCGCTTCTGTGGCAATGCGCTCGATGTTTCTGATGTTTCTGTCAAACACGATGCCTCACGCCGAGCTGGCCGACATCTTCATCAACATCGACACTTCTGAATACAGTGCATACGACCTGAGCAAGGTGGAGACACTATTCTACATAGGCTACGACACAGCTGTAAAAGTGCTGGAGGAGAAAGGCTTCAAACGACAGATGCCTCAGCAGCAGCTGGAATTCCTGCACAAGGAAGAGAAGCCCGGCAGGATTGCCGAGATGAAGCTGGCGGCACAGGCCCAGGCACGCGCCATCGCCAACAAGGGCACCGCACTTGCCGAAAGTGCCGAAAAGCTCCTCAGCCAGGCCAAGGAAACCCTCAAGAAGCAGGTGAACGGGTAGGCCTGGGAGGCCTTATTCGCTTATGCTGCCGTCAGACAGACCGATGGAAGCAGGCTGTTTGAGGCCGCTCTTCGAGTGGTAGAACTTGTAGCCGATGTTGAATGTGATGAAGCGCGACATGTGGTTCGTGAAAGAATTGTCCACATAGTTGGCCGTAATCTGGCTCGCCAGCTTGCTGCGGTCGCCTAACATGTCATAGCAGGCCACGGACACGTCCAGGGTCTTCTTGAAGAATGACGCCCCCAGCACACAGTTCAGGAGATTTCTCCCGAATGAAGACAGGCTGCCTATGGAGTTGGTGACAAGGGTGCCTCCGTAGGAACCTTTCACATAAAGAGACTTGTAGAAGTTGTAATGGACATCACCGTGAACCCTCAGATTGTACGATTTGTTCACGGCAGAAAGCAGCTCGTCGCACTTTGTCAGGCAATAGGCATTGGTGACATCAAGCTTGTACTGCACCTTCCGCTTGAAATTGCCGTTTGCCTGGACCATCAGTTCAGGAGCGACAGACTGTCTGGTGTATGACTGCGAATCGTATTGATAAGGGCTTGACTGATATTCCACTCCCGGCACAATACTGACCGATGCGCCGATGCTCTTCACCGCCAGGCTTGTACTTCCCCAGACCTTCACCCTTGCATCCACTCCCCCGTTGACCCACTGCGACAGGGCGGCGCCGCTGCGGGCCGTATAGTCCCAGTCACTCAGGTATTCATCTTCTTTCAAGTATCTGGTGGAATATACAATCTTGTTCTGTGTGATTGAAGCATCCATCGAAAATGAGTAGAAATGCCCGCTCTGAAAGAGCCAGGAACGGTTTGCACTTAAATTGTGGGTGTACGACGGCCGCAGATCACTGTTGCCGAGGTCCAACCTCAACGGGTTGCGGTTGTTGAGATATGGCCGCCACTGCTCGTCGGAAGGCAACATCGTGGATGTATCGTATTTTATGGAGAAACCGCCGGCAGGACCGCGATTTGACACCGAAATAGATGGGAGCACGTCAAAGAAATGCCGGTTGAAAGGCACAGTTGCCGGGATAATATCTGTTCTTGCCGTGTGGGCGGACTGAAGTCTCAGCCAAACACTGTAACCAGTTCTCCCTTTCGTAAGATTTGCAATGAAAGACGGAGTATGGTAATCATAGTTGAGCGAGTAACTGTAGGTATTGACCATATCGGCCAGCGGCAGAAGCGGGTTGGTCACATCCATGCTTGTGCGCACTGATGACTGGTTGACATGGCTGTATTCGTATGCTGCTGAGAGCAGGATCATACCGGCATCAAACGGCTTGTAGTATTCCAGGCCTGCTCTTATCGTACCGTTCTTCTTGGTCTGGGATGAATTGTCTTCGTATTCGATGCCAGACAATCCGGCATCCAGCACGTCGCTTCTGAAGCCATATCCTGTCCCGGATACGTAGTCTGTCTCAAACCTGACACTGCCTCTGATATTACCGAATTCTTTTGTGCTATAGTCTACCTGTGTATTCAGGCTTTTACGGGCAGATGCAGACTCGGTGGTGCTTGTGGCATCCTGCCGCACACCGGACACAGTACTGTTCTGCACAAGGCTGTTCCATCCATAGTTATCATCTAAGGAACCTTCGGCAGATACACCCAGGCTTCCGAACTCTGGCTTCGAGACTCTGACCGAAACTAATGCTGAATGAGAAGCTGTAGAGTCCCTTCTGTCGGTGCCGGTGGATGTCATGATATCCTGCGCAAGATACTCTCTTGTATTGCTGTTCTGCAGACTTGAAAGATTGTTGTCATACTTGTAATATGAATATAATGACACCTGGTCTTTATATCTTTCCTTCACCCAGTTTTTGGAGAAAGACAGCTCACCGTAACCGAGCCTTTTCTCTGTCTGGCTCTGCAACGATGAAGATGCTATGTCGGCAAACCTGTTGGAGCGGCGGTTGATGTTGTTGAGGGTGGTGTTCAGGCCGAACGCCAGGTCTTCCGAGAAGAAGTTGGAGGTGATGCCGGCTCCGTAGCGGAACTTGTGCGGCGCTTCTGTGTCGCATCCGGCGCTTGCCAGAGCATGCCCCGAGGTAGCGGCAACCAGCTTGCTTTTTGTCTTTATGTCGATCACTCTCTCCTTCCTGTGGCGGCGCCCCGTCATGAAGGGTGACTCTTCCCTGTAGGATGCTATGGAAATGACATCATCGGCGGGAAGGTTGTTAAGGGCGCTCATGACATTGTCACCGAATACAAGCTTGCCGTCGACGTATGTGCGCGCCACATCCTCTGAAATTATCTTGATGCCGCTTTCCGACACCTCCACACCGGGCATGTTGCGCAGTATCTCAATCGCATCATCGCCCTCCATCAGCTCCACGGCTGCAGCATTGTAGATGATGGTATCGCCCTTCACCATCACTTTGGGCGGGCGGTCAGACTTGACCACGGCGGCTTCGATCTCCTCCAACGGCTTCAGGACGGGCTTGATGGTAACTATGGTCACAGAATCAGCCTTTATCGTAATCTCCGACTCGTAATTCTCATAGCTGATGTGCGAGAACTTGATTGTTGCCCTGCCCGGCTTGCAGTTCTTGAAGGTAAACTGCAGATGGGCTGGCACGGTGTACAGGGTGTCTCCCTGATTGCACAAAGTGATCACCGCTCCGAATGGCGGATAGTCGTGGTCGCCGCCAAGGTCGTAACCGCCGAGAACAATACCGGTTCCCTTATGCTGCCCGGATGCCGTGGCAGAGAAGATGCAGAAAACTGCTGAAAACAAAAAGATCCTCCAACGCATGTGGCATCATTATTTATGGAACGATGGAGTAATCAGGTTCCAACTCAATTTCGTTGAAGGAGTAAGTCCATATAACAATTTCTCTAGTATGATAGCCTGCACGTGAGACCTTTACAGTAATTGGAAGTGTATGGTCTGGCATAAGCATAAATTCGCCAAATTGATTTGTCGTCGTTTGAACTGTCGAATTATTAATTTTAATCACTGCATCTGCAACTGTCATATGTGTAACTGAATCTATCACAGTACCTGATATTGGCATAAGTCGGGCATATAACCCAATAGTTGAGATGATAAGAATTAAACAAGCCGATAAAGCAATGATGAGTTTTTTCATAAGACAATAAATTAAACGATTAGAACTACTTCAGTTTGCAAATTTATTAAATAACCGTAAAAGTCCAAATGCTATCGCTAAAAACGATACTCCTCCTCTACTTTTCTGACGAATTGAACAGATACCTGATACGAAGAGTCAGTCGGGATGATTATTGTTCATATATTTGTGAATATGGAATATTGTTCATATTATTTGTGAACAATTTGAGGCTATGATAGTAATATTCAAAAAGGAATACCTGAAAGAATTATATACAAGAGGTGTGGCGTCGGAAAAGAAATACAGGTTCCAGCCCCAGATCGTGCCCAAGTATATGAGGGTCATATCATAGATGCAGGTTCAGAAAGATGTGCTTGGACTTATGAAGTATGGTTCTCTGCACTATGAACGCCTTCATGGTGACAAGGCGGGGCTATCCTCGGTAAGAATAAACGATCAGTACAGAATAGAATTTACCGAAACTGTTGAGGATGGTCAGGAGATAGCAACAATTGTAAATATTGAAGAATTATCCAAACATTACAGATGATATGAAAGAGATGAACGGTACCAGAAATGACATGATTGCCAACAATCTTACGCCTGCGACAGCTGTCCATCCCGGAGAAATAATCAGGGGTGAACTGGAGTTCCGCGGTATTTCCCAAAGGGGACTTGCCAGAACAATCAGTGTATCTCCGACTGTCATAAACGAGCTGCTTCATGGGGAACGTCAGCTTAACACGGAACTTGCGCTGCTTATCAGTGCGGCTTTGAATATTGATGCTGAACCACTCATGGAATTGCAGACAAAGTACAATATCAGTCAGGCTGAGCGGAATGATGTGTTCCAGGCACGGCTTGTGTCTATCATCAACGCTCGACAGACATTGTACGGCATGGCGTGACACGCAAATAATGTTATAATTGTTTGTAGAATCACATTTTTTCGACAAAATAAACTATGAGCAAAGTATAGAAATATCATTGAGGCTTTTGGGGGTGGTTTTTATTCGCTTTCTCCGGTGCATTGAATATTTTGACATTACGTGATAATTTATTAAATTTGCTACGACCTACTTGGTATTAGGTCCTTTGAGATTGATCAACCTGTTTTTTCACTTTAATACCTTTTGCTCATGAAAAAAACTTTACTTATTCTGACCTTTCTGTTCTCTTTCATTGTTTCATCCTATTCGAATCCTCCTGCAGGCTACGTGTGCGTGTATTATACTTTCGTCATTAAAGATGATCTACGTCTTATAGAAGGGGCTACAATAGATGTACCCGATACCCCTTATATTGATAGGGCACAATCGCAACTAACATCTAATTCTAACGGTGAGATTGTTGTATGCGCTATTGTGCCTGAAGATTCTCCGTGGCTTAACAATGTTACTATTACATTTCATGCCGTTGGATATCTGGACTTTGATTTGTGCCTTGGGCAACACCTTAATGTCGCAATAGAAATGGATGAGGCTCATTAAAATGAAAAAAAATAAGTTTATCTCAAAAATCTTCATACTTGGAGTACTGATGCTTCCCTGCTTGAGCGCCGCAGCTCAGACTGCAGAGGCCGATGACAATCAGGCCTTTCTCAAGGTGATGGTAACTGCCAAACCTGAAGGTGCAACCGGGGCCATGGCCCTTGTGCCCATGGAGGGTGTGGACATCCGCATCTACCTGCCGGACGGCAAGTGCTACAAAGCCATTTCTCTGGAAGAACTGAACGAATTCAGGAAAGTGACTGCAGGCTGCGAATATGTGGCTGAGATATTCCGCAGAGGATACGAAACTGCCATCTACCACGACTTTATAAGTGATAGGCCGCGTGCCTGGACTGAATTCTATACGGTCAAGAGTTCTGTCAAAAAAACAAAGAAACTGCCTCCCTTCAAGGATCCCGGCACTGCAGACATCGAAGGTTTTGCGGTATGCCCAGCCAGCAGCTGGGAGTTGGTTTCTGCTCCATTGACCGGTGCAACAGTAACCTACACATCCTCTGCTGAATCCGTTAAAACGAAAACAGACCGTCATGGATATTTCCGCTTCGACGGCATAAAGGACAAAAGCGGAAAGATTTCCATCACACACGACGACTGCAAGAGTGCCGAGTTCTCAGCTGAACCCAAGAACGGCGGCAGATGGCTCTGGCTGAGGGTTAAGCCTGCCCGTTAAGGCAACGCCAGCGGTCTATGCTACGACGCCATCGCAATACGACATCAAAGCTGCTCATACTGGGACTGCTGATACTTCCCGGTGTGAGCGCTTCTGCTCAGACCACGGCTGCGGGGAAGAAGGCCAGTTTCCTTGTGACGGTATCGACCAAGGATGAAGGTGTGAGGAACGGCACTGCCATTGTGCCCATGGAGGGGGCGCACATCCGTCTGCACTTGTCTGACGGCAGCAGTTTCGAGGCAATATCTTCGGAAATGGAGCTTGCTGTATTTGCAAAGATGCCTACCGGCTGCGAATATATTGCAGAGATTTCCTGCAAGGGATACACCACCGCCATCTATCACGGGGAAATACCTGAAAGACAGGATTTCCCGGCAGAATTCCATACAGCCCGTGATTCCGAGGAAAAATCAGATGATGTACATGCCTTCGAGGACCGGGGCGCTGCTGACGTAGAGGGTTTTGTAGTATGCCCCGCCATCAGCTGGGAGCGGGTTCCGGCGCCGTTGTCCGACGCCTTTGTCCTCTACACATCTTCAGCAGATTCTGTCTATACCACCACAGACAGCCATGGATATTTTCGATTTGACGGCATAAAGGACAGGAGCGGGAAGGTAACCGTGTCGCACATGACTTGCAAAGGTGCAGAGTTTTCCGCAGCACCGGAGAACGGCGGCAGATGGCTCTGGCTGAAAATGGAATCAGACCCGCTGAAACTGGCTGCGGCAAAGATATCCGCGTCGATGCCGGTGATTTCCATAGTGGGAGACACCATCAGGTATAATGTGGCCGCCACTCAGAAGGTGATGCACGGAGACAGGCTGGGCGATGTGCTGGAAAGGCTGCCCGGAATATCAATGGAGAATGGCATGGTCCGCGTCATGGGCAGGCCGCTTTCTGAGATAAACATCAACAACTACGACCTGTTCGGCGGCAGTCAGCGTGATGCTCTGAACTATCTGGCCGGCCAGCAGATAAACAAGATTGACATCTACGAGGAAGAAGACGGGCGCAATCCCCGCAGCGACCGCAGGAGACTGATAATGAATGTCAAGACGAAGCGCATCCTCAAAGACATAACCGACATAAACATTTCTGCTTCAGGTGGTGCTGACATGCCCGTCGGGGCAGGGGCGCTCATGCCGCCTGAGCGCTGGCAGGCCGGCCTTGGGGGCAGATATTTTTCGGTCCCTCTTATTGCGTCCGTTGATGTGGGAGCAAACAACCTCGGTATAGATTCAGGGCAGGACGTGGTCAAGATCCCCGATACACAGGCGGGAAAGTCTGATCTTGTAAAACCTGTTTTCGCAAATGTAAATGTCAAGAAGGCCCTGAAACTGAATGAAAAGAAAACCTATGCATTGCAGACCCTCGGATTTGATTATTCTTTCAAGAAAAAGGAGACAGACAGCGACAAAGAGACCGAACGTTCTTACGATGCCGACAGGGACTGGGCAACGAGGGAATTCAGCAGCATACAGCATTCGTTTGCCGATGACATGACTCACAGAGCCGAGCTCAGATTTGACAGCAGGACTGGATTGCGCCCACGCGCATCGGTGGCTTATTCCCGTAATGAGTCTCTCAGAACTTCTGACCTGTTCTCATCCGACAGGACCCAGACCTTGAATTCCGGCAGCAACGAGGTGCTGCTGCACCAGATTTCGGAACTCAGTTCACGCAATTACAGGATAGATGGGAATGCAAGTATATCCTACAATCCTAAAGAGGGTCTCTATTACCATTTCACCATTTTATTCAACGGTGGAGAAGGAGACGGAAGCGACGTCCGAAACGACTCCACATCAACGAAGAAGACATGGATCACCTCCGACGAAGGAAAGAACTCGCATATCTACGCCGGTACCAACATTACAAAGTTCTGGGGGCAGAATTATTTTATAGTCGGATATAATTTTCAATATGACCACGGTCTGCAGAGAAGGCTCAATTATGACGAAGTGGTCGATGACGCCCACCTCAGCCCGCTCACGAGTGAGGAAAGCCGGTCCAATGTCTACCTTCATACATTCACAGTGCATTATAAATTAAGAGAGTTAAAAGCCACGGCAGGCTTACAGGCTGCGCATGTAGTTGATTCAAGAGAGCTTCCTTATGTTGAGAATGTGGACAGGGTTTTAGCCGCACCGGTGGCGAGCATTGTTTGGAACCCTCTGTCCGATTTCCAGAACAAGTTCAGTGTCTCTGTCGGAACAGGGACTTCCGTACCGACCCTCGACCAGCTGGGAAGCGTCTTCCACGACAGCAACCCTCTGTATGTCAGCAGAGGTAATCCGGCCCTGAAGCAGGCGCATTCGCTTGAGGTTGCAGTCATCGGCAGCAACCTCGTATCTGGAGGCACGGTTGATTACAGCAGTTCCTTCTCATACATGATAAATGATATAGTTTCAACGCGCACATATTACGCAAGCGAGACGGTCGTTGACGGCTACACACTCCCTGCAGGAGCCACATTCAGCACTTATGACAATTACACAGGAGGCATGAGATGGAACAACAACATCCGTTATTCCGCACTGGTCCAGCTGCTGCGCTACAAGATTGACCTCTCAGCCTCGTACTTCTTCTCGAAGTCGCCCTCGTACGTGAACGGGAGGTTCGAGAACTACATCTCGCACATACCGTCACTTATAATAGGCGCAAGGAGCAACTTCTCTGCGTACTACAAGCTTGACTTCACCCTCAGCGGGAATATTGACATGACTGAAAGCCAGTATTACGGACCGATGAATTACAGCCGTTTATCGGCTTCGGTTTTCAGCGACAACCGCATCACCGACTGGCTCTTCGTAAAGGCTGGCTACAAGCATCTCTCCCGCATTCCCATGGGTGAAAGGGGAGTCAGGCTGGACACAGACATGCTCAACGCCTCGGCCGGAGTGTACCTGATGGATTCAAAGCTCTGCATAGCACTGGTATTCAGAGATATTCTCAACAATACGCCATCCATCAACACCAGCGCATATTCCAACTACCTGGAAACAGTCACAGCCGGCAACATGAACCGCTATGCCCTGCTGAGCATCAGGTATCTGTTCAACTCGTCAGAAAAGTAGAGGAGGATCATTATTTCGGATGAAACCTCAACACCGGCCAGGATGCGCCCGGTCTAATACAGTATCTCTGCCAGATACTTTCCAGTGTAGCTTTCCGGACAGGCGGCCACCTGCTCGGGAGTGCCCTGTGCCACGATGTTACCTCCTGCAACGCCGCCTTCTGGCCCCATGTCAACCAGATGGTCCACACACTTCAGCACATCAAGGTTGTGCTCCACCACAATGACAGTGTTGCCCTGGTCCACGAGACGCTGCAGCACCTGCATCAGGTTGTGGATGTCATCGAAATGAAGGCCGGTGGTGGGCTCGTCAAGCAGGTAGAGCGTGTTGCCGGTGCTCTTGCGGGCAAGTTCGGCTGCAAGCTTCACTCTCTGGCTCTCTCCGCCGCTGAGTGTGGTGGACTGCTGGCCCAGCTTGATATAGCCAAGCCCCACATCCTCCATCGCCTTCAGCTTGGGGTAGATGAAAGGATTCGAGGAGAAGAATTCCGCAGCCTCGCTGATGTTCATCTCCAGCACGTCGCTGATGTTCTTGCCTTTGTAGCGCACCGCCAGCACATCGGGCTTGTAGCGGCGGCCATGGCACTCCTTGCAGGTGACATGTGCGGGCGGCAGGAACTTCATCTCTATCTCCTGCACTCCGGCTCCCTTGCAGGCTTCGCAGCGGCCTCCCTTGTTGTTGAAAGAGAAGCGGTTGGCCCTGAATCCGCGGATCTTGGCATCGGGTGTCTGCTCGAACAGCTCGCGGATGGCTGTGAAGACATTTGTGTATGTGGCAGGATTGCTGCGTGGCGAGCGTCCTATCGGGCGCTGGTCTATCTCGATTATCTTGTCGATATTTTCAACGCCCTCGATGCTGTCGTATGGCAGCACAGGATACATTGAATTGAAGAATGTGTTGCTGAGGATGGGCATGAGTGTCTCTGTGACAAGCGACGACTTGCCGCTGCCGCTCACTCCGCTGACGCCGATGAGGCAGCCCAGAGGGATTTCAAGGGTCACATCCTTGAGATTGTTGCCGCGCGCACCTCGGAGCACCAGCTTCCTGCCGTTGCCGGTGCGGCGCACCGAAGGCACTTCAATCTCTTTCCGCCCCATCAGATAATCTGTGGTGGGGGTTGAAGGTGCTGAGGGGATTTCAGAGACAGGGCCGTTGTAGAGCAACCTGCCACCCAGCAGACCGGCACCGGGACCGAGGTCCACCAGCCAGTCGGCATTCTCCATGATCTCACGGTCATGCTCCACTACAAGCACCGAGTTCCCTTCGTCGCGCAGCGCCTTGAGCGAAGCTATCAGCTTGCGGTTGTCTCTCTGGTGCAGACCGATGCTGGGCTCGTCAAGGATGTAGAGCACATTCACCAGTTTGCTGCCTATCTGAGTGGCAAGCCTGATGCGCTGGCTCTCTCCTCCGCTTAGAGTGGCGGTGCCACGGTCAAGCGAAAGGTAGCCAAGCCCCACATCTTTCAGAAAGCCCACTCTTGCAGAGATTTCCTTTAGAAGTGCCGCTGCAATAAGGTTCTGACGTTCAGAAAGTTTTGCGGGCAGTGCATCCACCCACTCCTTCAGAGTGTCGATATCCATCGCAGCAATCTGTGCGATATTGAGGCCTGCTATTCTGAACTGCAGCGACTCTTTTTTCAGACGGGTTCCACCGCACACCGGGCAGACCATCTCCTGAACGAATTTCCCCGTAGCAGACGGGGCATCTTCAGAGTCTGCCTTGGCGTTGAAGGTACGCGGGATGATGCCCTCGAATGTAACCATCTGCGCCTCAGAGCCAGTTCCCACACGGAAAAGCTCTTCCGACCCGTAGAGCAGCACGCTGAGCGCCTCCGGAGGAATCTCACTTATGGGGTCCTTCAGCGAGAATTCATATTTCTTGGCTATGGCCTCGACCACAGCGAAGAGGTTGTTGTTGCGGTATTCTCCCAGCGGGGCGATGCCTCCGTCGGCGATGGACACGCTGTCGTCGGGAATGATTCTGGAAGCATCCATCTGCACCACCTTTCCAAGTCCGCCGCAGTGCGGGCACGCACCCTGAGGCGAATTGAACGAGAATGTGTGCGGCGCAGGAACGTTGTATGATATTCCGGTATCGGGGCAGACATAGTTCTTGCTCAGGAAACGCATCGTTTTCTGGCCGTATTCCATTATCGAGAGGCTTCCCTTGCCCAGATTGAGAGCTGTGCGGACCGAAGACTCGGTGCGGCTGCGCCCTTCTTCCGAAGGGACAAGCTTGTCTACAACCAGATAGATGAAATGCACCTTGTAGCGGTCAAGCGGCTCAAGAGTGGCCAGATCGCACAGCTCATCATCTACAAGCACCTGGTTGTAGCCTTTCTTCACCAGGCTCTCGAAAAGGTCACGGTAGTGGCCCTTGCGCCCCTGCACCAGCGGAGAGAGCAGCAGAATCTTCCTACCCTCGTATTCCTGCTGGATAAGGTTCACAATCATCTCATCGGAATAGCGCACCATCTCGGCCCCTGTGGCGGGCGAATATGCCTGTGCTGCACGCGCATACAACAGGCGGAAGAAATCGTATATCTCTGTGATTGTGCCGATTGTGGAGCGTGGATTGCGGCCGGTGGTCTTCTGTTCGATGGCAAGGATGGGGCTCAGGCCGCGGATGTCATCGACCTCGGGACGTTCCAGCATGCCCACATACTGGCGTGCGTATGTGCTGAGAGTGTCCATATACCTGCGCTGCCCCTCTGCATAGAGTGTGTCGAAAGCCAGAGACGACTTGCCGCTGCCGCTCACACCGGTCACCACCACAAGCTTGCCCTGCGGTATGGAGAGCGATACATTCTGAAGGTTATGTGACCTTGCCCCGATTATGTCAATAGTATCCATCTAATCCAGAAAACTCATATAAGGATTCGTGTCCAGTTCTTCGCCCACGGAGGTGGCATAGCCATGGCCCGGCAGTATCTGCGTTCCGCGCGGCAGGGTGGGCAGGTAACGCCCGATTGATGCAAGCAGCCTCTCTTCATCACCTCCGGGGAGGTCGCACCGTCCGATGCTTCCCTGGAAGATGGTGTCGCCGCTGAAAAGAAGATTCTCAGCCTCGCAGTACATGCACACGCTGCCGCGTGTATGGCCCGGCGTATGTGTTATTTCCAGGAAGGTCTCCCCCATCGCCCTGAATGTTCCCTCAGGAAGCGCAAAGGTAGTGACATCCTTCGAAGAAAAGTCTATTCCGAAGGCGGTGCACAGACGGTCGTTTATCTCAAGCTGCTCAACATCATCTGGATGCATATACGCGGGTATGCCCCATTTCTGCATGGCCCACTCCAGCCCCAGGATATGGTCGAAGTGGCCGTGAGTCAGCAGAATCTTCACGGGAGTGAGCCCGGCAGTGCTGATAAATTCAGCCAGCCTCTCCCTCTCTCTGTCTGTCTGACAGCCGGGATCGATTATCACACATTCGGAAGAGCTGTCCCACAGCACATAAGTGCATTCCCTGAACTGATTGAAATAAAAAACCTTTGTCATACACGCAAAAATACAAAGTCTTTTGCTATTTTTGTAAAACTAACCAGGAGAATTTCAGAGATATGCATATAGCCATCGCAGGAAACATAGGAAGCGGTAAAACCACTCTCACCCGCATGCTCAGCGAGCACTACAAATGGACAGCCCGTTTCGAGCCTGTTGACTTCAACCCCTATCTTTCAGACTTCTACGACGATATGGAGAGGTGGTCGTTCAACGTGCAGATATACTTCCTGAACAAACGGTTCCGCGACGTGGTGGAGATAAGCAAGTCACAGGATGTGATAATACAGGACCGCACCATCTACGAGGATGCCAACATCTTCGCCCCCAACCTGCACGATATGGGTCTTATGAGCACCCGCGACTTTGAAAACTACAAAGACCTTTTCGACCTGATGGTTTCTCTTGTGAAGGCCCCCGACCTGCTCATCTATCTGCGCAGCTCCATTCCCAATGTAGTCGGAAACATCCAGAAGCGCGGCCGCGAATACGAAAACAGCATCCGCATCGACTACCTCAAGGGTCTGCACGACCGTTATGAGAACTGGATTGGAGGCTACACCGACGGCAAACTCCTGATTCTGGATGTGGACCGTCTCAAATTCGAAGACAACCCCGCCGACTTCAGCACTATCTGCGACATGATCGAGGCTCAGCTGAACGGCCTCTTCTAGTCATTATCCAGAAGGATATCAGCGAAATAACTCCGTTTATCAGCATCTGGAGTATCTGAGACTCGTGTGAGATTGTAGCGAACACGAGCCCCGTCTGCTGCGCTATTCCGTAAACAGGGACAAGTGCTGCCGACACAAGGAAGTGATATGCTCCGAATCCCCCCTGCACAGGCACCATCCAGCCGAGCGAACCTACCATCATGATGAAGAAGGCATCACCGAAATTCAGCTGCTTCACATCAGGGAAAGCATAGATTATGAAAAGAATCTGGAAGATGTACATTATCCAGATGAATGCAGTATGCAGGAAAAATGGAATCTTGTGCTCCATTTTGAATCCGGCCTTGACTCCGTCGCCCAGCCCGGCGAAGAAGCCGTGGATCTTGCCGCATATTTTATATCTGTCGCGGAAGTGCGACACAAACCAGATGAAAAGGGCTGTCAGCAGGACCACTCCAACCACAAGATATGCGGCATTGAAAGAGAGCCCTTCGGCAAACGGCTTCCACATCTCATCTTTAAGAAAAGTTCCGAAACGGGTGAAAAGCACCATTCCCACCGCTATCAGCAGGGCTGAAATGATGTCCCATACACGCTCCAGCGCCATGCTGCCCACAGCCTCCTGGAAAGTGGTGCGGCCCAGTTTGGAAAGCATTGCGCAGCGCACCAGCTCGCCCGAGC
The DNA here is from genome assembly GCA_045617865.1 of Bacteroidales bacterium. GTDB lineage: Bacteria > Bacteroidota > Bacteroidia > Bacteroidales > UBA932 > Equibacterium. The sequence goes on along the minus strand of JAZLJK010000019.1, from coordinate 43,571 downwards.
GCGGCACGGCCAGATTGGCCAGATAGCACACATTATATGCATCGAAACACTCCAGACGGGTGATTTTATCATTGATGGGAAGCAGCATCAGGCGCCACCTGCAGCCACGGCTGTAGGCCACCGCCATACCCACCAGCATCGATGCGGCAATCCACCACCAGTTGCAGCGGCTGAGCGCAGACCCGAACTCGGCCCAGTCAATCTCCCTGAAGGCGAAATAGAGCAGCACCGCCATAAGGATGGTGGCCAGCACGTATTTTATCACCTTTTTGAGAGTTATCTGCATATATCGCTAGAAGATGATTCCAAGGCTCACACCTCCGGCAAGCCTTGCCCCTTCGGCCTCCACAGGCTTGATGAAGCTGCCCTGCAGGAGAGCGTAGGCAGAAAGCCTGCCGTTGACTTTTGTGGAGTAGCGCACCTGCGGAGCTGCCAGATAATAATACTGCTTGAGAAAATAATACTCATCGGCATACAGCATAGTGGAGAGCAGATTGATTTCTGGTTCCTTATCCTTGTCTTCGCTGACCTTGGGAGTTCCGAACGAATAGTCCGCTCCGAATGACATGTGATATCCCACTCTCAGGCTGCACATGAGCTCACTGTCTGCGCCAAGCGCGGTGTTCTTGCCAAGAACCATGCTGGGCAGCACCTCGGGAGCCTTGAAAAGGCCGTCGGGCAGATATCTCTTCTGACTCAGATATGACGCATCGGCACGAAGCCCCATAAACCACGAATAGGTTGTGGTGGGAGCGCCGAAATAAACTGTGTAGTCCAGCAGCAGCCCTACTGAGGCACTTTCAAGAGTATGGACATTTGAATAAAAAGAATTGTCGTAGCCATACAGCTGACGGTATTGCGCCGCAAGGGTGAAGATGCGGTTGCGGGCCGCCCCCTTCAGGTGCTTCAGGCTGAAATCAGTAGAGATATCATCTATTGTCGTAAGGTTGCGCTCACCTCCGTAGATGTAACTGTTTCCTTTGGTGAGACCAAGGTCAAGCAGCAGGTCGGATTCAGCTGTATTCTTGTTGTACTGAAGGCTTATGCCGGTATATTTGTTCTTGTAAGAGACATCTCCAAGCGGGTTGACCCCGTTGATATGCCTTGCCAGATATTGTCCCAGGCCACGTGAAAGGGTCACGACATCTGCATCGTCGTCAGCATGGTCCGAAGAAAAGACGGTCTTCTCAGGAGTGTTGGAAAAGCGGATGGCAGCGCCCACTGTGTTGCTCTCATCAATCCTGAAGATTGCAGAAGGGGCGAATTCTATTGCAACGGAACTGTATGCTGCAGAGACTTCAGCCTCTCTTGCCGCTGTCTTAGCGTCCACTTTGAGGTTGACTCCGGCAGCCAGACGGCCGTCAAGAAGCATCGGAGAAGCCACCTTCACATCAGCAGCGTAATTGCCGCGGCTCCAGTCGTATCCTTCTGTAGTGTAGTCCAGAAACCAGTATGGCCTTACGGCAGGGTTGACTTCATATATCGAGCAGTTGAAAGCGGCATCTTTCAGTGAACTGCGGTCAATCAGCAGGTCAGCGGCAATCTTGAAGCCGGCCAGCTCAGAGACTGTGCGACCTTTCAGAGAACAGTCCAGCTGAGAAGCGGCGCCATAGGAATGGGTGAAGGCACCCGTCTGTCCCTCGAAATTGAGAGAGAGCTCTTTGAAATCAAGCAGCTCCGCAGATGACATTCCAGCCGCATTGCCGGAGCCCAGCCAGATGGCACGGGCCTGGTTCAGCTCTATTTCAGAAATGTTCTGCGCCTTTGCCACAAAGGCCGCGCAAAGCACCAATACTGTAAGAATTATCCTTTTCATACTGCTAAATTACAAATATTCAGATGTAAAACAAAAAAGGGAGACTTCCTTGCGGAAATCACCCTTTTCAATGGTTGAACCGTTGTGCTTATTCAGCAGCTGCTTCAGCCTCGACCTTCTCCTCTGCCTTGGGAGCAGCTTTTTTGCTGCGGCTGCGGCGGGTAGTGGTCTTCTTGGTCTCTTTCTCTGCAGATGCAAGAGCTGCCTCGTTGAAGTCAACGAGCTCGATGATAGCCATGTCAGCTGCATCACCGGCGCGGAAACCAGTCTTGAGGATACGGGTATATCCACCGGGACGGTCTGCAATCTTCGGAGCGATATTGCGGAAGAGTTCAGTAACGGCCTCTTTCTGTTTGAGGTAGCTGAATACGACACGGCGTGAGTTTGTTGAATCCTCTTTTGACTTTGTGATCAGAGGCTCAACGTAAGTCCTGAGAGCTTTTGCCTTTGCAAGTGTGGTTTCGATTCTCTTGTACTGGATAAGAGAGCAAGCCATATTTGCGAGCATAGCCTTGCGGTGTCCACTCTTACGTCCCAAATGATTTATTGCCTTATTGTGTCTCATGTTATGTTATTCTTTTTTATCAATGTTATATTTTGAAATGTCCATATCGAAGCTGAGCTTGAGCTTGCTCTCAACAAGGAAAACAATTTCTGTGAACGACTTCTTGCCGAAGTTGCGGAGTTTCATCAACTCGTCTTTCTTATGAGAAACCAGGTCGGCGATAGTTTCGATCTCTGATGCCTTGAGGCAGTTGAGAGCGCGGACTGAAAGCTCGAGGTCCTGAAGTTTGGTCATAAGGAGGTGACGGGTACGGAGAGACTCTTCGTCGAGATTCTTACTCTCGACCTCGACAGGAGTTTCGGGAGTGATCTTCTCATCTGAGAACAGCATGAAATGGTAGATCAGGATCTTGGCTGCCTCTTTGAGGGCATCCTTGGGCGAGATCGAACCATCAGTTGTTATCTCGATGATAAGAGACTCGTAGTCGGTCTTCTGCTCCACGCGGCAATCCTCACGACGGTAGTTCACATTCTTGATAGGTGTGAAGATAGAGTCGATGGCGATTGTGTTGACAGGAGCCTTTTCATCTTTGTTTTCATCAGAAGGCACATATCCGCGGCCCTTGCCGATGGTGATGTCCATGACGATCTTGACGCTGGGCTCCATCGTGCAGATGTGGAGGCTGGGGTTGAGTACCTGGAAATTTGAGAGACTCTTTGATATGTCTTCAGCAGTAAATTCGCTCTTACCACTAACAGTCACTGTTGCAGATTCGCTCTCTTCGGTCTCGATCATTCTCTTGAGACGAACTTGTTTGAGGTTGAGGATAATGTCAACCACATTCTCCACAACGCCGGGGATGGTGTCAAACTCGTGAGACACACCGTCGATGCGGATTGATGTGATAGCAAAGCCCTCCAATGAAGAAAGCAAAATGCGGCGAAGTGCGTTACCAACGGTTGTTGCGTATCCGGGCTCGAGAGGGCGGAATTCGAAACGACCAAAAGTATCGGTAGCGTCCAGCATTATTACCTTATCCGGTTTTTGGAATGCCAATATTGCCATAAATATAAAGTTTATTAGTGTTAATGCTTAGTTACAACTGCTACTTAGAGTACAACTCGACGATAAGCTGCTCGTTGATTGTTTCGGGAATTTCAGTACGCTCGGGGATGTTGAGATACTTGCCTGCGCATTTCTCGTTGTCCCACTCGATCCATGAATACTTGTTGTTTGCGCGTGCGAGGCTGTCCTGAACAACTTCGAGGCTTTTTGAGCTCTCGCGAACACCTACGATGTCACCGGGACGTACCTGGCTTGAAGGAACGCTGCATACCTCACCGTTGAGAGTGATGTGGCAGTGGTTTACAAGCTGACGTGCGGCTGCTCTTGTAGGAGCGATACCCATACGGTAAACGAGGTTGTCGAGACGTGACTCGAGGAGGAAAAGAAGGTTCTCACCTGTACGTCCTTTCATGCGTGAAGCTTTCTCATAGAGATTGCTGAACTGACGCTCGAGAAGGCCGTAAGTATATTTAACTTTCTGTTTCTCTGCCAGCTGAGTACCGTACTCAGATGTTTTTTTGCGCTTTTTAGCCAATCCGTGCTGTCCCGGAGGATAGTTTTTCTTATCCAGATATTTGTCCGGTCCGTAGATCGGTTCACCAAATTTACGGGCTATTTTGGTTTTAGGCCCTGTATATCTTGCCATATTCTAATTCTATTTTACAGATTTTAAGATTAATTAATTTACCGAATGCCCGACGATTAAACTTTACGACGACCTTTGGGGCGGCAGCCGTTGTGGGGTAAGGGTGTAACATCGATAATCTCGGTAACCTCAATACCTGCTCCATGAACTGTACGGATAGCAGACTCGCGGCCTGAACCGGGACCCTTTACATAAGCTTTCACTTTGCGGAGGCCCAAATCATAAGCGACCTTGGCTGCGTCAGCTGCTGCAACCTGAGCTGCGTAGGGAGTGTTCTTCTTAGAACCTCTGAAGCCCATCTTACCTGCTGATGACCAGCTGATAACCTGACCTGTGCTGTTGGTTATTGTAACGATAACGTTGTTGAATGTAGACGCAACATGGAGCTGGCCATAAGCGTCAACCTTAACAACTCTCTTCTTACTAGTTGTTGTCTTTTTTGCCATAATTCAAGGTCTCCTATTTAGTTGCTTTCTTCTTGTTAGCTACAGTCTTCTTGCGTCCCTTGCGTGTACGTGCATTGTTCTTTGTGCTCTGTCCGCGTACGGGAAGGCCGAGACGATGGCGGATACCGCGGTAGCATCCGATATCCATCAGACGTTTGATGTTCATTTGAACTGAAGAACGAAGTTCACCTTCGATCTTGTACTCTTCAGCAATCTTACCACGGATTGCTGCAATCTGGTCATCGTTCCAATCCTTGACCTTGATATCATAGTCGATACCGAGTTCAGAAAGGATCTTCTCTGAAGAACTGCGACCAATTCCGTAGATATAGGTGAGACCTATAACTCCGCGTTTGTTTTTGGGTAAGTCAATTCCGGCTATACGTGCCATAGTGTATTATTTACTTTATTATTTGACAATTAAACTATTATCCCTGACGCATTTTGAATTTAGGATTCTTTTTGCAGATAACATACAAGCGGCCTTTGCGCTTAACGATCTTGCAATCCTCGCTGCGTTTCTTGATGGATGTCTTGACTTTCATATTGCTATGAGATTTTAATTATTTATATCTGAAGGAAATTCTTCCTTTCGTCAAATCATACGGAGACATTTCCACGCGTACCTTGTCACCGGGCAATATTTTGATATAATGCATGCGCATTTTACCAGAGATGTGCGCAATTATCACGTGACCGTTGTCGAGTTCGACTCTGAACATCGCATTCGACAGAGCCTCTATAATTGTTCCTTCTTTTTCTATTGCTGACTGTTTTGGCATATTTGGTTATTTCCGTTGATTTAATTATTTATTGTTCTCGATAAAATCAAAAGTAGACAATACTTCGGGTTTACCCTTCTTTACAGCTACTGTCAGTTCAAAGTGAGCTGAGTTCATACGATCGGCAGTGTGGACGCCCCATCCGTTATCATCAAGATAAACGTCCTTGACGCCACGGTTGATCATAGGCTCGATGCAGATCACCATGTTTTCAAGAAGCTTCACTCCATGTCCGCGGCGTCCGTAGTTGGGCACCTCGGGGCTTTCGTGAAGATGTCTTCCCAATCCATGACCTACAAGCTCTCTTACAACTGAAAAACCGCGTGACTCGCAATATGACTGAATCGCATATCCGATGTCTCCTATACGACCGCCCGCGACAGCCTGTTCGATGCCGAGGTAAAGGGAGTGTTTAGTAGTATCCAGGAGGTCCTGGTCAGCCGCACTAATCTCTCCACAAGCGAATGTATAGGCAGAGTCTCCGTTGTATCCCTTATATGTGGTACCGCAGTCCACTGATACCAGGTCACCCTCTTTCAGAACATAGTCTGAAGGAAATCCGTGAACCACGGTATCATTGACTGAGATACACAGTGTGTAAGGAAATCCGCCATATCCCAAGAATCCGGGGCATGCGCCGTTGTCGCGGATGAATTCCTCAGCGACAGCGTCAAGCTCTTTGGTCTTGACACCGGGGGCAATCCTCTTGCCTACTTCAGCAAGAGTCTTAGAGACAAGTATTGCATTCTCTCTAAGCAGTGCCAGCTCTTCTTCGGATTTAACTTTAATCATCTTACTTTGATTTTACTTCGAATCCTTACATACCTGAACGTCCCTGAAGACGGCCTGTCTTCATAAGTCCGTCATAGTGGCGCATCTGCAGCTGCGCGTCAACCTGCTGGAGTGTATCCAGAATAACACCTACGAGGATCAGAAGTGATGTACCGCCGTAGAAGCTTGCAAACTGGTTGTTTACACCGAGCATCTGTGCGAATGCAGGCAGAATTGCTACGATAGCGAGGAAGATAGATCCGGGAAGAGTGATGCGTGACATGATGGTGTCGAGCAGCTCAGCAGTCTTGCGGCCGGGCTTGCAACCGGGGATGAAACCACCGTTCTTCTTGAGATCCTCTGCCATGTTGGTGGGGTTCACTGTAACTGCTGTGTAGAAGTAAGTGAAGATGATCACCATCAGGGCGAATGTGAAGTTGTACCAGAAACCTACAGGGTTGTTGAGTACTGCAGCCAGACCTTTGGTAACGTCGAAACGTGTAAAAAGGAGAGGAAGAAGCATCATTGCCTGAGCGAAGATGATAGGCATTACACCGGCAGCGTTGACCTTCATGGGGATGCTGTTGGTGACTCCGCCGTACTGACGGTTGCCCACAACTCTCTTGGCATACTGTACGGGCACCTTGCGGACTGCCTGGACGAGAGCGATTGTTGCGATGAACACGAAGAAGAGGACAACGATCTCGATGATAAACATAAGGATACCACCTGTTGTCTGAGTGAACTTCTCAGTGAGCTCGAGTTTCAATGCCATCGGGAGGCGGGCAACGATACCGATCATGATGATCAGAGAGATACCGTTACCGATACCGCGGTCGGTGATACGCTCACCAAGCCACATCACGAACATTGTGCCGCCGAGGAGGATAAGGGTTGCGAACAAACCGTACCATCCTTTCTGCATAACACCCACGAAAGCCTCTGCGGGAAGCTGTGCGTGAAGGTTAGCGATGTAAGCGGGACCCTGGATCGCGAGAATGACGATGGTGAGGAGCCTGGTATACTGGTTCATTTTCCTGCGTCCGCTCTCACCTTCGCGCTGGAGGCGCTGGAAGAAGGGGAACATCACACCCAGAAGCTGGATGACGATAGACGCAGAAATATATGGCATAACGCCCAATGCGAAGATTGATGCGTTACCGAATGCACCACCTGAGAACATGTTCAGCAAGCCGAGCAAGCCTGTAGATGATTGATTTTGGAGATTCGCAAGCTGGGATGCGTCAATACCGGGAATCACGATATAGCAGCCAAGTCTGTAGACTGCTATAAGTGCTATGGTATAGACGATTCTCTTGCGGAGCTCCTCTATCTTCCATATATTCTTTAATGTTTGGGTTAAGTTTGCCATAGCGAACTGTGCTTGGGGGTTAGAGAACTGTTGTTGTACCCTCTTTTGCTTCTATTTTAGCGATAGCGCTCTTTGAGAAAGCGTGAGCTGTAACATTCAGTTTAGCTGTAACCTCGCCGTTGCCGAGAACCTTAACGAGATCTTTGGGGCCGACGAGACCTGCAACGATCATATCGTCAACAGTGATGTCTGCTGTACCCATGTTCTCGCTGAGTGCCTGCAAAGCTGCTACGTTTACAACTGCATACTCAACTCTTGTGGGGTTTTTGAAACCGAATTTAGGAAGAAGACGCTGGATAGGCATCTGACCACCCTGGAAACCGATTTTGCGTGAATAACCACTGCGTGCCTGTGCTCCCTTGTGACCACGTGTAGATGTTCCACCGTGTCCTGAGCCTTCGCCGCGACCGATACGTTTGGTTCTGCCTTTAGAACCCTCGGCAGGTGTAAGATTATTTAATTTCATAGTAGTTATCTCCCTATTTTACTTCTTCAACTTTTACAAGATGACGAACCTTTTCAATCATACCTTTGGTTACCGGAGTAAGTTCGACTTCAACAGTCTGGTGCATTCTGTGGATGCCCAGTGAAATCATGTTAGCCTGCTGGCGCTCTGTGGCCTTTACGAGGCTCTTGATCTGAGTTACTTTAACTTTTGCCATATTGCCTGATCTCCTAACCGTTAAAAACTTTGCTCATAGGTACGCCACGGAGGCCGGCTACAGTGTATGCATCGCGAAGCTCGCAGAGTGCAGCTACAGTTGCCTTTACCAAGTTATGAGGGTTTGATGAACCTTTAGATTTTGCAATGACATCGTGGATACCGACTGCCTCAAAAACAGCACGCATCGCACCACCGGCCTTAACACCAGTACCGGGAGCTGCGGGTTTCATGAAAACGCGTGCGCCGCCGAACTTGGCTTCCTGCTCGTGGGGAATTGTTGATTTTGAAAGGGGTACGCGGTGAAGATTCTTCTTCGCATCCTCGATACCTTTAGAGATAGCTGTAGTTACCTCGTTGGCTTTTCCAAGACCGTAACCGACAACACCATTCTCATCGCCTACTACGACGATTGCTGCAAAACTGAAGTGACGACCACCTTTGGTAACTTTTGTCACTCTCTGTACAGCTACCAGTCTGTCCTTAAGTTCAAGGTCAGAGGTTTTTACTTTGTTCATGTTATTATCTGCCATAGTCTGATTTAGAATTTAAGACCGCCCTCGCGAGCTGCGTCTGCCAAACTTTTAACTCTTCCGTGATAAAGGTAACCGCCACGGTCAAATGAGACTGTCTCGATACCTTTTTCGATAGCGCGCTGAGCGATGCAGCCGCCTACAACCTTAGCTGCCTCAATACCTGACTTGCCTTTGCACTGCTCGCAAAGAGCTTTCTCAAGTGAAGAAGCTGATACAAGTGTAACACCCTTGGTGTCATCTACAACCTGTACATAAATCTGCTTGTTGCTTCTGAAAACTACCATTCTCGGACGCTCAGGAGTACCGTTGACAACTTTACGTATGCGGTAGTGAATTCTTTGTCTTCTTTCTTTTTTAGTCATCATAACTTGTTTCCTCCTAATTATTTAGCAGAAGCAGACTTACCAGCCTTACGACGAAGCTGTTCGCCGACGAACTTAATACCCTTGCCCTTGTAAGGTTCAGGTTTGCGGAATGTACGGACTTTTGCTGCTACCTGTCCGAGCAACTGCTTGTTGCAGCTCTTGAGAACCAATACGGGGTTGGCACCTTTCTTCACTGCCTCAGCCTCAGCTTTAACCTCGGGGGGAAGCTGGAACTGAATGTCGTGTGAGTAACCAAGGCTGAAAGTAACGATCTGGCCCTGAACGTCTACACGGTAACCAACACCTACGAATTCCTGTTTGATAGTGAACATCTCGTGGCAACCATTCACCATGTTAGCGATCAAAGCGCGGTAGAGACCGTGCATTGAACGGTGACGAGGCTGGTCGGTGGGACGAGAAACTGTTAGAACACCCCCATCTACTTCGACTTTGATGTCGGGATCAACTTTCTGCGACATCTCGCCCTGGGGTCCTTTAACCTTAACCACGTTGTCTTTTGTAACCTCGACAGTTACGCCAGCGGGAAGGTGTACAGGCTGTTTTCCAATTCTTGACATTATTCTGAAATTTTAATTATTAATACTAATAAACGTAGCAGAGTACCTCGCCACCTACATTCATTTCCTTAGCTTCCTTGTCGGTGATGACACCTTTTGAAGTAGAGATGATAGCGATACCCATACCATTCAATACTCTGGGCATATCCTCAACGCCTGTGTAACGGCGAAGACCGGGACGGCTTACGCGGACAATCTTCTTGACAGCTGCCTGCTTGGTCTGAGGGTGATACTTGAGAGCGATCTTGATTGTGTTTGAAGTTTCACCTTCAACCACCTTGTAAGCGAGAACATAACCTTTCTCGTGAAGTACGCGTACGATTTCGCCTTTAAGCTTAGAAGCAGGAACTTCTACTGTTTTGTGGCCTGCTGCATAGGCATTACGGATTCTCGTAAGCAAATCTGCAATTGGATCAGTCATTTTTTTGTTTTTTTGTGGAACGACACTCTGTGTATATATATTATTAATAGGAGTGCCCGATATCCGATTGTTTATAAATTAGTTATTGATTGGTCTACCAAGATGCTTTCTTCACTCCCGGAATGAGGCCCTTTGAAGCCATCTCGCGGAACTGAATACGGCTGATACCAAACTGGCGCATATATCCTTTGGGACGGCCAGTAAGAGAACAACGGTTATGCATACGTACAGGGCTTGCGTTCTTGGGAAGTTTGTCAAGAGCTGCCCAGTCACCAGCCTCTTTCAAAGCTGCGCGTTTCTCTGCATATTTGGCAACTAATTTTGCACGTTTAACCTCGCGTGCTTTCATTGATTCTTTTGCCATACTCTGTTATTTCTTAATGTTTTTAAAAGGTAATCCAAATTCACGAAGGAGTGCGTAAGCCTCTTCGTCCTTATTAGCTGTAGTCACGAAAGTGATCTCCATACCCATTACTTTGGTGATCTTGTCGATATCGATCTCGGGGAAGATGATCTGCTCCTTGATACCGAGGGTGTAGTTACCACGGCCGTCGAAGTTTTCTGCGATACCTTTGAAGTCACGGATACGGGGGAGAGAGATAGCGATAAGTCTCTCGAGGAACTCATACATCTTCACACCGCGGAGGGTAACTTTTGCGCCGATAGGCATACCGCGACGGAGTTTGAAGTTAGAGATATCCTTACGTGAGATAGTCTGAACTGCTTTCTGGCCTGTGATGGTGGTGAGCTCTGCCTGAGCGACCTCAACAAGCTTCTTGTCCTGAGTTGCATGGCCGACACCCTCATTGAGAGTGATCTTCACCAGCTTGGGAACCTGCATTACAGTTTTGTAACCGAACTCTTTTGTGAGTTTGTCGATGATCTCTTCTTTGTATTTCTTCTGCAATGAAGGAACATATCCTTTCAATGAGACTGCATTGTTTGCTGCAGCTGCTTCTTTCTTGTTAGCCATTATTTGAGTTCCTCCCCTGATTTTTTAGCATAGCGTACGAGTTTGCCGTTCTTACCGATACGACGACCGATTCTGGTGGGGCCGCCCTTCACGGGGTCAACAACCTGAAGGTTTGAGATGTGTATGCCTGCTTCCTGTTTGATAATACCACCCTGGGGGTGCTGTGCATTGGGTTTGGTGTGCTTGCTAACCATGTTGATACCCTCAACAATGGCACGGTTCTTTTCTGTAAGTACTTCGAGGACCTGACCGGTTTTACCCTTGTCATTGCCGGCGTTTACATAAACCGTATCACCTTTCTTGATATGTAACTTTTTCATGTTCGTAATGATTGTTAGAGCACCTCGGGTGCGAGTGAAACGATTTTCATATAATTTTCACGCAACTCTCTGGCAACGGGGCCGAAGATACGGGTACCGACAACCTCACCTGCCTTGTTGATAAGTACGCAAGCGTTCTCATCGAAGCGGATGTATGAACCGTCGGGACGACGGATCTCTTTCTTGGTGCGGACTACAACTGCATTTGAAACAGTGCCTTTCTTAGTGTTGCCACCGGGGATTGCACTCTTTACAGCAACAACGATTTTGTCGCCTACGCTGGCATATTTACGACGGGTACCGCCGAGTACGCGGATGCAGAGAACCTCTTTTGCACCGCTGTTGTCAGCTACTAATAAACGTGATTCCTGTTGTATCATTTTACTTAACTTTTTCTACGATTTCTACCAATCTCCAACGTTTTGTCTTGCTCAAGGGGCGAGTTTCCATGATGCGTACTGTATCGCCTTCGCTGCACTCGTTCTTGTCATCCTGAGCAACGAACTTTGTGGTTTTATTTACGAACTTGCCGTAAATAGGGTGTTTCTCTTTAGTCTTGACAGCAACTACAATAGATTTGTCCATTTTGTTGCTTACAACAACACCGATTCTTTCTTTACGAAGATTTCTTTCCATAATTGTTCAGATCTATTTTAGTTCTGTTTCTGTTTTTCTGCCAGGATAGTCATCATGCGAGCGATGTCGCGACGGCTCTTGGCAATTTTTGATGTATCATCCATGGGGGAGATCACGTGGTTCATCTTCATAACAGAAAGACTCTGTTTCTCGGCTTCGATTCTCTCTACGAGATCCTTGGCAGCCATTTCGCGAATTTCTTTTGCTTTCATTTTCTTAGTCTTTTTTCTGTTAGTTGTTAGATTCTACATAGTCTCTTCTGATGACGAACTTGCAGGAAACGGGAAGTTTCTGAGCACCGAGACGGAGAGCCTCTTTAGCAACCTCCAAGGGAACGCCTTCAGCTTCGAAAAGGATACGGCCGGGAGTGATGGGAGCAACGAATCCCTCAGGATTACCTTTACCTTTACCCATACGTACCTCGGCAGGTTTCTTTGTGTAAGGTTTGTCCGGGAAGATTCTGATCCAGATCTGACCTTCACGTTTCATGTGACGTGCAACAGCCTGACGAGCCGCCTCGATCTGTTGCCCTGTAAGCCAGCAGCTTTCCATAGTCTTGAGACCAAATGAACCGAATGCGAGCTGATTGCCCCTCTGTGCAACGCCTTTCATGCGGCCTTTCTGCTGTCTTCTAAATTTGGTTTTTTTAGGAAGTAACATGTCTTTATTTGTTTAAATAATTTCTAAACTCTTGTTAATCAACAACTTACCCCACAATAGGGGAAATTGCGGACTGCAAAGGTAGATATTTTATTCAAACTACCAAACTTTTTTTAAACTTTTCTACCAAAAAAATCGCAACCGAACATCCGCAATTTCAATCAGTTACAAAAGTGAAACACATCACCCGCCACACACTTTGCGACCAAAGAGGAGCGATTTGCGAAACTGAAGTCAAACCGGATGCTTTCCCGACGCTTTTCTGCCGGCATGGCGGCAAAAGCCAACCGTGTCACGGCTACTTGCGCTTCTTGTCTTTTGCCTTGGATTTTTCCTTGTCCCTTTCCTTGTCCCGGGCCTGCTTGCGGACCTTGGCCTCTTCAAGAGACTTGTAGTAAGACTCGCGGAACTTTTCGGGGATGATGATCTGGGGACGCGGCTTGCCGAAAATGAACTCATAAAGTTCGTCGAACTCTCCGTAATACCACGCCTTCACAAGCTCCTCGAGGTCCGCATCCTCGCCGGTGGGGTCATAGCGCTGCTTGATGTTGCCTTTCAGAAGCTTGGCGACACCCTGCCAGAACTGCGCGTTGACCTTGCCCAGATATTTCTTGATGATATCGTATGGCGGCATACCCACCTCCCTGTCAATCAGTCTGATCATCATAAGCCCCTGGCTCAGCGTGAGACCTTCGAAGATTGGCTTGAAGTTGTTGAGCAGCTCGTCCTTCAGACCGTTAAGATACTTCTCCTGCTCGGTGGGCTTCAGATTATACATAGAGAAGAGGCTGTCTGTCTCTCTGATGGTCTGCGCCACGAAAAGCGCGTAGGGATAAGCCTTGCTGAAGTTGTGCACCCTGCGGTAATACTTCACCCAGTCGCGTTTGTTAAGATACTTCTTAGGATGGATGCGGGCCGGTCTCAGTTCATCCACATAGATGGTGTCTCCCCTTTCGTCAATGATGTACTGCAGCAACTCATTTGACTGAGTCCTGCTGGTCTGGGCGCCGGCAGAGGCGGAGAAGAAAACCGCAGCCAGGCACAGAATTATCTTGAAAAAGAGTCTTTTCATTTCTTATGATGCTTTGAAAATCATCCTGCAAAGAGCAGGGATGTCGGCGACAGGTACAACCTCTATGCCACTGTCTGCAAACGACTCCTCCTTATTGAAAGACGATATGAATATCTTCTTGAATCCGAGCTTGCCCGCCTCGGCCACACGGCGCTGCACCTGGCTCACGGGACGGAGCTCTCCGCTCAGGCCCACCTCTGCGCAGAAGCACCAGTCAAGCGGCACACTGAGGTCGAAATTGCTGGAAAGGATGGCCACCACAACTGCAAGGTCGCAGGCCGGGTCGCTGATACGCAGACCGCCCGCCACATTCAGAAAGACGTCCTTGGCGCCGAGCTTGAAGCCCGCACGCCGCTCAAGCACGGCCAGCAGCATGTTCATCTTGCGGACGTCAAAGCCTGTGGCGTTGCGCTGAGGCATTCCGTAGGCAGCCGAGCTCACAAGCGACTGGATTTCAAGCAGGAACGGGCGCGTACCGTCCATCATGGCCGCAATGGCGATGCCGCTCAGATCATCCTGATGCATCGGAATCAGTATCTCAGAAGGGTTGAGCACCTGACGCAGCCCGCCCGAGGTCATTTCGAACACAGCAAGTTCTGCAGTGGAGCCGAAACGGTTCTTGATGCTGCGCAGGATACGGTACGAGCCGCGGGTGTCACCTTCGAACTGCAGCACCACATCCACAATATGCTCCAGCACCTTCGGACCGGCAATCGAGCCGTCTTTGGTGATATGGCCGATAAGGATGACGGGCGTTCCGCTCTCCTTGGCATATCTCAGCAGAGCCGCGGCACATTCACGCACCTGCGACACACTGCCGGCTGAAGATTCCAGACTGTCGCTGTAGATGGTCTGGATGGAATCCACCACAAGCAGGTCCGGCTTCACGCGGGACACCTGCTGGAGAATGTTTTCAAGCAGAGTTTCACTCAATATGCTGCAGTTGCTGTCGTCACCGCCCAGACGGGTGGCGCGCAGCTTTATCTGCCCCGGGCTTTCCTCACCCGACACATAAAGAGTCTTGAGATTGGGGCAGCCGAGAGGTATCTGCAGGGAAAGCGTTGACTTTCCGATACCCGGCTCACCACCTATAAGAATCATGGAACCCTCCACCAGACCGCCGCCAAGAAGCCTGTCGACCTCTGACAGGCCGATAGAAAAACGGTTGTCGGTTGAGAGTGAAACATCTTTCAGAGCCTGAGGCGCAGCCTCGTTCTCCGTTGAGATATATGCGCGGTTCCTGGCAGCAGCTTTCGACGGTGTCTTTTCTCTCTTAGGCTCCTCCACCATCGTATTCCACTCGCCACACGCCGGGCAGCGACCCATCCATTTCGGACTCTCGTTGCCACAAGAGGTACAATACCAGACTGTTGTTGCTTTTGCCATTATGGTTATTTCTTTACTACTATGAAGCGGTCCTTTCCATTGAGATCCTGTATGACAGCCGCACCCGTGAAAAGGGCTGCCGTCTCCTGTCCCAGCTTCTCATTGATCTCGAGCCACAGGTTGCCGTTGTCCTTGAGCAGACTGTCTGCCCATAATGCAACAGCCCTGTAGAACACCAGCGGGTCGTCGTCGGGAACAAACAGAGCCTGTGCCGGCTCCCAGTCCAGCACATTGCCGCGCATCTGGGCCTTCTCGCTCTCCATCACGTACGGAGGATTGCTGATGATAAGGTCAAACTTGGGCAGGCCTGCCGGAGGGGCCTGCATCACATCGGCCTGGAAGAACACAGGGCGCGCCCCGTGCAGCTTCACTCTCTGCCTGCATGCAATGCGCAGTGCATCGTCGCTGATGTCACAGCCATACACATGCGCTTCGGGGAATTCCGATGCAAACGCGTATGCCAGACAGCCGCTGCCGGTGCAGATGTCAAGGATATTGAATGTGTCGTCCTGGCTGCTCTGCATGAGTCCGTCGCAGTCCCGGGCGGCAAGTTCATAGAGCTGTTCCGTCTCCTGACGTGGGATAAGCACGCCCGGACCCACTTTCAGCCGCATCCCGGCAAACTCTGCATGGCCCACCACATACTGGAGAGGCTCACCTCTCTGCAGCCTTTCTGCTGCGGTGGAAAGCATCTCCTGCTTGTCGGCGTCAATCGGCTTGTGAGGCTCGCTGAGATATTTGTACTCCTCGATGGAAAGCAGCGAGGTCACGGCCCGGATGGCTATGGCACGCGCCTCCTCCTGAGGATACAGCCCCGTGAGTGAATCGGCAAGATTATCTATGAACTCCTTTAATGTCATATTATCTGTTCAGACAGTTTTCTATTAGCTGAGTGAAGAAATCTGTGATGTCACGGCCGGATACGCGCACCATCTTGGGGACAAGGCTCATGCGGGTCATGCCGGGAGTGGCGTTGATCTCGAGGAACCAGACGCCCTCGTCATTCACGATGTAGTCCATACGGATAAGTCCTGACGCACCCAGATGACGGTATATCTTCTTGGTGACGGCCGTCATCTCTGCGGCCAGACTTTCAGAGATCACTGCGGGGCAGATCTCTTCACTCTTTCCCAGATACTTGGCCTCGTAGTCGAAATACTCGTTGGTGGTGACAATCTCTGTGATAGGCAGAGCCACAGGCTCGCCGTCCGCCATATAGATGGCCTGAGTCATCTCGCGGCCGACAATGCAGCTTTCAATCAGCACTGTGTCGCTCTCCTTGAATGCAAAATCAACTGCCGCAGGGATATCACTCTCTTTCTTGACCTTGGTGACACCGAAGCTGCTGCCGCCGTCGGAAGGCTTTACAAAAATAGGCAGCCCCAGCTTCTCCACAATCTCTTTGGTGCTGTATTCCTCGCCTTTGTGCAGGAACACATCCTCTGCCATCTTCACTCCAGTGTCGGCAAGATATCTCTTGCAGGAATATTTATTGAAGGCAACTGAGCACACGAAAGAAGAGCAGGTGGTGACAGGCACGCCCAGCATCTCGAAATAACCCTGGAGCAGCCCGTTCTCACCAGGTATGCCATGGATTGTGATCACGGCGGCGTCGAACTTCACACCGTTGCATGAGAAATCACCCTTGTCCACCACACCGAGCGTCTTCATCGGGGCGTCGTCCGCATCGCCCTCCCACTCCACGTTGAGCCACGCGTCTTCGTTGAAAAGTATTTCGTATACGTTATATTTATTTCTGTCTATGCACGAAGCGGCATAACGGCCGCTGAGGATAGAAATCTGGCGCTCCGATGACGGACCGCCATAAATCACTGCAATGTTTTTTTTCATCTTCTAATCAAAATATTCATTTTCCTGAGCTGAGGAGCCGGTGTCTCCGCCAATCCAGATATCATCGTCGCTGCCGGTGCAGCCGAAACTTCCGTCCCAGCCTGCCGGTGCCTCGAATGTCTCACCGTTTGATATACCTATGCTCTTGTCAGCCATGACTTTCTGCATGAAAAGGCCCCAGATGGGCAGTGCCGATGCTGCGCCCTGTCCGATGGAACCGTTGTCAAAATGCACCTGGCGGTCTTCCGCACCTACCCATACACCCGCCGTAAGCTTCGGCACATAGCCGATGAACCACGCATCTGAGTTGTCGTTGTTGGTGCCTGTCTTTCCTGCCGCTCCCTGGATTCCGTATTTCCATTTCAGACGGCCCGCAGTTCCCTCATTCACAACACCCTGCATCAGATTCACCATCAGATATGCCGTGTTTTCACCGATGGCCTCACGCTTGCGCGGCGAGAAGCTGGCAAGCAGGTTGCCCTGGCTGTCTTCGATCCTGTCCACATAGTTTGCACTCACAAACACACCTTTTGAAGGGAATGTGTTGAATGCCGAGACCATCTCAAATACCGAAATGTCGCACGATCCCACGCACAGCGACGGAACGGGGTCAAGGTAGGCGGTGATGCCGAACTTGCGGCACATTCCAACCA
The DNA here is from genome assembly GCA_045617865.1 of Bacteroidales bacterium. Taxonomy (GTDB): domain Bacteria; phylum Bacteroidota; class Bacteroidia; order Bacteroidales; family UBA932; genus Equibacterium. The sequence continues at coordinate 26,056 of JAZLJK010000019.1, read as the reverse complement.
GCTGCTCTGGGCCGAACTGCTTCATGAGGTAAGCCGAAATGTTGTTGGAGCTGTGTGTGAGGCCCCACTTGAGGGTGACTGTTGTGCCGATATACTTGGGGCTGTCGGTGCTTCGCGGAGTCCACTCACTATTGCCGATAACGAATGTTGTGGGAAGGTTCACCACCTTGTCGCAGGGAGTGAAGCCCTCCTGCATTGCAAGTGTGTAGAGGAAAGGCTTGATGGTGGATCCCACCTGCCTGCGTCCCTGACGGACATTGTCATATTTGAAATAGCGGTATTCCGGACCGCCCACATATGCCTTCACCTTGCCAGAACCCGGCTCCACGGCAACAAAGGCCGCGCGCAGGAACGACTTGTAATACAGGATCGAATCGTTGGGAGTCATCACTGTATCTATATATCCCTGCTTGTTCCACGAGAACACGCGCATCTCTACCGGCTCGTCAAAGCTCTTGAGAATCTCCTTCTCGGCCACACCGGCCTTCTTCATGCCCATGTAGCGGTCGCTCCAGCGGCGGCCTCTGTTCATGATGGTCTTGATGACATCGTCGCTGACGTCATTTGCGAAGGGGGCGTTGCGCTTGTAGCGCAGCTCGCGGTCGAAGAGCGGCTGCAGCTCCTTGCCAAGATGCTCCTTCACCGCCTGTTCGGCATATCTCTGCATGCGCGAGTCTATGGTGGTGTAGATGCGGAGACCGTCCTTGTCAAGGTTGTAGGGTGTGCCGTCGGCCTTGGGGTTCTTGGTGAGCCATCCGTAGATGGGGTCGTCGGCCCATGCCAGTGAATCCACGCGGTAGTCGCTCACGTCCTTGTAGTCGGAACGCTTGGGCTTCTGGGCGCTCATTGTGCGGCGGAGCATATCCCTGAAATACGGGGCGAGACCGGAGTTGTGGTCCTGATTGTGATAAGACACCACAATGTCAAGCTGCTGCAGCGAGTCACACTCATGCCTTGAGAGATATCCGTATTTGCGCATCTGCGACAGAACGTGGTTGCGGCGGTTCTTCGAATGCTCGGGATTTATGACCGGGTTGTATCTGGTGGGTTTGTTTACCATTCCCACAAGGCAGGCACTCTCCTCCACAGTAAGTTCCGATGGGGTCTTGTCGAAGAATGTGCGGGCCGCCGTGTTGATGCCGTATGCATTGCTGCCGAAGAAGACGGCATTCATGTACATCGTCATTATCTCGTCCTTGGTGTAGTTCCTCTCAAGCTTGACGGCAGTGATCCACTCTTTCAGCTTGATGCCTATCATGTGGAGATATTTGGCGCCGGGGAATCGGCCGTATTCAGTATCGCGGGGGAACAGTGTCTTTGCAAGCTGCTGGGAGATGGTACTTCCGCCGCCCTGGCTGCTGTTGCGCATGAGCAGGGTCTTGACACCCACGCGGGCGAGGCTGCGCATGTCCTTTCCTGAATGCTTGTAGATTCTGGCGGCCTCTGTTGCGACGGCGCCATCGATGAGTGACTGGGGAAGCTCCTCGAAAGTCACGAACGTACGGTTTTCGATATGATATGTGGTAAGGACCTTTCCGTCTTCTGATATGAGGGATGTGGCGAGATTGGTGTTGGGGTTCTCAAGCTCCTCGAAGGAAGGGATCTTGGCGAACAGGGCCACAAACCCGAGGCAGACGAATATGATGACAAACGGGGCAATCAGAATGATCCACCACCATTTGATGATTAAATCACGAGTTTTATCTTTCATTTCAAAAGTTTTGGCAAATGTAGAAATAAATCCTTTACTTTGCGACCAACTTTTCAATATAATAGGTAATGGGAGAGAATTTGGTAATTGTGGAGTCTCCGGCAAAAGCCAAGACTATCGAAAAATTTTTAGGACAGGAATATGTTGTAAAGTCAAGCTACGGTCACATCCGTGACCTGGCCAAGAACAACGGCATCGACATTACAGGCGGGTACAAGCCCAACTATGTCATATCAGACGACAAGAAGAAGGTTGTCGCAGAGCTCAAGAAACTGGCGAAGGATTCACAGATGATATGGCTCGCATCCGATGAAGACCGTGAGGGAGAAGCCATCGCATGGCATCTTTTCGACACGCTCGGGCTCAATGCTGAGAACACCAAGCGGATAGCTTTTCACGAGATTACAAAGAACGCTATTCTGGAAGCCATCCAGAACCCGCGCGACATTGACTACAATCTGGTGAACGCACAGCAGGCGCGCCGCGTCCTGGACCGCCTGGTGGGATTCGAGCTCTCACCGGTTCTGTGGAAGAAAGTGCAGCCCAGCCTCTCGGCAGGCCGCGTACAGAGTGTGGCAGTCAGACTGATCGTGGAGCGTGAAAGAGAGATCGCAGAATATAATTTCCAGCCTTATTTCCGCACAGACGGCACTTTCACCACCAAAGGCTGCCGCAGCCATCTCCACGGCACCCTCAACAAGAAATTCACCACTGCAGCCGAAGCCGAGGCATTCCTGCAGAAATGCACAGGATGCAGGTTCACCGTCAGCAACATAGAGAAGAAGGCCATCACCAAGAGCCCCGCAGCACCTTTCACCACTTCAGTGCTGCAGCAGGAGGCCGCCAGGATGGGATTTTCAGTGAGCCAGACAATGCAGATCGCTCAGAATCTGTATGAACGCGGTCTCATCACCTACATGCGTACCGACTCGGTGAACCTCTCTTCACTTGCCATCAACACAGCAAAAGAGTTCATCACCGACAACTTCGGAGCAGAATACTCTAAAGTGCGCAAATATCAGACAAAGTCAAAAGGGGCCCAGGAAGCACACGAGGCCATCCGCCCCACATATATCCAGAACACAACTATTGAAGGCACTGCGGCAGAGAAGAAGCTTTACGAACTGATCTGGAAGCGCACTGTGGCAAGCCAGATGGCGGATGCCAGGATAGAAAAGACAATCGTCACAGTATCAGGCGATAAAATTGAGGAACAATTTATCATCGAAGCCGACAAAGTACTCTTTGACGGCTTCCGCAAGGTATATATCGAGGGACGCGACGACGACAGGGACGAGGAGATTGAAGCAACTCTTCCCAACCTCGAGCCCGGACGCGAAATGCAGAACATCGAAATCGTGTCGAAGGAAAGGCTCACCACCGGCCCCCAGCGCTACAGCGAAGGCACTCTGGTGAAGAAGCTCGAGGAGCTCGGAATCGGCCGTCCATCCACATACGCACCCACCATCACCACCATCATCAAGCGTGGTTATGTCATCAAGGGAGATGTTGAGGGAACAGTGCGCAACTGCACGTGCCTCACGCTGAAGAACGGTGTGATAACCTCAAAGACAGAGGTGGAGAAGGTCGGCAAGGAGAAGAAGAAACTTCTGCCTGACAACATCGGAATACTCGTCACAGACTACCTGAACGACCATTTCCAGGACATCATGGATTACAACTTCACCGCCAGCATCGAAGAGGAGTTCGACGAGATTGCACGCGGCGAGAAAGTATGGAACCAGACAATAGACGCCTTCTACATTCCTTTCCACAAAAAGATAGAGGAAGTTACAAAAGACGGGGAATATGTCCACTACAGACGTGAGATAGGCACCGACCCCCAGACTGGCAAGCCTGTGTCGGCGCGTATGGCAAGATATGGCGCTGTGGTGCAGATCGGCACCGATGATGACCCTGAAAAGAAAATCACCGGCATCGCCAAAGGACTCCAGATAGAGACCATCACCCTGGCCGAGGCCCTGTCACAGTTCACTCTCCCCCGCACCGTGGGTTCATACGAAGAGAAGGAGATTGTGGCTGCAATAGGCAAATTCGGTCCGTATGTCCGTCACGACGGCAAGTTCTATTCACTCGGCAAGAAACTGTCGCCTTATACCGTCACTGAAGAAGAGGCCATCGCACTCATCGAAGAGAAGAGGAAACAGGAGAGCAACGCAGTGATAGCCGCCTTCCCCGAGCACGACATCCAGGTGCTCAACGGCAGATACGGTCCCTACATCAAACAGGGAAAGAAAAACTACAAGATTCCAAAAGGCACAAAGCCCGAATCACTCACCGAGGCTGCATGCCTTGACATCATCAGCAAATCATAACAACAATTCATCATATGGCAAATATCATAGAAGAACATCAGATTGATGCAACCGACCAGAAGATACTTTCATTCCTGGTCAAGAACGCCCGCATGTCGTATCTGGAGATATCACGCGAGTGCGGCATCTCAGGTGCTGCTATCCATCAGAGGGTAAAGAAGATGGAGAGCCTCGGCATCATCACCGGCAGCAGGCTGCTTGTGAAACCTCAGGCCCTCGGACTCAATGTATGCGCATACATCGGAGTATCTCTCTCGAGCACGAAGGAATATGACCACGTGGTGGAAGAGCTCAAGAAGCTCCCCGAGATTGTGGAGTGCCATTTCATCACAGGTATCCATGCGCTCATGCTGAAGCTCTATTGCTTTGACAACGAGCACCTTATGAAGGTCTTGATAAATACTATCCAGAACATCGAGGGTATCGAGAAGACAGAGACATGGATCTCTCTCAACCAGGCGTTCGAGCGTCAGGTATGGGTCAAGGGTTATGACTATGTCGACAAGGGCAAGGACAAGTCCTCACGTAAGAAATCAACCAAGTAAGGTCTGAGCTATCCTGAAATCTTCAGGGGTAGTGATCTTGATATTGTATTTAAGCCCTTCGACCAGCGAGACATTGAACCCTCCCGCCTCCACCACTGAGGCGTCGTCGGTGAATTTCTCTGTGTAAGGCAGACGATAAGACGCCTTGAGTATTTCCGAACGGAATACTTGAGGCGTCTGTATTAAACGGACGTTCTCCCTTACAAGGGGATAGCTGTCGGTTTCACACACTTCACGCACAGACTCGCACGGTGCCACGGCAGGAACGGCGGCTCCGGTGCGCTCACCTTCCATATACATCATTTCAAGGAATTCCGTTGTCACAAAGGGACGCACTCCGTCGTGGACCGCCACCACAGAGTTGTCGTCGACATACTTGAGGGCGTTGGCAACTGAATGGAACCTTGTCATTCCGCCTGAGGGCAGGTAATACTTGTCGAGGAATAGATTGTTTTCGCAATACGCCTTCCAGTATTCCTTCATGTCAGACGCCACCACGATTATCAGCTCGACCTTGAACGGAAGGGAGAGGAATTTCTCTATTGTGTGGCGCAGGATGGGTTTTCCACCAATCTCCAGGAACTGTTTCGGGGTCTTGCTTTTCAGGCGTGTGCCACTGCCGCCCGCCACAATTATCGCGTAATTTTTGCGTTCCGACATCACTTGCAGAATTTTTGAAATTTCTAATGACAAATGTAAGTTTTTTCCCACAAATTCACTATTTTTGCGATTTAAGAAAACTATTTTTGAAATGGCAGAAAATATAAAGAAAATCGAGTGCGCGCTCATCTCTGTCTTCTACAAGGACGGCATTGACGAAATCGCTGCAGAACTTACCAAGAACGGCACCCGCCTGCTCTCTACCGGCGGAACTTATGACTACCTCGTACAGAAAGGCTTCACTGTTGAGAAGGTTGAAGACCTCACGACATATCCGTCCATACTCGGCGGCAGAGTGAAAACCCTCCACCCCAAAGTTTTCGGCGGTATCCTTTCACGCAGAGACAACGCCGGCGACCGCGAGCAGATGGTTCAGTATGAACTCCCTTACATCGACCTCGTCATCGTGGACCTCTACCCCTTCGAGGAGTATGTGGCAAAAGGTGCTTCACATCAGGACATCATCGAGAAGATCGATATCGGAGGCATCTCTCTCATCCGCGCTGCGGCAAAGAACTACAAGGATGTGGTGATTGTACCCTGCAAGGAGTGCTACGGCAAGCTCGTTGAGTGCCTCAAGGCTCACAACGGCGGCACAACCGAGGAAGAGCGTTACAGCTTTGCAAAGCATGCCTTCGCCACCAGCAGCAACTACGACACCCACATTTTCGGCTATCTCAACAGCGACGGTGAGATCCCCGCATTCTCACAGAGCATACTGGGCAGCCGCAGCCTGCGCTACGGCGAGAACCCTCACCAGAACGCCACATATTTCGGCAACGAGGACTCCCTCCCCCGCCAGCTTCACGGCAAGGAGATTTCATACAACAACATGCTCGACATCGAGGCCGCCATCGAACTCATCAGCGACTTCGACTCAACCGCAGTTGCAGTGATCAAGCACAACAACGCCTGCGGATGCGCAGTGCGCAGCACAGTGCTCGAGGCCTGGAAAGATGCTCTTGCTGGTGACCCCGTGAGCGCCTTCGGCGGCATCATCATCACCAACGGCACAATCGACAAGGAAGTCGCAGAAGAGATCAACAAGATATTCTTCGAAGTTATCATAGCTCCCGAGTACACTCCCGAAGCACTGGAGATTCTCGAATGCAAGAAAAACCGCATCATCCTCGAGCGCGGCAACGTACAGCCCTCGAAGATGAAGTTCCGTTCAATGCTGGGCGGCGCCCTGATGCAGGAGCGCGACACAGTTGCAGAGACTCCGGCAGACCTTACAGTTGTTACCGAGAAGGCTCCCCAGGAGTCACAGATTGCAGACCTCCTTTTTGCAAACCGTCTTGTAAAGCACTCTAAGTCGAACGCTATCGTACTCGCCAAGAACGGTATGCTGCTTGCCAGCGGTATCGGTCAGACATCACGCGTCGACGCCCTGAAACAGGCCATTGAAAAGGCTCACTCATTCAACTTCGACCTCAGCGGTGCAGTGATGGCATCTGATGCGTTCTTCCCCTTCCCCGACTGTGTCGAGATAGCGCACAACGCAGGCATCACAGCTGTGATCCATCCGGGTGGAAGTATCCGCGACGCTGAAAGCGTTGACTACTGCAACGCAAACGGAGTTGCAATGGTCACCACCGGCAAGCGCCACTTCAAGCACTAACAGACTCTTGTAAAGTCAATATAATAACACACCACATATGGCATTTTCATTTTTATCACAGGAACTGGCTATCGACCTTGGCACCGCCAACACCGTCATTTACATGAATGACAAGAAGGTCATTGACGAGCCGTCTATCGTTGCCATCAACACCTACACCGACAAGCCCGTGGCAGTCGGAAACGAGGCCAAGCTGATGCACGAGAGAACCAATCCGGGTATCAGGACAATCCGCCCCCTCAAAGACGGTGTAATCGCCGACTTCGATGCAGCAGAGATAATGATACGCGAGCTGATCAAGAAGATCAACTACAAGAAATCCTTCTTCACTCCCAGCCTCAAGATGGTAGTGTGCATCCCCCAGGGAAGCACAGAAGTAGAGAAAAGGGCTGTGCGTGACTCTTCTGAACACGCAGGCGGACGTGAGATCTATATGATTTTCGAACCCATGGCGGCAGCCCTGGGTATCGGGCTTGACGTCACCGCCCCCAGCGGCAACATGGTCGTCGACATCGGAGGCGGCACAACAGAAGTTGCAGTGATCTCTCTCGGCGGCATCGTGGCTGCACAGAGCATCCGCGTTGCAGGTGACATCTTCACCAACGAGATTCAGACATACATGCGCCAGCAGCACAACATCCGCGTGGGTGAAATCACAGCTGAGCAGATCAAGATCAACATCGGCGCCGCAATCACCGATCTGGACGAGGACATCCCGCCCATGACCATCAAAGGCCCGAACATCATGACCGCCCACCCCATCGAGGCTGAAGTGACTTCACAGGAGATTGCCCACTGCCTTGACAAACAGCTTGCCCGCATCGAGGCAGGTATCCTCGAGGTTCTGGAGCAGACACCTCCCGAGCTGTATGCCGACATCGTTGAAAAAGGTATCTTCCTCACAGGCGGCGGTGCGCTGCTCAAAGGCATCGACCAGCGCTTCGCGAAGAAGATCAACATTCCGTTCCACGTATCAGAAGATCCTCTGCGCGCCGTTGCACGCGGCACATGCGCAGCACTCAAGAATGTGGAGAGCTTCCCGTTCCTGATGAGATAAAAGAGTCCGTCTGAGATAAGATGAAGTATCGCGCAAGTTCATACAAACTGTTGATTACGATAGGTGTCTTCGTGGCATTGGAAATAATTTCCATAGTGATGATCACCTCCAACAGTATCTTGCAGCGATACCTCATTATGGACGGAGTGCGCAGCACCCAGGTGTTCTTCTGGAAGAAGAGCGAAAGCATCCGCGACTTCTTCACGCTCCGCGGAGCCAACCAGGCCCTGCAGGAAGAGAATGCAATGCTGAGGGCAAAGCTTTCCCAGGTGGAGAATTATATGGAAGACCACCGGGAGGAGATAGAGACCTATGAGGGGCTCTACGACTTCATTCCCGCCACAATCATCAAGAACACCCCCAACAAGCAGCACAACTACCTGATCCTCAACAGGGGGTCGAAGGATGGCGTGCGCACGGAGATGGGCGTTGTGACACACAACTCCATCGTGGGAGTGGTAAGCGCTGTGAGCGAAAACTACTGTTATGTGATTTCGTTCATGAACAAGAATCAGAAAGTCAGCGCAATGATTTCCGGCACCGAATATTTCGGACTCCTTTCGTGGGACGGCCACAGCAAGAACGACGCGACCCTTTCGGAAGTCCCTCTCCAGAGCATGGCCGCTGTGGGTGACACCGTCAGCACCAGCGGATACTCCACAATCTTCCCCCCGGATATTCCGGTCGGAACAATTACAGACATCAAAGAGGTAAGCGGCATGTACAAGGACATGAAAGTTGAACTGTTCCAGGAAATCCGCAGCCTTAAATACGTATACCTTGTGCAGAGACACGATCAGGAAGAGATCGACGCTCTCTCCGACTCACAAAAAGCAGACAAGCAATGACAACAGACATAAAGAGACTGGTGATATATGTCGTGGTGATCCTTATTCAGATCATCGCCGGCAACCATATCAACCTCGGTCCGCTAGTCTATATATGCCTGCTTCCCATACTGATTGTCAACCTTCCGCTCGATCAGGAGCCATACTTCTCAATTCTCATCTCCTTCGGGCTGGGTCTTGTGGTTGACATTCTTTCAGACGGAGTGCTCGGCCTGAACGCAGGTGCGGCCGCGCTCACATCCCTGGTTTCAAAACCGCTCTTCTACCCCATCTTCCAGAAAAACAACTACAGCAAGAAATACATCCCTCCTATCAGGGAGAGCGGAATACTGCCCCACATCAACTATATGTCGGTGATGCTGCTTGTATTCTTTGTGTTCTACATTGCATTCGACGGTTTCACCAAAACTGCATTCGTCACCTCTGTCATGCGTCTTGTGGTGAATGTGGCAGTGAATCTTGCCCTTATCCTGATCCTGGATTTTTCATTCTTCAACGACAAGAGATAGACGGGCGGAGGTCATGAGGTTTTCAATCAACAAACGAGATTCCATTCTGATTGTACTGTTCCTGGTATTTGCCATAATGGCGGTCAGGCTGTTCAACATCCAGATACTCGACAAAAGCTATCTCGAGACCGCAGAGAACAACGCCCTCAAATACGTCACAATCTATCCTGCCCGCGGACGCATCCTTGACCGCAACGGCAAGACAATTGTCGAGAATAAAATCACCTACGACATAATGGTGAGCCCCCGCCAGGTCACACCGTTCGACACCACGGCCCTCTGCCGCATATTCGAACTGGACCCCGAGTTCGTGCGTGACAGGTTTGCCAGCTACCGCGAGAATGACCGCAAGATCGGATTCGGTTCGATGCCATTCCTCAAGCAGGTGAGCGGCGAGCAGTACAATGCCTTCGCGGAACGCGCATTCATGTTCCCGGGCTTCGAGGCCATAACGAGAACGGCACGTGTATACCCCATCAATGCCGGAGGCAACCTCATCGGATATGTATCGGAGGTCAACAAGGCCTATATCGAATCACATCCGGAATACAAGGCCGGCGACTATGCCGGACAGACCGGCATTGAAAGAGCTTACGAATCCAGACTTGCGGGCAAGAAAGGCTACACCATCTACTACAAGGACGCGAAAGGACGCCTGCAGGGCCGTTATGAAGACGGTGCCAAGGATGTCGAGGCTGTTGCCGGCACCGACATCACCACAACCATCGATGCAGAGCTCCAGGCATTCGGAGAGCAGCTGATGAAGAACAAGGTGGGGTCTGTGGTGGCCATCGAGCCTTCGACAGGTGAAATCCTCACCCTTATCTCCAGCCCAGGTATTGACGTGAACCAGCTGGCTGAAATCAACAAATACTACAAGGAAATCAGCGAGAACCCCTACAACCCTATGTTCAACCGCACAGTGCAGTCGGCCCAACCTCCCGGATCGGTGTTCAAGCTGGTCAACGGCCTGATAGGAATGCAGGAAGGCGTGCTTACGCGTGACAACCGCTATCCATGCAGCCGCGGTTTCACAATGGGTGGCGTGCATGTGGGCTGCCACTCGCACACATCTCCCATCAACCTCACACAGTCGATAGCCATGTCATGCAACGCATACTACTGCTATGTGCTGCGCAATATCCTTGACAACAAGAAATACAAAAACATAGAGGAGTCGTTCAATGTATGGCGCGACTACGTCACCAGCTTCGGATTCGGCACCAAACTCGGAACCGACGTCCCCTACGAGCTGGGAGGCAATGTCCCCACTATCGAGAACTACAACAAGCTGCACGGAAAGGGGCGCTGGAAATCACTCTCCATAATCTCGCTCTCCATCGGTCAGGGCGAGCTTGGATGCACCCCCATGCACCTTGCAAACCTCTGCGCAACAATCGCCAACAGAGGATTCTTCTACACTCCACACATGATCAAGGGATGCGAGGAATATCCCCTTGATTCGGCCTACACAGTCAAGCACTATACAAAGGTGGCCCCCAAATACTTCCCTTACATTGTGGAAGGCATGAACCAGTCTGTATATGGTGACGGAGGTACGTCCCACGTTGCACAGGTACCCGGAGTGAACATGTGCGGCAAGACAGGCACCGCCCAGAACCCTCACGGCGACGACCACTCGGTGTTTGTGTGCTTCGCTCCCAAGGACGACCCCAAGATTGCCGTGGCCGCATATATCGAGAACGGCGGTTTCGGCGCCACATGGGCCGCCCCCATCGCCTCTCTCATAGTTGAGAAATACCTCAACGGCGAGATTGCCGAAGGCACCCGTTCAGACCTTGAGAGAAGAGTCAGGGAGGGATATCTGCTGAATAAAGTCAAACCCATCAAGCGCAAGAAGAAATGAAAAAGAAGGGATTGTATTCAAAGCTTGACTGGCCTCTTGTCATCTGCTACCTGCTGCTGGTCATTTTCGGATGGCTCAACATCTTCTCTGTCCTTCACGGCGACGGCAGCAACATTTTTGACACATCTGAGAAATATGGCATGCACTTCATCTGGATCTGCGTTGCCATATCCACCGCATTCATAATAATACGCGCCATACCGCCCGGACTCTGGAACAGCTGCGCATGGATTCTGTATGCCCTCGAGGCATTGCTGCTGCTGGCCGTGCCGGTATTGGGCAAGGAGATCAACGGTTCACGGTCGTGGCTTGCACTCGGACCGTTCTCATTCCAGCCGGCAGAATTCTCTAAAATCTGCACCGCACTGGCGCTCTCTAGCATTTTCGGCCGATACGGATTCAATCTCAAGTCATTCTCAAGCTATCTCAAGCCATTGATCACCATGGCTATACCTATGATGCTGATCCTGCTTGAAAAGGAGACCGGATCGGTGCTGGTATATATGGGCTTCCTGGTAATGTTCTACCGCGAGGGAATGTCTGGCTGGTATCTGGTGGTGGGTTTCTTCATCATCCTGGAGTTCATCCTCACCATCCTCACCTCTCCTTTCGTGGCGATAGTTGTGGCGGCCGGGCTGTTTGTGATGATATACTTCGCACAGGACGAGCGATATCTCATGGGACTTCTGGCAACTGCCCTCATTGTAACCCCTCTTGCCTTTTTCCCGAAGCTCCTCAACATACCCGCCATTGCGGCAGTCAACCCGTTCGGTCCTGAAATCTGGCTTGCAATCATACTTGTGGCCCTGTCACTGTTCTTCCTGATAAGGACAATCCTGCGCCACCCGCGCATGGTGTTCCTGCGCAACGCCCTGATCGCCCTGATTGCCGGCATCGTGTTCGTGCTGTCGGTACAGGTCATATATGAGAAGGTCCTGGGCGACCACCAGCGCAACCGTATCGAAGTGTTCCTGGGCCTCGTGGAAGACCCGAAAGGCGTGGGATACAATGTGCACCAATCAATGGTTGCCATCGGCTCAGGCGGATTCCACGGCAAAGGCTTCCTGAACGGCACTCAGACCAGCCTCGGCTATGTGCCGGAGCAGGAGACCGACTTCATCTTCTGTACCATCGGAGAGGAATGGGGATTTCTCGGTGCCTTATTCATCCTTACACTGTACCTTATCATCATCAGCCGCATCATCACTCTGGCCGAGAAATCGAAGGAACGGTTCACCCGCGTCTACGGCTACTGCGTGGCAATGTGCTTCGCAGTCCATGTGGTGATAAACGTAGGCATGACCATCGGACTGATGCCCATCATCGGAATTCCTCTGCCTCTTGTGAGCTATGGAGGCTCATCTTTGTTGGCATTTACAATACTATTGTCTAACTTCGTAAGATTAGACCTTGAAAGGAAGAAAATATAAAAAACATATACGCAATAATGAAGTACACTTTCACAGACAGGCACAACGGCCCCCACGCAGACCAGGCCGAAGAAATGCTCAAAGCCATTGGTGCTGAGACAATTGATGAACTTGTAAGACAGACTGTTCCGGAAGATATCCTTCTTGACGGGGACCTTCCCCTTGCAAAGGCGATGGAAGAGGGCGACTATACCGCTTCGCTCCGCGAGATTGCAGCAAAGAACAAATGCTTCAAGAGCATGATAGGAATGGGGTTCTACCGCACCTCAACCCCTGCGGTGATTGCCCGCAACATCTTTGAGAACCCTTCGTGGTATACATCCTACACTCCCTATCAGGCAGAAATCAGCCAGGGACGTCTCGAGGCTCTGATGATCTTCCAGACAATGATATCGTCGCTCACAGGTTTCTCACTTGCAAACTGCTCGATGCTTGACGACGCCACTGCAGCTGCAGAGGCGATGCGCATGATGTACAACCTCCGCTCAAAAGAGGCTGTCGCAGCAAAGAAAAACCTCCTGTTTGTAGACAGCAACATATTCCCCAACGTGCTTTCAGTGCTCAAGACACGTGCCGGCGCCCTTGGCATCGACATCGAAGTGGGCGACTACAACACAGCCATACTCAAGGAGCGCTGCTTCGGAGCAATGTTGCAGTATCCCGCAGCAAACGGTGAGATACGCGACTACGCCCCCTTCTGCCAGAAAGCACATGAGCGCGGCATTCTGATAACTGCATACTGCGACCTTATGGCACTGGCAATCTTCAAGGAGCCGGCAGCATGGGGCGCTGACATCGCAGTGGGAACCTCACAGAGATTCGGCCTCCCCATGGGATTCGGCGGACCTACAGCAGGTTTCATGGCGACAAAGGATGAATACAAGCGCTTCATTCCCGGACGAATCATTGGTGCATCGGTAGACCGCCTCGGCAACCGCGCATACCGTCTTGCCCTGCAGACACGCGAGCAGCACATCAAGCGTGAGCGCGCAACCTCGAACATCTGCACCGCTTCAGCGCTCATGGCCATAATGACCGGAATGTTTGCAGTATGGCACGGCCCCGCAGGCATCAAGTCAATTGCGCACAGCTGCACCGCATTCGCTCACCGCGTGGCTGCGGCACTTGAGAAAAACGGCTACAGACTTGCATGCCACGACTATTTCGACACACTTGAGGTGCTTGCCCCCAATGTCGAGTCAATCCGCGCACGCGCACTTGAAAACGGATTCAATTTCTACTATCCCGATTCAAATTCAATCCGCATAAGCTTTGACGAGCTTTCAAGAGAAGAGGACATCCAGTCCATCGGAGAAATCTTCCAGATCAAGATTCCCAGAATCGAGCTTGACGCCACAAGCCCTCTGCTCCGCCAGAGCGAAATCCTCACAAGCCCCGTGTTCAACACATACCACAGCGAGACAGAGATGATGCGTTTCATCAAGAAGCTCGAGCGCAAGGATATCTCCCTCACCCACTCGATGATTCCTCTGGGAAGCTGCACAATGAAGCTGAATGCCGCTGTGGAGATGATGCCTCTCGGATGGCATGAGTTTGCAGATGTGCACCCCTATGCTCCCAAAGACCAGGTTGCCGGGACAATGCAGATCATCAAGGATCTGGAACATGACCTTGCAGTCATCACAGGCTTCAATGCATGCAGCCTCCAGCCGAACAGCGGTGCGGCAGGCGAATATGCAGGTCTTATGACTATCCGCAACTATTTCCGCGCTACAGGACAGACCAACCGCAACATAATGATCATCCCCACCTCAGCCCACGGCACCAACCCCGCTTCAGCAGCAATGGCAGGCTTTGACATCGAAGCTGTAAGCTGCGACGAAAACGGAAACATCATGGTTGACGAGCTCGCCGAAAAGGCAGCTGCCGCTGGTGCAAACCTGGCAGGTATGATGATCACCTATCCTTCTACACACGGTGTGTTCGAGGTTCAGATCCGCCGCATCATGGATATCATCCACGAGCAGGGCGGTATGGTTTATATGGACGGTGCCAACATGAACGCCCAGGTGGGCCTCACAAGCCCCGGTCATATCGGAGCCGATGTCTGCCACCTCAACCTCCACAAGACCTTCGCAATGCCTCACGGCGGCGGCGGTCCCGGCGTTGGCCCCATCTGCTGCACCTCCACCCTTGCGCCCTACCTTCCCGGCCATCCCGTGGTTGAGGAGTGCGGCGGCAAAGGCATGACAAGCGTGAGCGCATCGCCTTACGGCAGCCCCCTGCTGCTTCTCATCACCCATGCATACATCAAGCTTCTGGGTCCTGACGGTCTGCGCAAAGTGTCACAGATGGCAATTCTCAATGCAAACTATATCTCAAAGAAGCTCCAGCCTGAATTCAGCACCCTCTATACAGGTGCTACAGGCCGCGTGGCACACGAGTGCATCATCGACCTGCGCCATTTCAAGGCTGAATACGGCGTTGACGCAACCGACGTGGCCAAGAGACTCATGGACTTCGGATTCCATGCACCCACACTCAGCTTCCCCGTTCACGAGACCCTGATGGTGGAGCCCACAGAAAGCGAGCCCGTTGCAGAGCTTGACAGATTTGTGGAAGCTCTCAAGTGCATCAAGGCAGAATGCGAAGCCATCAAGGCCGGCACTCTCGATGCAAAGGACAACCCGCTCACAATGGCGCCTCATGCCGCAATAGAAGTGGCAGGTGACAGCTGGAGCCATCCTTATGGCCGCGAGCAGGCAGCGTATCCCCTCGAGTGGATCAAAGACAATAAATTCTGGCCCGCTTCGGCCCGCGTAGAAAACGGACTTGGCGACCGAAATCTGATAGCAACACTTTAAGACATGTTTGACTTTCTGGCAATAACCTGGAATGTAGATCCGATCATCTGCAAGATCGGCCCCCTAGCGCTGAGATATTACTCTCTGCTGTTCATCGCCGGCTTCCCTATCGGCTACTACATTTTCACAAAGATGTACAAGCGCGAAGGAGTCAATCCCGACCTCATAGAGCCGTTCCTCTACATCATGCTCATCTGCACCATTGTAGGCGCGCGTCTTGGGCACTGCCTGTTCTATGAACCAGAGTATTACCTCAGCCACCCGGTTGAGATACTGAAGGTGTGGAACGGCGGTCTGGCCAGCCACGGCGGAGCCATCGCAGTGGTGATAGGCATCCTGATCTACGGCCGCAAATACGGCAGGCAGAACGGATTCGACTCGCTCTGGGTGTTTGACCGCATCGGTATACCTGTATGCTTCACCGGCGCCTTCATCCGCCTCGGCAACCTCTTCAACTCAGAGATTTTCGGTGGCTCGACCTCACTCCCCTGGGGATTCCGCTTCGTACGTTCAAGTCAGTGGGTTGCAGAATACGGCCCGACAGTGTTCCCTCCAGACGGAGCGGCATGCCATCCCACCCAGATATATGAGGCACTCGGCTATGCCATTCTCGGCGCGGTGCTGCTTGCCATCTACAACAAGCGCGGAGAGAAGCTCCACAAAGGCTGGATGTTCGGAGTTTTCCTGATTGCCCTCTTCTCCATCCGCTTTGTGATAGAATTCATCAAGAATGACCAGGTAGGATTCGAGCAGGGAATGCTCTTCAATATGGGGCAGCTGCTCAGCGTGCCTTTCATCCTTGCAGGCATTGCCTTCATAGTATACAGCCACAAGACTGAAATCCCCGCACTGCTCGAGCCCAAGCCAGTCAAGGAGCCCGCAGTGAAAGGGCCCCGCATGTCAAGGGCAAAGCGCAAGGCAGCCGGCATGAAACAATAGAATCAACGGAATATGACCATTGAAAGCCCATCAACCGCCTGGAAAGACTACGAACTGATTGACTGCGGAGATTTTGTAAAGCTCGAGCGGTTCGGCCAGTATGTCACAATCCGCCCCGAGCCGAAGGCACTCTGGAAGAAAAGCCTGCCCGACAGCGAATGGAAGAAGCTGGCACACACCAGCTTCATTGCAGGCAGCGGCTTCGGAAAGAGCGGCAAAGAAGACAGCGGCACCTGGCAGATGCACAAGAAGATGCAGGAGCAGTGGGTGATTGGCTACCAGCCGCTGGGATTCAACCTCCGCATGGGGCTCACATCATTCAAGCATGTGGGAGTATTCCCCGAGCAGGCGCCAAACTGGCAGTATATCCACAGCAAGACCTCAGAGCTTGTGCAGAAGGCAGGCGGACAGCCCGTCAAGGTGCTTAACCTGTTTGCCTACACCGGTGCGGCATCGCTTGCGGCACGCAAGGCCGGCGCTGTGGTGACCCATCTCGACTCTGTGCGTCAGGTGGTGACCTGGGCGCGCGGCAATATGGAGCTGAGCCATCTGACCGACATCCGCTGGGTGATAGAGGATGCGTTGAAATTCGCAAAGCGCGAAGCCAAGCGCGGCAACACCTACCAGGGCATCATGCTGGACCCTCCCGCATACGGTCACGGCCCCGACGGTGAGAAGTGGAAGCTTGACGACTGCCTCTACGAGATGCTCTGCAATGTCCGCGAGATACTGGCGCCCAAAGACAGCTTCATGATACTGAATCTCTATTCCAACGGATATTCAGCACTTCTGGCCGACACTGCAGTGCGCACCGCGCTCAGTCTGCCCAAGTCAGCCAAAGCAGAATGCGGCGAGCTGGTGCTCCGCGACCGCTTCGGCAAGGCGCTGCCGCTCAGCGTATTCTCCAGAGTCGAATTGTAACAAATTGTTTTTGCGAAAGTTAGTTTGGTTTCCTAACTTTGCTGTTCAAACTTGAACATTATTATCATTTCATAAATTTCACACAATGCAGAACATTTCAAACTACGATTTTGCCGGCAAAAAAGCCATCGTGAGAGTTGATTTCAACGTCCCCCTCAACGAAAATTTTGAAATTACTGACGACACCCGTATCCGCGCTGCCCTCCCCACACTCAAGAAAGTGCTTGAGAAAGGCGGTTCGCTCATCATCATGTCGCACCTTGGCCGTCCCAAGGGAGTTCAGGAGAAATACTCTCTGAAACACATCATTGCCCACGTAGAGGAAAAACTCGGCGCCAAGATCCAGTTTGCAGATGACTGCATGAAAGCAAAGGCTCAGGCAGATGCTCTCAAACCCGGCGAGGTTCTCCTTCTTGAAAACCTCCGTTTCTATGCAGAGGAAGAAGGCAAGCCCAGAGGACTTGCAGAGGATGCAACCGACGAAGAGAAGAAAGCAGCCAAGAAGGCAGTGAAAGAGAGCCAGAAAGAGTTCGTGAAGACTCTTGCAAGCTACGCAGACTGCTACATCAACGACGCATTCGGCACAGCACACCGCGCACACGCTTCAACAGCACTCATCGCCGAGTACTTCCCCAACGACAAGATGTTCGGTTATGTGATGGAAGGCGAGATCAAAGCCATCAGCAAAGTGCTTGAGACTCCCGAGCGTCCTCTCACAGCCATCATCGGCGGCAGCAAGGTATCTTCAAAGATCGGCATCATCGAGCATGTTCTCGACCTTGTGGACAACCTCATCATCGGTGGCGGTATGGTTTATACTTTCAAGAAAGCCATGGGTGGAAAGATCGGCCGTTCACTCTGCGAAGACGACCAGATTGAAGTTGCTCTCAACGTCCTCAAGGCAGCCGAGGAGAAAGGCGTTAAGCTCTATCTCTCAAAAGCAGTTGTTGCAGCTGACGATTTCAGCAACGACGCCAACACTGTTATCTGCCCTTCAGACAACATTCCTGACGGATACGAAGGCGTGGATGCAGCTCCCGAGGCAGTCGCTGAATTCAAGGAGGTCATCATGAACTCAAAGACCATTCTCTGGAACGGTCCTGTAGGCGTATTCGAGATGCCCAACTTCGCAAAAGGCACCAACGCTATCGCCGGCTTCCTGAAAGAGGCCACTGACAACGGTGCATTCACCCTCGTGGGCGGCGGCGACTCAGTTGCAGCTGTAACTCAGATGGGTTATGCCGACAAGGTCAGCTACGTATCAACAGGCGGCGGCGCAATGCTCGAATATCTCGAAGGCAAAGTCCTCCCCGGCATCGCAGCTATCCAGGAGTAATCAGCACCCCACTCACCCGGAACCCCGGGAACAAAAATCGCCATCCTGAAAGGGACGGCGATTTTTTTTATACAGACGCAAATTCTTTACTTCGGCTGCTGCGCTCTGGCTTCCTCAAATTTGGCTGCCATTGTGGGATTGCCTTTGGTGAGCTTCTTGATGGTGAGGGCATCGGCCTTGTCATTGGCCAGCCTCAGGTTGTTTTCAGAGCCAAGAAGGGATTCCTTGATCTTCTGGAGGTGGTCTATCGACTTGTCTATCTCTTCTATGGCTTTCTTGAACTTCTCGCTTGCCAGACGGTAGTTGTTGGCAAACTTATCCTTGAATTCGGCAAGCTGGTTTTCAAAATTCGTGACATCGACGGACTGGCTGCGTGCAATGGCAAGCTGTTTCTGGTACTCGATGCTTTTGCGCGAAGTCTGGACCAGAAGAGTGATCATGGGGATGAAGAACTGCGGACGGATTACATACATCTTCGCGTAGCGGTGCGACACATCCACGATGCCTGTGTTATAAAGCTCGCTCTCTGGTTCCAGGAGTGACACCAGCACTGCATACTCACATCCCTTGGCTTTGCGGTCATCATCAAGCTTCTTGAAGAAATCTTCGTTCTTATGCTTGGTGGCGGTAGTGTCCATCTCATTCTTCATCTCGAACATGATGGAAATATATTCAGTATCTCCGTCAAAATCACGGAAGATAAAATCACCCTTACTGCCACATGAGGCATCGTTATCCTTCTCAAAGTATGAATTGGGGAACAACGGACGCACTCTCTCGAACTCGGTGCTGCAATGAATCTCCAGAGTCTCCCCCACCATCTTTGTGGACATCTTAGTTTTCATGTCCTTGTAATAGTCTATCTGCTCCTGCGCCAGCTTGAGCTTTGCCTCATACTGCTCCTTGATACTGTTTTCGCGCAATTCCGCCTCCCTCTTCTCAAGCAGGGTTCTTGCCTTCAGCTCTGCAATCACAGATTCCTTCTCCTTGAGGTCGGTCTGAGCCTTCTGCTGCTCTTTGAGCACAGCTATTTCAAGCACGCTGCGGCTCTGATCTATGGTGGACTTCAATGACACAATCTCGCTCTCCTTTCTGAAGAGCGCCTCCTTGAAGTTTCTGTCGGCCTCTGCACTGGAAGCCTTCTGTTCGGCCTTGAACTGGCTGCGCAGCTCCTCCAGACGACGTGCCACCTCCGTCTCGAATTCAGCATTCTTCACCTGATTGACAATGGATGCATAGTCAGCCTCATCCACCGTAAAGACATTCCCGCACTTCGGGCATTTCAGTTCCTTCATATTCTTGATAATCTCTTATTCACAAATATAATAAAAAAGCCGGGATTCTTCCGAACTCCGGCTTCCTTATTTTCTGATCCCGTTTTATTCGGGTCTCATTGTCTTTGTGTAGTCGCAAGATGCCTTAACGCTCTCGAAAGGATCAGCGCCCTCTGAGTAAGCTTCCTGCTCAACTACCTGGTATTTCATACCTGCAACTGATGCATGCTTGTAGATTTCGGGGAAGTCAATCTTGCCGGATGCACCTACTTCAAGCTCGTCTTTAACGTGCCAGAAATAGAAGCGGCCGGGGTTTGCCTCCATTACATCCACGGGGTTCACGCCGCCGACTGTTGCCCAGTAGAGGTCGATCTCGAAGAATACCTTCTCGGGATCGGTGTTCTTGAGCATGTAGTCGTAAACTGAAATCTGAGTGCTGTCGGGCATATCAAATTTCACTGTGAACTCTGCATAATGGTTGTGGTAGCCGAACTTGAGACCTTTGGCAGCGCACATCTCACCTACCTCGTTGTAGAGGTCGCAGTACTGCTGGAGACCTTCTGCCGATGCATAAGCCTCACCGCCCATACCGGGAGCTACAATTGCAACGCAGCCTGCTGCAGCGTGAGCGTCAATTGCCTCAGTCCACCAGTCGATGCAGGTCTGGTGATCGTTTACACAGGGGTTGGGACCGCCTGTATGCGAGCAGAGCACTGCAAGGCCGGCCTTCTTTGCCATTGCCTTGAACTCTGCAGGCTCGATGCCATAGAATTTGCCTGCGTCGTATCCTGCGGGCTCAACGAAAGAATAACCTGCATCGGCAATCTTCTGGAGAGCTTCGGGCATGGGGTCAAGATACTTTCTTACAGAGTACATCTGAAGACCGATATAATCGTTCTTCTTCTCGCAGCTGGCTGCAGAAAGTATTGCAAGAGCGGCAAATGCTGCAAATAAAAGTTTCTTCATTATTCGAGAACTTTGATCTTGAGGTTACGATACCAAACGTCGTCGCCGTGGTCCTGGAGACCGATGAAGCCTGTTCCGTCGTCCTCAGCCTTGAGCATGTAGGGATAAGCCTCTGCGCAGGGACCTGCCTCGCCGAACTTGCTGGCGTCAACAAGAGCTTTCCACTCGGGAGTCCACAAGTGATACTCGAGTACCTTCTCACCATTCTGATAGTGAACAACTGTGCCTTTGTAAACGATGATCTTACCTGTGTTCCACTCACCGAAAGGTTTTGAGTTCTGGGGATTTGCAGGAATCATATCATAGAGAGAAGCTGACTGGCGGTTGCCGTCTACACCAAGCTTCGCATCGGGATGGTTCTCGTTGTCGAGAACCTGATACTCGGGAGCTGAGTAGTAGATGGGAAGATAAGAACCGTCTTCACGCTGAATCTCTTTAGCCATGTAGAAGACACCTGAGTTTGAACCCTGAGCAACTTTCCACTCGAAAGTGAACTCGAAGTTCTTCACAGCAGTTGTGTAGATGATGTCACCACCGTCAACTGCACCGGCCTCACCGCGGCCAGAACCGTTGATCTTGATGCAACCGTCCTCGATTACCCAAGCACCGGGGACATTCTCTTTTGCATAACCGCGCCATCCGTTGAAAGTTTCACCGTCGAACATTGCAACGAAACCTTCTTCCTCAGCTGCGGTTTCCTCAGCAGCTTTCTTGTTGTTCTTGCAAGAAGCCAGAG
This sequence comes from Bacteroidales bacterium, assembly GCA_045617865.1. Classification (GTDB taxonomy): domain Bacteria; phylum Bacteroidota; class Bacteroidia; order Bacteroidales; family UBA932; genus Equibacterium. Next base: position 4,475 of record JAZLJK010000019.1, on the reverse strand, counting down.
ACATAACTGTAAGGCAGATTACTGCCAGTGTAAAAATCTTTTTCATTTTATTATTTAAGTTATAACAGTCAATTATCTGGGCATATCGGGAAGAGCATAACCCTCACGGTATGTGTGTTTGATAAGCTCGGCCGCAAATGCCTGAGCGTTGATGGGATCAGTGTATTCATTCTTGAATGTGGGGTGACCCTCGTGTACTGAGAAGCCGTCCTTAACCTTGAATACGAGATTCTCGTCGGGACCGATGTTGGTGAAGCGCATGTTCTCACCGTCCCACATGAGCTCACGGTTGAGACCCTGCAGACGAACTGCAAGCACACCCATGACAACCATTTCGTTCAGAGGACCTGCCTTGCTGAAGTCAGACTTGGTGATGATGCGGTTTTCCTTAGACTCTTTGCAAGCGCGTACGAAGTCCATGTGGTGGTCTTCGTTCTCAACCTCGCGTGTGCTCTTTGCAGCGGGAACGGGTTTGCCTGAAAGGAGCCAGGGATCAGTACCGTAGCAACCGCAGATGAGGACGTCCTTTGTACCATAGAATACGCAGGCACCACCTGCGTGGTTCATATCTCTGCCAACGGGCCAGCCTTTGGGGAACTCGGGTTTGAGGCCACCGTCATACCAGTTGACCTCAACTGCGGGCATACCTACCTTGGGCATGTTGTCGCGTGCAGGGAATTTGAATTTGACCATCTGAGCGTTGGGAGCGCAGTCAACCATAAGGTTGGTAGAGCTTCCCTGGCAAGAGATGGGTGAGCCGAGGTTGAGGGCGTCTACGATGGGCTGCATGATGTGGCATGCCATATCTCCGAGAGCACCTGTACCGAAATCCCACCAGCCGCGCCAGTTCCAGGGATGATAGATAGTGTTGAAAGGACGATATTTAGCAGGGCCGATGAAAAGATCCCAGTCGAGAGTGTCGGGGATGGGGTCAGCCTTTACGGGAGTTTCGAGACCCTGAGGCCAGATAGGACGGTCTGTGAAAGCGTCAACACGTGTAACTTCACCGATGACACCGTTCTGGATGCACTCGATGATCTGACGGGTAGAGTTCAGTGATGCACCCTGGTTGCCCATCTGAGTTGCCACACCCTGAGCTGCAGCGAGCTTGGTGAGGAGACGAGTCTCATATACAGTGTGAGTCAGAGGTTTCTCGCAATATACGTGCTTGCCCATTGCAAGAGCCTGTGCTGCGATACATGCGTGAGTATGGTCAGCAGTACCTACAACAATTGCGTCGAACTCATTGCCGATCTCATCGAACATCTTGCGATAGTCCTTGAACTTCTTGGCATTGGGATATTTCTCAAATTCATAAGCTGCATAGTTCCAGTCGCAGTCGCAGAGAGCCACGATGTTCTGTGAAGCCATACCGTCAACGTCAGCTGCGCCACGGCCGCCGATACCGATACCTACGATATTCAGCTTGTCAGTTGCAGCAACTTTCTTTTTCTCTTTTTTCTTGGGTTCACCTGCCCACATGGGAGAAGATGCCACAGCCATGCCGGCTGCAGCCATTGCACTTGTTTGAAGGAAAGACCTTCTTGACATGTTTTTGCTCATAGTAGCTAATATTAATATGTGTTGTTACTGATTAATGTTTTCTAAAGGTGTTTTGCGCGGACGTTGCGGATCCAGAGATGGTCGCCGTGGCCGAGGAATCCGATATATCCCGAAGTGCGTTTGAGACCCGGATGGTCGAGGCCGTCGTATGTGCCGTTGGCGGTTGCTTCTGCGATGTCGCCTTCAGTCACAACCTGGCCGTTCACAGTCACGCGGACATATGTGCCCTTCATGTAGATCTCTTCGCTGTTCCACTCGCCTACAGGCTTGAGAGCGTCGCGGTTCTTTGCAGGGATGATACCATAGAGTGAGCCGTGATACTGATAGTCTTTGAGCCAGGGCTGGTAGATTGCGTCGTAGTGGTCGAGGATCTGAACTTCATAGCCTTCGTATGCTGCATCACCTACGCCGGGAGCACGCACACCCACGCCATTGTTGGCGCCTTTGGTGAGCTTGAATTCGAAACGGAAGATGAAGTCTGCATACTCTTCGTTGGTATAGAGGTCACCGATCCATGAGCTGCCACGGCTGCGGCTCTCAACTGAGATCTCACCGTCAACTACATTGTAGTCAACTTTGTTGCCATGCCACTTCTGAAGGCCAGTGCCGTCAAACAGCATCTCGAATCCTTCAGCCTCTTCTTCTGCAGAGAGTTTCACAGGCTCTACTGAAGGAAGCTCGTGGATGTAGAGGTCGCGGTAGCCGATGCGGCTACCATGTGCCTGGAGCTCGATGTACTCCTCAGGGAAGATGCCTTCCCCGCGGTTCCAGTAGTTCTCCATCACGATGTTGTTCACAACGAGCTGGCCATTGAGATAAACAGTGACGCGCTCGCCCACCATCTTGATGTAGAAGCTGTTCCACTCACCTACAGGGTTGTCTGCAACAAATGCGGGAGTGCTTTCAGTCTTCTGGTTGTTGTAGAGTCCGCCGCTGCCGACCTCTGCACCGACCCATGTGCGGGCTGTGTCCCAGATCTGAACCTGAGGTGTTGAACGGAGGTAGATGCCTGCATCACCGTCGGGCTGGCCGGGATAGATGATCCAGTCTACATACATCTCGAAGTCTTTGTATTTCTTTGCTGAAACAAGGTTGTCAAAACCTGTTCCCACGTACTCTATTGTGCCGTCCTTCACTGTCCAGCTTGCAGCCATCTGCTGGTCCGCTGCCGCCTGCTCTTTTGCAAGCTGCTTCTCGCTGAGACCGTAACGGTAGTAGGGGTTGCCGTCACCGACCATGCCCTGCCAGCCTGAAAGGTCCTTGCCGTTGAACATGCTTACGAAGCCCTGGTCATCGGCGGGAACTGCAGAGAGATATTTCTCGATGCGCTGCAAGTCATATACGAAGTCTGCACCTGTATTCACATCTTTTATCTTGTTCATGAGATCCACAACCTCAGGACCGTAGAATGAAGGGTCGCTGGTTGCAATCTTGCGGAGTGCGATGGCAGCCGCCTGCTTTGTTGCAGGGTTGTCGAGGTATTTTGCCGCGTAGAAGATGCCGGGGAACGCACCGGTGTTGCCGATGCACTCAAGCACTGCGTTCTTGAGCTCGTCTGTATTTGCGTAGTCCATCACAGCGCGGTAGTGGAGCAGCTGCTCTGCACCGGGCTCTTTTGCTGCCGCAACTTTGTCAAGATATGACTTGACAGCTGTTGCTGCAAGGTCTGCGTCGTCACCTGCCTCTTTGCAGATGCCGAATGTCTGTGCAAGGTCAGCAACGGAAATGATCATGGGCCAGTAGAGTGCCTCGTTTGCTGAGGGGACAATGTTCTTGCGGTTTGAAAGCACCTCATATTTCTCTGTGTTGCTGAGACCTTCCATGGCTGTGAGGATTGCATCCTGAATCTGAGGACGCTGATCTTTTCCGCTGCTCTCAAGGAAAGTGAAGAGAGTGAGGAGGTCTTCCTTGTCTACCACTGATGCAAGTGCATCATATGCCGACTTGCTGATTGCCGCGTCGTTGTTGAAGAGTGAGCCGAACACGATGTCTTTGTTGGCTTTTGCGCAGCGGCCGCCAAGAAGACCGATGATGTTCTGCTTGCCTTTGTCTGATGCTTTGGTGAAAAGAGGAGCCACAGCGTCAGCCACATTTGCAGGGAAGCACTTGAGGCACTCTGCTGCAAGCTCGGCGTCGGTACCTTCAGCCACCATTTCCGCGAGGATGGGCAGTGCTTTCTTGCAACCTGTCTTTGTGAGGGCCCATGCAGCCTCGCTCTTCACGTTCTGTGCTGCAGAAGTGAGGAAAGGCAGGATGGCCGCGTCAAACTTGCTGTCTTTCTGCTCGCCGAGCCACCAGATGAGGTCAGAACGGGTGTCGTCACTCTTTACTGCGGGAAGTGCCGCTGCCACGATATCTTTCGCAGCCTCCACGTCACCTACACGGTAGAGGGCGTCGAAGATTGACTTCTTGTCACCTTTCTTGATGGTTTTTGCAAGCTCTTTAAGTCCTGTTGCGGCAGTTGTGCCAAGATCGAGTGCAGAAGTGACGGTCTTGTTCTTCTCACCGTAGTCAACGCCAAGCACCATAAGCTGGCGTACCATGAACTCCTTGATTGTCTCGTCCTTGGCCTCGTCTGCGAATTTCTTCACAAGCTCTGCCACTGTCGCCTGCTGTTCGCCACCGATTGCAGTGGCCTTTGCGCAGACTGCTCCGATGGCATATTCAACAGCCACCATTGAATCGTCCTGGCGCTCCAGCATGTCTTTCAGGAGTGTGAGACCCTCTGCCCCTGTGCCCACAAGCTCTGTTGCAAGCTGGTCGTAGAGAGCCATATCTGTTGCGGGAAGCTTCTGGAGAGCGTCACCCACAACTGTGTTGACGTTTCTCAAGACTCCCTGGCCGAATGCCTGACCTGCAAACAGTGTGAGGCAGGCAGCCGATGTCATAAATATTCTGGTTATCTTTTTCAT